>NZ_DATGEX010000030.1:0-9553 GCF_035309685.1 Phenylobacterium sp.
TGAGCCTCGCCGACATGGATGTGCTGGCCCGCCTCTACGCCGCCGGCGGGCGCTGGCAGGGCGTCCAAGTCGTGCCGCGCGCGGGGTTGGAGGCGATGCAGGTCCGGACCTGGACCTACGATCCCGCGGCGCCCAACGGCGAGACCGACAACGGCCTCCTGCAAAGCTATGGCCTCGGCTGCGAGGCGCCGGTCGGACGGCCCGGTCCCGGCGGCGACGCCTTCTTCGGCGAGGGCACGGGCGACTGGCGCGGCCACTTCGGCGACGCCTACGGCTGGATCACCGGCCTCTTCTGGAACCGCCGCGACGGCCGGACCCTGGTCTATGCCATCAACGGCATGCCGCCGACCGACCGGCCGCGCGCGATCAGTTCCAGTCTGACTGCGCCTGAGGCGTCCCTGATCGCGCTCGCAACTGGCTGAGCAGGGCCGTCAGTATCGGGGCGGCAATCAGCACCAGGACAAGTGCAAGCGCCCGCATCGCGATGACGCCCTCGGGGTCCACGTCCCCGAAGCGATGATTTGATATCTCGACGAGCGCCTGGGTCCCAGCGATCGCCAATCCTCCGCCAACAACAAGCGCAATAGCGATCGCGACGAACGGATGAACGCGAAAGGCTGTCGCCGCGAGAGCGGCCACCGCGGGAATAGCCATGAGCAGCGGCACACCGTTGGAAGAACGGTCGAACATGAGTGCGCCTACAACGGCAAAGGCCACGAAGGCCACCGCGATGCTAATGCGCCAAAGAAGGTTCATCCCGCCTGCCCGCTCAAACGAAACAGGCCCGGAGGAGAACCCCCGGGCCTGCTGAAGTCTAGTCGCTTTGAAGCGAAGCTTATTTGATGCTGACGCTCGCGCCGGCTTCTTCGAGCTTCTTCTTGATCTCTTCGGCTTCCTGCTTGGAGACGTTTTCCTTCACGGCGGCCGGAGCGGCTTCCACCAGGTCCTTGGCTTCCTTCAGGCCGAGGTCCGGACGGACCGAGCGGACTTCCTTGATCACGTTGATCTTCTTGTCGCCACCGGCGGTCAGCATCACGGTGAACTCGGTCTGCTCTTCAGCGGCTTCGGCCGGAGCCGCGCCGCCGCCGGCGCCCGGAGCGGCGGCCACGGCCACCGGAGCGGCGGCGGAGACGCCCCACTTTTCTTCGAGCTTCTTGGAGAGCTCGGAAGCTTCCAGCACGGTCAGCTTGGACAGTTCGTCCACGAGGGTGTCGAGATTAGCCATTTGAGTTGATCCTTTGAGGTTTCGTGTGTTCGGGAAGGCGTTTTGCGAATTTGACGATCAGGCGGCGTCTTTGGCGGCGTAGGCGCCGACAACACGCGCGAGCTGGCCGGCCGGGGCCTGCATGATGCCGGCGATCTTGGTCGCAGGCGCCTGCAGGAGGCCGATGATCTTGCCGCGGAGCTGGTCGAGCGAGGGCAGGCTCGCGAGAGCCTTGATCGACGCCTTGTCCAGAACCTCGGTGCCCATCAGGCCGCCGACAACGGTGAACTTCTCGTTGTCCTTGGCATATTGGGTCGCGACCTTGGCGGCGGAGACAGCGTCGGGGGCGAAGGCGATCGCGACCGGGCCCTTGAAGAGGGCGTCGCCCGCTTCGCCGACCGAGCCGTTCAAGGCCTTCTGCACCAGAGTGTTCTTCACCACCTGCAGCTGGGCGCCTTCAGCACGAAGGCGGCCCCGCAGATCGGTCATTTCCGCAACGGTCAGACCCATGTAGTGGGTCACGACCACGGCGCCGGCGCCGTCGAACACGCCTTTCAGCGTCTCGATGGCTTCCTGCTTTTGAGCGCGGTCCATTGCGGTCTCCACATAGTCAGGTTCGACGCACGCGAATGCGCACGCCGGGTATCACCTGTCCGAAAGGAAAGCCGCGGGTCCGACGCGCGGCCGCAAAGCGGAAGCGCTGGCGAAACCTCTTCTTCCCGTCTCCCTGCGGCTGAAGGCGGGCCCGCCTTCACGTTCCGGTCCTGAGTGACCCCCAGGACTACGCAGTTCTTGGACAGGATGGGGTGCGGTGGTCTGCGCCCCGTCCATCGCTGCCCGAAGGCGGCGAAAACTTTAGAGCGGCGGGCTTTACAGGAAGACGCAGCGAAACTCAACCGCCGCAACCGTCGGGCCATTTGCGCTTCGACGCCTTTTGCCGTCAGATCGCCAGGCGCAGGCGAGGCCCGCATCCAGACGGGCCCCATACGCGAGGGAGACAGCCCATGGGCAAGCTCAGCGACCGCTATCCGTTCCCCGCGCCGGAAGGCAGCGTCTGGCACGTGCCGCAGGACTTCGACGTGGTCTTCAACTGGGACTACGCCGATGGCCGCGAGACCATGATGAGCCTCTACCGCAAGGGCGTGGAGATGCAGTGGGACGCCGAGACGCGGATCGACTGGACCCAGGAGCTCGACGAGGAGAACCCCGAGCAGCTGCCGGAAGAGATGCTGCCGATCTCCGGCATGGCCGAGTACGAGAAGATGTCGGCCAAGGAGAAGGCCACGGTGCGGCGCCACTTCCAGGGCTGGCAGATCAGCCAGTTCATGCAGGGCGAACATGGCGCGCTCATCTGCGCGGCCAAGATCGTCACCCAGGTGCCGGACGTGGACTCCAAGTTCTACGCCTCGACCCAGGTGATCGACGAGGCGCGCCACGTGGAGAGCTACAAGCGCCTGCTGGAAAAGTTCGGCGTCGCCTACCCGATGACCCCGCCGCTGCAGGAGCTGATCGACCAGGTGCTGCGCGACAGCCGCTGGGACATGACCTACCTCGGCATGCAGGTGGTGATCGAAGGCCTGGCGCTGGCCGCCTTCCAGCAGATCCGCGACCATGCCCAGAACCCGCTGGCCGCCGCGGTCAACGCCTATGTCATGCAGGACGAAAGCCGCCACGTGGCGTTCGGCCGCCTGGCGCTGCGCGACTTCTATCCGCAGCTGACCCAGGCCGAGCGCAACGAACGCGAGGAGTTCCTGCTGGAGGCCTGCTACCTGATGCGCGACCGCTTCGACGCGGTGGAGGTCTGGAAGACGCTGGGCCTGGATCCCGCCCGCTGCGCCGAGCACATGTACGATTCCGGCTTCATGGCGATGTTCCGCTCGTCGCTGTTCACCCGCATCGTCCCGATCGTGAAGGACATCGGCCTGTGGGGCGACACCATCCGCAACGGCTACGAGACCATGGGCATCATCGGCTTCGCCCAGGCCGACGTGCAGGCGCTGCAGGAGGCCGACGACACCATCGCCAAGGAGCACGACGCGCGGCGCGACTATGTGTCGAGCGTGATCCAGCGCGCCCAGGCGCTGGAAACCGCCTGACGCGGCGCTAGACGCGGCAGCGGACGATAGGGCCGTTCCAGAGATCGTCGTCGCGGTCGATCTCGTCCACCTGAGAGCCCGCGACCTCGGCCGCCACCCTGCGCCAGAACGGCAGGGCGCCGGTGTTCCTGCGCGCCACCGCCATCTCCCACTGGCCAGGCCGGTGGCCGAGGATCTTCACGGCCCCGGCCAGGCCCACGCCGAAGCGGCGGTGCTTGCGGGCGATCCAGAACTCCGCCACCGCGTGGTCCACCGGCAGCCCCGAATGGCTGAAGCGGTTGAGGAGCGCGAAGCCCGCCAGGAAGCCTTCCGTGCGGATGAACAGCGGCGTGCGGTCGGTGTCGGTCCAATAGCTGTCGAGGTAGGGGTACGGCGCGAACCGGCCGTCCTCCTGCAGCTCGCCCTCCTCCCGCCCGCCCCAGAAGTCGGAGAAGTCGTGGGTGTAGAGCTGGAACAGGTTCTCCAGCACCGGCTTCTGGGCCGGCTCGACGATGTGCAGGGTGACGTCGGCCATAACAGCCTCCTGGAACGAAAAAGGGAGCCCGCGTCGCCGCGAGCTCCCTGATTCAGAGTCGATCGGCGTGCGGCGTCTACGCGCCGGCCGAGGCCGTATCCACCTTGAAGCCCGGGCCCATCGTCGAGGAGAGGCTGATCTTCTTGATGTAGACGCCCTTGGCGCCGGTCGGCTTGGCCTTGTTCAGCGCATCGACGAGCGCCTTCACATTGGCCAGCAGCTGGTCTTCGGTGAACGAGGCCTTGCCGATGCCGGCGTGGATGATGCCGGTCTTTTCGGTGCGGAACTCGATGGCGCCGCCCTTGGCGTCCTTCACGGCTTGCCCCACGTTCATGGTCACCGTGCCGACGCGCGGGTTCGGCATCAGGCCGCGCGGGCCCAGGACCTTACCCAGACGGCCGACGAGGGCCATCATGTCGGGGGTGGCGATGACGCGGTCGAAGTCCATGAAGCCGCCCTGGATGCGTTCCACCAGGTCCTCGGCGCCGACGATGTCGGCTCCCGCGGCGGTCGCTTCGGCGGCCTTGGCTTCCTTGGCGATGACGGCGACGCGGACGTCGCGGCCGGTGCCCGAGGGCAGCGAGACCACGCCGCGGACCTGCTGGTCGGCGTGACGCGGGTCGACGCCCAGGTTGACGGCGATCTCGACGCTCTCGTCGAACTTGGCCTTGGCGTTTTCCTTGACCAGCTTGACGGCGGCTTCGACCGGATGGGCGACCGTGCGGTCGCCGGTCCAGGCCTTGATGCGCTTGGTGCTCGCCATGTCCTAGCGCTCCACGATCTCAAGACCCATCGAACGGGCCGAGCCCTCGATGATCTTGGCGGCGGCCTCAATGTCGTTGGCGTTGAGGTCCTTCATTTTCTTCTCGGCGATGTCGCGCAGCTGGGTGCGGCTGATCTTGCCGGCCACCGAGCGGCCCGGCTCCTTGGAGCCCGACTTCAGGTTCAGCGCCTGCTTGATGAAATAGGACGCCGGCGGGGTCTTGGTGACGAAGGTGAACGACTTGTCCTGGTAGACCGTGATCACGGTCGGCAGCGGCGTGCCGCGCTGTTCCTTCTCGGTGCGGGCGTTGAATTCCTTGCAGAAGCCCATGATGTTGACGCCGCGCTGACCCAGCGCCGGCCCGATGGGCGGCGAAGGCGTCGCGGCGCCCGCGGGCACCTGCAATTTGATATAGCCCAAGATCTTCTTGGCCATGCCTGTCTCCAATGCGGCGGCTCGTCAAAGCCACCTATGTGGCCGTGGTCCGGGCAGCCCCTCCCACGGATTTGATTTCGCAGCGAACCGCGAAGCCGGCGCTCATAGCAGCGATGGGCCGTGGAAACAACACGCGGTCGGTTGGAACACGAAGACCACGAAGGGCACGAAGACCACGAAGCTAGCGGACGAAGCGGCGAAGCCCTTGTTTAAGTTGGACGGCGTTGAAATTCAGGAGATAGCCAAGCCGAAGGCCGGAGAGCTTGAGGTAAGTAAGAAGTTGCGCCTCGTAGAGGCGCGAGATCGCCTCAGCGGCCTTCACCTCCACAATAACTTTGTCGGCGACAACGAGATCGAGACGATACCCAGCGTCCAGCCGAAGGCCTTCGTATTCGATGGGTAAGCCAACCTGCCGCCGAACTGAGAGGCCTCGGCCAGTCAGTTCATGAGCGAGGCAATGTTCGTAGGCCGACTCGAGTAGGCCGGGCCCCAGGGCGCGGTGGACCTTGATCGCACTGTCGAGCACCTGGCGGCCGACCGCCTCGATCTCCCGCGGAAGATTCAGTCGCCCTTCGTGATCTTCGCGCCCTTCGTGGTCTTCGTGTTCCAAAACCAGGGCCGCTCAGGAGATCAGGTGGTCTTTTCGACCTGGTTGTATTCGAGCTCGACGGGGGTGGCGCGGCCGAAGATGGAGACGGTGACGCGCAGGCGGGCGCGTTCCTCGTCGACCTGTTCCACCGAGCCGTTGAAGCTGGCGAACGGGCCGTCGGTGACGCGCACCTGCTCGCCGATCTCGAACTGGATGGTGGGCTTGGGCCGTTCCACGCCTTCTTCGATGGCGCCGATGATGCGGGCGACTTCCTTTTCGGAGACCGGCATCGGCTTGGAGCCGCTGCCCAGGAAGCCCGTCACCTTCGGGGTGTTCTTGATGAGGTGGTAGGCCTCGTCGGTGAGCTCCATCTTCACCAGCACATAGCCCGGGAAGAACTTGCGCTCGGCGTTGACCTTGCGGCCGCGGCGGATCTCCACGACGTCTTCGGTCGGCACCAGGATGTCGGAGAAGTTCTCGTCCAGCCCTTGCGTCTTGGCCTGCTCGCGGATGCTCTCGGCCACCTTCTTCTCGAAGTTCGAGTAGGCGTGGACGATGTACCACTTGTGGCGCGGGTTGGACGGGGCGGTGGTGGTTTCAGCGGCTTCGGACATGAGTTTGATCTTAGGCTCCGGACGCCAGCTTGAGAACTTCGTTGACGCTCGCGCTCACGCCGGCGTCGACGAGCCAGAAGAACAGCATCGAGATGGCGACCATGATCGCGACCATCACCGAGGTGATCCAGGTCTCGCGGCGGCTGGTCCAGGTGACCTTGCGGCCTTCGGTGCGGACCTCGCGGAAGAACTGCGCCAGGCTCGGGCGCTTCTTGGCGGGCGCGAGCGCCGCCGCCGACGGCGACGCCATCACCGCGGCGGTCTTGGCGGCGCGGTTGCGGATTGCTGACGGGTTAGTGCCCGGTTTCCTGGCCATGGCGGCTTCTTCGAACTCTCGCTTCTCTTAAGGGCCGCGGACGTCGCGCCCTTTCGTAGTCTCACATATAGGGTGGCAGGAGTGGAGGGACTCGAACCCCCGGCCCTCGGTTTTGGAGACCGATGCTCTACCAGCTGAGCTACACTCCTTCGGCCCCCGGCTATCAGACAGCAGCACGCGTTACATCGCGCCGCCCCCTTCATCGCCGGAGCCGGGTCGTTTAGCAGGGGCGCCCCTGTCGGGCAAGGGAGGCGCGGGCCAGGGGGATCGATTGCCGCGCCCCGACCGTTCCCCAGGCCTGACGCCAGCGCCCGCGGAGCCTTTCAACGATGCCGAACACCGACGCCCGCTACAACCGCGACGACGACCAGAAGCCGGGCTCCCCGCCCCGCCCGGCCACCGAGCCAGCCGGCGCTCACGGTTCCTCCCGCTCGGACAAGACCCGGACCGATCCGGCGACCGGCGAGCCTCGCAAGTCGCCGCCCAAGCCCGCCTGACGGCCCCCTGAGCCGCCTTGCCAGCAAGGCCGCGCCATGAGCCTGCGGATCGATGGCCGCCGCGCCTGGATGGTCTGCAGCGACAGCGACTTCCGCGGCCGCTGCCAGGTGTTCGACCACGACGTGCGCGACCTGCGCCAGTTCGGCCTGGGCGGGCAGATCAGCTCCATGCGGCCGGTCCGCTAGGATCGGCGATCCCGGGCCGCGAAACGCACGAAACGCGCGTCGCGAGCGCAATTTTGGCCTAGCGGCAAGCGCGAGGTCAGTCGTAGCTCTTTGGCTCGGGATTCATTCGGGATTTCAGCCATGACCGCGCTCGACCGCCGCCGCTTCCTGGCCGCCGCCACCGCCCTGGGCGCCAGCGCCGCCTGGAGCGGCGGCCGCGCCGCGCCGTCGCAGCTCAAGTGGACCGAGCGCCGTGACCTCTTCCCCCAAGGCGTCGCTTCGGGCGACCCCCAGCACGACAGCGTAATCCTGTGGACCCGGCGGCCTCCGACATCGGGCGAGCAGGCTCAGGCAAAGCTCGTCGCGGAAGTGGCGGAGGATGAGGCGTTCCAGCGCGTTGTCGCGAGCGCACCTGCCGCCCCGTCTGCTGAAAACGGCTGGACGGTTCGCGTCCTGGTCGGCGGCCTCAAGCCCAGCCGCGAGTACTGGTACCGCTTCGTCGATGCCAACGGCGCCGGCAGCCGGATCGGCCGCACGCTGACCGCGCCCGCGCCCGACGATCCGCGCGAGGTCCGCTTCGCCTTCGTCTCCTGCCAGGACGCCAACGCCGGGGCGATGAACGCCTGGGTGCGGATGCTCTACGAGGATCGCCAGGCGCCGCCGGACCGGCGGCTGGATTTCGTCTGCCACCTGGGCGACTTCATCTACGAGATCGTCTGGTACCCGGAGGATCGCCCGCAAGGCCGGTACGACCGAAAGATCCGCGACGTCGCCCGCTACCCGAACGGGGTAAAATTCCAGGACATGCACTACCCGACCACGCTCGACGACTACCGGGCGGTCTGGCTGGGTTACCTGAAGGACCCCGACCTGCAGGACGCGCGGGCGTGGTTCCCGTTCGTCAACATGGGCGACAACCACGAGTTCTCCTGGCGCGGCTATCAGTCGATCCAGAAGTTCGGGGACCAGGTGATCTGGGGCCAGACCCGCCGTGTGGCCGCCAACCAGGCCTGGTTCGAGCACCAGCCGGCGCGGGTGATCCACAAGGGCGCCCTGAACCGCTTCGACGCCCCGGACGTCGCCAACACCCCGGTCGCCGCCTTCGACGACCAGGGCCTGGGCCAGGAGCCCAACAACCTGGCCGCCATCGGCAGCCTCACGTCCTACCGCGCCCTGCGGTTCGGCAAGAACGTCGAGCTGTTCCTCACCGACCAGCACGCCTACCGCACCGAGGACCCCAACGACCGGCCCGAGGTCAATCCTCTGGGGCCGCCGCTGGCGGCCTTCCCTGAATTCCAGCCTCAGGAGCTGACGGAGATGCTGGACGCCGGCCGCGCCTACGATGGCGGCAAGCCGCCGGCCGAAATCCGCTTCGGCGACAAGGCGATCCCTAATTTCCGCAAGGATCAGGCGCCGGTGACCATGCTGGGCGCGACGCAGAAGGCCTGGTTCCTGAAGACGCTGAAGGCTTCAAAGGCCACGTGGAAGATCTGGGGCGCCACCAACGGCACACTGGAATTGCGCTGTGACTATCAGAACCTGCCGACCGGCCTCACCAAGCCGTGGCCGGGCGCCGGCTACGCCGACGGCGGCGGCGGCGACTGGTCCGGCTGCTACGCCGAGCGGGGCGAGCTCTACGATTTCGTTCGCGACAACAAGATCACCGGCTTCTCCGTCATCAGCGGCGATCGTCACAGCTTCTGGGCCGGCTATGCCGCCAAGGCGCTGCCGCCTAAGGCGTTCGAGCCGGTGGGCGTGGCGTTCATCACCGGGTCGATTTCGGCGGCCGGTATGGCCGAGGCCCTGGAGCACACCTTCCCCAAGGCGCACCCCTTGCGGGCCCTGTTCCTCGCCGACCGGCCAAACGCCAAGCCGGAGCACACCATGAACATGACGATGCGCCATGGCGTGCGCTCGGCGCTGGAGTACACCGCCAGCCGCGATGTCCTGAAGGCGCGCGCCCTCTCCAACCCTGACCTGTCGCCGCACCTGAAGTTCGTCGACATGGCTGGCCACGGCTACGCCATCGTCCGCGCCGGCCCGGCGGCTCTTGAGACAGAATTCGTCGCCATCGAACGCCCGATCGAGCGTAACCCGGCGCCGAACGGCGGCCCGCTGGAGTATCGCGTCGTCCACCGCGCCGCGCTGTGGAAAGCCGGCGAACGGCCGCATCTCGAGCAACGCATCCTCGAAGGCGACCCGAAACTGTCGATCTGAAAAGCAAAAGGCCGCCGGGGTTAGCCGGCGGCCTCTGCGTTACTGGATCCCCGCCTGCGCGGGGATGACTCGGAGCGCCTAGGCGCTCGCGGTCACTTGATGATCTTGGCCACGACGCCGGAGCCGACGGTCCGGCCGCCTTC
>NZ_DATGEX010000031.1:0-243206 GCF_035309685.1 Phenylobacterium sp.
AGACCCCGCAGAAATGCGCCGGATTGCGGATCGAGCCGCCGATGTCCGACCCGAATTCCAGAGGGATCATCCCGGCGGCCAGCGCCGCGGCCCCGCCGCCGGATGAACCGCCGGGCGTTCGGCTGGCGTCCCACGGATTGACCGTGCGGCCGTAAATCGGGTTCCCGCTCTGGAAGTCGCCCAGCCAGGGCGGCACGTTGGTCTTGCCCAGGATCACCGCGCCGGCGCCCTTCAGCCGCGTGACGCCGACGGAATCGGCCGGCGCGATCCAATCCTTGAAGCCTTCGAAGCCCCAGGTGGTCGCAAGACCTGCGATGTTGTGGCTTTCCTTGACCGTCATCGGCAGGCCGAGCAGCGGGCGGCGCTCGCCGCGGGCCAGGGCCGCGTCGGCGGCGCGGGCGGCCTCGCGGGCCCGCTCGAAGTCGCGCACCACCACCGCGTTGATGGCCTTGTCGCGGGCCTCGATGCGTCCGATGGCCTCCTCGGCCAGCTCCAGCGCGCTGACGCGGCGGGCCGCCAGCGCGGCTGTCAGGTCGGTCGCCGAGGCGTCCAGGGTGTCGCGGCTCAGAGTCTCGGACATGCTCAAATCTCCATTCTCCGACAAGGGGAGCATCCGCGCGGCGGCCTGTCCATGACCGCGATTGCTTAGAAAACCTATCGGCGTGGTCGCGATGATTTGACTGCGGGGACAGCCGCGCCCGTGCCTATGGTGGCGGGCAACAAGGGACGAGACCGATGTTATTCCGCGCGCCCGAAGCTCATTCGCGCTCGTTCATCAAGGCTGTCAGCTGGCGCATGGTCGGCAGCATCGACACCTTCGTGATCAGCTATTTCGTCACCGGCCGGCTGGTGTTCGCCGCGTCCATCGCCTCGGTGGAGACCTTCACCAAGGTGGTGCTGTTCTATGGCCACGAGCGCATCTGGGCCGCGGTGCCCTGGGGCCGCGCCGACAAGATCGCGCAGGCGCCCGCCCTCGAACCTTCGGTGATCGAACCGGCGGTGGCCGAGCAGGCGGCCTAGCGCCTCAGACGACCTGACCGGCGGCCTGGGTGCGGTGCGGGCTGTCGACCGACCAGATCTTCTCGATGTTGTAGAAGCTGCGCACCTCGGGGCGGAAGAGGTGGATGATCACGTCGCCCGTGTCGATCAGCACCCAGTCGCAGGCGGGCAGGCCCTCGACGCGCGCGCGGCCGTAGCCCTCGTCCTTCAGAGCGCGCAGCAGGTGGTCGGCCATGGCCCCGACATGGCGGTGCGACCGCCCGGAGGCGACCACCAGACCGTCGGCGACGGCGGATTTGCCCTTGAGGTCGATGAACACGACGTCCTGCGCCTTGTCGTCGTCGAGACGCGCCAGGATCATGTCTTCCAGGGCGCTGATGCGGGCCTGGATACGCTTCGATGGGTCTTCGGAAGGCGTCTTGCCTCCCCGCGCACGGGGCGCAGCTTCACGGGCCAGCGGGGTGCTCCTTTATCCTCGCAAGGCTCTCCCTAGCACGCCGAAGGCCTCCAGTCAGCCGGCGAGCCGCTTCAGCCGTTCACGAAGCGCCGTGGAGCTCTGGAAATTGAAGCGGCCGAACAGGAAGATCCAGGCTGGCGGCCGGGTGTCCGCCAGGCGCAGCGCCGCGGTCGACGGCAGGCGGAAGCGCGCGAATCGCTGGGCGGCGGGCGAAAACCGGCTCTTCAGCGAAATCCACGGCCGCGAGACGATAGCGACCGGCACCTCGCGCATGATCTGGGTCCAGCCGCGCCAGCGGTGGAAGCTCGCCAGGCTATCGGCGCCCATGATCCAGACGAACTTCACGCCCGGATTGCGCGCCTTCAAAGCCCGGATCGTGTCGATGGTGTAGGCGCTGCCGAGCAGGGTCTCGACGTCGGAGACGATCATGCCCGGCCCCTTGGCCAGGGAGCGCGCGCCGGCCATCCGCTCGGCCAGGTCGGCGGTCTCGTCGCGCGACTTCAGCGGATTCTGCGGCGAGACCAGCCAGATCACCCGATCGAGCCGCAGGCGCCGCTTGGCGGTTTCGGCCACGTGGGCGTGGCCTTCGTGGGCGGGATTGAAGGATCCGCCATAGAGGCCGACGCGCAGGCCGGGACTCAGATGGAATCCGGGCCTGAGCGCGCCTGGGCGTCCCCCCTCAGGGACGCGTCTGGCCGGTCCCGCGGACCACATATTTGTAGGTTGTGAGCTGTTCCGCGCCCACCGGCCCGCGCGCGTGCAGGCGGTCGGTGGCGATGCCGATCTCGGCGCCGAAGCCGAACTCGCCGCCGTCCGCGAACTGGGTCGAGGCGTTGATCAGCACGATGGCGCTGTCGACCAGGGCGGCGAACCGCTCGGCGGCCGCGCCATCCTCGGCGACGATGGCGTCGGTGTGCGCCGAGCCGTACTTGGCGATGTGAGCCGCCGCGCCCTCCACGCCATCCACCACTGCGACGCTGAGGATCGGGGCGAGGTATTCGGTGCGCCAGTCCTCCTCGGTGGCCTCGGCCATGCCCGGGACCAGCGCGCGGGCCCGGGCGTCGCCGCGCAGGGCGCAACCGGCCTCGCGCAGCGCGTTCGCCACCGGCGGCAGCAGGCGCTGGGCGTCGGCGCTGTCGACCAGCAGGGTCTCGGCGGCGCCGCAGACCGAGACGCGGCGCATCTTGGCGTTGACCGCGATGGCGGTCGCCTTCGCCAGATCGGCGCTGGCGTGCAGGAAGACGTGCACCAGCCCCTCCAGGTGACCCAGCACCGCGACGCCCCGCGCCTCGTCGCGCACCCGCGCCACCAGCCCCTTGCCGCCGCGCGGGATCAACAGGTCGATGGCGCCCTCCAGTCCCGTCAGCATCAGGCCCACCGCGGCGCGGTCGGCGGTGCGCACGATCTGCACGCAGGTCTCCGGCAGGCCGGCCGCCGCCAGGCCCTTGGCCACCGCCGCGTGGATGGCGAGGTTGGTCGCCAGGCACTCCGAGCCGCCGCGCAGGATCACCGCATTGCCGGACCGCAGGCAGAGCGCGGCGGCGTCGGCGGTCACGTTGGGCCGGCTCTCGTAGATGATGCCGATCACCCCGATGGGCGTGCGGATACGGGCGATGTCGAGGCCGTTGGGCCGGTCCCAGCGGTCGAGTTCGGCGCCGAGCGGATCGCGGATCGCCGCCACGGTCTCGACGCCCCTGGCCATGGCCTCGATGCGGGCCGCGTCCAACAGCAGGCGGTCGACCATGGCGCCCGCCATGCCCGATGCCGTCGCGTCGGCCACGTCGCGGGCGTTGGCGGCGAGGATCTCGGGCGCGCCGGCGCGGATGGCGGCGGCCATGGCCTTGAGCGCCGCGGTGCGCGTCGCCGCATCGCCCAGACGCAGGACCGCGGCGGCTTCGCGGGCCCCGCGTCCCATTGCGCTCATCTGCCCTGTCAAGCTTGCAGGTGGCAAGCTCGCGCCCGCATCGTCCATTGGTCAGGAGCCCATATGCTCAATCTGAGCCTTACCTAGCCGCATTGCCGGGCGCAGGGCCAGAGCCGATGCGTCGGATGCGCCGTGAACGGAGCGTGGGACGGAGCGTGGCCACGCCCGCCGACGCGGCGTAAAAGCCCGCCATGGACGCCTTCCCCGCCTTCTTCCCGCTGTCCGGCAAGACCGTGGTCATCGCCGGCGCGGGCGAGGCGGCGCAGGCGAAGGTCCGGCTGTTCGAGGGGTCGCCCGCGACCATCCGGCGGCTGGACGGGGCGCAGGCCTTGGACCCGCAGGCCTACGCCGGCGCGGCGCTCGCCTTCATCGCCAGCCCTGACGACGCCTTCGCGGCGTCCGCGGCCGGCGCGGCGCGAGCGGCCGGCGTGCCGGTCAATGTCGTCGACCGCCCGGCGCTCTGCGACTTTACGACCCCGGCCGTCATCGACCGCGGCGAGGTGGTGGCGGCCATCGGCACCGGCGGCGCCTCGCCCATGCTGGCGACCCTGCTGCGCCACGACATCGAGGCCCGGGTGCCGGAGGGCGCCGGGCGGATCGCCGCCCTGTTCGCCAGCTTGCAGGACGAGGTTCGCGCGGCGCTTCCCGATCCGCACCGCCGCCGCGCCTTCCTCCGCGCCGCGCTCACCGGCCCCGCCGCCGAGGCCGCGGCGCGCGGCGACAAGGCCGGCGCGGCCAAGCTGCTGCTGGCGGCGCTGGCTCGCGACGAGCCGGGCGCGGGCATGGTGCAGTTCGTCGACGCGCGCGGCCCCGCCGACCTCCTGACCCTGCGGGCGGCGCGGACGCTCGCCTCGGCCGATGTGCTGGTCTGCGACGAGGCCGCCCACGCCGACGTCCTGGCGCTGGCGCGGCGCGACGCGGAACGCACCGGCCCGCAGAGCGTCGAGCACCTGGCGGCGCTGGCTGCCCAGGGCCTGCGCGTGGCGCGCCTGGTCACCAACCCGGCCTGGCGGAACGAACAGGCGGCGCTGGAGACCGCCGGGGTCGAGACCGAGGTCCTGCCGATCGCCCGGTGATTTTTACCCGGGCAATATTGACGGAAGGTTTTATCCGGGTAAAAGAGCGGCCCGCGTCCGGAGCCGCCCATGTCCAATCCCATTCCCGAGGTCTTGCGGCCCGCGGTGGACCGCGCGCTGCGGGCGGCGTTCGGCACGGCGGAGCTCGACAGCGCCACACCGCTCTCCGGCGGCCTGAGCGGGGCCGGCCTCTGGCGCATCCGCGTCGGCGGCATCCCCTATGTGCTGAAGATCGAGGCGGGTCAGCACGCGGTCATTGACCCGGCCCGCAGCTACGCCTGCATGCGTATCGCCGCTCAGGCGTGCCTCGCCCCGCGCGTGCGTTACGCCGAGCCCGCCGACGGCGTGGCGGTCATCGACCACGTGACGCCCGTCCCGCTGCAGGAATACCCGGCCGCCGGTCACGCCCTGATCGTCGAACTGGCCCAAAGCGCGCGGCTTCTGCATCAGACGCCGGCCTTCCCGCCGCTGGCCGACTATCTCGACGGTCTGAACGACATGGTCGGCCAGTTCCTGGCTCTGGACGTCCTGGAGACCTTGGCCACCGGCGAGCTGTTCGCCCGCTTCGCCGACCTGCGCGGCGCCTATCGCACGCGGCCGGGAGACCTGGTCTCCAGCCACAACGACCTCAATCCCGGCAACGTCGTCTACGACGGGCGACGCCTGTGGCTGGTCGACTGGGACGCCGCCTTCCTGGCGGACCGCTACGTGGACCTGGCGACGCTTGCCAACTGGTTCACCCGCGATGCGGCCGGCGAGGAAAAGTTGCTCACCACCTATTTTCGCCGCTCCCCGGAGCCGCAGGAGCGCGCCCGGTTCGAGGTGATGCGGCTGGTGAACCACGTCTTCACCGGCGTGATCTTCCTGGCCACCGCCGCCGCCGAGCGGCCCGGCGAAAGCCTCGCCGACCGCACCCTGGCGGGCCCCAGCCTGCCGGACCTGCACGAAAGGCTGCGCACCGGCCGGTTCGCCATGCTCGAATGGGAGAACCGGGTGACCTACGGCAAGGCCCGCCTGGCCGCCGCGCTCGAAGGCCTGCGGGCGCCCAAATTCGCCGCCGCGCTCACGCAACTGGCCGCCGGACCACAAGGCTGATTGACGGCGCCCGCCGCGCGGGCATTGTCCGTCCACGGTTGGGGAGATGGCGATGCGCGGATATCGGGTGCTCGGCTTGGCGGTTGGCGTGGCTCTGATGGCGGGGTCGGCCGCGCTCGCCCAACCCACCGAGACGCAGCTTAAGGCCCGCGTCGCCGCGGTGCTGGCGAAGACCCCGCTCATCGACGGCCACAACGACTTCCCGTGGGAGGTGCGCGAGCGCTTCGCCCAGAAGACCGGCGTCTTCGACATGAAGTCCGACCTTAGCCATGCTGCGCCGGTCCCCGGCGGCGAGAGCCAGGGCGGCTTGATGACCGATATCCCCCGCCTGCACGCCGGCGGCGTCGGCGGCCAGTTCTGGAGCGTCTACATCCCGGTCAGCATCACGGGCCCGGCCGCGGTGCAGACCACCATCGAGCAGATCGACATCGTCAAGCGGCTGGCCGCCCGCTATCCGGGCGATCTTGGCATGGCCTACACCGCCGACGACATCGTGCGCCTGCACAAGGAGGGCCGCGTCGCCTCCCTGATCGGGGTGGAGGGCGGCCACCAGATCGACGACTCCATGGCGGTGCTACGCGCCTACTATGCGCTGGGCGCGCGCTACATGACGCTCGCGCACTTCACCGACAACCACTTCGCCGATTCCGCCACCGACGATCCGCTGCACCACGGGCTTTCGCCCTACGGCAAGGCCGTGGTGGGCGAGATGAACCGGCTGGGGATGCTGGTCGATTTGAGCCACGTCTCGGCCGAGACCATGCGCGACGCCATCACGGTCAGCCAGGCGCCGGTGATCTTCTCGCACTCCGGCGCGCGGGCGCTCAGCGACCATCCGCGCAATGTGCCGGACGACGTCCTGGCGCTCGTGGCCAGGAACCACGGCGTGGTGATGGCCAATTTCGCCACCGGCTATGTTTCGGACGCGCGGCGGCGCTGGAACGCCGACCAGGCCGCCGAGACGGCGCGCGAGGCGAGCCTGTTCACCGGCCAGCCCGACCGGCGCAAGGCCGCCATGGCCGCCTGGGAGGCCGCGCACCCGAAGCCGCGGGTGACGCTCGCCCAGGTCGCCGACCATATCGAGCAGATCCGCAAGGCCTGCGGCGTCGATTGCGTCGGCATCGGCTCCGACTTCGACGGCGTCCCCGATACGCCGGACGGCCTCGATGGCGTCGACAAATACCCAGTCCTGCTGGTCGAACTGGCCCGCCGCGGCTGGAGCGACGAGGACCTGGGCAAGCTCGCCGGCGGCAACCTGCTGCGGGCCTTGCGAGAAACCGAGGCCGTGGCCAAACGCCTACAGACCACGCAGCCCTCGGAAGCGACGATCGCCGAGCTGGACGGCGTTGCCAAGCGCTAGTCGTGCAGCGACCGGCGCCTTGTCTCCGGCAGCAGGAAGATCGTCACCACCGCAGCGAGCAGGGTGAAGGCGAACGGATACCAGAGGCCGGAATAGATATCGCCCTTGGCCGCCACGATAGCGAAGGCGGTGAAAGGGACGAAGCCGCCGACCCAGCCGGTGCCGATGTGATAGGGGAGCGACAGCGCCGTGTAGCGGATGCGGGTCGGGAACAGCTCCACCAGGCAGGCGGCGATCGGTCCGAACAACGCGGTCGAGGCGACCACGAAGACCATCAATATGCCGATCGCGGCGGGGAAATTGATCCGCTTGGGATCGGCCTTGGCCGGATAAGCGGCGCGGACCAGGGCCTCCTTGATCTTCACCTCGACGCTGGTCTTGATCGCCTTGGCGACGTCCTTGGGCAGGTTGCGGGCGTCGAGGGAATCGACCGTGGCGTATCCCACCCGCACCATGGCCGCCTGCCCCGGCGTCCCGGCCTGGTTGATGTAGGAGACCCCGGCGTTGGCCAGCACGCTCTTGGCGATGTCGCAGGACGAGGTGAACGACGCCTTGCCCACAGGATCGAACTGCAGGGAGCAGTCGGCGGGGTCGGCGATCACCGTGGCCGGCGAGGCCGCCGTCGCCTCCGCCAGCGCCGGATTGAGCGCGCTCGCCAGCATGTGGAAGCCGGGGAAGTAGGCGAGCAGCATCAGGACCATGCCGAACAGCAGGATCGGCTTTCGCCCAACCTTGTCGGAGAGCCAGCCGAAGAAGACGTAGAACGGCGCGGAGAGCGCCACGATGACCATCATCAAGAGGTTGATGGTCGCCGGTTCGACCTTGAGGAATTTCTCCATGAAGGTCTGGACGTAAAAGAAGGCCGTGTACCAGACGGCGCCCTGGGCAAACATGATGCCGACCAGGGCGATCAGCACGACCTTGAGGTATTTCCATTGCCCGAAGGCCTCGGCGAACGGCGCCGTCGACTGGCCGCCTTCCGCCTTCATGGCCGCGAACTCGGGGCTCTCGGTCAGCTTCATGCGCATGAAGACGGAGACCGCCAGCAGGGCCGACGACAGCAGGAACGGGATCCGCCAGCCCCAGGCGTCGAAGGCCGTCGGGCCGAACAGCTTGCCCAGCGAAAGGCGGGTGACCAGGATCACCAGAAGCGCCCCGAAGAGGCCGAAGGCGGCGGCGGTCTGCACCCAGCTGGTCGAACGGCCCCGCGCGTCGGCGGGGGCGTGCTCGCAAACATAGGTCGCCGCCCCGCCGTATTCACCGCCCAGCGCGAAGCCCTGCAGGATGCGCATGAGCAGCAGGAGGATCGGCGCGGTGATCCCGACCGTCGCGTAACTGGGCAGAAGGCCGATGGCGACCGTCGCGCCGCCCATCAGGGCCACGGTCACCAGGAAGGCGCCCTTGCGCCCCACCCGGTCGCCGATCCGGCCGAAGACCAGCGCGCCGACCGGGCGGAACGCGAAGCCCGCGCCGAACAGCGCCAGGGCGGCGATATAGCCGGCGGTGTCGTTGAGGCCGGAGAAGAAGGTCTTGGAGATGACCTGGGTCAGGCTGCCGAAGACAAAGAAATCGTACCACTCGAAGGTGGCCCCGGTGGCGGAGGCGGCGACGACGGTGCGCAGGCTGGCGGAACTGGCCGGGACCGGAACCCCATCCACCGCGATCTCCGCCATGCCGTCATCTCCCCCGGTTCGTGTGGGGATGGATTAGCACTCGTTGCCGAGCGGTTGGAAGAGTTCGGACCTATCCCTCAGCAGGTCTTGTGCTTGGGGTTGCCGGCGACGGCGGGGAGGGCGTGGATGTATTCGCCGATGGCGGCGTTGTCCGCGTCGGGCAGCTTCGAGGTCGAGGCGATGACCTCCTTCATCCCGTCCGGCTCGTTGAAGCACTTGTCGGTCCCCGACTTCAGGAAGTCGGCGATGTCCTGGGCGCTCCAGTCGCCAAGTCCGTCCTTGTGCGGGGTGATGTTGGAGGCGAAGCGCCCGCCGGCCTCGAGGTTCGGCGCGCCGGCGTAGAGCTTGTCGGTCTCCATGCCGCCCAGCGCATTGCGCGGCGTATGGCACTCGGCGCAGTGCGAGGGGCCCTCGGCCAGGTACATGCCCCGGTTCCAGGCCGCCGACTTCTTCGGATCGGCGGCGAATTCGTGCGGATGGAAATAGAGCAGCTTCCAGCCGCCGACCGCGAGCCGGATGTTGAAGGGGAACTTCAGCTCATGCGGCGCGGTCGGCCTGGCGACGGCCGGCAGGGTCTTCAGATAGGCGAAGAGATCGCGCACGTCCGACGTCTTCATCAGGCTGTAGGACGCGTAGGGGAAGGCCGGATAGAGGTGCTCGCCGTGGCGACCCGTGCCGCGCTTCATGGCGTTGAGGAACTCGGCCTCCGTCCAGCCGCCGATGCCGAACTTCGGGTCCGGCGAAATGTTGGGCGTGACGAACGTCCCGAACGGCGACTTCAGCTTCAGGCCGCCGGCCAGCTGGGTGCGGTCGGTCTGGCCGGGCGCGGTGTGGCAGGCCGAGCAGTTGCCGGCGGTGAACATCAGCTGGCCGTTGGCGACGTCGGGGTGATAGCCGGCGGCGAGCTCGGAGGCGGGCAGTTTCTGCGGCCGGGTGATGAACAGACCGGCGCAAACGCCGACCACCACCAGCACGATGAGCCAGATCAGAATCCGCCGCATGATCGTCCCCCTTTGGGCCGCCGTCGCCTAAGGCTCAGGACTTCTTCTTCATGCGATAGACGTCGTGGCAGCTCTTGCAGGTCGCGCCGACCGCCGCATAGGCCGGCTTGAAGGCGGCGGCGTCGGCCGCCTTGCCGGCGGTGGACGCAAGCGTCGCCATCTCGGTCAGGCGCTTGTCGAAGTCGGCCTTGTTTTCCCAGACCTTCGGGTCGGCCTCGGTCTTCGGGTCCGCGCCGCTGCCGGCCGGATAGAGGCCGTGCAGCTTCTTGGCGTTGGCGGCGACGCCATCCATCAGGGCCTTGGCCTTGGCCGCGTCGAAGGTCGCCGGCGTGTTGATCGCCGCGGCTTCCTTCATCGACTGGCCCACCGCCTTCATCGTGGCCTGGCGGTCTTCCACGGGATTGCCGGCCGAGACAGCCGAGAAAGCCATGCTCAGCGCCAGGCAGGCGCCGCTCGCGGCCAAAAGAACAGTCGAAGCGCGCGTCATCCCAAAGCTCCCAGCAACATGAGTTATTCCGCTATGTCAGCGACCTACCGCGACCGCGCGGACGCGACAAGGGGCTTGGCCTAGCGGAAGCGGGCCGTACCGAAAATTCGAAAATGCCGACGCGCGAGGCCTTCTCAGGGCTTCAGGGTCATCAGGTAGTCTGCGATCTGCTTGGCGGTGGCCGCGTCGGCGCCGGAATAGTCCATCTTGTTGTTGGGGATGGATTTGTTGGGATCGGTGATGAAGGCGGTCAGCGTGTCGGCGTTCCAGACGATCGTCGAATTCTTCATGGCGTCGGAATAGTCGAAATCCTTGGCCGTCCCGGCCTTGCGCCCGCCGACCGCGAAAAGGTTCGGGCCCACCGACGGCGCGGCGCCGGCGGTGCTTTCGTGACAGGCTTGGCAGACCGCGAACAGCGGCGGGGCGGCGGCCGGTTGCGCGGCGGCGGCCGAGGCCAGCGAAGCGGCGGTGAAGAGGACAGCGGCGGCGGCGATTCGATTCAGCATGGGAACTCCGGCATGGGTCGCCGGAACCACTAGCATCGCTCACCGTCGGCCTGGAAGGCGCCTTCGCTAGGCGACCTGCGCGACCTCGGCCTCGCCCGGCGCCGGCGCGCTCAGGCGGGCGATCTCGCGCAGCAGGGTGCCGGGCGAGATCGGCTTGCCGACCACCCCGTCCATGCCCGCGTCCAGGTAGGACCGCCGCTGGTGGGCCAGCACATTGGCGGTCAAGGCCACGATCGGGGTCTCGGCCGCGGCGCCGCCCAGCGCGCGGATGCGGCGCGCCGCCTCCAGCCCGTCGATTCCCGGCATCTGCACGTCCATCAGGATCAGGTGGAAGTCGCCGGTCTGCGCGGCCTCGACGCCAAGATACCCATCCGCCGCCGTGGCGACCTGCGCCCCAAGGCTTTCCAGAAGCTTGGTGGCGATCATCCGGTTGGTGGCGTTGTCCTCGACCACCAGCACGCGCAGGCCGTCGAGCACCGGCTCCAGGCTTTCATAGGTCTCGGCCACCGCCTCGGTGACCGGCGCCTCGATCTCCAGCCAGAAGTTGGAGCCCAGGCCTTCCTCGGAGGAGAAGCCCACGGCGCCGGACATCATCTCGGCCAGCTTCTTGGTGATCGCCAGGCCGAGGCCCGAGCCGCCGAACTTGCGGGTGGTGGACGCGTCCCCCTGGTCGAAGCGCTGGAAGATGCGGTCCTGGGCCTCCGCCGGAATGCCGACCCCGGTGTCGATCACCTCGAAGCGCAGGAAGCCCGCGCGGGGGCTCGTGCAGCGCACCGTCACCGAGCCGCGCTCGGTGAACTTCACCGCATTGCCCACCAGGTTGAACAGCGCCTGGCGCAACCGCACCGGGTCGGAGCGCACCCAGCCCAGGTTCGCGTCGGCGTCGAGGCGCAGCAGCAGGCCCTTGGCGTCGGCCTGCGGTCGCAACAGGCGCACCACGCCCTCGACGACGCCGCGCGGATCCAGCGGCTCGTCGGCCAGCTCCAGGCGCCCGGCCTCGATCTTGGAGAAGTCGATGACGTCGTTCAGCAGCTCGGCCAGCATCTGGCCACAGGAGAGCGCCTCCTCCAGCATGTGGCGGCCCTCCTCGGTGAGCTTCTCGCCCTTGAGCAGGTGCAGCACGCCCATCACCCCGTTCATCGGGGTGCGGATTTCGTGGCTCATATTGGCCAGGAAGGCCGACTTGGCCTCGCCCGCGGCCTCGGCGGCGCGCTGCGCCTCCAGGAGCGCGATCTCCTGGCGCTTGCGTTCGTCGAAGTCCTGGATCAGGCCCACCGCCTTCAGCCAGCGGCCGTTGCGGCCCACCTTCAGGTGGTGCGAGATGCGGACCCAGCGGGTCTCGCCGTCGGCGCGCACGATGCGCGCGTCGAAGGCGCCGGCCTGGCTATTGCCGGTGTGCAGCCGGCGGAACGACTCGCGGACGTGGTCGAGGTCGTCGGGGTGGAAGCCCGGGAAGCGCAGCTGTGTGGCTTCCTGATAGGTGGCGTTGTCCTGGCCGGTGATCTTCACGAATTCCGGCGAGGCCCAGAAGCTCTTCGACACGTGGTCGATCTCATAGACCCCGGCCTCGGCGGCTTCGAGGGCGACGGCGAGGCGCTGGGCGTTGGCCTCGGCGTCGCGCTGGGCCTTCTTCATCTTCAGCTCGCCGCGCCGGGCGGCGTCGCGGGCGGTGGCGAGCTCGGTGATCTCTTCGGAGATGCCCTTGAGCGCGAACACCCCGCCGGCGCGCGGCAGGGTGCGGAAGGTGGCGCGCCAGTGCGTCCAGCGGCCGCCCACCTTCATCCGGTGCTCGAGCGTCGTCCCCTCGCCGGTCATGACGGCGTGGGCCATCAGGGCGCGGGTGTGCTCGCGGTCGCGCGGGTGGACCCGCGAATAGAACTTCTCGGGAGCGTCGATGTCCTCGATGTCGAAGCCGGTGAGGCCGAGCAGGTCCTGAGACCACTCGATACGGTCGTCCAGCGGCTCGTAGAGCCAGGTGCCGATGCCGGCCGATTCCGAAAGCTCGCGGCGCAGGCGCCGCGTCTCCTCCAACTCTTCGCTGCGGGCGCGCTCCTCGGTGGCGTCGCGCATGGTCACGATAAGTTCGCCGTCGGGCATCTTCTGGGTGCGCGAGGCGAACCAGCCCCAGGTCTCGTCTCGGCGCCGCACCCGCATGGGATTTTCGGCCACCTCGCCGGGCGCGAGCCCGCGGATGTGGTCGCGCACGACCGCGATGTCCTCGGGATGCAGGAAGTCCAGCGCGCGCTCGCCGATCAGGTCGGCCTCATCCCAGTCGGTGAGCACCTTCCACGCGCCATTGACGAGCTTGAAGCGGCCATCGGCGCCGATGACCTGCATGAGATCGCGGCTGTTCTCGAACAGCCAGCGGATCATCTCAGCCTTGTTGGCCGCGCCTGACGCGCTTTTTCCGGCCATGTACGGTTCCCCCCGAGGGCGAGCGGACCGTAACGGCCAGTCGTAAACATTCCCTTGGCCGCTGCGGCGGCCGGATGACGCGGTTCGGTGGGCGCTTCTAGAAGGCGTTTTCGCCGGTGATGGCGCGACCGAGGATCAGGGCGTGGACGTCGTGGGCGCCCTCGTAGGTGTTGACCGTCTCCAGGTTCGCCGCGTGGCGCATCACGTGGTACTCGCCCGAGATGCCGTTGCCGCCGTGCATGTCGCGGGCCTCGCGGGCGATGGCGAGCGCCTTGCCGCAATTGTTGCGCTTCATCATCGAGATGGCTTCCGGCACCCAGGCGCCCTCGTCGATCATCCGGCCGAGCGCCAGGGCGCCTTCGAAGCCGAGCGCGATCTCCGTCGACATGTCGGCGAGCTTCTTCTGCACCAGCTGGCGCGAAGCGAGCGTCCGGCCGAACAGCTTGCGGCTGGAGGTGTAGTCGCGGGCCGCGTGCATGCAGAACTCGGCCGCGCCCATGGCGCCCCAGGCGATGCCGTAGCGCGCCTTGTTCAGGCAGGAGAACGGGCCGCGCAGGCCACTGACGTTGGGCAGCATCATGTCCTCGGGCACGAAGACGTCGTCCAACGCGATCTCGCCGGTGACCGAGGCCCGTAGGCTGAGCTTGTTCTGGATCTTCGGCGTCTCGAAGCCCTTGGCGCCGCGCTCCACCAGGAAGCCGCGGATCACGCCGTCGAGCTTGGCCCAGACCAGCGCCACGTCGCTGACCGGCGAATTGGTGATCCACATCTTGGCGCCCGACAGCGAATAGCCGCCGGCGACCTTCTTGGCGGTCGTGCGCATCGAGGCCGGGTCGGAGCCGCCGTCGGGCTCGGTCAGGCCGAAGCAGCCGATGATCTCGCCCTTGGCCATGCCGGGCAGGAACTTCATCCGCTGCTCTTCCGAGCCAAAGGCGTAGATCGGGTACATGACCAGCGACGACTGCACGCTCATCGCCGAGCGGTAGCCGCTGTCGACCGCCTCGATCTCACGCGCGATCAGGCCGTAGGCCACGTGGTTGACCTCGGCGCAGCCGTACTTCTCCGGCAGTGTGGGACCTAAGAACCCCAGCGCGCCCATCTCGGTCATGATCTCGCGGTCGAACCGCTCCTCGGCATAGGCCGAGACCACGCGGGGCAGCAGCTTGTCGCGGGCATAGGCGCGGGCCGCCTCCCAGATCATCCGCTCGTCCTCCGACAGGCGCGAGGAGAGGTCGAAGGGGTCTTCCCAGCGGTAGGTCTTCTGCTCGGCGGCGGTGTCGAGGGCCATGAAAATGTCTCCAGAAAGAATGCCGGGGCTTATGGCCGGATTTCAGGTGCCTGTGTAGACGCCATCGCGCTTCTCCATGAACGAGGCGCGGGACTCCTTGACGTCGTTGGGCGCGCGCCGGGCGTAATAGAGGCCGGCGGTCTCGTAGCGCAGCGCCGCCTCCAGCTCGGCCTCGGTGTTGTGCTGCAGCACCCGCTTGGCGGCGCGCATGGCGATCGGCGGCCAGCGGGTCATCTCGTTCGCATAGGCGACCGCGGCGTCGATCAGCTCGGCCGCGGGGACGAGGCGGTTGAGCAGGCCCAGCGTCTTGGCCTCCTCGGCGCCGACCGCGCGCGAGGTGAAGATCAGGTCGGCGGCGGCGGCGTAGCCCACGATGCGCGGCAGGAAGAAGCTCATGCCGCTGTCCGGCGACAGCGAGCGCTCGATGAAGACAGTCTTGAAGCGGGCGTGCTCGGAGCCGATGCGGACGTCGCAGGCGAGCGCGGTGGACATGCCGGCGCCCGCCGCCACGCCGTTGATCGCGCCGATCACCGGCTTGTCGAAATCGGCCCACATCATCGCCCAGCGGCCGACCCAGCCCATCTCGTCCAGCCGCTCGAACTGGCTCTTCGGCTCCGGCGCCGTGCCGCTGATCGCCTGGCCCGCGCCCATCAGGTCGGCTCCGGCGCAGAAGCCCCGCCCCGCGCCGGTCACCACCAGGGCGCGGACCTCGTCGTCGGCTTTCAGCGCCGCCACGGCTGCGGGGACCTCGGCCATCACCTCGCGGTTGATGGCGTTGAGCCGGTCGGGCCGGTTCAGCGTCAGGATGGCGACGTGGCCGCGCCGCTCCACGGTGATGGTCTGATAGTCGACGGCTTCATAGGCCATGGCGCGTTCCTCGCTGTCCGGGCTCGTTTTCCAGAGCATCGCGCCGATCCGCCCGGGCGTCGAATCCTCGGGATCTCAGTTGCAACTCATTCTCATTGCTAAGTCGCAACTCTACAATTAAGAACGATTCTCAATTGCAGATAGAGAGTTGGGACGAGCGATGCATAGCGGGGTGTTCGGCGTGGTCGCCTATCGCAGGGCGCGGCCGGCGCGGCCGGCGCGGGTGGGCCTGGCGACCATGGCCGGCGTCGCGAGCCTGTGCGGCGCCGCCCATGCGGCCGACACCGCCGCCGAGACCACCGCCGACGCGGACGCGGGCGTCACCGTCTCCAGCGTCACCGTGACCGGATCCGACCGCCTGCTGGACCACGCCACCGGCCTCGCCGTCCTGCAGTCCAGCCTGCAGGACACACCCCAGGCGATCAGCGTGGTCACCGGCGAGCAGCTGAAGGCCCAGGGGATCGCCAGCCTGGAGGGCGCGCTTCGGAACGTGCCCGGCATCACCATCGCCATCGGCGAAGGCGGCACGCTTTCCGGTGACCAGTTCAAGATCCGCGGCTTCGACGCCAAGGACGACGTCTATGTGGACGGCCTGCGCGATTTCGGCGCCTACACCCGCGACAGCTTCAACTACGAGGAAGTGCAGGTGCTGAAAGGCCCGTCCGGCGCCCTGTTCGGCCGCGGGACGACCGGCGGGGCGATCAACACCATCTCCAAACAGGCCAGGCTCGACGATTTCACCAGCGTCGACGGCTATGTGGGCGGCGGCCGCTACTACCGCGCGCTCGCCGACATCGACCGCAGGATCGGCGACAGCTCGGCGGTGCGTCTCACCCTGATGGGCAACTCCACCGGCGTGGTCGACCGCGACCTGATCTATTCCGACCGCTGGGGCGCGGCGCTGACCGCCGGCTTCGGCATCGGGACCGACAATCGCCTGTCGGTCAGCTACCTGCACCAGCACGACCACCAGCGGCCGGACTATGGCGTCGTGGTGGTGCAGAAGCCCGGCGACATCATCGCCCTGCCCGCCACCGAATACGGCGTGGGCGTCGAGCGTTCGAGCTTCCTGGGCTACCGCAACGATATCGACCGGTCGGACACCGACATGCTGACCGTGCGCTTCAGTCACGACGTGAACGACAAGGTGACGATCACATCGGACACCCGCTACGCCATCTATTCCCGCTACTTCCAGTACTCCACGCTCGACCAGTGCACGGCGGCCTGCACCGCCGCCCTGTTCGACGGCGATCCGGCGACCGAGGCCTTCGGCGGCAACGGCGGCCAGGGCCCCTACGACATGGACGCCTGGGGCCTGCAGAACATCTCGACGGTGACGCTCAACCACGACGTCGCCGGTCACAGGAACCAGCTGATCGGCGGCTTCGATGTCTCGCGGCAGGAGAACGACAAGACGATTTTCGCCTACGTCCTGCCGGCGGGCTTCACGACCCGGCCGGCGATCCCGCGGCCGCTGGTCAACCCGGACCCCAATTTCCCGGCGGGCTATTCCGTGTTCCGCGCGGTCCCCGGCCAGAACATCGCCTGCCCCTCGGCCACCGCTAACTGCACCACGGTGGTGAGCGGCGTGACCCTCTTCACCAACACGCTGGGGAGCGCGACGCAAAAGAGCGACGGGTCGTCCACCGACGCCGGGATCTTCGTCACCGACCGCTTCTGGCTGAACGAGACCCTATCGGTGATCGGCAGCTACCGCGTCGACGCCTATGCCGCCGACCTGGACTCCACCTTCTTCAACGCCGGGACCTCAAGCCTGAAGGTCAAGCCGACGCTGAAGAGCCCGCGGGTCAGCCTGGTCTGGGAGCCGGCGTCCGACCAGACCTACTACGTCTCCTGGGGCAAGTCGCAGACGCCGCAGGGGACCTCGGTCGTAGGCGCCGCTGCGGCCTTCACGGTCACCACCAAGGACCTCGCGCCCGAAGACAGCGAGATCGAGGAAGTGGGCGCCAAGGTCCAGATCCCGCACACCCGCCTCGCCTTCACCGCGGCGGCCTTCGACATCAGGAAGGACAATGCGTTGCAGACCGATCCGGCCACCGGCTTCCTGCAGGCACAGTCCGGCGAGCGGCAGGAGGTGAAGGGCTTCGAGCTCGGCCTTACCGGCAAGGTCACGGGCGCCTGGACGGTCAGCGCCGGCTACACCTACCTCGACGACCGCATCAAGCAGTCGTTCGCCAACTGCGCGGTCCCGACGACCACCATGGGCGCCCCGACCGCCGTCGTCTGCCCGGTCGGCGTCGCCGCCGCGATCCCCGTGGTCAACACCGTGGCCATCGGCCAGCAGGTGGTGTTCGTGCCGAAGCACTCGGCGAGCCTGTTCACCACCTACGACCTCTCCAGCTGGATCGACGGCCTGTCGGTCGGCGGCGACGTCACCTACCAGAGCCGCCAGTTCCTCGGCTACACGGCCCGCAGCGTCAGCTTCACCGACCGCACCGACCTCACCGCGCTGAGGATCGCCGAAGCGCCGGAGAACCTCACCTTCGACGCCTACGCCAGCTACAAGGCCGGCCCCTACCGGTTCGCCGTCAACGGCTACAACCTGGCCGACCGGCTGAACTACACCCAGGTGTTCGGCACGCGCGCCACCCCCTCGCCCGGCCGCACGATCATCTTCTCCGTCGGCGCGAGCTTCTAGCCATGCTGCTGCACATCGAAGGCGTGCTCACCCCCGACCAGGTGGCCCATTGCCGCGAGACGCTCAGCGCCCAGGCCTGGGTCGATGGGCGGGTGACGGCGGGCGAGCAGTCGGCGCTGGCCAAGCGCAACCTGCAGGTCCCGGAGGACGCCCCGGCGGCGCGCGAACTGGGTGAGATGATCCTGACGGCCCTCGGCCGCAATCCGCAGTTCGTCTCCGCCGCCCTGCCGCTTCGGGTCTTCCCGCCGCTGTTCAACCGCTACGACGAGGGCATGGCCTTCGACACCCACGTGGACAACGCGATCCGCTTTGCGGGACCCGTGCGGCTCCGCACCGACGTCTCGGCGACCCTGTTCCTGAGCGATCCCGGCGACTACGACGGCGGCGAACTGATCGTCGAGGACGCCTATGGCGAGCACGCGGTGAAGCTCGCGGCGGGCGACATGATCCTCTATCCGGCGAGCAGCCTGCACCGGGTGGCCCCGATCACCCGGGGCTCGCGCTGGGCGGCCTTCTTCTGGGCCCAGTCGATGGTCCGCGCCGACGCGCAGCGCAGCCTGCTCCACGACCTCGACAACGCCATCCAGGCGATGAGCCTTAAGGTCGGCCAGGGCGACCCCGCCGTGGTCAGCCTGACCGGGACCTACAACAACCTGTTGCGCATGTGGGCGGACGTCTGAACGGCGTCACTTTTTCGCGTAACACGGTTAAGCTTCCGGCAACCCAACGCATCTGACGGTGTTGGTCATCCGTAGAGTCCAGCAGGAGCTCGAACGATGACCGCCGCCGACTTTCACCTTCCCGCACGCCCGCTGTCGCTGCTGGAGTTCGTGCGGCCGTTCCTGCTGCTGGCGGTCCTGGCCTTCCTGGCCGGCTTCGGCGGCTACCTGATCCTGGGCCCGCCCAACGTGATGGGCCTGACGCCCGCGACGCAGACGACCGCGGCTGTTACGGCCCCGACGCCCGCTTCGGAAATCACCGCCTCGGCGCCGGCCGCCACCGGCGACTGGAACGCCCCGAAGCAGATCTAGCGCGGGCCTAGGCGCCTCTGGCCACGAACCAGCCGTTCTTGAAGCCGTCCTGCGCCTTGCCGTAGAGGAATGGCTCGCCCTCCGGCGTCGTGAACCGCCCACCGGCCGCCTCCAGCACCGCGTGCCCCGCGGCGGTGTCCCACTCCATCGTCGGCCCATGGCGCGGGTAAATGTCCGCCGTCCCCTCGGCGATCCGGCAAAGCTTGATCGAGCTGTCCATCGGCTGGCGGATGTCGAAGCCATATTCGGCGGCGAGCTTGTCGGCGGTCTCCGGCTTCATGGTGTGGCTGATGAGCGCGATGGCCGCGCCCTTCGGCCAGGGCCTGGCCCGCACCGGGTGGGCCGCGACGCCCGCCAGCCGCTTCAGCGTCTGGCCGCCGGACGTGTACCAGCTCTCGCCGGACGGCGGCGCGGTCACCGCGCCGGCCACCGGGCGGCCGTGCTCGATCAGGCCGATATTGACCGTGAAGTGAGGGTCGCCGCGCACGAAGGCCTTGGTGCCGTCCAGGGGGTCGACCAGGAAGAAGCGCGGGCCGATGGCGTCGGGAGTGCCGAACTCCGACGCGTCCTCCTCCGAGATCACCGGAATGTCGGGAAAGCGCTCGGCCAGGCGCTTGAGGATCAGCGCCTCGCCCTTCTGGTCGGCCTCGGTCACCGGGCTCTCGTCGGCCTTGTGGGTCACCGCCAGGCCCGAGCGCCAGAGCGGCAGGATGAGCGCCGCGGCCGCCTCGCAGATTTCGGCCAGCTCGGCCCCGATATCGTTCATGCCTGCCTCGTTCGACCCTCTTAATGCTTTGGAGGGCGGGCTGTCTTACGGACCCACAACGGTTTTCCAAAGACTCAAATCACGACAAGGTCCCGCGCCATGAGCGAAGCGCCCTCCATGACTCCCGACACAGCCGCCCCGATCCGTCCCGCCGAACTCGCCGCCTATCTGGCGGCGCGGATGTGCCACGACTTCATCAGCCCGGCGAGCGCCATCGTCTCGGGCCTGGACCTCTTGGAAGACCCGACCGCGCAGGACATGCGCGAGGACGCCATGGGCCTGATCGGGACCTCGGCGCGCAAACTGGCGGACCTCTTGGCCTTTACCCGGGTGGCCTTCGGCGCCTCGGCCTCCGCGGAGACCTTCGACACCCGCGAGCTGGAAAAGCTCGCCCGCGGGGTCTTTTCCCACATGCGCGCCGAACTCGACTGGCAGGTGGAGCTGGCGGGCGTCAACAAGCCGGCGGCCCGCACGCTCCTGAACCTCGCCCAGATCGCCGGCGCCGCGCTGCCCACCGGCGGCAGCGCCCGGGTGCGCGCGGTCGAGGAAGGCTCATCCATCGCCATCGCCATCGAGGCTGTCGGCCCGCGTGCGCGGCTGCGCCCCGAGGTGCTGGGCGGCCTGCTGGGCGAGGGCCCGGGCGAGGGCCTGCACGGCCACTGGGTCCAGGCCCGCTACGTCCACCTCTTCGTCACCGACGCCGGCGGCCGCGTGTTCGCCGATGTGGCCGAAGAGAAGGTCACGCTGGCGGCGACGATCCCGGCCTAACCTCCGAGAGGGGCGCGCCTCAGTCGTGGACGCCCGCCAGCATGACGCAGCTCGGCGGCTTTCCGGCGTGGACCATCACGGTCGCTCCGTGGCCGATGCCCGGCTCGAAATAGGTCGTGCGCCCGCCGGCCGTCACTGCGAGCCCGCCCGGCGCGTCGAACTGGCAGACCGGGAAGGTGACCTTGGTGAACAGGCTCTTCTCCGGCACCGGCGCGCAGGCGACGTCGCCGATCTGGAAGGCGAAGCCCACGCCCTTGTAGACAAAGGGCCGGGGCGGCTTGGCCCCGCGCGCCGCGGGCGATAGCGCCACCACTACCGGACAGGCCTTCCCCGCCGCGATCCATTCCTTGCGCAGGCCCCGGTTGGTCGACCAGGCGGCGTAGCCCTCGGACAGTGGGATGCTGGCGATCGCCAGCAATAGGGCGACGATGCCCAGGTCCTGCAGCTGGCGGAACAGTTTCGCGCGCGCCGGGTTGCCGCCGGTGTCGATGGTGAGAACCAGGCCCTCGGCCGGCGGCGTGCGCTGGGGTTTGCGGAAGATCATAAACTACAGATGTAAATTACATCTGCAGGCTTGGCTAGCCCTTAGTGCGCCTCGGCGGCGCTCGCCTTGCGGATCGCGCTGGCGATGCTGGCGCGCTGCTGCGTGCCGAATTCGCGGGGGTCCACCGAATAGAGCCCCGACAGCAGGGCGATATCCTGTGGCGTCGCGGCCTGCGGCGCGCCTTCGCGGTCGCAGCCGTCGGCCATCAGGTTGAGGATGGTCGGGATCGCGTTGCAGCGCGCCAGCCCCTGCCAACGCGCGAGCGCCAGCACCGCCACATAGTCGGCCACCGCGCCGATCTTCTCGTCCGCCACCTTGTTGGCGTCGGCCAGGATCAGGCTGTGCACGATCTCGGCGCTCATGCCGTTGGCGAGGCGGCTGCCGGCCCGTCCGGAAGGCGGCTCCTTGTTCTGAGCCGGGTCGAAGCGGTCGGGGTCCCAGACGTCGAGCTGGCTGCGGCCGTTGTCGCCCACCGTGCGGGTGACATAGCGGGCCTCGATCGGGCGGGTGACCTTCGACAGGCGCTGCAGCTGCGGCATGAACTGGTAGCCGATCAGGATGTCGCGGCGCTTGGCGATATCGCTGAGCTGCGCCTGAGGATGGGCGCTGAAGATCACATTGACGTTGGGCGTGCAGTCCGCGGCCTTGGCCACCGGCGCCCGGACCTCCGCGGCGAGCTCGACGATCCGCTTGGCGACGAAGGCGTCGAACTCCGCCGGCAGGCCCTGCACCTGCACGCAGATCTCGTCGTGGAAGCGCGGGAACTGCAGGGCGTGCGGCCCTTCCGGCAGATGCTCGCGCACATATTGGGTGGTCGGATCGACCAGGGGGTTGGCCTTCGGGGCCGGCGTCACCGTGACGCCGCTCAGGCTGGAGCCGGCCGTCTTCGCCGCCGGTGCGGGGTCGCCGCCCGTAGCGCGTGCGGAACTCGCGGCGAGCAGGGCTGCGGCGGCCACGCCCGTCAGGACGAAGGACAGGCTTTTCATCGGCTCATCTCTCCAAAGTGGCGGCCGCGTCGCTGGCCTTGCGCATGGCGCTGGCGATGGAGGCCCGTTGCGCGGCCCCATCCTCCCGCGGATCGACGGAATAGAGCCCGGTCAGCAGGGCCAGGTCGGCGGGCGTCGCGGCCTCGGGGCGGTTGTCGGCGTCGCAGCCGTCGGCCAATAGATTGAGCACTGTCGAGACCTGGGTGTTGCAGCGCTCCAGGCGCGTCCACCGCGCAAGCGCCAGGACGGCGATATAGTCGGCGACCCCGCCGATCTTGGCGTCGCTGACCTTGTTGGCGTCGGCGATGACCAGGCTATGCACCACCTCGGCGCTGACCCCGTGCGACAGGCGGCTGCCGGCGCGCCCGGCCGGCTTTTCGGCCCAGGAGACCAGTGCGTTCTCGACCTCCAGGAAGCTCTCCCCGTGATCGTCGCGCGTGCGGGTCAGGTACCAGGCCTGGATCGGCCGGTCGAAGGTGGTGACGCGCTTGACCTGCGAGTGGAAGCGGAAGCCCAGCAGGATGTCGCGGCGGCGGTAGATGTCGTCGATCTGCGCCTGGGGCGTCGGGCTGAAGACGATGTTGACATTGGGCGTGCAGTCGCCGGCCCTGGCCACCGGCGCGCGGACCTGATCGGCCACCGCGATCACCCGCGCCTTGATGAAGGCGCCGAACTCCGGCGGCAGGCCCAGCACCCGCACGCAGACCGCGTCGCGGAACCGCGGATACTGGTCGGTGAAGACGTTTTCCGGCAGGTGCTGGCGCACGAACTGGGTGGTCTTGTCGACCAGCGGATCGGGCTTCTCGCCGGTGACCGTCACCCCGCTGACCGTGCCGGACGGCGGCGCCTTCTCAGGCGGACCGCCGGTCGCCAGCGCCGGGGCGGCGAGCAGCACGGCCGCCGCGGCGAGGATGCCAGCGCCGGCGCGGCTCACCGCCGGTCCCCCTCGGCCGCATCCTTCTTGACCGCGGTCTCCATCCGGCCAGCGATGGTCATCCGCTGCTGCGAGCCGGATTCGCGCGGGTTCACCGTGTAGAGGCCTTCGAGCAGGCCCAGGTCGCCGGGTGTGGCGGCCTCGGCAATGGCGTCGGCCTCGCAGCCGTCCGCCATCAGGTTGAGGATCGTCGGAAGCGCATTGCAGTGCTCCAGCCCCTGCCAGCGGGCGAGCGCCAGGACCGCCACATAGTCCGCCACCGCGCCGATCTTGGCGTCGGCCACCTTGGTCGCGTCGGCCAGAATGAGCGCATGCACCAGCTCGGTGCTCATGTCGTTGCCGAGCCGGCTGCCCGCCTTGCCCATCACCGCCGGAGCCTTGATGTCACAGGGCGGCGCACCAGGCGCGCCGGAGCCGACGCAAGGCGGGGTTTCCAGCAGCTCCAGGATGTTGTTGCCCAGCGTGTCGCGGGCCCGGGTCAGGTACCAGGCCTGGATCGGCCGGGTGAAGGTCGTCACCTTCTTGGTCTCGGCCTTCAGGAAATAGCCGAACAGGACGTCGCGCCGCTTGGCGATGTCATCGAGCTGGGCTTGGGGCTTGGGTGAGAAGATCACGTTCACATTTGGCGTGCAGGCCGGCGACGGATCCACCGGCGCCTTCACTTCCTCGGCCAGCTCCACGACCCGCTTGGCGATGAAGGCGTCGAACTCGGGCGGCAGACCCAGCACCCGCACGCAGATCGGGTCGCGGAAGCGGGCGTATTGCTGGTTGCGGTTCTCCGCCAGATGGCCGCGCACGAACTGGCTCTCAGGGTTGACCAGCGGGTTGGGCTTCTCCGGCGCCGTGACGGTGACGCCGCTGACGTTGCCCACGGCCGGCGGAGCCTTGGTCGCCTGCGCCGGCTCGACGCCGGTCGCGAACGCCGGGCTTGCCGCCCACATGGCCGCCAGCACGGCCGCGCCCGCAATTCCCACCAGCCTCCGGCTCAGCCCGGCCATCCGCGCCACTCCGCGTCTTCGTGCAGTCGCCTTTGACTATAGCGGCGGTTCGCCCCGGCGCGACCGCAAAGATAACCCGTTCGCCGAGGCGCGCCGCGGTTCCCCTCACCGGTCCTTAACCATCCCGGGGCGAGAACCTAGGCATGGTTAAGAGCGACTCCGCCACGGGCGTGAAGCTGTGCCTGGTCGTCGATGATAGCCGGGTGGTGCGCAAGGTCGCGCGCCGCATCCTGGAGGACCTGGGCTTCGAGGTGGCGGAGGCCGGCGACGGCGCCGAGGCGCTCGCCTGGGTGCGCACGGCCATGCCCGACGTCGTCCTGCTCGACTGGAACATGCCGGTGATGAACGGGATCGAGTTCCTGCGCCGCCTGCGCCAGGAACCCGGCGGCGAGGCGCCCAAGGTGATCTTCTGCTCGGTGGAGAACGACCTCGACCGCATCCGCCAGGCGCTGGACGAAGGCGCCTGCGAATACATCATGAAGCCCTTCGACGGGGATATCGTGGCCTCCAAACTGATGCTGGCGGGCGCGCTGTGACCCCGCAGGACCGCGAGCTCATCGCCCGCCTTTGCGCCGAGCGCGCGGGGCTGAAGGTCGACCCGGAGAAGGCCTATCTGCTGGAGAACCGGCTGGCCCCGGTGGCGCGGCGCGAGGGCTTTTCGTCGGTGCACGATCTGGTCGTGGCGATCCGCGACCGCGACGACGACCGGCTGGCCTGGGCGGCGGTGGAGGCCATGTCACCCGCCGAGACCGCCTTCTTCCGCGATCCGGAGACCTTCGACCAGATTGTCAGCGAGATCCTGCCGGACCTGGCCATGCGGCGGCAGGGCGACACCCTTCGCCTGTGGGCGGCGTCCTGCGGCACGGGCCAGGAAGTCTATTCGCTGGCCATGGCGCTGGAGGAACAGGCGCCGGCCGGGGTGACGATCGAGGTCTTCGCCTCGGACCTTTGCGAACGGCGCCTGGAGAAGGCCCAGGTGGGCGTCTACAGCCAGTTCGAGGTGCAGCGCGGACTTTCCGCCCGCCGCCTGGTGCGGCATTTCGAGGGGCTGGACGAAGGCTTCGCGCTCTCGCCGCGGGTGCGCCAGATGGTGCGCTGGCGGCGCGTCAACCTGATGGAGGACCTGAGCCGGCTTGGCCAGTTCGACGTCGTGCTCTGCCGCAACCTGATGGGCTACCTCCTGGAAGACGCCCGCGCCCGGGTGCTCGGCAACCTCGAACGGACCCTCAAGCCCGGCGGCTGGCTGGTGCTCGGCGCCGGCGAGACCGCGCCCTGCTTAAGCCCCATCGCCGACCGCCCCGGCTTCCACGGCCGCCCCGCCACGGCCCGGGCGGCGTAGCGAAGGCGCATAAGAAAACCCCGCCGCTCGCGCGACGGGGCTCTCCGACTTCAAGTCTGGAATAGCTAGTGCTTGGCGTCGTCGGCGGTGTTGGTCACGGCGTGACCGGCGTCCGAGACGTCCTTGCCGGCGCCGGCAACAGTGTTGCAGGCGGAGACGGCCAGACTGGCGGCGAGGACGGCGAGCAGAACGATCTTACGCATGGGGTTTCTCCGGGGGTGTAAACTTGCCCCGCTAAGAACCCCTATGCTGCCGCTTGGTTCCCCGCGCTCGTCTCATCGGGTTGCGGGAGGCTGGCGGCCGGGGTCGGGAAAATCAGCCGCGCGGTCACTCCGCCCTGGGCGTTGCGCACCAGATCGGCGCGGCCGCGAAGCTGGCGCGCGAAGGCGGTCATCAGGACGCGCCCGACGCCGGACGAGGTCAGGGCGTTCTCGCCGCACTGGCCGTCGTCGGAGATTTCCAGCTGCGCCTCGTCGCCGTTCACCTTGAACGACAGGGTCAGCATGCCGCCGCGGGCCGCAAAGGCGTGCTTCTGGGCGTTGGTGATCGCCTCGACCGCGAACAGCGCCAAGGGCGCCAGGCGGTCCGGGTCGATTACCAGGGGCTCGACCGAGAGCTCTGTGCGCACCGGCGGCCCCGAACTGATCTCGCCGGTCACCAGCTGGGCGGTGAGTTCCTCCAGGAACGGCCGCAGGTCCACGCGGTTGAGGTCCGGTCCCTGATAGGAGGCCCGGTAGATCAGCGCCAGCGCGGTGATCCGCTGCCGCGTGTCGCTCAGCGCCGCGCGCGCCGCCGGGTCGGTGAGCGCCCGTTGCTGCATGTTCAGCAGCGAGGAGATGACCTGCAGGTTGTTCTTCACCCGGTGATGGATCTCGCGCATCAGCGCATCCTTCTGGGCGAGGCTGTCGCGCAGGCTCGCGTCGCGCCCGACGATGGCGTCGGCCATCTGCTCCAGCGTCTCGGCCAGTTCGCGAATCTCCGGCGGCGCCTGCTCGGCCTGGATCGGCCGCACCGAGAACCGGCCGCGGGCGTAGAGCGAGGCGATCCGCTGCAGATAGGCGATCCAGCGCAGCATCACCCGGTCGGTGACCCAGAGCACCGCGCCCAACGCCAGGACGAAGCTTATCAGCGGGAAGGCGATGCCGGAGAGCGGGTTCAGCCACGCCCAGGACAGGATTCCCGGGGACTGGGCGGAGAGCACCACATAGACCTCGTCGCCGGCCACCGGCGCGGCCGAATAGACGCGGCGCTGGCCCCGCGCATCGGCGCCGTACCAGATCATCGCCCCATTGGTGCGGACCTGATCGCGCCAGCCGGCCGGCAGCGCCGGGAAGGCCTTGCCATCGGTCTCGCTGATATAGTGGCCGCCGGCGTCGACCAGCGCCACGTCGGCGTGCGCCGGGAGCGTCGGGTCGCTCGCCGAGGGCTGCAGGCTGGCCAGGGTGATCACCGCGGCGAAGGCGCCGTCGAAGGTCTTGGGCGCATCGGCGCCCGGGCCGGCGGACTCTGCGCGGACCGCCGCCAGCACTGACGGCTGACTCGCCAAGGTCGCGCCTGGGTCGCGGGTGATCACCAGCTGGTCGCCGCTTTGCAGCCGCTGAAACCAGGGCTTCAGCACCCGCTGCGGATCGTAGGGCACGTCGCCGGCGGCGCAGGCCACCCGGCCGCGCCGGTCGAACCGCACCAGGTTGGCGTAGCCGGGGATGCGGCGGGCGACCTCGGCCAGGCGGTCGGCGCACTGGTAGCCGATGGCGCCGGGCGCCAGCGTCTGCAACAGGATGCCGGCGCCTTCCATGCGGCTGCGTGCGGTCGCCGCGCTGCGCTCGGCGGCGAAGCCCAGGTTCTGGCGCAGGGCCACGCGCTCGCGGTTGAAGGCGATGGCCGATTGCACGACGCCCAGGATCAGGACCGGCAGCAAGGCGGCGACCAAGGCTGCGGTCAGCCGCACCCGGATCGTGCTGAGCGCGCCCCAGTTCGGGCCGGTCATAGGAGTGGGCCGGTCATGGAGCGCCGAATTCCATCCTTTAGCGGACGGTGCTTAGCCGCTCCGCATCCGCCAGGATAGACCGCATGGCGTCTCCCGCCGACCTGCCGTCGCGGTCGTAGGACCCGTCCTCCAGGATCGCGTGCAGCGCGCGCCGCGCCCGGCTGACCCGGCTCTTCACCGTGCCCACCGCGCAGTCGCAGATCTCGGCCGCCTCCTCGTAGGCGAAGCCGCCGGCGCCGACCAGGATCAGCGCTTCGCGCTGTTCGGCCGGCAGCATGGCCAGGCCCTGGCGCAGCTCGTCCAGCGCCACCGGCGCCTCCGGATCGTCCACCGCCACCAGGGTCCGCTCGGCGGCCTCCTGGTCCAGCTGGCTCTGGCGCCAGGAGCGCCGCTTCTCCGAATAGAACTGGTTGCGCAGGATCATGAAGGTCCAGGCCTTCATGTTGGTGCCCATCTGGAAACTGGCGCGCGCATCCCAGGCCTTCATCATGGCGTCTTGCGCCAGGTCGTCGGCCGCGGCCGGATCGCCGCAAAGGGTGCGGGCGAAGGCGCGCAGGTGGGGGATGAGTTGCACAAGCTCGCGCTTGAACCCCTCATCGTCCGAGCCGGAGCGAGAGGGACGGGCCGTGCTTTCGCCGTCCATTATCCCTGCTCCGCGGACTTGCTGTCGGCGCGGCGCAGGATGTCCAGGAACTCGTCGGGGACATCCTCGTTGACCACTTCGTCGAACATCTGGCGCAGGCGCACGCCGATCGCCTGCTGGCGCAGGCGCGCCTCGTCCAGGGCGGCGGAAGGTTTGCGCGGATCCGGTTCGGGCATGTTTTCGATCATATTGTCGGCGTTGCGCTTTCGCGTCGGCCGCCCCCTCTTAGCATCCTCGTCGTGCATCAACGCCCGGCTCCGCTTCGGGTTCCATCCCGCCGCGTGCAAGATGCTGAAAACCCCTCGATTTGGGAACAAGTTCCAACAAGCCGCGTTTTTGTTCCATGATGGGGTCACGGTCGGGGGAAATCCCTCCGAATGCCTGGCCTGGGTTGAGGTCGGTGCGTCCAAAGCTTGGGATGCGCCAATATCTAGGGAGGGGTCACCCCTTGAGTCTTTTAGCTCGTCTTGCTCCGCATTTGCCCTATGTCCGCCGCTATGCGCGCGCGCTGACCGGGGATCAGACGACCGGCGACCACTACGTCCGCGTGGCGCTTGAAGCGCTGGCGGCGGGCGAACGCACCCTGGAGGCGAACCTCACGCCGCGGGTGGCGCTCTATCACGTGTTCCACGCGATCTGGTGCTCCTCCGGCGCCCAGCTGGAGAACCCGCAGGACGACTATTCCAGCGCCGACGATACGACGCGCCGGCTGATGCGCATCGCGCCGCGGTCGCGCCAGGCTTTCCTGCTCACCGCCCTCGAAGGCTTCACGCCCTCGGAAGCCGCTCAGATCCTCGACGCCGACTTCGGCGAGGTCGAGCAGCTGATCGCCGAGGCGCAGCAAGAGATCGACGCGGAACTGGCCACCGACGTCCTGATCATCGAGGACGAGCCGGTGATCGCCGCCGACATCGAGGCCCTGGTCAAGGAACTGGGCCACACCGTGGTCGACATCGCCGCCACCCGCACCGAGGCGGTCGATGCGGTCGCCCGCAAGACGCCCGGCCTGGTGCTGGCCGACATCCAGCTGGCCGACGGCTCCTCGGGCATCGACGCGGTGAAGGACATCCTGGCGCGCTACAACGTGCCGGTGATCTTCATCACCGCCTTCCCGGAACGCCTGCTGACCGGCGAGCGCCCGGAACCCACCTTCCTGATCACCAAGCCCTTCCAGCCGGAGACGGTGAAGGCCGCCATCGGCCAAGCGCTGTTCTTCCATCCGCGCAAGGCGTCGAAACAGGCCGCCTAGCGGGGAACAGCCGATCTAGCTTCCCGTTGGAGAAGGGCGCCGCATCTGGGGCGCCCTTTTTCATGTGGAGAGAAAAGCCATGCTCGGTTGGGCTCTGGTGTTTGCGGTCCTGGCGATCCTCGCGGGCTTCCTGGGCTTCGTCAGCCTGGCGGGCCTGGCGGCGACCATCGCCAAGATCTGTTTCGTGGTCTTCCTGGTGCTGCTGGTGGTGGGCTTCGTCGTCCGCGCCTTCCGGGGCCAGTCGGTGGTCTGAACGAGGCTTCCGCCCACGGAGAAGGCCGCCGGCGATCCGGCGGCCTTTTGCGTTCCGGCGCCTTGACTCTGCGCTCAGATCGCCTGCCAGCCCCAGGCGATCGCCAGCGCGACCGCCGCCAGCAGCGTACTGATCACCAGGACCCAGAACACCGGCCGGCCCAGGCGGCCCTGGCGGGCAGGGGTCGCAGCGACGACCGGGTGATGGTCGGCGGCGTCTTGCGGTTTCGCGGGGCTGGCCACGGGCGGGCTCCTTTTACTCAGACGGGAAATAGCTGAACGGACCGGTGGCGATCCGCGGGCTCGACGCCGGCTGGGTGAGCGCGCCGATCAGCGCGCTGGCCAGCGCCAGCGCCACGACGCCGGCTGCGACGGCGAAGCGTCTTCGGCCGGCCTGTTGTCGAGAGTTCGGGGTCTTGGTCAGCAACGGACCTCGGCCGACCGCGTAGTCCGAGCGCATGGCGGAACGCTCCCTTCTGAGCGACCAAGCGACGGGGTCGCCGGCCGATCTGAACAACGTTTCCAGGTCCCGCCCGTTCCAGGCGTCATCTCCAATCCGGGCCAAGCTGGCGCCAAATCTAAATGGAAACAGCATCTTACCGAGCCCGCTCCGACCCTCCTCGGCGGCCGCGAAAAAAGTTCGAAAAAAGTTGGCGCCAGCGCGGAACGCTTTTCCCGGAATTGGGTTCTTCAATCTGCGGAGGCGGCGACGCCCCCCCCGACTTGAGACTGGCGAATGCCAGTCTGCCGTCTCCGCACCCCTTTTCTCGATGATGCACAAACTCGGGCGGACCTTCGGGTCCGCCCGATCTCTTGGCGCGTGCAGATGGCGGACCTTCGGGTCCGCCCGATCTCTTGGCGCGTGCAGGGGGCGAACCTTCGGATCCGCCCGATCTCTTGCGTATCGATCCTGGGCTTAGCTCGGCGCCGACAGGTGCACCACGATGTCCGCGCGGCGGCGCAGCGGCCTGGAGCGCCCGTCGGCGGTGGTCGAACCGGTCTCGCCGACGGCGGAGACCTTGAACTCCCCGGCCGGCAGGCCGACCGAGGCCAGGGCGGCGGTCACCGCCTGGGCGCGCTTCTTGGAAAGGTCGAGATTGCTGTCGGGGGTGCCGCCCACATTGTCCGCCAGGCCCAGCACCTCGACGCTGGTGACCTTGCAGGGCTTGCTCTGAGCCGCGGCGGCGGCCAGCACCGCGCGGCCTTCCTTGGTCACCTCGGCGGAGAACTGCTCGAAATAGATCTGCACCGTCTGGTCGGAGCAACGGGGCGCCGCCTTGACGACGCGGTCGCGGCCGCCGGTCATCGTCGAGCAACCGGCCAGCCCCACCGCCAGACCGAGAGCTGCGAAGCCGAGTGTTTTGCGGCGAATGGTCATGGTCTTAGGCCCCTTCAACCCATGACAAAGGCGGCCGGACCATTCCGACCGCCCTCGCCAGCTCTTCGTTCAGGCGGCCTTAGCGAGGGCTGCCGTCTTCCCAGAAATACCGGCCGGTGGCGGAGTCGAAGTAGTAATACCGCCCGGCCTGTTCGTCATAGTACTGCTTGTGGTTGGCGTGGACGGCGCCGCAGCCGCCCTGATCGGCGCAGCCCTTGGCCGCGCCCAGCAGGCCACCGGCCGCGGCCCCGATCAGGGCGCCGCTGGCGGGATTGTGCGCACCGACGTTGTTGCCGATCACCGCCCCGGCCACAGCGCCGAGCGCCGCGCCGCCGAGGGCGGTGTTGGTGGTGTGCGGATCGTCAGCGCAGGCGCAGCACAGCGCGCCGGCGCCAGCGAGGGCGATCAGTGGTTTGAGCAACATCAAAAGCTCTCCTTGCTTGTCCCCTGCGGCCCCAAACGCCGCGCCGCCGGGGGCAGTTCCTGCGGGACGGCCGGGAGCGCGGCGGGTGTGGCCTCACGGAACCGCGGTCGCCGCCCGCCGTTCAGTCCCCGCAACGAACCCATGGAGCACTTCCGATGGTCGGCGGACGCCTCAATCCCGATGATCCCACCTCAGCCCTGAATCGAGCCGAAGCGCTCGATCTCAAGGAGGTGCAGGCCGACGTCCGCGAGGCCTATGAGCGCGGCCGCCGCGACGAGCGCGCCAGCCGCCGGCGTCATCCGATCTTCATGACGCTCACCTTCGTCGCCGCGATCTGCGGGGTGGCGCTCCTGGCGCTGGCCGCGGCCAACGGTTCGTTCAGCGCGGGCGGCAGCATCGCCGACCAGAACCTCACCGCCGCGGTCAACAAGGCCGAGCCGGAGGTGCGCGGGGCCGCCAGCCAGGCCGGTCAGAGCTTGCGCGACGCCGGCCAGGCTGCGAAGGCCAAGGCCACCGGCTCCTCTAGCTAGGACCTAAGGTTTGGGGGCGAAGCTCAAGACCGTCGAGGTTGTGGCCAATGTGGCGTCCGGCAGCGTCGGGAAAACCGCGCCCGCCGAGATCGAGGCCATGCTCACCGCGGCGGGCCTGACGCACCAGGTCTGGTCGCCGGAGCCGCACGATATCCTCTCCTGTCTGAGCGCGGCGATCGCCCGCGCTCCGGATCTGCTCATCGTGCTGGCCGGCGACGGCACGGCGCGCGCGGCGGCTGAGCTGGCCGGTCCCGGCGGCCCGCTGATCGCGCCCCTGCCCGGCGGGACCATGAACATGCTGCCGCACGCGGTCTATGGCGTGCGCCCGTGGCCGGCGGCGCTGAAGCTCGCCCTCGAGCACGGCTTCGAGCAGCCGATCGGCGGCGGCACGGTCGAAGGGCACAGCTTCCTGGTGGCCGGCATCTTCGGTTCGCCCGCGCTCTGGGCGCCGGCGCGGGAGGCCGCGCGGTTCGGCCAGGCGCGCCTCGCGTGGCTGCGGGCGCGGCGGGCCATGCGCCGCACCTTCCACGGCCGCCTGCGCTATATCCTCGACGAAGGGTCACGCGAAAAGGCCGAGGCGCTGATCTTCATCTGTCCCCTGACCTCCAAGGCGATGCAGAACGATGAGATGGCGCTGGAGGCCGCCGCCCTCGACGTGCACGGGGCCGGCGACCTGGTGCGGCTGGGCCTGCACGCGGTGACCGGCGACTGGCGCGACACGCCGGGCGTCGAGGTCTCGCGCTGCCAGGTCGCCCACGTCTGGGCCTCGCACGGCATCCCGGCGATCCTCGACGGCGAGACGGTGCAGCTGAAGACCATCGCCGAGGTCCGCTACAAGCCCAAGCTCGCCCGCATCCTGGCGATCCCGAAGGAGCTCATGGCCAAGGACGCCAAGGCGTGAGCGTCCGCCTGGCCCACCTCTCCGACATCCATTTCGGCGGCGAAAACGCCGACGCGGTCGCGGGCGCCCTCAGCTTCGTCAATGATGGCCGCTTCGACCTGGTGGTGGTCAGCGGCGACCTGACCCGCTTTGGCGAGGTCGACGAGTTCAAGAGCGCGGCGGCCTGGCTGGCCAAGATCCGCGCGCCCAAGCTGGTGACGCCGGGCAATCACGACGCGCCCTACCTGGCCTGGGGCGAGCGCATCTTCACGCCCTTCCGCCGCTACGAGGAGATGATCGGCCCGGCGCCGGCCCAGACCCACCTGGGCGGCGGCTTCGCGGTGAGGGGCCTGAACACAGCGCGCGGCGTGCAACCGCGCGCCAACTGGTCGAAGGGCCAGATCTCCAAGCGCCAGGTGGCCGCCGCGGTGAGCTGGTTCGAGCACTCCCACGCAGAGTGCGTGCGCATCGTCGCCTGCCACCACCCGCTGACCGAGATGATCGGCGGGCCGATGACCGGCCGCGTCTGGGGCGGACCGGCGGCGGCGCGGGACTTCGCGCAGGCCGGCGTCGACCTCGTCCTTTCCGGCCATATCCATGCGCCGTTCACCTGGCCCTACCCGTTCGGCGACGGGAAAACCTATGCTGTCGGCGCGGGCACGCTATCGGTCCGCGAGCGCGGCGGCGTGCCGCCAAGTTTCAATGTGGTGGACATAGAAGGGGCGGCGATCCGCATCGCCGCCCTGGGGTGGAAGGGCTCGCACTATGAGCCCTACCGAACTTGGTCCGTGGACCGTCGCTTGCGCGGCTAGGGTCCGTGGACCGTCGCCCTAGAGCGACGTGCCTCGTCCGCCGCGCACGAAGTTCATGATCAGCGAGACCACGAACAGCACCAGGAAGACGTAGAAGGCGATCTTGGCGATACCGATCGCGGCGCCCGCGATGGTGGTGAAGCCGAGAACGCCGGCGATCAGGGCGACCACCAGGAAAGTCAAAGCCCAGCCGAGCATTGGGGTTTCTCCATCCGCGCCGTGATTGGCGCCATTGGCAAACCAACGCTCGGACTTTCGCCGTGTTCCGAACCCTACTTCCTGGGCGGTGGCGGCGGGGCGAACAGGCCCGCGATGATGGCGGTCAGGATCTTCGGGTTCTTCAGCGCCAGGGTGACGGCGGCGGCGGCGGCGACCGTGGCGGCGCCGGCGGCGATTACCGGCCGTTCGCGGGCGAGGTCGATCAGTTTGGCGGTGAGGCTCGGCGGCTCACCCTTGGCGGGCTTCGGCGGCTTGGCCTTGGCGGTGACGATGAGCGCGATGACAAGCGCGATCAGGGCCACGATCCCGGCCGTCGCCGCCGCCGCCCAGGCGGGACCGATCACGTCGCGCAGCCCCGCGTAGATCGCGAAGGCCAGGGCGACCATGCAAATCGCCGCCGCCGCCGCGATGGCGGCGAGCGCGGCGATCATGCCGACGAACTTCGAAAAAATGACAGCCCCCGAGGTGCTTTAGGGGCTAGCGGCGCGACGAGGAGGCCGCGGCAAGCAACAGGCCGATCAGCACGCCCACGCCGAGCGCGGCGCCGGTGGCGGCCAGCGGCCGTTCCTTGACCCGCTCGGTAACGTATTGCTGCGCCTGGTCGAGCTGTTCGCCGGCGGTATCGGTGTAGGCGCGGGTCTGGGCGCGAATCTGTTCGATCCCTTCGCTCACCGCGCGCTCAAGACGCTTGGCGGCTTCGGCGAAGGAACGCTGGGCGTCGGCGGAGGCCTTGGTGGCGGCTTCAGCGGCCGAATTGACCGCTGCCTTGGTCTCGTCGGCGGCGTAGTCAACGCTGTTCGCGGGCATGGGAAGTCTCCGAAAGGTGGGGCCCAGACGCGCAGCCGGGGCGCACGATGGGGATGTCCAAGGCTAACGCCGCCTACCCTAGCCGGTTCCAGCGACCGCCGCAAAGCTGCGCCGCGACGGTTCCGCCAAGCTTCCGCACGGTTGTGGTCGCGCTCTCGCGCGCGCGACCCTATGTTGGCGGGATGACGTTGGGTGACCTTGGCCATAGCGAGGCGCACCGCCGGCTCGAGCGCACACTTGAGGTGGCGGGACTGGGCGAGTTCGAATGGGACCGCGCCCGGGGCCAGTTCGTCGTCAGCCCGCGCATGTCGGCCATCACCGGTCTGCCCGCAGGCGCCATGCCGGCCGAAAACATGAAGGCGTTGGAGCCCTTCATCCACCCCGACGACCTCGCCGACTTCCGCGCCAGCGTGGCCAGCCAGCGACCGGCCGGCGGGGTCTATGAGTTCGAGTTCCGCCATGTGCGGCCGGACGACGGCCGGGTGGTCTGGGTGCGGGTGGCCGGCGTCATGGCGCGCGGCCCGGACGGGCGGCCGCTCAGCATCACCGGCATCGTCCAGGACATCACCGCGCGCAAACTGGAGGAGGACCAGCGCCAGACCCTGATGGCCGAGCTCGACCACCGGGTGAAGAACGTGCTGGCGACCGTCCAGGCCCTGGCCGTGCAGACGGCCAGGCGGACCACCTCGCTCGAGGGCTTCCTCGCGAACTTCGCCGGCAGGCTGAAGGCCATGGGCTCGGCCAACGAACTCCTGACCGCCGCCCGCTGGCGCGGGGCCGCCATCGACCACCTGGCGGCCGCCGAGCTGGGCGTCCTGGCGCCGGGCCAGACCGGCTGGGAGGGTCCTGAGCTGTTCCTCACCCCGCGCGCGGCCAATGCGCTCGCGCTCGGCCTGCACGAACTGGCCGCCAATGCGGTGAAATATGGTGCGCTGTCGCTGGAGACCGGCCGGGTGAACCTGCGCTGGGTGCGCCTGGCCGACGGCGGCTTCGAGCTCACCTGGACCGAGAGCGGCGGCCCGACCGTCGCGCCGCCGACCCGCCGCGGCTTCGGCTCGACCCTGCTGGAGCAGGTCACCGGTCGCGAACTCAACGGGAGCACGTCCATCGACTACCGCCCGGCCGGCGTGGTGGCGAAGCTGCGGGCCGGCGCCGCCGCCGTCGCCCCACGTCCGGAGACGGTGCCCGAGGCGCCCGCGCAGCGCATCGCCGAGACGGTGATCACCTCGTCGGGGCCGACCAACCTGAGGGGCGCCCGTGTGCTGATCGTCGAGGACGCGGTGCTGCTGGCCATGGAGCTGGAGACCGGCCTCTCCGACGCCGGCGCCCAGGTCATCGGGCCCGCCTATGAGCTGGAGGAGGCCATGGGCCTGCTGGACCAGCCGATCGACGCGGCCGTGCTCGACGCCAACCTCAACGGCCATTCGGTGACGCCGGTCGCCGAAGCGCTGAGCGCGCGGGGCGTGCCCTTCGTCTTCGCCACCGGCTATGGCGAGGCGGCCGGCGCGCCGGGCGGCTTCGACGCGCCGGTGATCCGCAAGCCCTACGACGTGACCCAGGTCGCCGCCGCGGTCGCCGAGCTGCTGCGCGACCGAAGCGCCTAAGGCCCGATTGGCGACAGGCTAAGAGGTCGCACCCGGAAAGCGTTGCCTGAGACAAGGCGCCGCCTCCCCGACCGGCCGCCCGAGGGATAGACAGATGGCCAGGGGGGCCTGCGGACTTCGCAGGGGCCGGACCGGCGGCCCACGGACTTCGCCCGCGTCAAGCGAGCCTCAACTCCCTCGTGCGGTCCGCGGCATAGGTCGCGGACCGAACGCTCCCTCAGATGATCCCCTTCCCTCTGAGCTCCGCCAGCCGCTCGGCCGAACAGCCGGCCCGCTCGCCCAGCACCTCATCGGTATGCTGCCCCAGCGCCGGCCCCGGCCAGCGGACTGACCCTGGCGTGCGCGAGAGCTTGGGGAAGGCGTTCTGCATGCGGATAGGCCCGAACACCGGATGCTCCGTGGTCACGATGGACTCGCGCGCCGCGTACTGCGGGTCCTGCAGCATGTCGGGCGCCCGGAACACGCGGCTCGATGGTACGCCCTTGGACTCCAGCAGCGCGAGCAGGTCCGGCAGGGTGAAGCCGGAGGTCCAATCGGCGATGATGGCGTCGAGCTCGTGCTGGTTCACGCCGCGCGCGGCGTGGTCGACGAACTTCGGATCGGTCTTCAGGTCGGGCCGGCCCATGGCCTCGGTCAGCCGCGCATAGACGGTGTCGCCGTTGCCGCCGATCAGGATCAGCTCGCCGCCCTGGCAAGGATAGGCGTTCGACGGCGCGATCCCGGGCAGCACCGAGCCGGAGCGCTCACGGACATAGCCGGTGATGTCGTACTCGGTGACCAGGTTCTCCATAACCGCCAGCACGCTCTCGTAGAGCGCCGCGTCGATCACCTGGCCCTTGCCGGTCCGTTCCCGCTCGTGCAGCGCCATGGTGATCCCCATCACCGCATGCATGGCCGCCAGGCTGTCGCCGATGGAGATGCCGGCCCGCGCCGGCGGGCGGTCCGCCTCGCCGGTCACGTAGCGCAGGCCGCCCATGGCCTCGCCGATCAGGCCGTAGCCGGCGCGTTCCGCATAGGGGCCGGTCTGGCCGAAGCCCGAAACGCGGGCCATCACCAGCTTAGAATTGTCCTTCGAGAGGACCTCGTAGGAGAGGCCCCACTTCTCCATGGCGCCCGGACGGAAGTTTTCGATCACCACGTCGGCCTGGGCGATCAGCGCCTTGGCCAGCGCCTGCCCCTCCGGGGTGCGCAGGTCGAGACCCACCGATTTCTTGTTGCGCCCGATCACCGGCCACCAGGGCGAGTGGCCCTTGGGCAGGCTGCGGCCCCACTGGCGCATGGGATCGCCCACCTTGGGGTCCTCGATCTTGATCACCTCAGCCCCGAAGTCGCCGAGGATCTGGCCGGCGAAGGGGCCGGCGATCAGCGAGCCCATCTCGATCACCACGAGGTCTGAGAGCGGGCCTTGGTTGGGGACAGGCATGGAAACTCCAGGTCGTGGGCGCCGAGCGGCAGGCAAAGCCGGCCAAGCCTCGCCTTGTCAACGACGCGGGCTTGTCAAGCGCGGCGCACACGGTCCATCTCGCGGCGACAATGCGATGGGGAGGCTGAATTTGCGATCCTGGAACCTGCTGCGGGCGCTGAGCGCCGCCGTCCTGCTCGCCGCCGGCCCTGCCGCCGCCGCGCCGCCGGCGCCCATCCGGGCGCTCAGCGCCGGCGCCGTCGCCTCGCCCGACCGCTACGGCGCGCTCGCCGCCCAGGAAATCCTCGGGGCCGGCGGCAATGCCGTCGACGCCGCCGTCGCGACCGCCTTCGTGCTGGCCGTCACCTATCCGGAAGCCGGCAACCTCGGCGGCGGCGGCTTCATGACCCTCTATGTCGACGGCAAGCCCTACTTCCTCGACTACCGCGAGACGGCGCCGGCCAAGGCCAGCGCCGGCATGTACCTCGACGCCAAGGGCGCTCCGATCGTCCAGGCGAGCCTGGTCGGGCCGCTCGCCGCCGGAACGCCGGGGACGGTGGCCGGAATGGCGGCGGCGCACGCCAGGTTCGGCAAGCTCGCCTGGGCGCGCGACCTTGGCCCCGCCATCCGCCTCGCCCGCGACGGCTTTGTGGTCCCAGCCGGCGAGATCAAGGAGCGCGACGCGGACCGCAAGGCCTTCGGCGCCACCAACTTCGACCACTATTTCGCCGGCATGGCGGCGGGGAAGCCGTTCCGGCAGCCCGAACTCGCCGCCACCCTGCAGCGGATCGCCAGGGACGGCGCCAAGGGCTTCTACGAGGGCCAGACCGCCGACCTGATCGTCGCCCAGATGAGCCGCGGTCCCGCCCACGGCCTGATCAGCCGCACCGACCTCTCCGGCTACAAGGTCGCCTGGCGCGCGCCCATCGAGGGCGAGTGGAAGGGCTTCCACGTGATCACAGCGCCGCCGCCCAGTTCGGGCGGCATCGCGCTGCTGCAGATGCTGGCCATGAAGGCCGACGACGAGGCGTTGTTCAAGGGCGTCCCGCTCAACAGTCCGCAGTATCTGCACCTGATCTCGGAGATCGAAAAACGGGTGTTCGCCGACCGGGCGGAATATCTCGGCGATCCGGATTTCTGGAAGGTGCCGGTCGCGGCGCTCACCGATCCGGCCTACATCGCCCGGCGCGCCCGCGAGGTGGACCCGGTCAGGCCCTCGCCCACCAAGGCCGTGAAGCCCGGCCTCGAAAAGCCGCAGACGACGCACTTTTCCATCGTCGACCGCTGGGGGAACGCCGTCTCCAACACCTACACCCTGAACGGGTCCTTCGGCGCCGGCGTGGTCGTCGAGGGCGCGGGCTTCCTGCTCAACGACGAGATGGACGATTTCTCGGTCAAGCCTGGCGCGCCCAACCTCTACGGCGTGGTCGGCGGCGACGCCAACGCCATCGCCCCCTTCAAGCGGCCGCTGTCGTCGATGACGCCAACCATACTGACCAAGGACGGCAAGCTGGCCATGGTGATCGGCACGCCGGGCGGCTCGCGGATCTTCACCTCGGTCTTCCAGGTGCTGGCCGATGTCTACGACTTCGGCCTGCCGCTCCCCAAGGCCATGGCCGCGCTGCGCTTCCACCACCAGCTCCTGCCGGAGAACACCATCTTCACCGAGCCCTACGCGCCGCTCCCGGCCCCGCTGGAGGCGGCGATGAAGGCGCGCGGCTACAAGATCGAGGGCCAGGGCTTCAACGGCGACATGGCGGCGATCCAGGTCACAGGCGGGGCGCCGCAGCCGGCGTCCGACCCCCGCGCGCGCGGCGTCTCCCTGGTCGTGCGCTGAAAGGGTTCACTTAAGCCGGGCTGAGGCGTAAGCGGGCGCCATGACCGCCTATCTCTTCGATCCGCCCCCGACCGTGACCGTGCCCATCGAGGGCCGCGCGGAGGTTTTCCCGGTACGCCGCATCCTCTGCGTGGGCCGCAACTACGCCGCCCACCGGCGCGAGATGGGCGGCGACGACCGCGATCCGCCGTTCTTCTTCGCCAAGCCCGCCGACGCGATTGTCCCGCCGGGCCAGGACGCCGCCTATCCGCCGAAGACGTCGAACCTGCATCACGAGATCGAACTGGTGGTGGCCTTGAAGGGCGGCGGCAAGGACGTGCCGGTCGCCAAGGCCCTGGACCTGGTGTTCGGCTATGCGGTCGGCGTCGACATGACCAGGCGAGACCTGCAGAACGCGGCCAAGGACAAGGGCCAGCCCTGGGACGCGTCCAAGGGCTTCGACGAGTCGGCGCCGATCAGCGCCATCAAACCCTGGACCGGTCCCGCGCCGCAGGGCCGCATCTCGCTCTCGGTCAACGGCGAAGCCCGGCAGGACGCCACCGTCGCCGACATGATCTGGGCGGTCGACGAGATCGTCGCCGAGGCTTCCAAGCTCTGGACGCTCAAGCCCGGCGACCTGATCTACACCGGAACGCCCGAGGGCGTCGGCCCGCTGGCGCGCGGCGACACGGTCACCGGCGCGATCGAGGGCGTGGGTGCGCTCAGCTTCAAGGTGGTCTGATGAGCTTCACCCTCTATTCGGCCTGGCGGGCGACAGCGCCCTACCGGGTCCGCATCGGCCTGCAGCTGAAGGGCGTGCCGTTCGACTATTCGGCCCTGGACCTGATTAAGGGCGACCAGCGCAGCCCAGAGTACGAGGCGGTGAACCGCCAGAAGCTGACCCCCGCGCTGGACCTCGGCGGCGGCCGGGTGCTGACCCAGAGCCTGTCGATCCTGGAATGGCTGGAGGAGGAATATCCCGATCCGCCGCTGCTGCCGGCGACCTCGCTGGAGCGCCAGGCGGTGCGCGCCATGGCGCTGATCATCGCCTGCGACATCCACCCGCTGAACAACACCCGGGTCGGACGCAAGCTCAACAAGATGGGCATCGACCAGGCCGGCATCCTGGAGTGGACCCAGGGCTGGATCCGCGACGGCTTCGACGCGCTGGAGCCGATGGTGGCGCGCTACGGCCAGGGCTACGCCTTCGGCGAGACGCCGACCCTCGCCGACTGCTGCCTGATCCCGCAGGTCTATTCGGCCAACCGCTACGAGGTGGACCTGAGCCCCTATCCTGCCATCCGCGCGGTCAATGAGCGTTGCGCCGCCCACCCGGCCTTCCAGGCCGCCCATCCCAACCAGCAGCCCGACGCGGTCCCCACTTAAGAGTAAGAGCGCCTGATGCTTGACGACCTGAAGTCCAACAACCGCGCCTGGGCCGCGCGCAAGACCGCCGCCGACCCGGGCTTCTTCAAGCGCCTGGAGGGTCAGCAGGCGCCGGAGTATCTGTGGATCGGCTGCTCCGACTCCAGAGTGCCGGCCAACGAGATCGTCGACCTCGATCCGGGCGAGCTGTTCGTCCACCGCAACGTCGCCAACCTCGCCCCGCCGCAGGACGCCAACTATCTGTCGGTGCTGCAGTTCGCGGTCGACGTGATCAAGGTCAAGCACATCATGGTCGTCGGCCACTACGGCTGCGGGGGGATCGCCGCGGCCATCGACGGCAAGCGCCGCGGCCTCGTCGACCACTGGCTGCACCCGATCCGCGAGGTCTGCCACGACCACCGCCACGAGCTCGACGCCATCCCTGAGGAGCGCGCGCGGCTGGACCGGCTGTGCGAGCTCAACGTCATCCGCCAGGTGCGCAATGTCGCCTCCGACGTCTTCGTGCAGGACGCCTGGGCGAGGGACCAGCAGCTCTGCGTCCACGGCTGGGTCTATTCGCTCTCCAATGGCCTGGTCACAGACCTTAACGTGACGGTCGGCGGCCTCGACGACCTAGCGACGCTGGACGGTTGCTGAGCCGCAAGGGCGGAAACAGGGTTGTCGCCCGTTCATCATATCCTTGCTGAATCAAAGATTTACCCTTCTTCGTAACTGATTCCTTTACGCTGATGGGGTCATCCTCCACCCGTTGAACTCGGACTCGGGTGACCAGATGCGAAATCTTTTCAGCCAATCTCGCCTGCTTAAATTCCTGGCCAGGACCGCCCGCGACAAGCGCGGCGTGACCGCCGTGGCCTTCGCCATCACCTTCGCGGTGCTGGCCCCCATGTCGCTCGGCATCTTCGATGTCTACACGATGACCGAACAGCACGGGAAACTGCAGGACGCGCTCGACGCGGCGACGCTCTACGCGGCGCGCTCCAACGCCTTCACCTCCGCCGACGTCAATACGATCGGCCAGAAGGCGCTGACCGCGAACCTGCAGCTCATCCCCGGCGCCACCCTGCAGTCATCGAGCTTCGCCCTGGTGGCCTCCGGCGGCGACACCAAGGTCGTGGCCAACGCCGCCGTGGCGTTGCCCGCCTTTGCGCCGATGGAATTCAACCACGACCCGGTCTCGGTGACCTCGGAAGTCACCCGGCCTGGCAACAACCTGGAAGTGGCGATCGTGCTGGACAACACCGGCTCCATGCAGGGCTCGCCGATGACCAGCCTGCAGTCGGCGGCCAACCAGCTCATCGATCTGGTCGTCTCCGACACCCAGACACCCTACTATTCGAAGGCGGCCATCGTGCCCTATTCGAACTCGGTGAACGCCGGCGGCTTCGTCAACAGCGTGCGCGGCGCAGCGACCGTCGGCACCCTCACCGACGCCGTCGGCGACACCAAGGAGAAATTCACGCCTGATTCTGGCAGCACCAAGCCGACCTTCAATGTCAGCAACTGTGTGAGCGAGCGGATCGGCGCCCACGCCTTCGACGACGCCAGCTACGCCACGGCGACCGTCGGCTGGGTCTATCCGCCCACGGATGGCAACAACAACTGCATCACCGCGGCCATCCAGCCGCTGACCAGCAACAAGACCACCCTGCACAGCGAGATCGCCACCCTGACGGCGGCCGGCTCGACCGCGGGCCACATCGGCATAGCTTGGGGCTGGTACATGATCTCGCCCAACTGGGCGCCCTTGTTCCCCACCGCCAGCCAGGCCGTCGCCTACGGCACGCCGCATACGATCAAGGCGATGGTGCTGATGACCGATGGCGCCTTCAACACCACCTACTGCAAGGGCGTGATCGCCGGGCCGACCTCGGCCGCCAACAACGGCGCCGGCAACGCCACCGACATGTCCCTCTGCGCTTCGCCCAACGGCGACTCCTTCACCCAGGCGCAGAACCTGTGCAACGCCATGAAGGCCGCGCCGAACAATGTGGTGATCTACACCGTGGCCTTCCTGCACGGCGGCGCCGACCCGCAGGCGCAGGCGATCCTCGCCAACTGCGCCACCGACGCCAAGCACGCCTATGTGCCGACGGACGGCACGTCGTTGCAGGCGGCCTTCCAGTCGATCGCGGCGGACCTCAACAAGCTGCGGATCTCGCACTAGGCGGAACAAGGCTTGCCTGACTTAGCGGCGGGGGGCGTAAGCTCCTCGCTTCTTTTATTGTCCGGCGAGGATGGTCCAGATGAGCGAGACCCTGGCGAAAGCCCCCAAGGATGCAGGCGCCGAGACCGCTCCCGAGGTGCTCTATGAGGTCGCGGACGGGATCGCGACCATCACGCTCAACCGGCCCGAGCGGATGAACGCCATCTCAGGCCCGATGCTGGCCAAGCTCAGCCAGGACCTGCTGAAGGCCAATGCCGATCCCAAGGTGCGGGTGATTGTGCTGACCGGCGCCGGCCGCGCCTTCTGCGTCGGCCTGGACCTGGTGGACGCCACCCAGGGCTCCGGCATCGGCTCGGCGTCACAGGCGCAGAGCGTCTCAGTGAACCTCGACCTGCGCAACACCCCACCGACCATCCTGTTCAACCTCGACAAGCCGACCATCTGCGCGCTGAACGGGGCGGCGGCCGGCTACGGCCTGGACACGGCGCTCGGCTGCGACATCCGGATCATGGGCGAGAGCTCGAAACTGGCCGCCGCCTTCGTCAAGCGCGGCGTGGTGCCGGAAAGCGGCGGCACCTGGCTCCTGCCCCGCCTGGTCGGCTGGTCGAAGGCCGCCGAGCTGATCTTCACCGGCCGCACCCTGTCCGCCGCCGACAGCCTGGCGCTGGGGCTTACGAGCGAGGTGGTCCCCGACGCCGAGCTGCAGGCCCGCGCCCGCGCCGTCGCCGCCGAGATCGCCGCCAATGCGCCCCTGGCGGTGCAGTCGGCCAAGCGGCTGATGCGCATGGGCATGGAGGAGACGTTCAACGACCACGTCCACCACGTCTATCTGCAGTTCCTGCAGCTGGTCCGCACTCAGGACTTCCGGGAAGGCATGACCTCGTTCCTGGAAAAACGCCCGGCGGATTTCCACGGAAGGTAGGCGGCGCCTCGAGGCCGGGGGGCTGACCCCGAGACGCCGTCCGGCCCCAGGGTCAGGCGGCCTGGGGCGTCTCGTTCGCCAGGGCGTGGCTGAGCGCCGGCTCGGCGAGGTTGACCAGGGTCGCGTAGCCGAAGGCGTGGCGCAGGTGGCGGTGCAGGCGCCGTTGCAGGAGCGCCGCGTCCCGCTCCGCGTAGCGGCAGGCCAGCCGCGCGCCACGATCGGGCGCGATGTCCTCGCCATAGGCCGGGTCCAGATGCGCGCGCACCACCGCGTGCGAGGAGACCGCCATGGCGGCCTGCAGGTCGGCGTCGCCGAGCTCGACGCCCCAATGCGCCCAGATCCGCCGCACCCAGGTCTGCGGGTCGCGCTCCACGTCCTCGTAGCGCACCACCATCACCTCGCGCGGGAAGACCCGCTTGAGCGCGCCCCAGCGGTTGAAGAAGCGGATGAACCACCAGACGTCGACGCCTTGGGCCGAGGGCTGGCGCGCCACAAAGCGGTCCAGCTCGCCCAGCCCCTTGGCCTCGCGCCATTTGAAGAAATAGGAGAGCAGGGAATCGGGGATGTGCCGCACCAGCAGCACCACCGGCGGCAGCCGCAGGATTCGCGCCGCGCCCAGCATCGCCACCAGGCGGGACGGCATGTGGTGCGAGCTGCCGATCTTCGGCGCATGCGGATAGCGGCGGCGATGCCGCGCGTGGCCGATATAGAGGTCGCTCTCCGGCCCGCTGGAATAGGCCGGCCGCGGCAGCCCCAGCCGGCTGGCGATCGCCGCGCTCAGCATGAAGCGCAGCCAGTGGGTGCCGGAATTGTGGCCGCTGATCAGGAAGCCGTCGACGCGGTCGCCGTAGTGCAGCAGATGAAAACGGGAGAGATCGTCGCGGACGTCGGCGGCGAGCAGCGCCAAGCCTTCTTCTCGCCGGCCGAACTGATCGTGCATGGGACGCCCCGGGCCAATTCCGGGAATCACATGAACAGATTTTTATGCCGTTCTTATATCGCTACCGTGTCAGTGCGTTTCAGTAACGCAACTATGCCGAGCGCCTTTAGGGAGCTTCACCCCATGGGACACCGTTGTCAAACCGACCGCCGATCGCCGGGTCAGTAGTAGCGCGGAATCGGTCCGCGCTGCGGCGTGCGGCGCTCGGCAAGATCGAAAAACACCTCGTCCAGGTAGCACCAGCCCCAACCCTCGGGAGGGTCATAGCCCTCGATGATCGGATGGGCGGTGGCGTGGAAATGGGCGGTCGCATGGCGATGTGGCGACTGATCGCAACAGCCGACGTGGCCGCAGGTTCGGCACAACCTCAGGTGCAGCCACACCGAACCGATCCGCAGGCACTCCTCGCAGCCGAGCGCGCTTGGCGTCACGTCGCGGATGCCGCGGGTGTGGGGGCAGGCGTCTTCCATGGGGGGCTCCTCTAGTCGAATCCGCGCAGTTCGCCCCAGAGCTCGAACGCGTCGCGGCTGGCCCTCAGGGTGTTGATCGGATGATCCTCCTGACGGTGGCCCAGGGCCATGCCGGCGAACAGCATGTGATCGTCTGGCAGACCCAGGAACTCGGCCACGGTCTTCGGATAGCGCGCCCAGTATTCCTGCGGACAGGTGTCCAGCCCCCGCTCGACCGCCAGCAGCATCACGTTCTGCATGAACATGCCCAGATCCGCCCATTGCGGCGGTCCAAGCTTGCGGTCGAGGCAGAAGAACAGGCCGACGGGCGCCCCGAAGAAGTCGCCGTTCTTGGCCAGCTGCCGCAACCGGGCCGGCTTGTCTTCGCGGGGAATCCCGATGGTCGCATAGAGGTCTTCGCCGTTCTGGAACCGCCGGGTGCGGAAGGGCTCCCACAGGTTCGGCGGATAGACGTGGTATTCCGGCTCCTCGCCAAACGGATTGGCCGCGACCTTGGCCTTGAAGGCGGCCAGCGGCTCGCCGGCCAGGCCATAAACCCGCCAAGGCTGCAGGTTCCCGCCGCTGGGCGCCTGAGCGGCGCGGGCCAGGATCTCGGCCACCACGTCGCCGGCCACCGGGTCGGGGCGGAAGGCGCGGATCGAGATGCGGCGGGCGACGGCGTCCGAGACGTCCATGGGGAACCTGCTCCGGCTTGACCTTGAGGGGCGGCGCACGCCAGCTATCGCTGCGGCCCCTAAGTCAGGCAAGGGGCGGGTTGGGGACAACCATTCCTTTGGCCAGACGCGCAGGATCGCAGCGACAGGGCCGGCGCGGCGGGCTCATCGGCCGGCTGTTCCGCTGGATGCTGATCGCCGTGCTGATCTTCGGCCTGGCCGGTCCGGTGCTGGTCGTCGCCATCTACCGCTTCGTGCCGCCGCCGATGACCTGGCTGATGGTCGAGCGGATGTTCGAGGGGCACGGTTTCGACCGGCGCTGGGTGCCGCTCAGCCGCATCTCGCCGCAATTGGTGCGCAGCGTGATCGGCGCCGAGGACAGCCGCTTCTGCGAACACCACGGCTTCGACTGGAACGCCATCCAGAAGGCCATGGATCACAACGCCGACGGCAAGAAGCTGCGCGGCGGCTCGACCATCAGCCAGCAGACCGCCAAGAACATCTTCCTGTGGCCGCACCGCGATTGGGTCCGCAAGGGACTGGAGACCTGGTTCACCGTCCTGATCGAGGGGATCTGGGGCAAGCCCCGGATCATGGAGGTCTATCTGAACTCCATCGAGTGGGGCCCCGGCGTCTATGGGGCGGAAGCCGCCGCCCAGGCCAATTTCCACATCAGCGCCGCCCAGCTGAACCCGGCCCAGGCCGCCCGGCTGGCCGCGATCATTCCCAAGCCCCTGGCCTGGAAGGCCTCCAGGCCCGGCCCCTACATCCAGAAACGCCAGGGCCACATCACCGCCGCCGCCGGCACGATCCGCCGCGACGGCCTGGCCGACTGCGTCCTGAAATAGCCGCCGTAGGCCGGCGAACGCGTCTGGCGCGCGAGTTGCACCGTACCTGAGCAATAGGGGGAGCTGTGCCGTAGCGGTACGGAGCCCTCGCTCTGGACACGAGGCTTACCTTTGAAAACCTTTTTCGCCGCCGGCGCCGCCGCCATCGCGCTCGCCGCCGCCGGCTCCGCCTCGGCCACCGAGCTCCTGACCAGCGGCGACTTCAGCGCCGGCAATGTCGGCTTCAGCAGCGGCTATGCCTATTCGCCGCCGAACGGCTTCGGCAACAACCTGTGGCCGGAAGGGACCTACGACGTCACCACCAATCCCAATCTGGATCACCCGCTGTTCTCCTCGTTCGGTGACCACACCACCGGCGAAGGCGAGATGATGGTGATCAACGGCTCGGGTACGCCCGACACGATCATCTGGTCGGAAGGCACGAACGCGAACCCGCTGCTGGGCGCCGCCAACACCGCCTACGACTTCAGCTTCTTCCTGCGTTCGGTCTATCCGGCGAGCCCGGCTCACTTGCAGCTGTGGATCAACGGCGCCGCCGTCGAGGGCGCAACCTTCCAGGCCACCAACGACACCAGCGCCTGGTATCAGTTCAGCTATTCCGGCGTCACCGGCGCCGGCGGCCTGAAGAGCATCTCGCTCACCAACCTGAACCTGGAGCCCAGCGGCAACGACTTTGCGCTGGACGACATGCACCTGGGCGGCACGGCCGTTCCGGAACCGGCCAGCTGGGCGCTGATGATCCTGGGCTTCGGTGGGGCCGGCGCCCTGCTGCGTCGCAATCGTAGGCGGATGATTGCCCTAACCGCCTGATCCCGAAGAGACCTCTCCAGCTCTTCGGGCGTGTAGAGCGCCGCCGGGTTCCCCGACCCGGCGGCGCTTCTCATTTGGGCGCAGCCCGCTGGACCTCGTCCGCCGCCAGCGTCCGCGTGACGCCCAGGCAGATCAGCGCCTGGCCGGCGAAATAGAGGCTCCAGACCAGAAAGCCGACCACCGCCGTCGCCTGCCCCGCCAGCGGCCCGGCGCGGGCAAAGATCAAAAGGTCGGAGACCAGGAACATCAGCGCGCCCAGCGCCACTCGCCCGCGCGGGAAGCGGCTGAGACCCGCGCTCGCCGCCATCGCCGACAGCCCCAGCGCATAGGCCGCCACGCCCGCCGCGCCCGCCCGGTCCGCCGGCAGCAGCCAGGCGGCGGTCACCGTCGCCGGGATCAGCAGCAGGCCCGAGACCCAGTCGCCGCGGCTGAGCCCCGGCCGCCGGTTCCTGAGGTAGAGCCAGATCGCCACGAGGTGCCCGAGCAGAAACATCCCGCCGCCGACCACGAACCCCGCCGCGCCCAGCAACACATCGCCCGCCGCGCCCAACGCCATCACCGCCGCCAGCAGCCAGCCGTCGAAGCTCCTGGCCCGAAGCGCCGCATAGACCGCCAGCAAGCCGACGCCCGACCCCTTCCAGGCCAGACCCGCCGCCACCGTCAGCGGCAGATAGTCCGCCGCCAGATAGCTCACGCCGCCGACGATCGCGGCGGCGAGCGCCAACCGCGCCCACAAGCTTTCGGACCTCATCAACCTGCCCCCGTTTCCGTCCCAAGGTCGACGCTTGGCGCCGGCGAGGCAACGCCCCATCGACTTCCGCGAGCCCATGCCCTAAACCCGCGCCAAATACGCAAAAACCAGCCTCCCAGGAGCCTCTCATGCGCGTCGGTGTGCCTCGCGAGATCAAGCCTGACGAATACCGTGTCGGGCTTACGCCCACCGCCGTGCGCGAATACGTCAGCCACGGCCACCAGGTGATCGTAGAAAAGGGCGCGGGCGTCGGCGCCGGCTATCCGGACAGCGCCTACACCAAGGCCGGCGCCTCGATCGTCGCCGACGCGGAGGCCGTCTTCGCCGGCGCCGAACTGATCGTGAAGGTCAAGGAGCCGCAGCCCGTCGAATGGGCGCGGCTGACCGACAAGCATATCCTGTTCACCTACCTGCACCTGGCGCCCGACCCGGCCCAGGCTGACGGCTTGCTGGCCTCAGGCTGCGCGGCCATCGCCTATGAGACGGTGACCGACGCGCAAGGCGGGCTGCCGCTGCTCGCGCCGATGTCGGAAGTGGCCGGGCGGATCGCGGTCTTCTCCGCCGGCGAAACCCTGCTCAAGCACAACGGCGGCATGGGCCTCCTGCTCTCCGGCGTGCCGGGCGTCGCGCCCGCCCGCGTGGTGGTGCTGGGCGGCGGCGTGGTCGGCATGAACGCCGCGCGCATGGCCGCGGGCCTGGGCGCCGAGGTGGTGATCGTCGAGCGCTCGATCCCGCGCATGCGCGAGCTCGACAACATGTTCCAGGGCCGGATTCTGACCCGCTACTCGACACAGGATGCTGTGGAAGAAGAGATCCTCAAGGCCGACGTGGTGGTGGGCGCGGTGCTGACCGCCGGCGCCAGCGCGCCCAAGATGATCCGCAAGGACGACCTGAAGCGGATGAAGCCGGGTTCGGTGCTGGTGGACGTCTCCATCGACCAGGGCGGCTGTTTCGAGACCAGCCGGCCCACCACCCACGCCGACCCGACCTATACCGTCGACGGCGTCGTCCACTACTGCGTGGCCAATATGCCGGGCGCCGCGCCGCGCACCTCGTCGGAAGCCCTGGTGCACGCCACGCTCAGCTTCGGCCTGGCGCTCGCCAACCACGGCCTGGACGCGCTCAAGAAGGACAAGCACCTGGCCAAGGGCCTGAACGTGCTCAAGGGCCAAGTGACCCACCCCGCCGTCGCCGAGGCGCTCGGCAAGCCGTTCGTGGACGCCTACGGGGCTTGGAAATAGCTCAAGGCCAAGAGAAGAAAACCACGAACCCGCACAAACGGACACGAACGCGCCCTGCCGGCTGAAAGCCCGAAGGGCCATCTCTCGATAGGCCACGCCTTAAGATCAGATGGCAAGCTCCGCTCGCGGCGCGCACGCCCCGTTCGTGTCCGTTTGTGTGGGTTCGTGGTTGAATCTTGAAAGCTGCTGACGCGCCGAAGGCCTCAGCTATCTCGGGCCTTCCGCCGAAACGGCCGGCGCTTGAGTTCCTTCTTCTCGCCCTTGGCCTTGGCCGTGATCTCCTTGAGTTTCACGGTCTGGAGCGCCGAGAGCGCCTGGCCCGGCGCGCCCTTTTCCGGGTCGCCGAAGGCGCGGCCGTAGGTCTTCAGGCGGTCGGAAACGCTTCCCAGGAACTCGCCCTCCCACTCCGAGAGCTTGACGCCCGCGCGGTCGGCCTGGCGCTGGGCGCGCTTCAGGGCGTTCAGGGCAGCTCGCTTGGCGACCGCCTTGGGATCGGGCGGCTTGCGGTTGGACCCAAAGCTGCTGCGCTTCGGCCCGGTCCTATCTGGCGGTTTTCGGTTCAAATCTCTCCGATGGCCGAGAGATAGAGGTCGAGGATGGCGTCCTCTTCCAGGCGCTTGGCGCGGTCCTGTTTGCGGATGCGCACCACCTTGCGCAGGATCTTGACGTCGAAGCCGTTGCCCTTGGCCTCGGCGAACACTTCCTTGATCTGCTCGGCCACCTCGGCCTTCTCGACCTCCAGCCGCTCGATGCGCTCGATGATCGACTTGAGCTGCCCCTGGGCGGCCTGATTCAGCACATCGGGATGGGCGGAGGCGTCGTCGGCCATGGGAAGTCTCTTCGGTACGGGAACGGAAAGCTGGCCGGGACCCTAGCCACGCGCCCGGCTCCTGTCATGGTGGCCAAGAACCTTGCCTGTGGATAAGCGCCCATACGGTAAGAGGTGGGCGGCGCAACGACGCGGAGGCTGCATGAGCAGGAAGTCCGAAGTCACCCAGTCCGACGCCGAGGCTGCGGTCCGCATCCTGATCGAGTGGGCCGGCGACGACCCCGACCGCGAGGGCCTGCTGGAAACCCCGGCCCGGGTCGCGCGGTCCTACCGAGAGCTGTTCGCGGGCTATGAGAGCGACCCCAAGGACTACCTCGCCAAGACCTTCGAGGAGGTGGCCGGCTACGACGAGCTGGTGATCCTGAAGGATATTCCGGTGGTCAGCTTCTGCGAGCACCACATGCTGCCGTTCATCGGCCGCGCGCACGTGGGCTATCTGCCGTCGAGCCGTGTGGTCGGCATCTCCAAGCTGGCGCGGGTGGTGCGCGGCTTCGCGCGGCGCCTGCAGATCCAGGAGAAGCTAACCGCCGAGGTGGCCGGCGCCATCCAGGAGATCCTCAAGCCCAAGGGCGTCGGCGTGGTGATCATCTCCGAGCACAGCTGCATGACCATGCGGGGCGTCAACACGCCCGGCACGCGGCTCACCACCAGCCACTTGCTGGGCGAGGTCCGCGACGACCCCCGCACGCGCCAGGAGTTCTTCGACCTGGTCCGCCAGCCCGACCGCTAGCTCAGATCAGGCCCGCCGCCTCCAGGGCGGGCGCAAGCGCCGCCGGGTCGGTGAAGTGGTGCGTCTGGAAGCCCAGGGCGCTGGCCGCCGCGATGTTGGTCGCGCTGTCATCGACGAACAGGGCGTCCGCCGGCGCAAAGCCGAAACGCTCGCAGGCCAGGCGGAAGATCGCCGCATCGGGCTTCATCACCCCTTCTCGCCCGGAGACGATCCGCCCGTCGAGCCTGGCGAAGGCCGGGCTCATGGCGAAGGTCGCCTCTTCGGTCTCGTGGCTCATGTTGGTCAACGCATACTGCTTCACGCCCCGCGCCTGCAGCGCGGCGATGGCCGCTTCCGTCTCGGGGATGGCGCCGGAGAACATCTCGCCCCAGCGGTGCTTCCAGGCCCAGATCGCCTCGCGGTGCTCAGGAAACCGGGCGCTCAGCGCCGCGCAGTTGTCGTCGAAGGTGACGCCGCGGTCGGTGGGCGCGTGCCATTCCATGGTGCAGACGTCAGACAGGAACCGGTCGCATTGCGCCGGATCGTCGAAAATCCTCGAATAGAGCGTGCGCGGGCTCCAGCGCACGATGACGTTGCCGACGTCCCAGATGACCGCCTTTGTCACCTGCGGGACGCTCAGACGGTCGTCAGCCCTGCTTGGCCTTGAAGCGCGGGTTCGTCTTGTTGATCACATAGACGACGCCCTTGCGGCGCACGAGCTTGCAGTCGCGGTGACGCGTCTTGAGCGACTTGAGCGAGCTTCTGACCTTCATGACCTAATTCTCGGGCGCGCGGACGGTGGCGTCCGGGGGTTTTACAAGGAGCGCGCGGATATACGGAAAGGCCCCGGCGAAGTCAATGTCGCGAGGCAACGGTTCCGATTGAGTGGGACGCAGGCGCTCGCTAGACTCCGGCCGATGCGCTTTCGCCATCTCTCGCTCGTGCTGTTCGCCGTGCTGGCCGCATGCGCGAGCCCCTACGCCAAACCGCCGGCGCCCCAGCCTCTGCCATCCGCTCCGCCGCCGAGCGCCGCGCCGCCTGCGCCAGCTGCGCCCGCGCCGAGTCCGGAGGCGGCGCCGGTGTCGCCGGTGACGCCGCCGGCGGTCAGCGGCGACATGATTTTCGACGCCTGGGCGTCCGCCTTCTATCCCAAGGCGCTGAAGGCTGGGATCCGCCGCGACGTGCTGGACCGCGAGATGGCCGGTTTGACGCCCGACCCGCGCGTCGCCCAGCGCGACAGCCGCCAGCCCGAGTTCTCCCAGCCGATCTCGGTCTACATCAAGGGCGCGGTGACGCCCGGCACGGCGTCCAAGGGCGAGCAGGAGCGGGCCGACGTGCCGCAACTGCCGGAGATCGAGCAAAAATACGGCGTGCCGCGCGAGATCCTGATCGCCGTCTGGTCGCGGGAGAGCGCGTTTGGCGCCATCCAGGGCGACTTCGACGTCATCCGCTCCATGGCCTCCCTGGCCGCGCAGGGCCGCCGCCGCGACTGGGCGGAAGGCGAGCTGATCGCGGCCTTGAAGATCATCCAGTCCGGCGAGGCCAGCCGCGCCGAGCTCAAGGGCTCCTGGGCCGGCGCCATGGGCCAGACCCAGTTCATCCCGTCGGCCTATCTGTCGACCGCCGTGGACGGCGACGGCGACGGCAAGCGCGACATCTGGGCGTCCAGCGCCGACGCGCTGGCCTCAGCCGCCAATCTGCTGGCCAAGGGCGGCTGGCGGCGCGGCGAGAGCTGGGCGCGGGAGGTCACCGTGCCGAGCGACTTCGATTTCGCGCTCAGCGAGGGCCCCAAGCTGACGCCGGACGCCTGGACGGCGCTGGGCGTGCTGCGCGCCGATGGCCTCCCATGGAGCGACGCGGACAGGGCCGCCGAGGCGCAGCTCCTGGCGCCGACGGGCGCGCAGGGGCCGATCTTCCTGCTGTTCCCCAATCACTTCGTGATCCGCAAGTACAACAACTCTGTGGCCTATGCGCTGGCGGTCGGGCTGCTGGCCGACCGCATCGCCGGCGGCGGGCCGCTGGTGCGGGCGTGGCCGCCTGAGACGCCGCTGTCGCTGGCCGACCGGATGACCGCGCAGCGGGCGCTGGCGGCGCTGGGCTTCAGCCCCGGCACGCCGGACGGAATCGTCGGCGCCGGCACGCGCACGCAGCTGCGCGCCTGGCAGAAGGCCCGCGGCCTCACCGCCGACGGCTATCTGTCGCCGGACATGGTGGCGCGGCTGAAGGCCGAGGCCGGCGGCGCGACCGCGGCGCCCCCGATCGCCCCGGCGACCGCCCAGTCCGCAGCCGATACGCCGCCGACCTGACAGGCTTCAGTGGGCCGCCTCAGTGTTTTTGGGCGTAGGCGGCCGCCTGCTTGCCGACGATCCGCACCAGGTCCCCCATCGAATGGTCAACGTCGATCAGGTGCAGGCCCCACGACCAGTCCGGCCCGGTCGGGCGGATGATCTCGCCGCCCAGCTCATGGGTGCGCGCGCCCTTGATGTCGCCGTTCACATGCATGGCCAGATAGGTGAAGTCGCCGTTCGAGACGCACTCGGTGGTGATCAGGCCGGGGACCTTGACGAAGGGCGTCTTGATCTCCGCCGCGGGAGTCGTCCAGGGCGGCTGGGTCGCGCCGCCTGAGCCGTTCAGGAAACCCTGGGTGAGGAAATAGCCGTCCGGCTGGCCCTTGCCGCCCTTCAGGTCCGCCGGGTTGGTGCAGGCCGCGCGCATCCCGTCGCGGCCGCGCCCGAACCGCGAATTGGCCGGCGGCGGATTGGTGTCGCGGAAGGTCGAGTAGTTGATTGCGCAGCCGATCTGGCTCTCGTCATGGCAGAGCGGGATGGTCTTGAACGAGCCGCCGACGTCCTTGCCCGGCGGCACCATCACCGGCGCGCCCAGGATGAGCGCCGAAATTAACTGCTTCTGGGCCGGCTTGCCCTCGATCTCGGCGGCGATGAGGCGGGCGATGACCCCGGCGCCCTGGCTGTGGCCGATCAGCACGACGCCCCGGCCATGGTTGTCGTGGGCGAGGTAGTAGTTCCAGGCGTCGACCACGTCGTTGTAGCCGCCGAAGCCCGGCGCGGGGCGCGGGCCCACGGGAGGCGCACCGCCGCTGGCCACCCGAAGTCCGGTGAGCGTGCCCTGGCGGTAGAGCGGCGCGAAGGTGCGGCAGACCGACCCGAAGCGTGCGAACTGCAGCTTGATGTCATCGAACTCCATGTGGTCGGGCGAGAAATCCGACTGCCAGCCCGGATCCATCGAGACCGTCGGATAGACGAAGAAGCAGTCGATCTTTGGGTCCTTGGCCGGGACGAACTTCTCCACCGTCAGCTTGCCGCTCGCCGCGATCGAGGTCGCGTCCAGGTCGACCTTGCATTTGTTGTCCTTGAGGTCCGGCCGGCAGAGCCAGAGCGCCGGGTTGGCGTAGTCGGCATGCGCCACGGTCGGGTCCGGCGCCTGAGCCGCCGCCGAAGTCGCCACCAAAAGGCTCAGCGCGGCGCCTGCCAGCACATTGCGGATCATACGGCCCTCCCAGCCTTGCTTTTGCGACAGCTAGGGCCTTGTCGCGCCTTGCGGCAAGGGCTGGCAGCTAGGCGCCCTCGTCGCTGCGCTCGATGGTGGCCATGGTGGCCTCCTCGCGGGTCACCGCGGCGGGATCGGCGTTGGCCAGCGGCTTCGAAACGAAGGCGTAGACCAAGAGGCACAGCATCAGGGCGGCGTTCAGGTAGAACGGGGCCGAGTGGCTGGCGTGATAGAGCGCCATGAAGGCCGGCGCGAAGACCGCGTTGATGCCGTTGACCGCGGCGATGGCGCCGGCCACCCGCGCCTGGTCCTTCCACCCCACCGCCAGCGACGCGCCCGCCGTGAACCCCGGCCGGGCGAAACCGAACCCCATGCTGGCCAGGGCATAGCCCGCCACCACCATGTTGAAGTCCGGCGCGATGGCCACCAGCAGGTTGCCGGCCACGCCGCAGACCACGCCCCAGCGCAGGAGCTGCTTGGGCGTCATCTGGAACATGCGGATGATGCCCCACTGGGCGAACAGGCCGGCCAGCGCCCCCATCATCATGGCGATGGCGATCTGTCCCTTGGCCTCCAGCGGGGTGACGCCCAGCTTGTCGATCACCAGGAAGCCGAGCGTCTGCTGCTGCGCCGTCTGGCACGTGGCGACGACGAAGCCGTAGAGGGCGAAGGGGACCACCCGGGGATCGCGCCACATCGGCCGCTGCTTTTCGGTGACGGCCTCTTCCGCCTCCTCTTCCGCCGCCTCCGGCCGCCGGCGGCTTTCCGGCAGCAGGCGCCAAACGACGACGAACATCGCCGCCACGATGCCCGCGAAGGTGAACAGCGGCCCGGCCACGCCCACCACCGGATAGATGAAGTAGGGCGCGATGAACGGCCCCACCAGCGTGCCGATGCCAAAGGCGCCGGCCAGCATGGCCATCGACTGGGTGCGCTCCTCGCGCGGCGTGTGGTCGGCGATATAGGCCTGGTAGGCGGGGTTCGAGGCGGCGCCGAACAGGCCGAACAGCGCGCGCCCCAGGAGCAGGGCGCCGAAGATCACCATGGGAGCCGCCAGCCCCTTCAGTCCGGCGCTGACCACCGCCCCGCAGACGGTCATCGAGACCATGAAGCCGGTGAGGCCCACCAGCATCAGGGGCTTGCGGCCATAGCGGTCCGACGCGCGCGCCCAGAAGGGCGAGGACGAGGCCCACAGGATCGCCGACAGCGAGAAGATGGCCACCACCATCTCGTCGGGGATTTTCAGCGAGCGGCCGATCAGCGGCAGGACCGAGATCAGGCCGTTGTTGCCGATCGCCGTCGCCACTGAGGAGAAGAAGATGATCGCGAACGCCCGCTTCGGCAGCGTGCTCTGAAGTGCAGACGAAGGAACGGCGTCGACGGGCATGACTGCGGGATTAGGCCGCAAGGCGCTGCGGTGCAAACTGAGGCCCGCTAATCATCGCCTATTAAGCAATAACGGCGATGTTCTCCGCTGCGTCGCGGGAGAATCCCTTGTTCCAGATTATCGGCATCGTTGTGCTGTTCGCCCTGGTGTTCGGCAGCTTCATCATGACCGGTGGCAACATCGCCGTGATCCTGGGCGCGTTGCCGTCCGAGATGATGACCATCGGCGGCGCCGGCATCGCCAGCGTCCTGATCGCCAATTCGCTGGGCGTGCTGAAGGGCCTGGGCGGCGGCATGGGCAAGGTCTTCAAGGGCCCGTCCTGGAAGGCGTCGGACTACCGCGACCTCCTGAGCCTACTGTTCCTGCTGACCAAGACCATGAAATCCAAGGGCGTGATCGCGCTGGAAAGCCACATCGAGACACCCAAGGAGAGCTCGATCTTCTCGCGCTACCCGAGGATCATGAAGGACCACTTCGCCGTCGACTTCATCTGCGACACGCTGCGGATGATGACCATGAACCTGGAAGACCCGCACCAAGTCGAAGATGCGATGGAGAAGCAGCTCGAAAAGCACCACCACGAGGCGCTGGCCCCGCCGCACGCGCTCACCACGCTGGCCGACGGCCTGCCGGCGCTCGGCATCGTCGCCGCCGTGCTGGGCGTCATCAAGACCATGGGCGCGATCACCGAACCGCCGGCGGTGCTGGGCGAGATGATCGGCTCGGCTCTGGTCGGCACGTTCCTGGGCGTGTTCCTGGCCTATGGCCTGGTCGGCCCGATGGCCACCCGCATGGCGGCGGTGATCGAGGAGGACTCCTCCTTCTATAAGATCATCCAGTGCGTGCTGGTCGCCCACCTGCATGGCAACGCCGCCCAGATCTCCGTCGAGATTGGCCGCGGCAGCGTGCCGACGCCGAACCAGCCAAGCTTCCTGGAGCTGGAAGAGGCGCTGAACACCATTCCGGCCGAGGGCGCGGCCTAGACGGAGTCGGAGCGATGAGCCTCGATCTTCCCCGCAAGCTGCTGATCGCCGCCGTCGCCGCCCTTGCGCTTGCGGCCTGCTCGAAGGCCGCCGACAAGGCCGACGCCGCCAGCACGGCGGGCTCGCCCTCCAACAGCGCCGAGGCCGACACCGCCAAGGCCCAGGCGGCCCTCACCGCCGCCGCCGACGCCGCCACTGACGACAGCCGGGCCGAGGAGGCCGCCACGCCCTCCGCCGGTCCCGCGCCGGCCACGACGCCGCCACCAGCCGCCGCCGCGCCTGGCGCCACGCCGCCGAAGAAATAGGCCGCCGCAAGCCCGCAAAGCCCCGCGACGCGCTATACCGGCGCCCCGATGAGCGCCGACAACCCGCCAAGCCCTCCGACCGGAAGTCCCCTGACCTGGACGGACGACGGCCAGCCGCGCTCGCGGCTCTATGACGACGTCTATTTCTCCGCCGAGGACGGCCTGGCCGAAGCTCGCGCCGTCTTCCTGCAGGGCTGCGGCCTGCCAGACGCCTGGGCGGCGCGCGACCGCTTCACAGTGGCTGAACTGGGGTTCGGGACCAGCCTCAACGTGCTGGCGCTCATCGAGCTTTGGTCGAGGACCCGCCCGCCGGGCGGCCGGCTGCACATCTTCTCCGTCGAGGCCCATCCCATCACCGCCGACGAGGCCCGCCGCGCGCTGACCGGCTGGCCCGAGCTTTCGGTCCTGGCCGCGCGGCTGACCGCCCAATGGCCCGGCCAGGCGAAGGGACCGCACCGCATCGAGTTCCCGGACCTTGGCGTCATCCTCGACGTGGCGGTGGGCGAGGTCGAAGACGCGCTCGCCGGCTGGTCCGGCCGCGCCGACGCCTGGTTCCTCGACGGCTTCGCGCCGGCCCGCAACCCGGCCATGTGGCGCGACGAGGTGCTCAGCCTGGTCGCCGCCCGCTCGCACGCCGGCGCGGTGGCCGCCACCTTCACCGTCGCGGGCCAGGTGCGCCGGGGCCTAGCCGCCGCCGGTTTCGAGGTCGCCAGGGCCCCAGGCTTCGGCCGCAAGCGGGAGCGGCTGACCGCGCGGCTTCCCGGTGAAGCCGCCCAACCGGCCGGCCGCAAGCGGATCGCGATCGTCGGCGCGGGCATCGGGGGCGCCTCAGCCGCCCGCGCCGTGCGCGCCCTGGGCGCCGAGGCCATGGTCTTCGACGCGCAGGGGCGCGGCTCCGGCGCGTCGGGCAATCCCGCCGCCCTGGTGACGCCGCGGCTCGACGCTGGCCTCGCCGAACCCGCCCAGGTCTTCGCCCAAAGCTTCCGCCGGGCCGTGGCTCTGTATGGCGCCGAACCCGGCCTGATCGTCAGCCGCGGCGCCCTGCAGCTGGCCGTGGACGCGCGCGACCTCGCCCGCTTCGACAAGGTCGCCGGCTCCGACCTCTTCGAACCCGGCTCGGTGCAGCGCCTGGCGGCGGACGCGACCAGCGCGCGGCTCGGCGAAGACGCCCCTGAAGGCCTGATCCTGCACGACGGGCTGGTGATCGAGCCCGGCGTTCTGCTGGCCGCCTGGGCGCCGCAGGTCCGCGAGGCGGCGGTCGCCAGGCTGGAGCTGGCCGACGACGGCTGGCGGCTGCTGGACGCCGAGGGCGAGGTTCTGGACACCGCCGACGCGGTGATCGTGGCCGCGGGCCTGGCGACCGGCGACCTGGCGCCCGGCCTGCCGCTCAGCGCTGTGCGCGGCCAGGCAAGCTTCACGCCGCTCGACGATCCGCCGCCGGCCGCGGCCTTCGGCGGCTATGCCATCCCGACGCGCGACGGCGTCCTCTTCGGCGCCACCAACGACCGCGACGACACCGCGCGCGACCTGCGGCCGCAGGACCACGCGCGCAACCTGGGCTTCCTGGCGCAGGGCCTGCCGATGCTCGCCGCGCGGCTGGGCGGGCGGCCTCTGGAGGGCCGCGCCTCGATCCGCGTCACCACGCCGGACTATCTGCCCGTCGCCGGCCCCGCACACGCAAGCCCGCCGGGCCTCTTCGTCCTCACCGGCTTCGGCGCCCGAGGCTTTTGCCTCGCGCCGCTGCTGGCCGAGCATGTGGCGGCGCTGGCGCTCGGCGCGCCCTCGCCCCTACCGCAGCCGCTGGCCGCCTTCGTCGACCCGGCCCGCTTCGCCCGCCGCGCCGCCAGACGCGGTTCCTAGGCAACCTTGGCCGCGGGATGTAGGTTGACGCTGGGGGACGGAGTTTCACGAGGATCCGATCGATGAAGACCCCATTCGTCATCGCCGCCACCGCCCTGCTGCTGGCGCTGGGCGCGGCCTCCGCGGCCAGCGCCGCCGACAAGGCCTCCAACGACCAGTGCTTCTGGGCGCGTAATGTCACCAGCTTCGCCGCGCCCGACGACCACACGGTCTATGTGAAGGTGAACATGCACGACGTTTACCGCCTGGACCTGATGATCGCCTGCCCGGACGTCGACTGGAACCAGCGCGTCGCCCTGCAGTCGAGTCACGGCGCCGGCGGAAGCATCTGCAGCCCGCTCGACGCCGAGATCATCAGCCACGCCCAGGGGATCGGCCGCCAGCGCTGCCCGGTGAAGGCGATGCACAAGCTGAGCGCCGACGAGATCGCCGCCCTGCCGAAGAGGGCGAAGCCCTGAGGTTGGAGGCTTAGTGGTGCAGGCTGACCACGAACAGCAGGGCCGGCATGACGATCGCGCCGAGCGCGACCGCAACGCAAAGGCCCCAGCGCTCGTAGAGTTCGTTGTCGTGCTTACTGTACTGCACCCGATCGTCTCCATGATCATGTGAGGCCCGGAGCGATACGCCGCCGGGACCTCAAGCCCTCGAGGGCAGGCAACGGATTTGGCAGGTGGCGGTTCCCGCGCCCCGGCCGCCGCACAAGGCGCAGTCGGCGGGAAGGGATGGTGGACGTGACAGGGATCGAACCTGTGACCCCCTCGATGTCAACGAGGTGCTCTCCCGCTGAGCTACACGTCCAAACCGTCGTCTCGGGAAGGCGGGGATATACCGATGCGCCCCTCAAGGCGCAAGCGTCAGCCTAGGCGGCGATCATCCGCTCTACCTCGGAGACGATCTCGCGCAGGTGGATAGGCTTGCTGAGCACCTTGGCGCCGGCCGGGGCCTGGCTGCCGGCGGCGAGCGCCACGGCGGCGAAGCCGGTGATGAACATGATCCGCAGGTCCGGATGCAGGGCGGCGGCCTGGCGCGCCACCTCGATGCCGTCCATGCCCGGCATGACGATGTCGGTGAGCAGCAGGTCCCACTCCTGGTCCAGCACGGCCACGGCCTCCTCGCCGTCGGCGCAGGCGGTGACCTCATAGCCGGCCCGTTCCAGCGCGCGCGCCAGGAAGCCGCGGAGGCTGTCGTCGTCTTCGGCCAGGAGAATTCGGGGCATGGGAACTCGAGGAATACGGGGCGGACGCGGGATCGACAGGAAACACCCTAGATAGCTTCGGATCGGTAAAGGCGCGATGAACCTTTGCCCTCAATGAACCTTTGCCCAACGAACCTTTGACCGAACCTGAGGCGCAGCGTTCTATGTCGGGTGATGAACGCCTGGGAGCCCATCGCCGCCAAGGAGACGCTGGCCAAGGATAGCTTGGCGCGCGGCGCCTTTGGCCTGTGGCGCGCCGCCGCAGACGGCCAAGCTCCGCCGACGCCCCTGGTGTTCGCCTCGCCCCATTCCGGCCGCGACTATCCCGACGACATGATGGCCGCCGCGGCCCTCGACGCCCAGACCATCCGCCGCTCCGAGGACGCCTTCGTCGACGACCTGATCTGCGAAGCCCCAAAGCTGGGCGCCAGCGTGATCGCCGCCCGCTACGCGCGGGCCTATATCGACCTCAACCGCGAGGCCTTCGAACTCGACGCTGGCATGTTCGAGGACGAGCTGCCCGAGTTTGCGCGGTCGCGCACCGCCCGCGTCGCCGCGGGGCTGGGGGCCATCGCCCGCGTGGTCTCCGAGGGCCAGGAGATCTACGCGCGCAAGCTCACCTTCTCCGAAGCGCGCGGCCGGATCGACGGCGCGCACCGGCCCTATCACGCAGCTCTTGAGCGGCTGCTCGCCGAAACGCAGCGGGCGCACGGCGTCGCGATCCTGATCGACTGGCACTCGATGCCCGCCGCCGCGGCGCGGGCCGGCGGGCGCGACCGGCCCTGCGACTTCGTGCTGGGCGACCGGTTCGGCGCGGCCTGCGCCGGTGTGCTGACGCAGCGGGTGGAGCGCGAGCTGGAGGCCATGGGCTACCGCGTGGCGCGCAACAACCCCTACGCGGGCGGTTACACCACCGAGCACTATGGCCGGCCGGCCCGGCGCACCCACGCCCTGCAGATCGAGATCAACCGCGGCCTCTACCTGGACGAGGCGACGCTCACGCCCACCGCGGGCTTCGAGGCGCTGAAGGCCAACCTGGAGCGGTTGACCCGGGCGCTGGCGGGCGCCGACTGGGCTGGGCTAAAGGCATCCTGACGCCGCCGAACAGGACCGCCGGGACTTGACCGAAACCCCACCGCAGACGGCCGGCGAGTGGCGGCGCGCCGGCGCCCTCCACTACCGCGCCGGCAGGTTGGCGCAGGCGGAGGCGGCGACGCGGGAGTCGGTGCGCCTGGAGCCCCGCGACAGCGCGACGCTCGCCAACCTGGGCGCCATTCTTCGTGCGCAGCGCCGCACGGCCGAAGCCCTGGAGGTGCTGGACCAAGCCCTGGCCATCGCCCCCGCCGACGCCTCGGTCTTGCTGAACCGGGCTAACGTGCTCAACGAGTTGCAGCGGTTCCAAGGCGCTTTGGAGAGCGCCGACCGCGCCTTGGCGCTCGCGCCCGGCAACGCTTTCGCCCACACCGCGCGCGGCAATGCGCTGGCGGGCCTTGGCCGCCGCGGCGAGGCCATCGAACGCTTCCGCGCCGCCCTCGAGCTGACGCCGGACAACGCCACCGCCCGCTTCAATCTGGCCACCGCGCTCGCCGCCGACGGCCAGGGCGAGGCGGCGCTGGTGGTCTATGACGCGGCCCTCGCCTCGGGCGCGGCGACGGCTGGCGTCCACGCCGAACGCGGCCATCTGCTGGCCCGGCTGAACCGCTGGGGGGAGGCCGCGGCGGCCTATGACGCGGCCCACGCCATCGACCCCGGCCTGCGCTACCTGGCCGGCCAGCGGCTGCATGCGCGGATGCGGACCTGCGACTGGCGGGATTTCGACGGCCTGGTCGGCGAACTGCGGGCGCGGATCGACGCCGGCGAACTCGCCGCCATTCCGTTTCCGACCGTGGCCATGCCGCTCTCGCCGGCCGAGCAGCTGCGCTGCGCCACCGCCTACTGCGCCGCGACCCTGCCCCCGGCCCCGCGCCGCGCGCCGCCGCCGCCTGGCCAGTGCCTGCGCATCGGCTACTTCTCGGCCGACTTCCACGAGCACGCCACCGCGCACCTGCTGGTCGAGGCCCTGGAGCTGCACGACCGGGCCGCCTTCGAGATCAGCGCCTTTTCGTTCGGGCGGGCGGACGAGAGTCCGGTCCGCCGCCGCCTGCGAGCGGCCTGCGAGCACTTCGACGACGTGGCGGCCCTCGAGCCCGCCGCCATCGCCGACCTTGCGGTCCGGCGCGGGCTCGACATCGCCGTCGACCTGAAGGGTTTCACCGCCGAGTCGCGGCCCGGTATCTTTGTCGCCGGCGCCGCGCCGATCCAGGTGAGCTTCCTGGGTTATCCGATGACCACCGGCGCGCCCTCCATCGACTATCTGATCGCCGACGCCACGCTGATCGGGCCTGACGAGACGGCCGGCTACTCCGAGAAGATCGCCTGGCTGCCGGGCTGCTACCAGCCGAACGACCGCCGGCGGCCGGTGGATGCGCGGACCACGACGCGGGCCGACCACGGCCTGCCGGAGCAGGCTTTCGTTTTCGCGAGCTTCAACGGTTCCTACAAGATCACGCCCCAGGTGTTCGCCGTCTGGATGGACCTCCTGCGGGCGGTCCCGGGCGCCGTGCTCTGGCTGCTGCAGGACGCGGCGGCCGACAACCTGACGCGCGCGGCGGCGCAGGCGGGCGTCGATCCGGCCCGGCTGGTGTTCGCCCCAAAGCTCCCCGCGCCCCAGCACCGGGGCCGAATCGGCCACGCCGACCTCTTCGTCGACAGCCTGCCCTGCTGCGCCCACACCACCGCCAGCGACGCGCTCTGGGCCGGCCTGCCGCTGATCACCTGCCGGGGCGAGACCTTTGCGGGCCGCGTGGCCGCGAGCCTGCTCACCGCCGCCGGCCTGCCGGACCTGATCGCCGAGAACCTGGAGGACTATCGGGCGCTCGCCCTGGCCCTTTCGCGCGATCCCCAACGTCTGGCTGAGGTGCGGGCGCGGGTGGCCGATGTCAGGACCTCGGCGCTCTTCGACACGCCGGCCTATGTCCGCAACCTGGAGGCGCTCTACCGGCGCATGCACGAACAGCGTCTCGCCGGCCTGGCGCCGGATCACCTGCCGCCAGCCTGAGGCCCAAAAAAAAGCCGCGGCCGAAGCCGCGGCAGTTCATAGGGAGGAAACGCCCAGGAAGGGCAGAGGCGACAAGGCCGCCTCACAAATCCAATGTATGGTGCAAAGCACAACGACGCAAGCGCCTGCGACAAAAAACCTGCAATTTCATGACGGTGACATGGGAAAGCCTAGGTTTTTCCGGGTCTTGCGCGCAGCCCCGGGCTCCCCATTTAGGTTGCACCGCACAACAGCTTGGCCGTGCGGGGCCTGCCGCAGGGTCACAGGCGCCAACTCGAAGCTGGCGGTTGTGGCTTCTCTCCCCTACAAGCGCGCCTTCCTCGCTCCCGAGACACGCCTTTAAGAATCCCATGTCGCTCCGCAACATCGCCATCATCGCCCACGTCGACCACGGCAAGACCACGCTGGTGGACCAGCTGCTCGCCCAGTCCGGGGTCTTCCGCGCCAACGAGGCGCACGCCGAACGCGCCATGGACTCCAACGATCAGGAGCGCGAGCGCGGGATCACCATCCTAGCCAAGTGCACCTCCGTCCTCTGGCACGGCGAGGCGGGCGACACCCGCATCAACATCATCGACACCCCCGGCCACGCCGACTTCGGCGGCGAGGTCGAGCGGATCCTGGGCATGGTGGACGGCTGCGTCATCCTGGTGGACGCCGAAGAAGGCGTCATGCCGCAGACCAAGTTCGTGCTCGGCAAGGCGCTGAAGATGGGCCTGCGCCCGATCCTCTGCCTCAACAAGGTCGACCGGCCGCACGCCGATCCCGACCGCGTCCTGAACGACGTCTTCGACCTGTTCGCCGCCATGGGCGCCACCGACGAGCAGCTGGACTTCCCGCACATCTATGCGTCGGGCAAGAACGGCTGGGCGACGCTGGACATGGCCAAGCCCAATGACAACCTGGCGCCGCTGTTCGACCTGATCGTGCGCCACGTACCTGAACCGGCCGTGGTCGCCAACAAGGACAAGCCCTTCCAGATCCTCGCGGTGCTGATCGAGAACGATCCGTTCCTGGGCCGCCTGCTGACCGGCCGCATCCAGTCGGGCAAGGCGACGCCCGGCATGGCCATTCACGCGCTCCACCTGGACGGCAAGGAGATCGAGCGTGGCCGGATCACCAAGGTGCTGGCCTTCCGCGGGCTGAAGCGCCAGCCGATCGAGGACGCCGAGGCCGGCGACATCGTCGCCATCGCGGGCCTCTCCAAGGCGACCGTCGCCGACACGCTCTGCGCCATGGACGTCACCGAGGCGCTGCCCGCGCAACCCATCGACCCGCCGACCATCTCCATGACCGTCAGCGTCAACGACAGCCCGCTCGCCGGCCGCGAAGGCGACAAGGTGCAGAGCCGGGTGATCGCCGCGCGCCTCCTGAAGGAAGCCGAGTCCAACGTCGCTATCCGGGTGAGCGAGACTTCGGAAAAGGACGCCTACGAGGTGGCCGGCCGCGGCGAACTGCAGCTGGGCGTCTTGATCGAAAGCATGCGCCGCGAAGGCTTCGAGCTTTCCATCAGCCGCCCGCGCGTGGTGTTCCAGGCCGATCCCGAGACCGGCGAGCGCCTGGAGCCCTTCGAGGACGTGATGATCGACGTGGACGACGAGTTCACCGGCATCGTCATCGAGAAGCTCTCGGCCCGCAAAGCCGAGCTGAAGGACATGGGCCCGTCGGGCGCCGGCAAGACCCGCCTCAGCCTGATGAGCCCCTCGCGCTCGCTGATCGGCTACCAGGGCGAGTTCCTGACCGACACCCGCGGCTCCGGCGTGCTGAACCGGGTGTTCAGCCACTACGAGCCCTACAAGGGCGCCATCGACGCGGGCCGCAAGGGCGTGCTGGTCTCCAATTCCGACGGGGAGACCACCGACTTCGCCCTGTGGAACCTGGAAGACCGCGGCACGATGTTCGTCGGCGGCGGCGAAAAGACCTACCAGGGCATGATCATCGGCGAGAACTCGCGGGCGGACGACCTGGACGTCAACCCGATGAAGTCCAAGCAGCTGACCAACATCCGCTCGGCCGGCAAGGACGAAGCCGTGCGCCTGATTCCGCCGCGCCGCCCGACCCTCGAACAGGCCATCGCCTATATCGAGGAAGACGAGCTGGTGGAGGTGACGCCCAAGTCCATCCGTCTGCGCAAGAAGGTCCTGAACCCCTCCTTCCGCAAGAAGCGCGTCAAGGAAGACTAGAGCTTAGGCGGGGCTAACATCCCCGCTGATCTCACCGTCGGTCTTGGCGTTGGTGTGGATGTTGACGACGATCCGGCCATTGGCGAGCGCGGCGACGAACTCGTCGAAGCTGGCCTTGGAGTTCACCAGCTTGGCGCCCTCGGCATAGGGCTCGGCCTTCATCTCGACCTTGAAGCCCTTGGGCGTCGACACATAGTTGGGCCCATAGGGCAGCGGGAACATCAGGGCCGAATCCGCCCCGCCGCCGTGATCCTTCGAGCCGTAGACGTGCAGGTGGATCGCGCCCATCGGCGAATGCAGCAGGTTGGTCCAGAGATCCTCTATTCCCAGACCCTCGACGTTCAGCGCCACATCGACCGTCTGGGTGTCGGTGTTGACCTTGATCTTCGCCTCGCCCGTGGCCTTCGAGCCGGTCGTGGTCGACGGCGTCGCGCCGCTGAGGTTCGCCTTGAACGCCAGCTCCTTGGCCGCCGCGGGGCCGGCAAGCGCCAGGGTTATGGCCGCTGAGATGGCCGCGATCGGTCCGAACATGCGGGTTTCCCTGAAGGTCAAGCTGCCTGCGATTCATGGCGGCGCGCGCGAAGATTGCAAAGCGATAACTGGACGAACCCCCGCCAAGATGAGACCGCTGATAGAGACCTCCGCGGGAGCCCGGATATCCCCATGACCCTGATCGCGCCCACGCCGGCTCCGGCGCCAGCCGCCAAGCCGCCCCGCCACTATCCGACTTCGGCCGCCAAATGCGCCGACCTAGTGGTGCACATCGTCGGCCTGACGCTGGCCCTGATCGGCGGGATCGTGCTCCTGGCGTTCGCGGTCCGCGCCGGCTCGATCAGCGCGGTCGTCGGGGTGTCGATCTACGGCGCGGGGCTGCTGGCCATGCTGGCCTTCTCCACCGCCTATAATTTCGCCAAGGCGCACTACCGGCCCAGGCTGCGCAACCTCGACCACGCCGGCATCTTCCTGATGATCGCCGGCTCTTACACCCCTTTCACCATCCACAATCTCGAGGGCGGCTGGGCCTGGGGCATGACCATCGCGGTCTGGAGCATCGCGGGCCTGGGCGTGGCGATGAAGCTGACCCTGCCGAAGATGGACCGGCGGCTGTCGCTGGCGCTGTACCTGGCGCTCGGCTGGCTGGTGGTGGTGGCGCTCAAGCCGATGATCGACCACGTCTATTGGGTGGCCCTGCTGCTGCTGCTGGCCGGCGGCGTGCTCTATTCCACCGGCGTCATCTTCTATGTGAACAAGCGCCTGAAGTTCGCCCGCGCCATCTGGCACGGCCACGTGGTCGCCGCCGCGGCGGCCCACTGGACGGCCGTCCTGCTGGGCGTGGTGCTGGTCAGCCGGAGCTAGTAGCGCCGCTCCATCCAGGTGTCGCCACGCGCGTAGTCGTTGCGCGCGGGCCGCGCGGTGTCGACAAAGCCCATGGTCCGGTAGAGGCCAAGCGCTGGCGCCAGGCTCGAATTGGTCTCCAGGTAGAGCCGTGGCGCGCCGGCCTCCGCGCCCGCGTCGATGCAGCGCTGCATCAGGAGCTTGCCCAGACCGGAGCCGCGCAGGGTTTCGGCGACCGTCATCTTGGCCACCTCATAGCCGCCGTCATCCATGCGGATCAGCGCCACGCAGCCCACGGGTTCCGCATCCTTGAAGGCCATGAAGATACGACCGCCGGCGTCGACGATCTTGCCCTTCGGATCGTCCAGCACCTCGCGGTCCTTGGCCTCGATGGCGAAGTATTTGGTGATCCACGCCTCGTTCAGCGCCTTGAAGGCGCCCGCGTGCTCCGGCGTGAACTCGACGATCTCCATGGACGGGCAGGCTCCGCTCAGGCGAAGCTCCGCCGCCCCGCAATCGACTCGAATGATTTAATGCCCAACCCGATCTTCTCAAGCCTGCCGATGACCGTCTTCGAGGAGATGTCGGGGCTCGCCCGCACGCTGGGCGCCATCAACCTGGGCCAGGGGTTTCCGGACGACCCGGGCCCCGAGGCGGTCCGCGCGAAGGCGGCCGACGCTGTCCTGAACGGCTACAACCAGTATCCGCCGATGGCCGGCCTGCCGGAGCTGCGCGCCGCGGTCGCCGGGCACTATGCGCGCACCCAGGGCCTGGACCTCGATCCCACGTCCGAGATCACCATCACGTCCGGCGCCACCGAGGCGCTCGCCGCCGCCTTCCTGGGCCTGATCCAGCCCGGCGACGAGGTGATCGTCTTTCAGCCGCTCTACGACAGCTACCTGCCGGTGATCCGCCTGGCCGGCGGGGTCCCAAAGCTCATCAGCCTGCAGCCGCCGCGCTGGCGCTTCGACCGGGCGATGCTGGAGGCCGCCTTCAGCGACGCGACGAAGTTCGTGGTGCTGAACAACCCCAACAATCCCGCCGGCACGGTGCTGCCCGACGAGGACCTGGCCCTGCTGGCCGAGCTCTGCGTGAAGCACGACGTCATCGCCATCTGTGACGAGGTCTGGGAGCAGGTGGTGTTCGGCGCCGCCAAGCACCGGCCGCTGATCAACCTGCCCGGCATGCGCGAGCGCTGCGTGAAGATCGGCTCGGCGGGCAAGATGTTCGGCCTGACCGGCTGGAAAGTCGGCTTCCTCTGCGCCGCGCCGGCGCTCTCCTACAGCCTGGCCCGCGCCCACCAGTTCCTGACCTTCACCACCGCGCCCAACCTGCAGGCCGCCGTCGCCTGGGGCCTGGAGAATTCCGAGGACTGGTTCGCGACCATGCCGCGCGACCTCGAACGTTCCCGCGACCGGCTGAGCGAGGGCCTGAGGCGCGAAGGGTTTGCGGTCCTGCCCGCCCAGGGGACCTATTTCGTCAACATCGACCTCACCGCCTCCGGCGTCGCCGAGGACGACCGCGCGTTCTGCCTGCGCGCGGTGCATGAGGCGGGCGTCGCCGCCATCCCCGTCTCCGCACTCTATGAGGCGGACCACGTCCGCAACATCGTGCGCCTCTGCTTCTCCAAGCGCGACGCGACGCTGGACGCCGGCGTCGAGCGCCTGGCCAAGGCCCGCGAGCTCAGCGTGGCGTCGCCAGCCAGATGACGTGCCGCGCGCCGCGCTTGCCGCCGGTGGCCCTGACCGGGATTTCCTGCGCCAGATAGCCGGCGCTCTCCAGCCGCCGCGTGAACCCGTCGTCGCGGCCGCCCGACCAGACCGCCAGCACGCCGCCCGGCCGCAGCGCCCGCTTCGCCGCGTTCAGCCCGCCGATCGAATAGAGCCGGTCGTTGGCGTCGCGGTTCAGGCCGCCCGGGCCGTTGTCCACATCCAGCAGGATGGCGTCGAAGGCCGCCCTCGCGCTCCCGATCAGATCGGCGACATCGGCCTCGCGGACCGTGACCCGCGGGTCGTCCAGGCAGCCGGCGAACAGCTCCGCCATCGGCCCGCGCGCCCAGGCCACCACCGCCGGGATCAACTCGGCGACCACCACGCCCGCGTCCTTCGAAAGCTCGGCCAGCGCCGCGCGCAGGGTGAACCCCATGCCCAGGCCGCCGATCAGCACCTGCGGCCGCGCCCGGCCCGCCAGCCGTTCGATGGCCAGCGTCGCCAACGCCTGCTCCGAGCCGCTGAGCCGGCTGTTCATAAGCTCGGTCGACCCCGACATGATCGACAGCTCCGCGCCCCGCCGCATCAAGCGCAGGTCGCCGCCGCCGGGGATCTTCGCGCTGTCGAGGTGCTCCCAGGGGATCATCGCCCTCCTTCGCACCGCACGGGCGCCGGCGCCATGCCTCAGGCCGGGCGGTAGCGGCCGGGCGTCACCCCGAAGGCGCGCTTGAAGGCGGCGATGAAGGCGCTGGGGCTCTGATAGCCGCTTTCCAGCGCGGCGGCCGTCACCGAGGCGCCGGCGCTCAAGGCGACCACGCCCTGCTGCATCCGCGCCCGGCAGCGCCAGGGCTCCAGCGGCAGGCCGGTCTCGGCGAGGAACAGCCGCTGCAGGGTGCGCAGGCTCGCGCCCGAGCCCCGCGCCAGGTCGGCGAGCGTCGCCTCGTCGCCGGGACTCGCCAGGATCCGTTCGGCGAGGCCCCGCGCGCGGCGATCCCTGGGCAGCGGCAGCTCAAGCGGCAATGTCCGGTCCCGCACCAGCAGGTCGATCAGCAGCCCACCCAGCCGCTCGTGCTCGGCGTCGCCCTCGCGCAGCATCCCCAACCGCACGATGTGCAGGATCAGCTCGCGCAGCAGCGGCGCCACCTCCAGCGCCCGGCAGTGGGCCAGGCGTCCCTCCGGATCGACCGGCGTCAGATAGAGCGTCCGCATCGCCACGACGCCGCGCATCTCGATGGCGTGCGGCATGTTCGGCGGCAGCCAGATCGCCCGTGTCGGCGGCGCCAGCCAGGCGGCGTGCGGCGTCTCCACCTGCATCACCCCGCTCACCGCATAGACCAGCTGCGCCCAGGGGTGCGTGTGCAGGTCCAGCCGATGGCCGGTTCGATAGGTGGTGGCCAGGCCCCGCACCGGATAGCCGTCAGGATCGGGCTCGATTTGGCGCATCGGCGACATTGTTCGGCAGACTAGCGCAAGCACGCCGCCCCGCGAAAGGTCTAGCTTGGCCGCGAAGGAGCCTCCGCCATGCCCGCCGCCCAGCCCGCCATCTTGCGCCACTTCGCGATCAACGCCGATGACGTGCCCCGCGCCAAGGCCTTCTACGAACAGGTCTTCGGCTGGACCTTCACCCCCTGGGGCCCGCCCGGCTTCTACCAGACCCGCGACTCCGGCGGCGGCCACGTGGCCGCCCTGCAAGGCCGGCGCGACCTCGGCGGGGTGAAGATGCCCGGCATGGAGATCACCTTCGGCGTCGAAGACATCGAAGCCGCCATGGCGGCCATCGAGGCGGCGGGCGGCAAGGTGCTGATGCCGCCCTTCCACATCGAGACCGTCGGCCACCTGATCTTCTTCCAGGACACCGAGGGCAACATCGCCGGCGCCATGCAGTACGAGAGCGCGCAGTGGCCGGAATGAGCGAGCCGGTCGCGAAATCCGCCGCGGGCGCCTAAGTTCAGGGCCTCCGAGGATCGAGGCGACACCCATGGAACGGCCGGACTTCATCGCCCACTGGCGCGACCTCGAGGGTCCTGACGACAGCCACTATCCCGGCGACACCGAGCTGCAGTCGATCGGCGCGCCGCTTGGCCGCAAGCTCGGCCTGACGAAGATGGGCATCCACCACGAGCGGCTGCTCCCCGGCCGCCGCACGTCGTACCCGCACGCCGAAAGCGCCGAGGAGGAGTTCGCCTTCGTGCTGGAAGGCCGCCCCGATGTCTGGATCGACGGGGTGCTGCATCCCCTGGAGCCGGGCGACTTCATCGCCTTCCCGGCGGGGACGGGGATTTGCCACACCTTCCTCAACAACACGTCGGAAGAGGTCCGCCTGCTGGTCGGCGGCGAGAAGTCCAAGCCCGAGAACCGCATCCACTACCCGCTGAACGAGGTCTACGAAGCCACCCGCGAAGACCGCTGGGCCGACGTCCCGCCGCGGACGCTGGGCGGCCACGACGGCATGGCGCGGGCGGGGTCGAAGACCTAGTCGCAGCGCGGGCTCAGCAGGTCGAGCCGCCATCCACCACAAACGTCTGCCCCGTCGTCCAGGCGCCCGCCCGGCTCGCCAGATAGACCGCGGCGCCGGCCAGGTCGTCGGGCTCGCCCAAGCGCCGCAGCGGGGTGCCGGAACTGGCGCGTTCCTCGCCGGCCGGGGTGTCCCAGAGCGCCTTGGCGAAGTCGGTCTTCACCAGGCCCGGCGCCACGCAATTGACCCGGATGTTGTGCGGCCCAAGCTCCTTGGCGAGGTTGCGGGCCAGCTGCATGTCGGCGGCCTTGGAGATGCAGTAGGCGCCGATCACCTCGCTGCCGCGCAGGCCGCCGATCGAGGAGACGATGATGATGGAGCCGTCGCGGCGTTCCTTCATCTCCGGCGCGACCATGCCGATCATCCAGTTGTTGGCCACGATGTTGTTGGTCAAGATCTTGCCGAAGGCGTCGTCGCTGATGTCGAGCTGGCTGCCGTAGAACGGGTTCGAGGCGGCGTTGCAGACCAGGATGTCGATCTTGCCGAACGCCTTGCGGGTCTCGTCCATCAGCCGCTGCAGGTCGTCCTTCGAGGAGATGTTGGCCGGGACCGCGATGGCGTGGCCGGCGGAGCGGGCGTTGATCGCCGCGGCCACCTCCTCACAAGGGCCCGCCTTGCGCGACGAGATCACCACCTTGGCGCCATGCGCCGCCATCTGCTCGGCGATCGCCTTGCCGATGCCGCGCGAGGAGCCGGTGATCACCGCGACCTTGCCGGTCAGGTCGAACAGGGTGCCCGCGAGGCTGCCGGCCTTTGTCATCGTGTCGCTCATCCCTGGGCTCCCTCAAAACGCCTGTTTGATTTGCCGGCCATTTGCGATGCCGTCCCGACAGGCGTCAAGGTAAGCTCGCGTCGAATTGGGGAGCCTGCGCATGCGGACGATCGGACGGCTGTTGCTGGGCCTAGTGCTGATCCTGGGCGTTCTGGTGGCGGTGGTGCTGGTCAGAACCTTCAGCTTCAAGCCGCCGGCCGCCGCCGACCTGGCGTCGGTGAAGGTCGCCCCGGCGGTGGCGGTCGACGTCGACGCCGCCGCCCAGCACCTGTCACAGGCGGTGCAGATTCAGACCGTCAGCCACCAGAGCCTGGCCGACGACCAGCCGGCCGAATGGGCCCGGCTGCACGATTTCCTCAGCACGACCTATCCCGCCGCGCACGCCGCCATGAGCCGCGAGATCGTGGGTAAGAACACACTGGTCTACACCTGGAAAGGCTCAGACCCGTCGCTCAGCCCCATCATACTGATGGCCCACCAGGACGTGGTGCCGGTGACCGCGGGCTCGGAGGGCGACTGGAAGCATCCGCCGTTCTCCGGCGCCATCGCCGAGGGCGCGGTCTGGGGCCGCGGGTCCATCGACGACAAGGGCAGCCTGATCACCCTGTTCGAAGGCCTGGAGACCCTGGCCAAGGGCGGCTTCAAGCCCAGGCGCACCGTCATCGTGGTCTCCGGCGAGGACGAGGAGACCCACGGGACCGGCGCGCGGGCCGCCGCGGCGCTGCTGAAATCGCGCGGGGTGAAGGCGCAGTTCGTGGTCGACGAGGGCCTGGCGGTGATCACCGAGAATCCGATCACCGGCGGCCGCCTGGCCCTGATCGGCACGGCGGAGAAGGGCTACGCGACGCTCAAGGTCACCGCCAAGGCCGAAGGTGGCCACTCCTCGGCCCCGCCCGCCGACGGCGGCGGCGTGGTGACGCTGGCCCACGCGGTCAGCGCCATCGCCGCCCACGGCTTTCCGATGGCCTTCCGGGGCCCGGGCGCGGCGATGCTGCAGACGCTGGCGCCCACCGCGCCGTTCCCGGTCAGGATGGCCGTCGCCAACGCCTGGCTCTTCAAGCCGCTGCTGATCAAGCAGATCGGCGCGGCCCCGGCTGGCGCCGCGCTCCTGCACACCACCATCGCGCCCACCATGCTGCAGGGCAGCCCCAAGGAGAATGTCCTGCCGCAGGACGCCGCCGCCTGGATCAACTACCGCATCGCGCCCGGCGACAGCTCGGCGGGCGTCATGGCCAAGGCGAAGGCGGCCGTCGCCAGCCTGCCGGTCACGCTGGGTTGGGTCGATCCGCCCTTCGAGCCCTCGCCGGTTTCATCGACCAGCTCCGAGGGCTGGAAGGTGTTGGCCGCCGTGGCGCATCGGGTGACCGACGCGCCGGTCGCGCCCAGCCTGGTCACCGCCGCCACCGACAGCCGTCACCTGCAGTCGGTGGCAGTCGATGTCTACCGTTTCCAGCCCATGGACTTCGGCGCGAGCGAGATCGAGGCGATCCATGGGACCAACGAACACCTGACGCTCGCCAACCTGAAGCAGTGCGTCGAGTTCTACGCCCGCCTGATCGCGACGGCGGCGGGCTAGGCGGCCCTCACCCGCAGCTGGCCCTCGTAGTCCCGTTTGCCGAGCGGTACGCCGTTGCTGCGCAGGATCGCGTAGGCCGTGGTGGCGTGGAAATGGAAGTTGGGGACCGAGAAAGAAAGGATCAGGGTCTCCGAGGTGAAGGCCAGGCGCCTGGGGCCGATCTGCAGGTCCAAATCCCGGCCCGCCCAGCCGTTGACCTCGTCGGGGACATAGGCCCGCAGCGCCGCCTCCGCCTGCGCGACCATCGCCTGCAGACCGGCGAAGGGCTGCGCGCCGATCAGGCCCGGCGGATCGAACACCCCGGTCCGCGCCGCCTCGATCCCATAGACAGCGTGGTGCGACAGGGCCTCGACCTGGAAATGGAAGGGCGCCATGTCCTCGTAGAGGCGCGCGCCCACGAAGTCGTCGGGGTTGCGGCCCGCCTGAGCGCAGTACTGGACCGTCCGATTGAGGAAGCCGCCGACAGCGGTCACCGTCTGCAGGAAGCTCGCCACGCTGATGTCGTAGAACGACGACGCCATCGAAAAATCTCCGCCGAAGATGCCTTGGGCTTCAGACCCTGTTACTGCCATTTGGCCTAAGGCTTGTCAGGCCGCTCGCGCCAATAAGCCGAGGGGAATCGGCGGGCGCCCCCTTGCGGTGGCGGCTCCGGCGACGCACGTTCCGGGCACACCTTTCCACGAGGACTACATGCGCGAGATCTACACCAGCTGGCTCGACGACGAAGACGGCGACGACGAGGACAAGGGCCGCCAGCCCGACATGCCGATGACCGCCGGGCCGGTGCAGAACGCGCTCTTCAAGTCGCGCACGGTGCTGATCTTCGGTGAGATCGACATGCGGCTGGCCGAGCGGGTCACCGCCCAGATCACTGCTTTTTCGGCGGACAACGACAAGCCGATCCGGGTGATCATCAACTCGCCGGGCGGCCATGTCGAAAGCGGCGACACCATCCACGACATGATCCGCTTCTGCGGCGTCGAAGTGAAGGTGATCGGCACCGGCTGGGTGGCCAGCGCCGGCGCGCACATCTTCCTGGGCGCCAAGAAGGAAAACCGCCTCTGCCTGCCCAACACCCGCTTCCTGCTGCACCAGCCGGCGGGCGGCATGCGCGGCCAGGCCAGCGACATCCAGATCGAGGCCGAGCAGATCATCAAGATGCGCGACCGTGTGAACCGGATGATCGCCAAGGAGACCGGCCAGACCGTCGAACGGATCGTCAAGGACACCCAGCGGAACTTCTGGATGAGCGCGGAGGAGGCCGTCGACTACGGCCTGGTCTCGCGGATCATCAACGACACATCCGAGGTCTGACCTAGGTGGCGAAGCCGTGGTGGCAGGGCGCGGTCCTCTACCACGTCTACGTCCGCAGCTTCTTCGACAGCAATGGCGACGGGCAGGGCGACCTGCCGGGCGTGGAGGCCAAGCTGGACTACATCCAGAGCCTCGGCGTCGACGGGATCTGGCTCTCGCCCATCCACCCCTCGCCCAACCGCGACTGGGGCTACGACATCGCCGACTATGACGGCGTGCAGGCCGACTATGGCGCGGCCGACGACTTCCAACGGCTGCTCGACGCCGCCCACGCCCGCGGCCTGAAGGTGCTGCTGGACGAGGTGCTGAGCCACACCTCCGACGTCCATCCCTGGTACGTCGAAAGCCTGACCGGCGGCGCCGACGGGCCCAAGGCCGACTGGTATGTCTGGGCCGACCCGCAGGCCGACGGCACGGCGCCCAACAACTGGCTATCGGTATTCGGCGGCCCGGCCTGGGCCTACCAGCCGGCGCGCCGGCAGCACTACCACCACAAGTTCCTGCGCCAGCAGCCGAAACTCAATTGGCTGAGCGACGGCGCGCGCGAGGCGGCGCTGACCGTCCTCGACACGTGGCTCGCCAGGGGCGTCGACGGCTTCCGCCTCGACGTGGCGGGCACCTTCCTGCACGACGCGGCGCTGACGCCCAATCCGCCGGTGCCGATGGCCGAGCGCACCCGGTACGACTGGTCCCACGCCGGCAACCTGCAAAAGCACCTGTTCGACTCCAACCTTCCTGAGAACAAGCCGCTGCTCGACGTGGTCCGGCGACGGGTGGAGGCGCACGGCGACAGGTTCGTGTTCGGCGAATTTTCCGAAGAAGAGGAACGCTGCGGCGCCTATCTCTCGCCCGCCGAGGGCCTGCACTCGGCCTACACCTTCGTCCTCTTGCTGGCCCGCAAGCTGGAGCCCCAGTTCATCAAGGACCACTACGCGACGCTCGCGCGCTTCCCGGCGCATTGGCCGACCATCAGCTTCTCCAACCACGACGTGCCGCGCACGGTCAGCCGCTTCGGAGGCGAGCGCACCTCTCCCGAGTTGGCGAAGCTGCTGTTCGCGCTGCTGCTCAGCCTGAAGGGCACGACGCTGATCTATCAGGGCGAGGAGCTGGGCCTGCCGCAGGCGTCGCTGCGGCGCGACCAGCTGCGCGATCCGGTCGGCGATCTCTACTATCCCTACACCGGCGGCCGCGATGGCTGCCGCACGCCCATGCCCTGGGCGGCGGGACCGAACCTCGGCTTCAGCGCCGGGACGCCCTGGCTGCCGGCCGCCGCCGAGCACGCCGACCTGACCGTCGCGGCCCAGGACGCCGACCCGGACTCCACGCTCAATTTCGCCCGCGCGATAATCGAGTTCCGCCGGGACTCCGCGGCCATGACCGCGGGCGAGCTGACCTTCCTCGACGTCCCCGATCCCATTCTGGCCTTTGTCCGGCGAGACGGCGACGAGGCTATCGCCTGCCTGTTCAACCTGAGCGGCGAGCCCCGGTTCGTCGACGCCCCGGAACTCGCCGGCGCGACCCTGCTGGAGGTCCGCGCCGGCGACGCCGACCTGCGCGGCGGCTCCATCGGCCTGTCGGAATGGGCCGCGGCCTTCCTGCGGCTCGCCTAGCGCCCCGCCTTCAGGGTGAAGAAGACCGTGTTGCCCGTCACCGGGTCGGCGTCGGTCCACTGCTCGCCCGCATGCTTGCCGACCCCCTTGTTGCAGTAGGTCTTGATGCGGTCGGGGGCCACCAGATGGTCGGCGGTCGTGCAGAGCTTGCCGTCCTTCAGTTCCCAGGTCCCACGCACCTCGCCGTCCGAGCCGGTCTCGCGGAAAGTGTGGTCGGCGGCCAGGTAGTATTTGGCGCTCCAGTCTCCGGCCGGCACATCGATCTCCCAGGTGCCGGAGAGGAAGTCGCGCACGGCGGCGGCCTCATCCGTCCCGGCCGTCTGGGCGCGAGCCGGGCTGGTCAGCAGCAGGGCCGTGGCGGCGCAAATAGCAATCTTCAGCATCAGCAATTCTCCATCGCTGGCTGTTGACTAGACCGCGGTCGTTCGCCGGAAAAACGAATTTGCTTCACCTGTGAATTCGATCTCATTGAATACCTGGACTCGCGCCGAGGCTTCCGCCCCGCGCCGAGCCAGCCTAGAACCGCACTATGGCCGAGGGCGACAGCAAACCAGGCAGGGCGGACAGCAAGTTCGGCCAGGGCTTCCTGACCGACATCTGGTATTTCGCCGCGCTTTCCAGCGACCTGCCGCGCGGCCGGATGAAACGCCATGAGCTGCTGGGAGAGCCGGTGCTGCTCGGCCGCTCGAACGGCGGCGAGCTCTTCGCGCTGCGCGACATCTGCCCGCATCGCGCGTCGCCCCTGTCGGCGGGTCACTTCCACCGCGAAGCCGACGGCGCCGAGACCGTCGAGTGCCCCTATCACGGCTGGCGGTTCCGGGCCGACGGCGCCTGCGCGGCGATCCCGTCGCTGGTGGACGACCAGGCGATGGACGTCAGCCGGATCCGCGTGCGCCGCTATCCGGTGGCCGAAAGCCAGGGCCTGGTCTTCGTCTGGGTGGCCGGCGACGCCCGCGCCGCCGCCGAGCCCAGCGAGCCGCCGCCCACCTTCCCGGGCGTGGTCGGCGGCGGGCCCAAGCTGGTCGACCGCATGGACTTCGCCGCCCACATCGACCACGCCGTCGTCGGCCTGATGGATCCCGCGCACGGCCCCTACGTCCATCAGCAGTGGTGGTGGCGCTCCAAGGCCAGCCAGCACGAGAAGGCCAAGAGGTTCGAACCGCGCGAGGCCGGCTTCGCCATGGTCCGCCACGAGCCCTCGAAGAATTCCCGCGCCTACGCCATCCTGGGCGGCGAGCCCTTGACCGAGATCACCTTCCGCATCCCGGGGCTGCGCTGGGAGCACGTGACCGTCGGCAAGCGCCAGGTGCTGTCGCTGACCTGCCTGACCCCGGTGAACGACAGGACCACCCGGATCACCCAGATCGTCTGGTCCGACCATCCGGCCTTCCTGTTCCTGCGGCCGTTCATCAAGGCCGGCGCGCGCGCCTTCCTGCGCCAGGACGGCGACATGGTGAACCTGCAGAACGAAGGGCTGAAGTACGACCCCAGCCTGCTCTGGATCGACGACGCCGACCGCCAGGCCAAGTGGTACCAGCAGCTCAAGCGCGAATGGACCGCGAGCCGCCGGGAGGGCCGCCCCTTCGCGAACCCCGTGGAGCCCGTGACGCTGCGCTGGCGCAGTTAGGCTAGTCGGCGGCCTTGCGCGGCTTGTCCTGTTCGACGCCCACGAAGTCGACCTTGGTCCCCTTCTTCACCGCCTGACTGAGCTGGCGCGCGTCCCAGTTGGTCAGGCGCACGCAGCCGTGGCTGGCGGCGTTGCCGACCATCCTGGGGTCGGGTGTCCCGTGGATGCCGTAGGTGTCCTTGGTCAGGTCGATCCAGGTCGAGCCGACCGGATTGTTCGGCCCCGGCGGGATGGTGAGCTTGCCGTTCGACGCCTTGCCGAAGGTCAAGCGGCTGGGGTCATAGGTGTAGGTCGGGTTGGGCGCGACCGTGCGGACCGCCCACTCGCCGTCCGGCGCCGGCCGGTCGGTCGAGCCCACCGTCGCCGGATAGACGGCCAGCAGGAGGTCGGCCTGGCCGTAGGCGCGCACCTGGCGCTTGGTCTTGTCGACCTCGATGCGGCTGACCGGAACCTTCAGCCTGTCCGACCCGAGCGCGGCGACGACGATCTGCGTGCCGGCGACGCTGAAGTCAGCGTTGGGATTGAGGCTCTTCAGCAGGGCCTCGTCCATGTGGAAGCGCTCGGCCAGCTCCTGCACCGGGCCGGTGAAGCTCATGGCCGGCAGCTTGGCCATCTCCGCCATATCCGTGGGGACCTTGGCCAGGAACGGCCCTTTCACGTCGTCGGCGGTGATCGTGTAGTCGGTGAGCGCCGGCTGGGCGTCCTTGGAAAGCGCCGTCCAGACCGCCGGACTCATCTTGCCGTCGACGGGCAGCTGGTGGGCGTTCTCGAAGGCGCCGATGGCGTTCTTCAGGTTGTCGCCGTCCTGGCCGTCGATGACGCCGGGCGAGAACTTGGCGCGGGCCAGCAGCACTTCGGCGCGGATCAGGGCGTTCTTCTTCGCCTGCGGCGTCACCGGCTCGGCCTTCCAGTCGGCGACGTCGATGGGCAGGGCCAGCCGCGAGGCCGACTGCACGATGGCCGGATCGGGCGCGTCGGGGCGGATGTCGCCGTCCGGCGCGGGCTGCACCGAGGTGAGGTCGGCCGCCGTCGGCGTCGGCGCCAGTTGGGCCACCACCATGGGCGAGCCGCCCTGGCTGTTGCTCGCCTGGCTGCTTGCGCCCTGCGACTTGGAGCTCGGGTCGGAGCAGGCCGCCGCCAGAAGCAGGAGGGGAACGCCGCCGCAGAGCGACAGCTTGGCGAACTTCATCATGGACCTCGCGCGGGCGCCATGCGTTGTCGGGCGCGTGAGGTTCAAGCCTTCAGAAGCGCTACGGTTCCTGGCGGGCCTTGCCGTGGCGGTCCTCGTGCTGGGTTTCGTCGTCCTGCGCGTGACCAGTTGCACCCCCGCGCCGCCGCCCAAACCGGCCCCTTTGGCGGCTAAACCGGCCAGCCCTAGCCCCCCGACCCCCAGTCCCTTGGCCCCCAGTCCCGCGGCCCCGCCGCCCGCCCCGCCGCCGCCGGCCCACACCCCGGCTCTGGCCGCGGCCATCTGCTCGGACGGCCCGGCGGCGGCGGCCCGGTCCAACGCCGCCTCGTTGCCGACCCTGGCCTGGAGCCCGTTCGGGCGCAGCGAAACGGGCTGGGCGACCTACGCTCCCTTGGTCGGCCGCGAGGTCCACACCGCCTGCGCCCCCAGCACGCCCGGCTTCGCGCTGGCGCTCAGCCAGTGGGCCAGGGCCCGCAACCTGCCGAGCGATGGCGTCTTCAGCGCCGCCATCTTCACGCCCCTGAAGACCACGATCCAGCTGCGCCGGCCCTTCGTCCAGCTCAGCGCCAGGGGCGTTTGCCCCAATCCGCCGGCGGCGGCCGCGCTCGCCACGGCCACGCCGGCCGAAGGCTATGGCGGCAAGCTTGTCCAGCTTCGCCCCGGCGCGCTGGCGGCCTACCGCCGGATGGCCGCCGCCGCCCGGCGCGCGGACCCGGCCATCGCCGCCGATCCCAGGAACCTGACCCTGTTCTCGGGCTTCCGCAGCCCGGCCGACGACGCCGCCCGCTGCGCCCGCGAGCACAATTGCAACAATGTGGTGCGCGCGACCTGCTCGGCGCACCGCACGGGCCTGGCCATGGACCTCTACGTCGGCCAGGCGCCGGGCTTTTCCCCCGACTCCAGCGCCGACCCCAACCGCGCCTTCATGAGCGCCACGCCCGCCTACCGCTGGCTGGTGGCCAACGCCGACCGCTTCGGCTTCGTCCCCTATCCGTTTGAGCCCTGGCACTGGGAGTGGACCGGCGAGGCGCCTTGAGGCCGACGCCAACGGACCCTAGGGTCCCAGTCCATGGCCAGCTTCCTCTCCGACGGCGTGCAGATCGCCTATGACGACATCACTCCGGCAGGCGGCGCTGACAGCGCCGTCGTCCTGATCCACGGCTTCGCCTCCAACCGCGTCGAGGGCTGGAAACGCACCGGCTGGTATGCCGCTTTTGAACGCCGCCGCACGCGGGTGATCGCGCTCGACCAACGCGGACACGGCGAGAGCGCCAAGCTCTATGACCCGCAGGCCTACGAGCGCGAGCGGCTGGCCGCCGACGTGCTCAACCTGATGGACGAGCTGGGCGTCGAGCGGGCCGACATGTTCGGCTACTCCATGGGCACGCGCACCGCGCTCGAACTGGCTGTCGCCCAGCCGAGCCGCCTGTCGCACCTGATCCTGGGCGGGGTCGGCGGCAAGCTGCTGGAAAAGGCGCCGGACGTGGCGGGCGAGCCCATGGCCGACGCCATGCTGGCCGACGACCCCTCGACCATCACCCAGCCGATGCTGCAGTCCTTCCGCCAGTTCGCCGACGAGCAGGGCGAGGACCGCAAGGCGCTCGCCGCGGTCACCAGGGTCCGCAACATGCCCTTCAACCACGACGCGCTTCGCGACATGCCCGTGCCGACGCTGGTCGTGGCGGGCGCCGGCGACACCGGCGCGGGCGACACCGCGGACCTGGCGCGGATCTTTCCGCATGGCCGCAGCGTGACCATCCCCGGCTGCGACCACTTCTCGGCCATCCCCCACGCACTCACCAAGGCCGCCGTCTTCGACTTCCTCGACGGCGTCATGGACGACGACTTCCCGCCGTTCGAGTAGACCTTGAGCAATCCCGCGAAGGACATGGCCGAGCAGGTGCTGGCGGGCTCCGGCCTGAGCGCCGCCAAGCTCGGCCTGCGGTTCGACCGGGTGGTCGTTCGGGCGCTGGGCGATCTTCGGGCGTGGGCGGACAACGCGGTCCCGGAGGGGGCGGCCGTTATCGTCACCATCTCTGCGCCCATCCGGCTGCCAGCGAAGACGGTCGAGGCCCTGCGGGAGAGGATCGCAGCCTTGCTCTCTTCCGCCGATCCCGCGCGCGATTGGAGCGGCGCCGCGCACGGCAATCAGGTGGGTCTGCGATTGGTGCGCCGGGCTGCGGACCAACGCCTCAAGCTCGTGGGATTCGTGCACAATCCCTCGACCGGCGCAGGCGATCTACTGGACCTTGCGGAGCGTTGGCTTCGTCATCGACAGGACGACGACTTCCGGCCTCTCGAGTAGCGCCGACCAAGTATTTCTACGGGCTTGCGGGCGGCGCCCACCGCCCTAGGTTGGCCGACCTTCACGCATCGGCAGGCGCGAGCCCAGGGGGGCAAGACGAAATGAGCTGGCCATTCGCCGGACCCATGACGGTTCTCGGTCTGTGTTTTGACGGATCGGCGCACGGCATCGCCGTCCACCACGATCGGGTCCTGGTATTCGTCTCCTTCCTGATCGCAGTCCTGGCCTCGTTCACGGCGCTGGAGATGGCGGAGCGCCTGCGCGGAGCCGCGGGCCCGAGCCGCTGGCTCTGGCATGGAGCCGGCGCTGTCGCGCTCGGGGGCGGCATCTGGTCGATGCACTTCGTCGCCATGCTGGCCTACGAAATCCCGGTGTCGCATGGCTATGACGCGACCTCGACCGTGCTCTCGGGCCTGGTGGCCATCGTCGCCGTCGCGCTTGGCCTGCGGGCCTTCGAGAAGGACATCACCCTGCCCCGCATCCTCGGGGCGGGCCTGCTCGTCGGCCTCGGCATCGTGATCATGCACTATTGCGGCATGAGCGCGTTGCGCCTGCCGGGCGCGATCTACTACCGCCCGGATTTGTTCGCCCTATCGGCGGTCATCGCCGTCGGCGCGGCGACCGTCGCCCTATGGCTGGCTCACATCCTGCGTTCGACGCTGCAGCGAGCCGGGGCCGCGCTGGTGATGGCCCTGGCTGTCTGCGGCATGCACTACACCGGCATGGCGGCGACCATCCTTGTCGCGGCCGGACCCGTCGTGGAGGCGCCAGCCGGCGTCGTCCGCGCCGAGACCCTCGGGGCCGCGGTCACCCTCAGCGTGATGGTCATCCTTGGCCTGGGCCTGGTCTGCACCCTCGTCGACCGGCGCTTCGAGGCGCGAGCCGCCCGCGAAGCCGAACGGCTGCGGGACTTGAACACCGCGCTCGCGGAACAGACCGAGCGCCTCACCTCGGCCCTGGCGGAAGTCGATGACGCGCGCCGCGCGGAGGCGGCGACGAAGGCCAGGACCGAATTGCTGTCCTCCATGAGTCATGAGCTGCGGACACCGCTCAATGCGGTCCTGGGGTTTGCCCAGGTGATGCGGCTCAACCAGGCGCGCGAGCCCCTGACGCCGCGCCAGCAGGACGCCGTCGACCGGATCATCAGCAACGCCGACGACCTGTTGGCGCTCATCGTCGCCATGCTCGATCTGGCGCGCCTCGACCGCGGCGAAGGATCGTTTTCCCGTGGCGGCCTCGACGTCGCTGATCTGCTGGCCGATCTGACCGACGAGTTCATCCCGGCCGCCGACCAGGCGCAGGTCAGCCTGAAGCTCGAGATGGACGCCGCCGTGCCCTGCGTCGCCTTCGCCGACCGCACCCGCCTGCGCCAGGCGCTGTCCAGCATCATCTCCAACGCCATCAAGTACAATCGCCCGGGCGGCGACGTCAGGATCGTGGCGCGGGCTCGCCAAGGCCAAATCGAGGTGGCGGTCCGCGACACGGGCGACGGCATTCCGGCCGCCCTGCTGCCCCGGTTATTCGACGCCTTCGATCGCCTGGGCCGCGAAGGCGGCTCGATCCTGGGCGGCGGCATCGGCCTGGCCGTCAGCAAGCGTGTGATCGAGGCGATGGAAGGCGAGCTCTGGGTCGAGTCGGCAGAGGGACTGGGCTCGACCTTCACGGTGACCGTGCCGGCATCGCCGCGCGCGCCGCGGGCGGATACGGCCGAGATCTGCGCCGCCTGACCCCGCTCGGGATTTGTGTGACCGAACTCGCCGCGCGCTCTAGGTTCGCGGACCCAGATTATACGCCCCGCCCTTCTCCAGCGCCCGCACATACGCCGGCCGCGCCTGGAAGCGCTCCACCCAGGCCGCGATGTTCGGGTGCTTGTCCATCTGGCCCATGGCGCGGCCGACTTCGCCCACAAAGCTCATCTGCACGTCGGCGGCGGTGAAGTCGCCCATCAGCCAGTCGCGGCCTTCGAGGGCTGAGTTCAGATAGCCCAGGTGGTTGTCCATCTCGCTCTGGATGCGCGGCCGCAGCGGCGCGGCGGCGTCGCCCAGGCGGCCGGTATAGAGGTTCAGCATCAGGGGCAGCATGGCCGAGCCCTCGGAATAGTGCAGCCACTCGCGGTACTTCTCGCCCGCGACATCGCCCGCCGGCGCGCCGAGCTTGCCGGCCCCGTGCTTGCGCTGGATGTAGTCCACGATGGCGCCGGACTCGGCGATGGTGATGTCGCCATCGGTGATCACCGGGCTCTTGCCCAGCGGATTGACCGCCACCAGCTCCGGCGGCGCCAGGTTGGTGGTCGCATCGCGCTGATAGAACTTGATCTCATAGGGCGCGCCGAGTTCTTCCAGCAGCCACAGGATGCGCTGCGAGCGCGAGTTGTTCAGGTGGTGGACGACGAGCATGGGGCGGCCTCTTCCTTTTTTGTGGCGCACAGCAAAGCCGTGTGGCGCGACGGAGCGCAAGCATCGCCTATAGTCGGCGGTGATGACGCTGATCCTGCCCGATCTCCTGGACCTCCTCGACCGCGCCGGCCGCGAGGCCGAGGTGCTGGTCGCCGAGCTGCAGGACGCGGTCGCCGAGCGGGTGCGCCCAAATGGCAAAGGCGACGGCCGCCTCGACCGCGCCGCGCTGGACGCCGAGCAGCACGCCGCCCACGGCCTGGCCTGGAGCGCGGCCTATGCCGAGACCCTGCGCCAGACCGCCCACTGGGCCCGCGCGCTCGACGCCGACGAAAAGTTCGGCGAGGCCGAGGCCCTGCCGGCCCAGCTGCTGGCGCATGAATATCTGAGCCAGCTCGCCGGCGGACTGCCGATGAACCAGGGCGAGATGTTCCGCCCCGCCGACCTGGGCGTCTCGGCGCATCGCCTGGCGCCGGTGATCGCAGCCCTCGCGCCCGGCGCGTCGCAGGCGGTGAAGGACCGCGTCGTCGCGCTGCTCGATCAGGCGCGCGGCCAAGCCTCCCTGGAGGCCAGCGGCCTGGACGAGACCCTGGACGCGATCCGCGACCAGTTCACCGCCTTCACCGCCGAAAGGATCGCGCCCTTCGCCCACGGCTGGCATCTGCGCGACGAGCTTATCCCGCTCGACCTGCTGGAGGAGATGGGCCGCCTGGGCGTCTTCGGCCTGACCGCGCCAGAGGTCTGGGGCGGCTCGGGCCTGGGCAAGGTCGCCATGTGCGTGGTGACCGAGGCGCTGTCGCGGGGCTTCATCGGGACCGGCTCGCTCGGCACCCGCTCGGAGATCGCCGCCGAACTGTTGCTGGCTCACGGCACGTCGGACCAGAAGGCCCGCTTCCTGCCCGGCATCGTCTCCGGCGCGATCGTGCCCACCGCCGTCTTCACCGAGCCGGAGGCCGGTTCCGACCTAGGCTCGCTCAGGACCCGCGCCGTCCGCGACGGCGATGTCTGGCGGGTGACCGGCGCCAAGACCTGGATCACCCACGCCGCCCGCGCCGACCTGATGACGCTCTTGGTCCGCACCGACGGGGCGTCGAAGGACCACCGGGGGCTTTCGATGTTCCTGGCCGAAAAGCCGCGCGGCACGGCCGCCGACCCCTTCCCCGCGCCCGGCATGGGCGGCGGCGAGATCGGCGTGATCGGCTACCGCGGCATGAAGGAATACGAGATCGCCTTCGACGGCTTCGAGGTCGCCGACGCCAACCTGCTGGGCGGCGCGGCGGGCCAGGGCTTCGCCCAGCTGATGGCGACTTTCGAGAGCGCCCGCATCCAGACCGCGGCGCGCGCCATCGGCGTCGCCCAGAACGCGCTGGATCTGGCGCTCGACTATGCCCTGCAGCGCCGCCAGTTCGGCGAGCCGCTGGCCGCCTTTCCCCGCGTGGCCAACAAGCTCGCGATGATGGCCGCCGAGATCCTGGGCGCGCGCCGCCTCGCCTGGTTCGCCGCCCAGGCCAAGGACGCCGGGCGCCGCTGCGATTTGGAGGCCGGCATGGCCAAGCTGACCGCCGCCCGCATCGCCTGGGCGGCCGCCGACAACGCCGTGCAGATCCACGGCGGGACCGGTTTTGCGGTGGAGCAGCCGGTCAGCCGGGTGCTGGCCGACGCGCGCATCCTCAACATCTTTGAGGGCGCCGGCGAGATCCAGGCGCAGGTGATCGCGCGCCGGCTGTTGGAGGGCGCCAATTAGCCCTCCAAAAGAACCCCGCGCGCCGTGGCGCATTCGTGGATATGAACACCCTGTGCCGGACGCCTCAGGAGGATTGCGCATGACCTTTGCAAAGACAGCCGTCGCGGCGGCCCTGGTCGGGCCAGTCCTGGCGGCGGCCGGCGCCTACGCCCAGACCAACATCGGAACCCAGGCGCCCGAGGCCGCCCCGCCGTTCAACATGACCCAGGTGGCGACCTTCAGCCTGCCCTGGCGCATCGCCTTCCTGCCTGACGGCCGAATGCTGATCACCGAGAAGACGGGGTCGATCCAGCTGGTCACCCAGGCGGGCGAGAAGACCGCCGTCGCCAATGTTCCGAAGGTGCTGGCGCAGGGCCAGGGCGGCATGCTGGGCGTCTTCCTCTCGCCGCACTACGCCGCCGACCACTTCGTCTACCTGACCTATTCCGAGCCCGATCCGGCCGGAAAGCTGGATGGCTCCAGCCTGGCGCTCGCCCGCGCCAAGCTCGGCCTCAAGCCGGGTGCGCCCAGCCTGGACGACCTGAAGGTGATCTGGCGTGACGGCGGCCGCGGCAAGGGCGGCCAGTTCGGCGCCCAGGTGGCCTTTGCGCCGGACAGCAAGTCCCTGTTCTTGTCCTCTGGCGACCGTCAACGGATGACCCCGGCCCAGGACCCCAACAGCCCGCTGGGCAAGATCCTGCACCTCACACTCGACGGCAAGCCGGCCCCCGGCAACCCGATGGCCGGCCAGACCGGCGCGGCCAGCATCCCGATCATCGATCCGCCAGTCGACACCGAGAAGGCCAAGACCGCGGCTGTGATCCGCGACTACGCCTTCCCCGGCCCGAACCTGACGCCGTCAGAGACCTGGTCCAAGGGCCACCGCACGCCCTATGGCCTGGCCTTCGCACCCGACGGCCGGCTGTGGGAGGCCGAGATGGGCCCGCGCGGCGGCGACGCTCTGAACCTGATCGAGCCCGGCAAGAACTACGGCTGGCCGCTGGCCCGCTACGCGGTCAACTACAACGGCGTGCCGATCCCCAGCCCCGACGCCGTGCCCGGCGTCACCAAGCCGGTGCTCTACTGGACCCCGGTCATCGATGTGGGGAACCTGATGTTCTACTCAGGGTCCATGTTCCCGCAGTGGAAGGGCTCGGCCTTCGTCAGCGGCCTGGGGACCCGGACGCTGAACCGCATCGTCATCACCGGCGCCACGGCCAAGTCCGCCGAGCGCTGGTCCATGGGCCACCGCATCCGCGACGTGGAGCAGGGCCCGGACGGGGCGCTCTGGGTGATCGAGGACGCCGCGCCCGGCGGCCTCTTCAAGCTGACGCCGAAGTAGCGTCCCCGCCCCGTTCCGGGGAGGGTGGCGAGGCGAAGCCGAGACGGGTGGGGAAGTATGGGCCGGCGTGCCGAGCCCACAGATGACCCGCCCTTCCCTACCCTGATGGCTTGGCAATCTGTCCCTCCCCCGAACGGGGAAGGGAGTGGCCCCTACCGCGGTCCCAAGCCGTCGGTGATCAGGCCGATCTGGCGGTCCATGGCGGCGGTCATCTCCTGCGCGTCGGCGCCGTCCAGCGCCGCCATGCGGTAGATCCACACATAGGCCGCCATCAACAGGTCGACGGCCTCCTGCGGCTCGACCGCGGGGCAGACGTCGCCGTCGGCGATGCCCTTGGCGATGCATTCACGGATGATGCCGATCAGCCGGGGATTGCGGCCCATCGGCCGGGCCGAGGGCGGGAGCGTCCAGTCGTAGGCCGCGGCGATGTGGGCCAGGAACAGGCGCGTCCGCCGGGCCTCGAACGAGAAATGAATCGCAAAGATCGAGCGCAGCCGGTCGCTGGTCGAGCCGCGCAGGTTGGGCACCACCCGGTCGAGCTCGGCGTAGAGTCCGTCCAGCCGGTCTTCCATCACCTGGCTGAGGATCTCGCCCTTGGAGGCGAAGGTCGTGAAGACGCTGCCCACCGAGACGCCGGCATGGCGGGCGATCTCGCGGATCGTGGTGCCCTGGTAACCCTGGGTGTCGAACAGCTCGCGCGCCGCGTCGATCACCCGGTTGCGGGTGGCCTCTTTCTGCGTCTGGCGGGAGCTGGGCGCCGTCACCGGATCGGCCCCGGCGACGGGCGCGACGGCCGGATTTGCGGGCGGCTCCTGATTGGCGCCGCCCGCGAGATCTTCAGCCATGGAGACGTCGTTGGGCGATGTCATGTCTACACAAGACGGCGCCGCTCGCCTACTTCCTCCGAGCGCCCGCCAGCAGGATGCGGATCTGCTCGCGCGCCCGGCCTTCCAGGGCGTCGATCGACCAGCCTTGGAAGATCGCCTGGTCGTAGTTCGACAGGTAGGCGTCGAACAGCATCTGGGTGCGGAGCGGCTCGGCGGCGCCGACGGTCAGTTCGCCGTTCTGCTCGCCGCGGGCCAACTGCTCGGAGATCAGGCCCAGCAGGGTCTGCACCGGCGGGGCGTTGCGCAGCGCCGGGCCGTCTTCCGGCGACCAGCCGACGCTGAACGCCGCGCGGGCCAGCGGCAGCTGGGTTTGATAGAAGCGGTAGCCGGCGCCGAAGATCTTCAGCAGCGTGTCTTCGCAGCCGTCGCCGTGGCTCGCGGCCTCGGCCATGGCTTCGGCGAGCGCCACCATGTCGGTGAGCATGATCTCGCGGAACAGGTCGGACTTGTCGGTGAAGTTGGCGAAGACCGCGCCGGTGGACATGCCCGCCTCGGCGGCGATGTCGCGGATGGTGGCGCCTTCATAGCCCTGTTCGCTGAACAGGCTACGGGCGGCGGCGAGGACCTTGGCGCGGGTCTGTTGCTTGGCGAGCGCCCGGCGGGTCGGGGCCTTGGTCACATTGTCGTCGGCGACGGCTTTGATCTGGGAGTGAATCATGGGGGATTTTTCGACGGCGGAGCCGTCCTCTCTTAAAGGTTCAACCCGAGCCATGCGTCCAGACACGCTCGGTGAACATGTTCAAGTATCATGTTACCCGATTTCTCAGCGCAATTCTACGCAGTATTCGGACAACTTTAGGTCGGCTGGGCGTTGCGGGGGGACGCAGGCTTCCCGTATGCACCCGGAGTAGGGCCAAAATTCGACCCGTCAACGAATTCGGCTCGTTGAACATGCTCACCAACGGTTGGGGGAGGCGCCGCTTAGCCTGCTTGGCTGTGGTTCGCAAGCCCAAGCTGCCCTAAAGTGATCGAATGGATATTTTCAGTTTCCTGATCCCGGCGGCCCTGATCGCGGTGGCGACCGTGCTGGCGATCGGCATCTACGCCCTGTTCCGCGGCGGCGATTTCGGCCGCTCCTATTCCAACAAGCTGATGCGCCTGCGGGTGGTGATGCAGGCGCTGGCGATCGCGGTCCTGGTCGGCGCGGTCTGGTGGCGCGGCAGGCACTAGGCGGTGGTCACGCTCAATCGCATCTACACTCGCACCGGCGACGCCGGGACCACCCGGCTCGCCACCGGCCTGAGCGTCAGCAAGGCCGATTTGCGCGTCGAGGCCTATGGTGCGGTGGACGAGACCAACGCCTGCCTGGGCCTGGCGCGCGTCCACACGGCCGGCGACTTCGACGCCCTGCTGGCGCGCGTCCAGAACGAGCTTTTCGACCTGGGCGCGGACCTGGCCACGCCGGCCGCCCCCGACGAGGCGGAAGGCGCGAAGCTGCGCATCCTCGACCGCCAGGTGGCGCGGCTGGAGAGCGAGATCGATGCGCTCAACGCCGAACTGCCGCCGCTCGCCTCCTTCGTGCTGCCGGGCGGGACCCCGGCGGCGGCGGCCCTGCACCTGGCCCGCACCGTCTGCCGCCGCGCCGAGCGCGAGGCCGTGCGCCTGACCGAGGCCGGCGAGAGCGTGAGCCCACCCGCCCTGCGCTACCTCAACCGCCTCTCCGACCTGCTCTTCGTCGCCGCCCGCTACGCCAACGACAAGGGCGCGGCCGAGGTTTTCTGGCAGTCCGGCGCGACGCGTTAGGGCTTGGGAACCGCGACCGGCGCGGGCGGCGGGGCGCGGCCGATGGCTTGCAGGGCCTCGGCGCGCGCCTTGGGATCGGTGATCAGGCGGCCGGTGATGTCGGAGGTCAGGATCGGGGTCGCGCAGACGCGAGCGCCGCCGTCCCACCATTTGTGGGTGCCGACGCACTGCTCCTCGGGCCGCGCCCAGCCGAACGTCCACACCAGGATGCCGACGTTGGCGACGGCGAAGATGCCGATGAAGATCCACTTCAGGCGGTCGTAGGTCCTGCGGATGCGGCTGTAGCTGTTGTTCATGGATGTAATATTAGCGGATCGGGGCCGCCGCTGGCTAGCCATGCGGTTTGCAAACTGCGCCGGAACCGCTATTGCCCGCAGACCCTATTTCCCGAAGCAATTTTGAGGCGCTAGCAACCCATGAAGGTGTTGGTCCCGGTCAAGCGGGTGATCGATTACAACGTCAAGGCCCGGGTGAAGCCCGACCAGACGGGTGTCGACCTCGCGAACGTCAAGATGTCGATGAACCCCTTCTGCGAGATCGCGGTCGAAGAGGCCGTGCGCCTGAAGGAAAAGGGCGTCGCCAGCGAAATCGTCGCCGTCTCCATCGGCCCGCAACAGGCGCAGGAGACCCTGCGCACGGCGCTGGCCATGGGCGCCGACCGCGCCATCCTGGTGCAGACGACCGAGGACCTGGAGCCGCTGGCCGTCGCCAAGGTTCTGGCCGCCATCATCGGCAAGGAAAGCCCTGACCTGGTGGTCATGGGCAAGCAGGCCATCGACGGCGACAACAACGCGGTCGGCCAGATGCTGGCGACCATCCTCGACTGGCCCCAGGCGACCTTCGCTTCCGCGCTGGAGGTCTCGGGCAAGAAGGCCAAGGTGACCCGCGAGGTCGACGGCGGCCTGCAGACTCTGGAAATCGACCTGCCGGGCGTCGTCACCGCCGACCTGCGCCTGAACGAGCCGCGCTACGCGAGCCTGCCCAACATCATGAAGGCCAAGAAGAAGGAGCTCGCCATCGAAGAGCTCGCCTCGTTCGGCGTCGACACAAAGCCGCGCCTGAAGGTCCTGAAGGTCACCGAGCCGCCGAAGCGCTCCGGCGGGATCAAGGTGGAGACCGCCGCCGACCTCGTCTCCAAGCTCAAGACCGAAGCGGGGGTGCTCTGATGGCCGTTCTCGTCATCGCCGACCACGACAACGCCCACCTGCGGGACACCACCGAAAAGACGGTGACCGCGGCGCTGAAGCTGTCGTCCGACGTCGACATCCTGGTGGCCGGCAAGGGCGCCAAGGGCGTCGCCGACGCCGCCGCCAAGATCACCGGCGTGCGCAAGGTGCTGCTGGCCGAAAGCGACGAGCTGGGCGAAGGCCTGGCCGAGAGCATGGAAGCCCTCGTGGTGCCGCTGATGAGCGGCTACGACGCGGTGCTGACGCCCGCCACCAGCCAGGGCAAGAACTTCAGCCCGCGCATCGCCGCCAAGCTGGACGTCGCCCAGATCTCCGAGATCGTCGATGTCGTCGACGCCAACACTTTCGTGCGCCCGATCTACGCCGGCAACGCGCTGGAGACCGTGCAGTCCTCCGACGCCAAGAAGGTGATCACCGTGCGCCCGACCGTGTTCAAGGCGGCGGCGGACGGCGGCTCGGCCAAGGTCGAGACGATTCCCGCGCCGGCCAAGCCCGCCAAGACCCATTTCGTGGATCAGAAGCTGGTGAAATCGGCGAGGCCCGAGCTCTCCGGCGCCAAGATCGTGGTCTCCGGGGGCCGCGCCATGGGCTCGGCGGAAGAGTTCCAGAAGGTGATCGAGCCGCTGGCCGATAAGCTCGGGGCCGCCGTCGGCGCCTCCCGCGCGGCGGTCGACGCGGGCTACGCGCCCAATGACTACCAGGTCGGCCAGACCGGCAAGGTCGTCGCGCCCGAGCTCTATATCGCCATCGGCATCTCCGGCGCCATCCAGCACCTGGCCGGCATGAAGGACTCCAAGGTGATCGTGGCGATCAACAAGGACGCCGACGCGCCGATCTTCCAGGTCGCCGACTACGGCCTGGTCGCCGACTACAAGACCGCCGTGCCGGAGTTGATGGCCGCCCTCACCGCCGCCGGAAAGTAGGCGCCGGCGCCGCGACGAAAAAGCCGGCGTCGCGACGAAACAGAAGGGGCGGCCCCGTCAGGGACCGCCCCTTTTTCTTGGCCCGGATGGCCGGCTCAGCGGCCGGCGACCTCGGCGGCCCGGCCGCCGCCGACATTGAGGGTCACCGCGCCATCCAGCAGCCCCACCGGCGGATTGGCCAGGAGAACGCGCTGCAGCACGGTGGCGACCTTGCGGTCGATCTCCGGAGCGCCGGAGCTTTGCAGCACGGCGACGCCGGTCACATGGCCGTCCGGCGCCACGGTGGCGCGCACCGAGATCGGCCGCGAAGCGGAGTCGACGCCGACCGCGCTCAGCCTTCGGTCGACCTGGGTCTGCACCTGGGCTGACATCAGCAGTTGTTGGCTGGGCGTGGCGAGGGCCGCGGAGGGGGCCGCCGAGGCAGCCAGCAGAAGGCCAGCCGCGCTCAGCATGAGAAGCTGGGCTTTCATGGTGTTCGTTCCTTGGGTTTGCGTTTCAGGTCTGCGGCGCCGCTGGATCGGATGTGGGGTCGCGACCGGTGTCTTGCGAACGATAGATTCTGGTCCGGGTTGTTATTGCCGCTAACAACCCCACCTCTCGAGTCCAGAGCTTGAGCTTGCCGTCCAGACCCCGGTTCCCGCCCGCCATGGCCCGCCTGCCGCCCTTCTTCTCGCTCCGCGCGCTCGAGGCCGCCGCCCGGCACGGCAGCTACAGCCGCGCCGCCAGGGAACTGTCGGTCACCCACGGCGCGGTCAGCCAGCAGATCCGCCGCCTGGAGGCCGAGCTCGGCGCACGGCTGTTTCAGCGGCGCGGCAACACCATGGTCGCGACTCCGGCCGCCGCACGCCTGGCGCGCCGGGTCGGCGAGGGCATGGACATCCTGCAGAACGCCGTGGCCGAGTTCGCCGCCGCCGCCGAGCGCGATCCCCTGGTGCTGAGCCTCGACACCCAGTTCGCCAGCCGCTGGCTGCCGCCCAGGCTCGCCCGCCTGCTGGGCGATCCCGCCGGCGCCAACCTGGAAATCCGCGTCGACGACCGGCTGGCCGACTTCACCACCGACGGGGTCGACGTCGCGGTGCGCTATGGCGCCGGCCGCTGGCCGGGTGTCGAGGTCCGCCCGCTGTTCGCAGACGCCCTGTTCCCGGTGTGCACTCCGGCTTTCGCTCAGGCCCATCCCATGCGCCGGCCGCAGGACGTGCTTTCCGTGCCGCTGATCCACCACCTGCACCGCCCCTGGGAGCTGTGGTTCACCGCGTTTGGCCTCACGCCGCCGCCGCGGAGCGGGCTGGTGATGGAGGACTCTGTGATGGTGATTGAGGCCGCGGCGCAGGGCCTGGGCGTCGCGCTCGGGCGCAGCGGCCTGGTCGAGGCGGACCTGGCCAACGGGCGGCTGGTGCGCCCGGTGGAGGGCGACGTCGCCTCCGACCTCGGCTTCTTCGTCGTCTGGCGCGCCGACAACCGCAAGGCCGCCCGCATCGCCGCACTGCAAGATTGGCTGGCGGCCGAGACGGCGCTCGCCGCCGTCGGCGGGATGGTCCGATCGGCTCTTTACGATTCGCCAACCGACGACGGCCACGCTGCGCCGCAGCAAAACGCTTGCGGCAGTACGGCGCCGCCATGTTAGAAAGTCGCCATAAAAAGAAACGCGGCGCCAAATCTTCCCGGGTTTGTCCGGCGCCCGTTCATCGAGGCTCATTTGAATGGTTCAGATTAAGTCGGTCGGCGTCATCGGCGCGGGCCAGATGGGGACGGGTATCGCCCATGTGGTGGCGTTGGGCGGCTACGAGGTGCTGCTGCATGACGTGAGCGCGGAACGGCTGGAGGCGGGCATGGGCCTGATCCACCGCAACCTCACCCGCCAGGTCGGCCGCGGCATCGTCACCCAGGACGAGATGGACGCGGCGCTGAGCCACATCAAGCCCGCGCCCGAGCTGCAGGCCATCGGCCAGACGGACCTGGCCATCGAGGCCGCCACCGAGAACGAAGAGACCAAGAAGACCATCTTCAAGGCGCTGGGCCCGCACCTGGGGGCGACCACGCTCCTCGCTTCCAACACCTCGTCGATCTCGATCACCCGGCTGGCGGCCGCCACCGACCGGCCCGACCGGTTCATCGGCCTGCACTTCATGAACCCGGCGCCCTTGATGAAGCTGGTGGAGATCATCCGCGGCATCGCCACCGGCCCGGAGACCTACGAGACCGCCGTGCAGTTCGCCCAGAGTCTGGGCAAGACCACCGCCAACGCCGAGGACTTCCCGGCCTTCATCGTCAACCGCGTGCTGGTGCCGATGATCAACGAGGCGATCTACACCCTCTACGAAGGCGTCGGCACGGTGGAAGCCATCGACACCGCCATGAAGCTGGGCGCCAACCACCCGATGGGGCCCCTGGAACTCGGCGACTTCATCGGCTTGGACACGGTCCTGTCGATCATGAACGTGCTCTACGAAGGCCTGGCGGACTCCAAGTACCGCCCCTGCCCGCTGCTGGTGAAATACGTCGAGGCCGGCTGGCTCGGCCGCAAGGCCGGGCGCGGCTTCTACGACTACCGCGGCGATGTGCCCGTCCCGACGCGGTAGGGGCTAGGTCAGGAGGCATCCTTGAAAGGGCTGTCATTTTTCGCGGCCATTACAATGGTTGGATTGCAAGCCGTAGCGACGGCGGCAGGCGCCAGAGAGTGTCGCGTCGTGCAGGGGCGGTACGCAATTTACGCGAACCATGACCGGCTGTGGGTCGTCGGCAGCAAACATCTTCTCGATGTCAGCATCGACAAGCTCGACGATGAGCTGGACACGCGCGGCTGGGAGAAAACTGCCGCCTATGGGACCTTCACGATCTGCGCCGACCACATCGGAGACCCCCGAGCCCTAAGCGTGCGAGATCGTGTGCAGGTCACCGACCATGGTCACCTTGAGTTTCGACCGCACCGCTAAGTGATGGCCTCGGCCAAACGGAAGTCCATCGTCGTCCGTCGGGACGGACTGAGCCATAGATCTTATGGCGGCCAGTTTGCCTTCCGGTCTCGGCAACTCAAGGACGCGCCAAAGGCGCGCCGCCGCGCGGGCGGCCAGGGGCCGCTCCTTGACTTGCCGAGACCGGAAGGCTCGCATCTGCCGTGAGATTTAAGGCGGGGAAGCGCCACGAAGGACGCGCCTCCGACCCGGTTGACGATCCTTCCCGGCAAGGCCAGGTTTCCCGTCTCGGTCGATGCAACCGGCCGCCTGCGCCCGTCCGGGCATGGTGAATGCATCTCTTGAAGCGCGGTTAGCTCCCTTTTCTGGGCGGACCGATCAGGAACGCAGGCGCTGATCTCTGTGGTTCGCCCCAGAACAAGGGGTTCACATATATGCGCAACTATCGCGACGCGAAGATCATGGCCAAGGCGCTCCGCCAGGAGTTGGCCGAAAAGGGCGTCTCGCTCACCCACAGCGAGTGCCTGGAACTGGTGGCCCGCCAACTCGGCGTGGACAATTGGAACATCCTGGCCGCGCGCCTCGCCGAGGAGCCGGCGCCGCCCGCAAAGACAGGGCTCACCCTGCCTGCCGGCTGGATCGTGGGAGGCTCTAAGCCGGGTCTCTACGACGTCGGCGTCGATCCGCAGGTCCGGCGCGGCTCGGCCCCCGTCGCGGTCATCAGGACGCGCTATCCCGAAGACGATCCACGATACGCCGAGACGGGTTTCGCGACCCTGATGCAAAGCGTCGTCGCCGATCCGTTCCGAGGCCGGCGGATGCGCCTGACGGCCGACCTCAGGACCCGGGATGTGGTGGGCGCGGCGACCCTGTGGCTGCGGGTGGACGGCACGCCCAGGGGAACACTCGCGTTTGACAATATGGAGCAGCGCACCGTCGATGGCCCGCTCGACGGAACCCGGGATTGGACGCCGAGGAAGGTCGTCCTCGACGTGCCGGAGGAAGCCGGAAGCCTGCACTTCGGTTTCTATCTCCGCGGGCTCGGCTGCGCCTGGGCGACCGGGTTCGATCTTCACGAAGCGCCGTCGGAGGAGGTGACCGGCGGGACGAACTATCGCCAGCGGCCGACCAACCTCGACTTCCGGGAGCCGGGCTAGCCGCGCGCCGGCCCGCAGCCCTCCGACACCCCCTGGAACCGCCCTCAGAATTCCTGCGTTCTAATATCTACTGAATTGGTAGGAATATGCGGCCGAACCCTAGAGGAGCAGGCGCATGGCGGCGATTGGCGAGCTCTACAACGTACCCACCGGACCGGCGCCGCAGGGGGTGCTCGGCCTGGAGCGGCTGTTGCGGCCGCCGGCGGAGGGGCGCGGCTTCTCCGCCCGGCCGGTCTCGCTGGAGGTGCTCGAGGAACTGCAGGCGCTGATGGCGGTCAGTCCCGGCATGACCGGCGCCTCGCCGACCCGCATGCTGTTCATCTCCACCCCGTCGGCCAAGGCGAGGCTGGCCCAGCGGCTGGCGCCCCGCACCCGCGACGCCGCGGTGCTTGCGCCGGTCTGCGCTGTGGTCGGCTATGACCGCGAGTTCGCCGAGCAGCTGATCGCCTTCGTGGGCGACGGCCCTGCCGGGGAGTCCTGCTTCGACCGCCCCGCGACGCTCCGCGCCACCGCCCTGCGCAACAGCGTGCTGCAGGGCGCCTACCTGACGCTTTCCGCCCGGAGCCTGGGCCTGGAGGCGGCCTTCCTGCACGGCTTCGACGGCGCAGCGGTCGCCCAGGAGTTCTTCCGCGACCCCGCCGTCAGCGCGATCTTCGTGGCGGCGCTGGGCTATCCGCGGCCCTAGTTCACCGCCGCCTGAGCGATCGGCCGCATCAGGTCGTAGCCGGCCTTCAGCGGGTGCACCCCGTCGCGACTGAGCGCGGGCTTCATGCCGCCCTCGGGCGTGGCGAGCACCGGCCCGTAGTCCACGAAGCCCTCGCCCTCAGCCTTCGCGAAGGCGGCGATCCAGGCGTTGAGCTCGCGGATCTGCCCCGCCGGGTGGATGGCGGGCCGCCACGAAATCACCGCCGCCGGCGGGATCGCGCCCAACACCACGCGGATGCGATGCGCCTTGGCGACGGCGACCATGGCGCGCAGGTTGTTCTTCAGGTCCTCCGGCCGCTCGGGGCCGTTGTTGCCGGCCACATCGTTGGTGCCGATCAGGATGTGGACGGTCTTCGGCTTCAGGGCCACCACGTCCTGCTCGAAGCGCAGCAGCAGCTGGCTCGAGGTCTGGCCGCTGATGCCGCGGTTCACGATCCTGTCGCTGAAGAAGCCCGGGTCGGCGGCGCCCCAGAGCTCGGTGATCGAATCGCCCAAGAACACCACCCGCACCCCGCCCTGCTTTTCCAGCCGCGCGTCGTCGGCGCGGAAACGGCAGAGGTCGGCGAAATCGTTCTTGGCGCTCCAGGCGGCCAGCCGGTCGCGCTCCGGCCCCTCCTTGGCGTAGGCCGCCATGACCTCGGGGCTCGCCGGCACGCCCGTGCTCAACGCCTGGGCGAGCGCCTTCATCGCCGCCGAACGCCCGAAGCTGCCCGGCGGACAGGGCTGGTCGACCATGCCGACGGCGCCGGCGATCGGCGGCAGGGGCGGCGGCGTCTGGGCCTGGGCGACCCCCGCCAGCAGACCCGCCGCCAACAGGCCGGTCATCGCCAGTCTCACGGCGTGTCCAAGATGTCCGGTCATCGTCTCGATCCCTCGCTTGGGCGCCTATCAGGGGGCGAACCGAACCCGAGAGCAACCGCGGTCAAGACAGGCCTGCGCCGCCGCGCGATGATGCGGCCATGAACGCGGCCCCTCAGCCCTCGACGCTTACCGACCCCATGGAGCGGGCGCGGCGGCATATCGAGGCCAACCTCGACGGGGCGCTCAGCCTCGGCGACCTCGCCGACGCCGCCCGGCTCTCGCCCTACCACTTCACCCGCCTGTTCACCGGCCGCTATGGCCTGAGCCCCATGGCCTATGTCCGGGTGCGGCGGCTGGAGGGCGCCGCCGAGCGGTTGCGCGCCGAGTCGCTTGGGGGCGCGCGCCTCACCATCATCGACCTGGCCTTCGACTGCGGCTTCGACAGCCAGGAAGGCTTCACCCGCGCCTTCATCCGCGAATTCGGCATCTCGCCCGGCCGCTACCGCGACGGCGAACGCCCGCACCGACCGGAGACCCTCGCCATGCCGACCGCCGACCTCCACGCCAGCAACCTCACCCAGGCGCCCTCGCCGGCCCGAAAGCCGGCCTTGCGGATCGCCGGGATCGGGGCCGACTTCGACGAGGCCAATGTCTCCGGCATCCCGCTGCTCTGGGGCCAGTTCGCGCCGCGCCTGCCGTTGCCGGGCCAGGTCGGCGGCGGGACCTTCGGGGTCTGCTGCGCCGGCCCCGGCGGCAAGGGGGTCCACTACATCGCCGGCGCGGCCCTCGCCGAAGGCGCGCCCGCGCCGCCGGGCATGAAGGTCATCGAGATTCCGCCCCATGCCTATCTGGTGTTCCGCCAGGTGCTGAGCGGCGGCCCGCTGCACCCGCAGATGCAGTCGGCGGTGCGCGAGATCTGGGGCGAGCGGGTCCCTGCCTCGGGCCACACCCTCGCCCGGGGCGTCCCCGACCTGGAAGTCTACCCCGACGACTTCGCGCCGGACCGCGCCGGCGGCTGGGTGGAATGGTGGATCCCGGTGGAGGCCTAGGCGAAAAATCGCCGACCGGCGTCGATTCCCCACGAGCTCGTTCGACGTCTTGATGAGGCGGCGAAAACGGACCGGCTCGATCGAGGGAGACAGACGATGCGGGTCATGGTGATCGGGAAAGCCACCGAGGCGAGCGAAGCGGGGACGCCGCCCACGATGGAGGCGTTCGAGGCGATGGAGCGGTTCATCGAGGAGCTGGCCCAGGCCGGCGTCCTGGTGGCCGGCGCGGGCCTCAAGAACTCCGCCCAGGCCAAGCGCATCGTCATCGACGGCGACAGCCGCACGGTCATCGACGGGCCGTTCGCCGAGGCGCGCGAACTGGTCGCCGGCTTCCAGATCTGGGAGGTCAAGGACATGGACGAGGCCATGGCCTGGGCGATGCGCAGCCCCAATCCCATGCCGGGCCGCTCCGAAATGGAGATCCGGCCGTTCATCGAGGCCGAGGACATGGCGCAGGCCCTGAACCTCGAGGGGACCCACGAGCCGCCCAGCGGGGAGCGCGGACGGCTCGGTGTCGCCTGATATCGCGGACGGTCGGCGGCCGGAGCGCCGTCTTGTCTCCCCTGCGGCCATGGCCGAAAAAGCCTCGTGACCGCAGGCGAGACCCCAATTCCAGGCGACACACACCGGGCGATCGAGGCGACCTTCCGCATCGAGCGGGCGAGGCTGATCGCCGGCCTCGCCCGCCTCGTGCGCGACGTCGGCCTCGCCGAGGAGCTGGCGCAGGACGCGCTGGTTATGGCGCTGGCCGAGTGGCCGAGGAGCGGCGTCCCCGCCAGGCCCGGCGCCTGGCTGATGACCGTCGCCAAGCGCCGCGCCATCGACGCGGTGCGCCGCGACCGGATGCGCGAGCGCAAGCACCAGGAGATCGCCCGGACGCTGGACGAGGTCTCCGACGACGCGGTCGAGGCGATCGATGCGGCCATGGACGACGATCTCGGCGACGAACTCCTGGGCCTGATCTTCACCGCCTGCCACCCGATGCTGTCGCCCGATGCGCGGGCGGCGCTCACGCTCAGGGTGGTCGGCGGCCTGACGACCGACGAGATCGCCCGCGCCTTCCTGGCGAGCGAGGCCACGATCGCCCAGCGCATCGTCAGGGCGAAGAAGGCGATCGCCAAGGCCGGGCTCGCCTTCGAGACGCCGCGGGGCGCGGAGCGGGCGGCCCGGCTGCCCTCGGTGCTGGAGGTCATCTACCTGATCTTCAACGAAGGCTATGCGGCCACCGCCGGCGACGACCTCGTCCGCCCGGGCCTCTGCCTGGAGGCGCGGCGTCTGGGCCGGATGCTGGCCGCGCGGATGCCCAAGGATTCCGAAACGCTCGGCCTCTTGGCGCTCATGGAGATCCAGGCGTCGCGCCTCAGAGCCCGCACCGGGCCGGACGGCGCCTTCGTGCCGCTGACCGAGCAGGACCGCGCCCGCTGGGACCGGCTCTCCATTCGCCAAGGCCTCGACGCGCTCGCCCGCGCCGAGGCCCTGGCCGGTCCCCAGGCGAGCGATTGGGGACCCTATGTGCTGCAGGCCGCGCTCGCCGCCTGCCACGCCCGCGCCCGCCGGGCCGCCGACACCGACTGGCCGCGGATCGCCGCGTTGTACGACCAACTGCGCGCCGTGGCGCCCTCGCCGGTCGTCGATCTCAACCGCGCGATCGCCCACAGCATGGCGTTCGGGCCCGACGCGGGCCTGCGCCTGCTGGACGCGCTCGCCGACGTCACCGTCCTGCGAGGCTATGCGCCCTTGCCGGCGGCGCGGGGCGACTTCCTGTTCCGGGCCGGCCGGCGGGCCGAGGCGCGTTCGGAGTTCCAGGCCGCCGCCGCCCTCGCCCGCAACCTGCGCGAACGCGATTTTCTGCTCGCCCGCGCCGAGGCCTGCGGCGACGCCGCTCGATCCTAGCCCTCCAGCGCCCCGATCATCGCCACCCGCGCCACATGCCAGCCGCCGTCGAACGACGCGGCCAGGAACGCATCCACGATGTCGAGCGCCAGGCCCTCGCCCACCACCCGCGCGCCGAGCGCCAGCATGTTGGCGTCGTTGTGCTGGCGGATCATCCGGGCGGAGTAGGTGTCGGCGCAGACGCCGCAGCGGATGCCCTTGACCTTGTTGGCCGCCATCATGATCCCCTGGCCCGTGCCGCACAGGATGACGCCGAACCGGCAATCGCCGGACGCCACCAGCCGCGCCGCCGCGGCGCCCTGCTCAGGATAGGGCGTGCTCTCCGGCGCCGTCGGCCCGATGTCGACCGCCACCCAGCCTTGAGCCGCGATGTGGGCGGCGATGGCCTGGCGCAGCGCAATGGCCGTGTGGTCGCTGGAGAGGACGATGCGGTTGTCGGCGGTCATGGCGGCGGCGTCCGTCCCGTTTCGCAAGACAGCTTAGCGGCTCCGCCCTAAGCCGCCACCTTCGCCCGCGCCGGCGTGGGATTGCTGAACTCCAGCGTCCCGTCCTCAAGCTTCGCGTACCGCAGGCTCATCAGGTCGAGCGCATAGTTCTGGTGCAGTTTCCAGGGCGCCTTGGACCCCTGCTTGGGGAACTTCGCCATGGCCCGCTGGACGTAGCCGGAGGAGAAATCCAGCCACGGCTGGCGCTCGATATCGGGATCGTCGTTGCGCGGCGTCACCTGGCGCAGGCCGGTCCTGGCCATGTGGTTCAGGAGGCGGCAGATGTATTCGCAGGTCAGGTCGCACTTCAGCGTCCAGGACGCATTGGTGTAGCCGAACGACGACGCCAGGTTGGGCGTGTCCTCGTACATCATGCCCTTGTAGGAGAGCGTCGCGCCGGGATCGACCGCGCGCCCGTCGACGCTGATCGAAAGGCCGTTCATCACCTGCAGCGTCAGGCCGGTGGCGCTGACGATGATGTCGGCCTTCAGCTGCGCGCCGCTCCTGAGCTTGATCCCGTCCTCGGTGAAGCTCTCGATGTGGTCGGTGACCACGCTGGCGCGGCCCGCCTTGATCGCCTCGAAGAGGTCGGCGTCGGGGACCAGGCACAGGCGCTGATCCCAGGGATTGTAGGTGGGCGTGAAGTGCTTGCCGACATCGTAGTCGGGACCGAGCTGGGCGCGGACCATGTCGATGATGTTCTTCTTCACCGCGTCGGGCTTGTTGCGGGCGAGGCGAAAGAACCACATGCCGAACAGCACGTTGCGCCAGCGGATCAGGTGGTAGGCGAGCTTGGCCGGGAGCGCCTTGCGCAGCCGGTTGGCCATCGCGTCCTCGGCGGGCCGCGAGACCACATAGGTCGGCGAGCGCTGCAGCATGGTCACGTGGCCGGCCGTCCCCGCCATGGCCGGGACCACGGTCACCGCCGTCGCGCCGGACCCGATCACCACCACCTGCTTGCCGGCGTAGTCGAGACCCTCCGGCCATTTCTGCGGATGGATGAGCGTCCCCTTGAACCGCTCGACGCCCGGGAACTCCGGCGTGTAGCCGCCCTCGTAGCTGTAGTAGCCGCCGCAGAGGAAGACGAAGCCCGCGGTGAGCGTCACCGCCGCGCCATCGCTGCGTTGGGCCTCGACCGTCCAGCAGGCGTCGGCGCTCGACCAGGCGGCCGAAGTCACCTTGTGGCCATAGCGGATGTTCCGGTCGATGCCGTTTTCGGCCGCCGTGTCGCGCACATATTTTAGGATCGAGGGGCCGTCGGCGATGGCCTTGGCCTGCGTCCACGGCTTGAAGGCGTAACCCAGCGTGTACATGTCGCTGTCCGACCGGATGCCCGGATAGCGGAACAGGTCCCAGGTCCCGCCGATCGCGTCCCGCCCCTCCAGGATCACGTAGGAGCGGTCGGGGCATTTGTCCTGCAGGTGCCAGCCGGCGCCGACGCCGCTCAAGCCCGCGCCCACGATCAGCACATCGAAGTGCTCGGGCCCCGCCTTGCCCGCCGATCCGTCCGCCATCTGAAGCTCGCTCCGGGTTAGGTGAACACCGATCACATATTTTCATCGGAGAGGCCAGCGCGGCGGCGGCCGCCCAGATTTGGAACCCCGGAAACACGGAAAGAGCACGGAAGAAGAAAGAAACCACGGACCCACACAGACGCACACCGACCCGCCTTGCCCGTCGCGAGCGCAGCTCGCCTTCTGATCCTTAGCTAGAACCTATCGGAAGATGGCCTTCGGCCTTTCAAGCGGCAGGACAGGTCCGTGTGCGTCTGTGTCCGTCCGTGGTTGAATCCTCCTTCCGTGTTTTCCGGGGTTCAAAACAGCTGAGCCTCCGCCGCTCGGCGCGCCATCGCCGCACCCGGCGTTAATCCATTCGACTTGCCGCCAAGCTGCGTCGGATACTCACCCAAGTGATTCGGATGGCGGGACCATGCGTCGCCTGACCCTTGGCCTTCTCTGCGCGACCTACCTCTGCCTGTCGCTGATCGTCTCGCTGACGCTGTGGCGGAACGGCGGCGGCTGGGGCGCTGGCGTGGCCGCCCTGGTGGGCGGGCTTGGCCTCTGCTTCGCCTTCCACGGCCTGATCGAACGCGCGCTGGAGACCGGCGCCATCAAGGGCGATGTGGAGAACCTGCGCGAGGCGCACCAGATCCTCATCTCCCAGGTCGAGGCCCTGGACACCCGGGTCAGCGAGATCTTCGAGGCCGCGGTGCAGGACGCCACCCGCTCCGACGCGCTGATCGACGAGGTCCACATGCTGGAGGACCTGGTCGAGCAGATGCGCCGGCGGCTCGATGAGCAGGGCGACGCGCCGGCCTTCCCGGCCCACCTGGGCGGCGACGCGCGCCACACGCCGGCCCTGCTGGACACCGTGCGCGAGGCGCTGACCGAGAACCGTGTCGACCTCTATCTGCAGCCGATCGTCAATCTCCCGCAGCGGCGCACCCAGTTCTACGAGAGCTTCTCGCGCCTGCGTGACGAGAGCGGCCGGGTGATGATGCCGGCGGAGTACCTGACCGTCGCCGAGCCCGGCGGCCTGGTCACCGCCATCGACAACCTTCTGCTGTTCCGCTGCGTGCAGATCGTGCGGCGCCTGGCCAAGCAGGACCGCAAGATCGGCATCTTCTGCAACGTCTCCATGGCCAGCCTCGCCGACGAGAGCTTCTTCCCGCAGTTCCTCGACCTCCTGACCGCCAACCGCGACCTGGCCGGCGCCCTGATCTTCGAGATCGGCCAGCAGGCCTTCGACGCCCGCGGCTCGGTGGAGGCGCGCAACATGGGCAAGCTCGCCGACCTCGGCTTCCGCTTCAGCCTGGACAAGGTCACCGACCTCGACCTCGATCTGCAGGACCTGTCGCGCGCCGACGTGAAGTTCCTGAAGATCGCCGCCCCGGTGCTGCTGGACGAGCTGACCGAGGTCGACGGGCGCCTGGTGCTGCGCGCGTTGCCCGACCTCGCCGCCGAGGACTTCACGGCGCTGACGCTGCGCTACGGCGTGCAGGTGATCGCCGAGAAGATCGAGGCCGAGCGCCAGGTGGTCGACGTGCTCGAGCTCAACATCGGCTTTGGCCAGGGCCACCTGTTCGGCGAGCCCCGCGCCATCAAGGAAGCCGTGCTCACCGAAGCCGGCCCGCCGCCCACCCTGGTCCGCCCGCAGTTCCGCGACACGCTGCAGAAGCGCGCGGCGTTCGGCTAGGGAGTTGCCTCCCGGCACATGCCGCCCAGAATCCGCCAGGTGTCGCCCCGCTGGACCCAGGTGTGGGTGAAGTTGCGCACCTGGGGTTTGCCCGAGCCGTCGGCCGCCGGCGTCGTCGCGCGATAGTAGACGACCACGAGGCCCGGCCCGCCGGTGGCGGCGCGCGCGTCGAGGACGGGGGGAGACCTTGTCAGGTTTGAGCGATATCGCGGCCTTGTCCGCGAGCGTATCGGCGCCGCAGGGCCAGCCTGTGAACCGCGCGTCGAACAGCTCGAGATAGCCCGCGCTGTCTCCCGCCGCCCGCATCGCCCAGTAGCGCGCCTCCCGGGCCCAGACCGCGGCGACGTCCTTGGGCGCGGGCTGGGCCAACACGCAGGTCGCTGGAATGAGCAGCATGGCCAAGGCCATCGCGAATGCCGCAGGTCGCATGTGTCGTCCCCCTGTCCCCGTCGAAGACCTAGCACACGTAGCCGCCGGCGCGACAAAGGCCGTTGACCGCGCCTGGGGCCCCCGCTACCCGCGACGCCCATGACCGCTCCCAAGCCTGCCGCCGGCCTTTCCCAGATCGCCCCGGCCTATGACGCCCTGCTCTGCGACGTCTGGGGTGTGATCCACAACGGCCGCGAAAGCTTCCCCGCCGCCTGCGCGGCGCTGGCGCGCTACCGCGAGACCCGCGGGCCGGTGATCCTGATCTCCAATTCGCCCAGGCCGCATGGACCGGTGATCGAACAGCTCGACGGCCTGGGCGTGCCGCGCGACGCCTACAGCGCCATCGTCACCTCCGGCGACGCCACCCGCCTGCTGTTGGCGCAGCGTGCGCCCGGCCCCGCCTGGAAGATCGGCCCCGACCGCGACGACGCGCTCTACGAAGGCCTCGGCGTCGAATTCTCGGGCCTCGCCGACGCCGCCTTCATCTCCGTCACCGGCCCCTACGACGACGAAAACGACGAGCCCGGCGACTATCGCGACCGGTTCATCGAGGCGGTGGGCCGCGATCTGGTCATGCTGTGCGCGAACCCGGATATCGTCGTGCAGCGCGGCGACAAGCTGATCTACTGCGGCGGCGCGCTCGCACAGCTCTACGAGAGCCTGGGCGGCCGGGTGCTGATGGCTGGCAAGCCCTATCCGATCATCTACGACCTCTCCTTGCAGAAGGCCGCCGAGGCGCTCGGCGCGCCCGTCGACCCGGCCCGTGTGCTGTGCATCGGCGACGGCCTGCCCACCGACATCCGCGGCGCCAATGCGCGGGGCCTGGACGTCCTGTTCGTCGCCAGCGGCATCCACGGCGGCGAGACCATCGGCCCTGACGGCGCGCTCAACGCGGCCGCCGTCGCCGACCTCCTGCGCCAGGATGGCCTCAACGCGACCTACGCCATCGCCGACCTGGTCTGGTGAGAGCGGTCAATCGTGGCTAAGTGAAACCGCGAACACTCGGGGAGCAGCCGTTGCAGGGTCTCTATTTCGACGAACTCGCCGTGGGCCAGACCGCCGAGGTCAGCCATGTGGTCGGCGCCGCCGACATCGAGGCCTTCGCCGCGGTCAGCGGCGACCACAATCCGGTGCACATGGACGAGGCCTTCGCCAAGACCACGCCGTTCGGCGGACGGATCGCGCATGGCATGCTGTCGGCGGCCTATATCTCGGCGGTGCTGGGCAATGACCTGCCGGGACCGGGCGCGATCTATCTGTCGCAATCCCTGCGCTTCCGCCGGCCGGTGAAGATCGGCGACCCGGTCACCGCGCGAGTCACCGTCAAGGCGCTGGACGCGGCCAAGGGCCACGCGACCTTCGAGACCGTCTGTCTGGTGGGCGGCAAGACCGTGGTCGACGGCGAGGCCCTGATCATGGTTCCGCGCAGGGACAAATGAGGCGCCTGCGTCTGATCAAGGGCTGGAAGGACCTGCCGCAGGGCGATCGCGGCGCGGCCGTGGCCATGGGCAATTTCGACGGCGTCCACCGGGGCCACCAGCAGGTGATCGCGCTGGCCGCCAAGGCCGCGGGCAAGCTTGGCGCGCCTCTGGGCGTCATCACGCTGGACCCGCATCCGCGCGTCTATTTCCGCCCCGACGAGCCCGCCTTCCTCTTGATGAAGGCCGATCAGCAGGCCCGCGCCCTTGAGGCGCTCGGCGTCGACATCCTCTACGTCCTGCCGCTCGGGCCCGAGCTCGCCCAGATGACCGACCGCGAGTTCGCGCAAATCGTGCTGCACGAGGGCCTGGGCGCGCGCCACGTGGCCGTCGGCTTCGACAACTCCTTCGGCAAGGACCGAACCGGCAGCCCCGCCACCATGCAGGCCTATGGCAAGGAGATGGGCTTCGGCGTCTCGGTGGCCGAGGCGGTCGAGGACGCCGACGGCGAGAAGTTCTCCTCGTCCGGCGTGCGCGAGGCTTTGCGCGGCGGCCATCCGGAAGTCGCCGCCCAGATCCTGGGACGCCCCTTCGCCATCGAGGGCGCCGTGCAGCGCGGCCGGCAGCTGGGCCGCAAACTCGGCTTCCCCACCGCCAACGTGGCGCTGGCCGACTATGTGATCCCGAAGTTCGGCGTCTACGCCACCCGCACCCGCCTGCCCGACGGCCGCGACATTCCGGGCGTCGCCAACATCGGCATCAATCCGACCATCGAGGGCACGCGTGCCCCCCTGCTGGAAGTCTGGCTCTTCGACTTCGACGAAGACATCTACGACCAGGTCATCGAGACCGATCTGATCAGCTTCCTGCGCCCCGAGTTGAAGTTCGACGGGCTGGAGACCATGACCGCCCAGGTCATGAAGGACGCCAAACAGGCCCGCGACCTCTTGATGCCGGACTTCGGCTAGGCCGCGACCGCGCCGAAGATTTCATTTGTGAGCAGGGCTGATCGCAGGAGATAGTGCGCCGGCGGGCCGCCAAGAGCCCCGGGAAGAGCCGCTGCGAGGAAGCCGATGCCTTACGCCCAGGGCCGCGTCTATCACGACGCCGACAGCCATCTGATGGAGCCCGCCGACTGGCTGGTGCCGTTCGCCGAGGGGGCCATGAAGGACCGCCTCCTGCGGCGCGATGCGCCCTCCACCCGCCCGCCGGTCGTGGCGCCCAAGGAGAAGGTCATCGAGGGCCTGATCGCCGGGCCCAAGGGCAGGCTGGCCTACGGCGCCTGCGATCCGGCCGAACGCACCCGGGCGCTGGACGAGCTGGGCTTTTCGAGCCAGCTGGTGTTTCCGACCTCGGCGCTGCGGCCCTTCCGCACCTCCTCCGACATCGACGTGGTCTACGCCGGGACGCGCGCGGCCAACCGCGCCATGGCCGACTTCTGCCGCGACCCGCGCCTGATCGGCGTCGCCTATGTGCCGCTGGACGATCCCGCCCGGGCGCTGGAGGAGGCGCAGGAGGCGATCCGCCTGGGCTGCGGCGCCATCTGGACGCCCTCGACGCCGGCCGGCGAGCGCTCGCCCGGCCACCCGGACCTGGACCCGTTCTGGAAGCTCTTGGCCGCCAAGCGGATCCCGTTCGTGCTGCACATCGGCGCGGGCTCCCGCGTCCTGCCGCAGGCCTACATCAACAACGGCCGCGCGCCCTCGCCCGACCTGCACGGCGGCGGCGAGAACCTGCGGTTCAAGGACTATGTGGTCCTGCCGCACTCGGCGGAGATGTTCCTCGGCGCGCTGGTCTACGACGGCGTCTTCGACCGCATCCCCGAGCTGCGCGGCGGGGTGATCGAATACGGCGCCTATTGGGTGCCGGGGTTCCTGCGCCAGATGGACATGGGCGCGCGCAGCTTCGGGCGCACAGACCCCTATCTGCAGGCGCTGTCGGCCAAGCCCTCGGAGATCATCCGCCGGCACGTCAAGTTCACGCCGTTCCCGGGCGAGGACGCCGGCTACCTGATCAAGGACTCGGGCGCCGACCTCTACATGTTCTCCAGCGACTACCCGCATCCGGAGGGCACCAACGACCCGATCGGCCGCTTCGAGCGGACCTTCGGCGACCTGTCGGACGCCGACCGCGAACTGTTCTATTCGAAGAACTTCGAGCAGATGCTGGGGCTCACCGAGCCGGCGACCGCCTGAGGCTGCGCGCCCGGGCGTTTGAGCGAACGCGCGCCTCGCGCGTTCCCTGTCGTATGACCAGCTCCACAGTATCGAGTTCCCTGTCCGAAACGCCGATCCTCCCGGCCCACATCGACGAGACGGTGCAGGCGATCGCCCGCCTGCACATCGACCACCGGCGCGGCTCGACCGGCCTGCAACGCACGGTCGAGCGGCTGACGCGGTTCTTCAGCCGGCCGCGCGCCGCCGGCCTGCTGGCGGTCGGGGTCACGCTGTGGCTCGCGCTCAACCTGGGGCTTGGCGCGGCGGGGCTAAAACCCTTCGATCCGGCGCCCTTCGGCGCGCTGCAGAGCGTGACCAGCGTTGGCGCGCTGTTCATGACCCTGTTCATCCTCGTCACCCAGCGCCGGGAGGACGAACTCAGCGAACTGCGCGAACAGCTCACCCTGGAACTGGCCATGCTCTCGGAGCAGAAGGCCGCCAAGCTGATCGAGCTGATGGAGGAACTGCGCCGCGACCTGCCCAACGTCCGCAACCGCCCCGACGCCGAGGCCGCCAGCCTTTCGCACCCCGCCGATCCGGAAGCCGTGCTGGAAGTGCTCAAGGAAAACCAGATCGACGCCCGGGGCGACGACACAGCGACGGCCGCCGACGCGGAGGTTCCGTCTTGAACGGGCGCCCGAACCTTCGGCCGGCCTAGCGCATCGCCGAGGCCGTCAGCGTTTTCAGGTCGAAGCGGTCGCCCGCCTTCATCAGGTAGTAGTGGCCGCCGTTGGGCTGTTCCTTGCCGTCGTGGATGAAGACGTGGCCGGCGCCCAGCACACTGAAGCTGTCGGCCTTCACCTCGATGGCGGTCGACTGGTCGATGCCGACGCCCAGCAGTTCGGGGTGCTTGGCGACCAGCGCGTCCAGGTCGCCCTCGCGGTGGCGCGCCGTGACATGCTGGTCGACGCCGGCGCCTTGGATCAGGCCCCAGCCGACCTCGTGATCCGGCGCCATGACGACATCGTTGCCGCTCACCGCGCCGCGCACCAGGTAGGAGGCCTGGATCGACGCGCCGGCCGAGGTGCCGCCCGCCACGCCGCCCCGCGCCAGCAGGTTCTTGATCTCCGTCTCGGTCTTGGTGCCGGAGTAGCTGTCCACCAGGCGCCACTGCCGGCCGCCGACGAACCACACCGCCTTGGCCCGCTTCAGCGGCGCGACGAAGGCGTCGCTATCGGCCTCCTGGCGGTCGAGAGTGTGCAGCACGGTCAGGTTCGCCGCGCCGAGCTCGCGGAAGATCTTCAGGCAGTCGCAGTCGGGGCCGTAGGTCTTCGCCCCGCCCGCCGTCGGGATCACCACGATCTCGGCCGAAGGCCCGCCCGCCAGCTTGATGAAGCGCCCGAGGATCTCCGGCCCAAGCTTGCCGCCGCCGGCGATGATCAGCGTCCCATGCGCGGGGCCCTTGACCACCGGCGGCGGCGAAGCAGGCTTGTCGGCGGCCTGGACCGGAGCGGCCGAGAACTGGACGGTGAGCGCGAGCGCAATGGCGCTGAGGCGAAAGAACATGGAATCCCCGGACCTTGGAAGCGGACGTCCGGACAACTCAGCCCATCGCCGGGACAAAATCCAGCCTCCCCAGGACGGACAGCGCCTCTTGGGTTCGCCGCCGTCGTCTGTTAGAGCCTCGCCCCATGACCTCGGTCCGGAAGAGCTCGCGAATTACCCGCCCGGCGTGACGCCGGACGAGACCGTCTGCGCGCGCCGGGACTTGTAAATCCCGTCATCCCCGGTCAACGAAGTGGCGCAAGCCACGTAGGCCGAACCGGGGATCTCCCCCGGACCACGCTGGAAAGTTCAATGGCCGACGACGCCGCCCCTTCGCGCGATTACCGCGAGACCGTCTTCCTTCCCGACACGCCCTTCCCCATGCGCGCGGGCCTGCCGCAGAAGGAGCCGCAGATCCTTGAGCGGTGGGCGCAAGTCGACCTCTACCACGCCATGCGCAAGGCCCGGCAGCATGCGGGCGCCCCGCTGTTCGTGCTGCACGACGGCCCGCCCTACGCCAACGGCGCGATCCACATCGGCCACGCCCTGCAGAAGACGCTCAAGGACTTCGTGGTCCGCTCGCGGTTCCTGCTGGGCTACGACGTCGACTATGTGCCGGGCTGGGACTGCCACGGCCTGCCGATCGAATGGAAGATCGAGGAGGAGCTGCGCGGTCAGGGCCGGCGCAAGGACGAGGTCTCCAAGGCCGAGTTCCGCACCCGCTGCCGCGACTATGCCGCCAAGTGGATCGGCGTCCAGATGGCCGGCTTCAAGCGTCTGGGCGTGATCGGCGACTGGGAGCACCGCTACGCGACCATGGACTATCCGAGCGAGGCGGCCATCGTCGCCGAGTTCCAAAAGTTCGTCGCCTCCGGCCAGCTCTACCGCGGCTCCAAGCCGGTGATGTGGAGCCCGGTGGAGCGCACCGCTCTGGCCGACGCCGAGGTCGAGTACCACGACCACGTCTCGCCCACGATCTGGGTGAAGTTCCCGGTGGTCGAGGGGTCCGACGCGGCCCAGGGCGCCAGCGTGGTCATCTGGACCACGACCCCGTGGACGATCCCGGCCAACCGCGCCGTCAGCTACAATCCCGACATCGCCTATGCGGTCTATCGCGTCGACGCCATCGAGGAGGGCCTGGAGTTCGCGCCCTGGGCCAAGCCCGGCGACAAGCTGATCGTCGCCGAAAAGCTGGCGGCCGAGGTCATGGCCGCCGCCAAGGTCGCCAGCTACGAGCGCATCGAGAAGGTCGATTGCCAGGGCATGGTGCTGGCCCACCCGCTGGCGGGCCTCGACAGCGGCTACGGCTTCCAGGTCCCGATGCTGGCCGGCGACCACGTGACCGAGGACGCGGGCACGGGCTTCGTCCACACCGCGCCCGGCCACGGCGCCGACGACTACGCCGTCTGGCTGGCCCACGGCCACCGCGAGATCCCGGAAACCGTCGATCCGGACGGCGCCTACTATCCAGGCGTGCCGCTGTTCGCCGGCCTTAAGGTCTTGGAGACCGAGGGCAAGAAAGCCGGCAAGTTCGGCCCGGCCAATCCGGCGGTGATGGAAAAGCTGATCGAGGCCGGAACCCTGCTGGCGCGGGGCCGGGTCGAGCACGCCTACCCACACAGCTGGCGCTCCAAGGCGCCGGTGATCTTCCGCAATACGCCGCAGTGGTTCATCCGCATGGACGAGCCGCTGGAAGACGCCGCCCACAAGGGCCGGACACTCCGAGAAACCGCGCTGGAAGCCATCGAGGCCACCGCCTTCTATCCGGAGGCCGGCCGCAACCGCATCCGCGCCATGGTCGAGAGCCGCCCCGACTGGCTGATCAGCCGCCAGCGCGCCTGGGGCGCGCCGCTGGCCATGTTCGTCGACAAGGAGACCGGCCAGCCGCTGCACGACGAGGCGGTCAACAAACGCATCATCGACCTCATCGAGGCCGAGGGGGCCGACGCCTGGTTCACCCGGCCGGTCTCCGACTTCCTCGGCCAGCACGACCCGCAACGCTTCGAAAAGGTCGAGGACATCCTCGACGTCTGGTTCGACTCCGGCTCGACCCACGCCTTCACCCTGGAAAACCGCGCCCACACCCACTGGCCGGCCGACCTCTATCTGGAAGGCTCCGACCAGCACCGCGGCTGGTTCCAGTCGTCCCTGCTGGAAAGCTCCGGCACGCGGGGCCGCGCGCCCTACGACGCCATCCTCACCCACGGCTTCACCATGGACGAGGCCGGCGAGAAGATGTCGAAGTCGAAGGGCAACGTGGTCGATCCGGAGGTGGTGATCCGCGAGAGCGGCGCCGAGATCATCCGCCTGTGGGCCGCGATGATCGACTATTCGGACGACAGCCGGATCGGCAAGACGGTGCTGCAGACCACGTCGGACGCCTACCGCAAGCTGCGCAACACCGTCCGCTACCTGCTGGGCGCGCTCGCCGACTATTCGCCGGACGAGGCGGTGGAACTGGCCGACATGCCGCCCCTGGAGCGGTTCATCCTGCATCGGCTCTATGAGCTCGATGGCCAGGTGCGCGCGGCCTACGAGGGCTATCTCTTTCAGGACGTGATCCGGCCGGTGATGGACTTCTGCCAGGAAGACCTCTCGGCGCTGTTCTTCGACATCCGCCGCGACGCCCTCTACTGCGATCGCCCCGAATCCTTACGCCGCCGCGCGGCGCGGACGGTGATGCAGGCGGTGTTCGAGCGGTTGACCGCGTGGCTCAGCCCGCTGATGCCCTTCACCACCGAAGAGGCCTGGACCACGCGCTATCCCGACGCCGGCTCCAACTGCCTGCGCGTGATCCCCGACACGCCCGCCGAATGGCGCGACGAGGCCATGGCCCAGCGCTGGGCAAGGCTTCTGACGCTCAAAAGACGAGTTAATTCGCACCTAGAGCAAGCTCGAACCGCTCGCATGATCGGGGCGACGCTGGAAGCGGAGGTCGAAGCGGGCGTCCTGAAGGACGAGCCCGCCGCTCCTGGAGAGCCCATCGTTTCCGATTTCGAAGGCCCCGGCCTATCGACAGACGAGTTCGCTGCGGAGTTGTTCGTAACAAGCTTGGCAAAGATTGGCCCCGAGTGCAGCGGAGTGATCATTTCCAAGGTTGGAGACGACCCAATCAGAGAAGCTCATAAGTGCCTCCGCTGCTGGCGCGTCCTTCCTGAAGTGAAGGCCCCAAAATTCCTGTGCCTCCGCTGCGACGACGCGGTCGCGGCCTGGGACGCCGCCCACGGAAAAGCCCCCCAAGAAAAGACCGGCGCATGACCTCGATCACCAAGCTCGGCTGGACGGCGCTGGTGCTGGCGCTGGCCGTCGTCGTCATCGACCAGGCGACCAAGGCCTGGATCCTGACCGGCCTGAATCTGCCGCTGCGGGCCAGCGTGCAGTTGGCCGGCCCCTTCTACCTGACCATGGTCTGGAACCCGGGCGTCAGCTTCGTCGGCGGCTTCCTGCAGGCGCACAAGGAAGCCGTGCGCTGGCTGCTGGCCGCCTTCTCGATCGGCGTGGCCGGCGTGCTGGTGAGCTGGGTGCGCAAGGCCGAGCGGCCGCTGTTCGCCATCGCCATCGGCCTGGTGATCGGCGGCGCCATCGGCAATGTCGTCGACCGCATCCGCTTCGGCGCAGTGGCCGACTTCATCGACGTCTCGCGACTCATCTACTTCCCGTGGATTTTCAACGTCGCCGATTCGGCGATCACCGTCGGCATCTGCCTTCTTCTGGTCGACATGCTGCGGCAAGACGGCAAGGAGCGCGCCAAGCGGGCTCCGCAGGATGCGGCCTAACGCGCCGTTGGCGAGACCGGCTGTTTGCGCTATCCACATGCCCTTCTGGCCGGGGGCGGCCTTAGGAGTAGCTAAGTTCATGAACGCCAACCGTGTGATCGTTGCGGCCGCGCTGATCGCGGCGACCGGTCTCGCCGGATGTGTGTCGACGCGCAATGCGCTCGGCATGAACAAGGTGACCCCCGACGAGTTCCGCGTGGTGACCAAGGCCCCGCTGGTGGTGCCGCCCGACTTCGCGCTGCGCCCGCCGGCGCCCGGCATGCCGCGCCCGCAGGAACTGCAGCCGGAAAGCGCCGCGCGCACAGCGCTCCTGGGCGTCCGCGAGGGCGAGGCCCGCTCCGAGGGCGAGAAGCTGCTGGTCGCCAAGGCCGGCGCCGACAAGGCCGACCCGCTGATCCGCTACGTGGTCGACGACGAATTCGGCGGCGTGGCGCACAAAGAAAAGAGCTTCGCCGACCGCGTGATGTTCTGGCGCGCCGACAAGACCGCCGCGGCCCCCGCGCCGCTCGCCACAGGCGACGGCACAGCCCCGATCGACCCGGCCGCCGAGGCCGACCGCATCGCCAAGCTGACCGGCGGCAAGACCGTGATTATCGCCCGCGAAGGCGACAAGAAGCTGAAGCTGCCGGGGCTCTAAAAATCATCCCTCCTCTTTAGGGGAGGGACAGGCCGCAATCCGCCCCCGCTGGGGGCGGCTCGCGAAGCGAGGGGGGCGCCGGGTCGCGGAGCGACCCGGTGGGCGACCAGGGTGGGGGACTCGCGTTCAAGCGCGGACGTCGGCGCCCTGGCCCTTGACCCCCACCCGTCTCGGCTTCGCCTCGCCACCCTCCCCTAAAGAGGAGGGATGGAAACCCACTGAAACACCTCGTCCAGGCTCGCCTCGAACACGTGGGCGATGCGGAAGGCGGCCTCCAGCGACGGCGAATATTTGCCGGCCTCGATGGCGGCCACGGTCTGGCGGGTCATGCCGATCTTCTCGGCCAGCTCCGACTGGGTCATCTCGCCGTGCTCGAAGCGCAGGCGGCGGATCTGGTTGGCGATGGGGAGCGCCATCCCGCCTAGCTCCCACGCCGGAACATCACGATCTGCGCGATCGCCACCGTCAAGGCCGAGATCACCACCGCCAGCAGGGCGAAATTGGCCATCTCGATCCCGCGGTGCCCGAAGAAGGCCGGCGCGAACAGGCCGACCGCCAGCACCATCAGCACATGGAAGCCCAGGCTCTGGGCGCGCAGCTGGATCAGCCGCTCGCGCTCGTCGGCGAGGCCGCGTCCGGCCTTGGGCGTGGTCCAGGCGGCGATCGCGGTCAGCGTCACCTGCAACACGACGAGCGCCAGCACCGCCAACAGCAGCAGATGCACCGATTGCAGGCCGCCGAAATGGTGGTGGCTGCTCGCCAGGCCGCCGAACAGCTCCACGAAATAGGCCCCGAAGCAGACCAGCACCGTCACCAGGGTGATCCAGGCGGATTTCTCGCGGAACGACATGCGGCCGGCCTCCTACGTAAAATTCATTTTACATGATGTATGATATCTTTTACATCACGTCAGACATTCTTGGCATGGCTAGCAGCCCTGGGGACTCCCGTGAACCGACAAATCGCCACCTTACTCGTCGCGGGCGCCGCGCTCGCCGCCCTGGCCCTGGCCGCGCCAGCAGCCGCCCAGCACCCGGCGCCGGCGGCCAAGCCCGCGAACAGCGCCAGCCTGCAGGGCAATGACGAGCAGCGCTGGATCAACGACCCGCACATGCACGCCTGGTTCGACCTCACCCGGACGGCCTTCTCGGGCGGGCCCGGCAAGGTCGACGTGGACGGCTACGAGCAGAAATCCTTCGCGATCTTCCGGGACTTCGCCCCGGTCATGCACATGACGCCGGAAGGCATGGTCGATCACCTGAAGCTGATCCCGCGCCAGGTGGTGCAGATCGTGAAGGAGGACCCGCACGTGCTCGACAACTACGACAACTTCGTCGCCGCCACCTTCGGGCCGCAGTAGCCCCTAGGACTCCTCGCCGGGCGTCGTCACCGTGAAGCCCTTGGCGCGGAGCTGGTCCAGCACCCCGCCCTGGGCCAGCAGCGGCCGCAGCGGCACGACGGCGACGGCGTGGCCGGGCTTCTTCAGGGCCTGCTCGATCTGCGCCACCTGATCGGCCTTGGTCCTCGCGTCGAAGGCCTGGGCGCCCGGGACGAGCGCGATGCAGCGTTCGTAGGTCCGCTCATTCGCGAGCGCGCCCGGCACATCGCCCTTCGCCCAGGCGGCCGCCGCGCCCTGGGTGATGCCGGGGCCCGCCTCGGCCTGGGCCAGCACCTCGTCGAAGCAGGCGCGACCCGCCGCCGGCGGCGTGCGGATCACCGCCCCCATCACCGGCCCAAGATCGTAGGCCTTCTGCGACACCGGAACCCTGGCGCGCGCGGCGAGCAGCTTGATCAGCTTGGTGGGATCCGACGTGGTGAGCCCGGTCTTCTGCCGATAGTCGGTGGCCAGGACGAGGCCGGCGGCCAGCGGGTTCTTCGTCCCGTAGTGGTCGGCGCTTTCGCCCAGCCGCGTGCGGACGGCCACGAAGCGGGCCTTCGTCGCGGGGTCCAGGGTCGCCTCGAACGGTCCGCCGCCCTTCAGACGCAGGTAGTTGAAGGCCGCCCCGAACGAGCCCAGCACCGTCACATGCACATCCTGGAACGGCAGGATCACCACGCTCGCCCCGGCCAGATGCCGCTCGAAGATCGCCCGGTCCCAGGTCATGTGCTTGGGCGCCAGCGAGGGCGAGCCCAGCACATAGACGGTGGTGGTCCCGTTGGAGACCGTCCACCAGGCCGGCCCCGGCAGGCGGCCAACCACCACCAGCTCCTCGACCAGCACCGAGTCCGGATCGTTGGGGTCGGGCTTCGAGGCGGCGAGCGGGACCTGCGCCATCGCCGGCGTGGCCAGCGCGAGCGCGAGCCCCAGCGCGGCGGTGCGGCGACGCCAGCCCGCGCGCGGCCCCGGAATCGTCCTATATTGGGGAACTGCCGAAAGCCTCACCATGCCGATCCGTCGTCTTCCGCCCGAAACCGTCAACCGCATCGCCGCCGGCGAGGTGGTGGAACGGCCCGCGAGCGCGGTCAAGGAACTGGTCGAAAACGCCCTCGACGCCGGCGCGACCCGGATCGAGGTGCAGGCCGACGGCGGCGGCCTGACCCGCATCCTGGTGGCCGACGATGGCCAAGGTTTGACGGCTGACGAACTGCCGCTGGCCATCGAGCGGCACGCCACATCCAAGCTCAGCCCCGACGACGCCGGCGACTACGATCTCCTGCATATCTCGACGCTCGGCTTCCGCGGCGAGGCCCTGCCCTCGATCGGCTCCGTCGCCCGCCTGTCGATCTCCAGCCGCGCCAAAGGCCACACCGACGCCCACGCGATCTTCGTCGAAGGCGGCGCGGTCGGGGCGGTCTCGCCCGCCGCCTTCCCCGATCCGCACGGCGCCCGCGTCGAGATCCGCGACCTCTTCTATTCGACACCCGCGCGGTTGAAATTCATGAAGTCCGAGCGGGCCGAGGCCATGGCCATCGCCGAGGAGATCAAGCGCCAGGCCATGGCGCACGAGGCCGTCTCCTTCACCCTCGATCTCGATGGTCGAAGGACGGTGCGCCTGCCCGCCGAGACGCCCGGCCCGGAGGGGCGTCTGGCCAGGCTCTCCGACATCATGGGCCGCGAGTTTTCCGACAATGCGCTCGCGCTGGACCACGAGCGCGAGGGCGTGCGGCTCTCCGGGTTCGCGGGGCTGCCGACCTACAACCGCGGCAACGCGGCCCATCAGTATCTGTTCGTCAACGGCCGCCCGGTCCGCGACCGCCTGCTGCAGGGGGCGCTCAGAGCCGCCTATGCCGACTTCCTGGCCCGCGACCGGCATCCGCTGGCGGCGCTCTACGTGGAGCTCGACACGGCCTATGTCGATGTCAACGTCCACCCGGCCAAGGCTGAGGTGCGGTTCCGCGATCCCGGCCTGGTGCGCGGCCTGATCATCGGCGGCCTGCGCCATGCGCTGGCCAGCGCCGGACACCGCGCCTCGACCACGGTCGCCAGCGCCGCGCTCGGCGGTTTTAGACCGGGCGGTGGCTGGACCCCGCCGCCGTCAGCCGCGGGCTACTCGGCCTGGCGCCAAGGCGGCTGGCAGCCGCACGCGGGCGGTGGGCTCGCCGCCGCCGTCCAGTCGATCCCCGGCCTCACCGAAGTCTCCGCCCGCGCCGAACCGAATTGGGAGCCCAATTGGCAAGAAGGAGGCGTCGCGGAGGAAGGCGCGCCGGCCCCGGTGTTCGATCCGGTTGACTATCCGCTCGGCGCGGCGCGGGCCCAGGTGCACGAGACCTACATCGTCGCCCAGACCCGCGACGGCGTGGTCATCGTCGATCAGCACGCCGCCCACGAACGGCTGGTCTATGAGCGCATGAAGCACGAGATGGCCGACGGTGGCGTCACCCGCCAGGCCCTGCTGCTGCCCGAGGTGGTCGAGCTCGACCCCGCCGAGGCCGACCGGGTCGTTGCAAAGGCCGAGGAATTGGCGGCGCTCGGCCTGATGCTGGAGCCCTTCGGCCCGGGCGCCGTCCTAGTGCGCGAGACCCCGGCCCTGCTCGGCGAGACCAACGTCCAGGGCCTGGTCCGCGACATCGCCGACGACCTCGCCGAAAACGGCCAGGCGCTGGCGCTGAAGGAGCGGCTGGAGGACGTCTGCTCCACCATGGCCTGCCACGGCTCGGTCCGCGCCGGCCGCCGCCTCACCGCCCCGGAGATGAACGCCCTGCTCCGCCAGATGGAAGCCACGCCCCACTCCGGCCAGTGCAACCACGGCCGCCCGACCTACGTCGAACTCAAGCTCGCCGACATCGAGCGCCTGTTCGGCAGGCGCTAGACCCACCGAACAGGCAGCCGCGTTCAGCCGAGCTGACTTTCCGCGAACGAGGCCATGGCCGCGGCCATGTACTCCGCCAGGCCCGCCTGACGGCCGTCGTAGCGTTCGCGGAAGCGCGGATCGCCGAGGTACATCTCGCCCAGGCCCTTGAACGCGGCGGCCGGCGCGTCGCGGTTCCAGCCCTTGACGACCCAGGCGTGCTGGCGGCGCATCAGCGCGACCACCGTCGCGGAATCGGCCGGCAGGCCGTCGACCAGCGCCTTGGCCATGCCGGCCTCGATGGCGTCGGCCTCGGCCTGCATGGCGTCGTAGTCGGCCTGTTTCCACCCGGCCATGCCCTGCTTGGCGTGGTCGATATGGCCCTGCATGGCCGGGCCGTGCTTCTCGACCAGCTCCTTTTCGTAGCCGGCTTGTTTCTCGGGGTCGAAGCCCCGGTACATGGCTTTTTCTTCCATCTTCGCTGCTCCTTCGAGGGACGCGAGGGTCTGGTCGATCGTGCGCATCAGTTCACGGTAGCGCTTCGTCTCCGCCTCCAGCTTCGCGCGGTGGGTCTTCAGCGCGGCCACCTTGTCGAAGCCGGCCGCGTCCAGCGTCCGCCCGATCTCCTCAAGCGAGAAGCCGAGCTCGCGGTGGAACAGGATCTGCTGCAGGCGCAGCAGCTCCTCGCGGCCGTAGTAGCGGTAGCCGTTGGCGCCGACGCAGGCGGGCTTCAGGAGCCCGATCTCGTCGTAGTGGTGCAGCGCCCGGACGCTAACGCCCGACAGCCTCGCCACCTGTTTCACCGTATGGCCGCTCACGATCGTCTTTCCCAAATCCGTCCGATTCAAATCTCGATTCAGCGATCAGATGGTCCACCTGATCCCATCGAGATTTGCGATGGACGAGGTATCAGGCCTCACGGGGCGTGAGGGTCAACACGGCTTTTCAGGCGGCCTCGAAACGCGCCTCTTCGAGGGCGTTGGGAACCACCGGCTGGCCCAGGACGGCGCTCATGGCCTCCAGCAGCCGTTCCGGCTTGATCGGCTTTTCGACCACGCCGTTCATGCCGCACTGGCGGTAGACGGCGGCGTCGGCCGGATCGGCGTTCGCGGTCAGCGCCAGGATCGGGATGAGCGCGCCCGCCTGGCGGCCCGAACGGATCAGGCGGGTGGCCTCGACGCCGTCCATGCCCGGCATCTTGATGTCCATCAGCACCAAGCCAAAGGCGCCGGTGGCCGCCGCCGCCACCGCCTTGGCGCCGTCCTCCACCGCCTCGCAGGTGCAGCCGAACATCTCGCACAGCGTCTGGGCGACCATGCGGTTGGTGGCGTTGTCGTCGACGATCAGCACATGCAGCGCCCCGCCCGCCGCGGTCACCGGGCAGGCGACCGTCGTGGCCGAGGCCGGCTCCGGCAGCCAGTGCAGCGGCGCGGCGAAGCGGAAGAGCGCCCCGCCGCCCGGATTGGCGAGCGCCTCGATGCGCCCGTCCATGCGCTCCAGGATCTGGCGGCAGACCGCCAGGCCCAGGCCCGCACCGCCCAGCCGCACCCCGTCTTCGGTCTGCTGGAAGGGGTTGAAAATGGTCTCCAGCCGGTCGGCCGGCACGCCGGGCCCGTTGTCGGAGACCTCGCCCGCCAGCGCCACATAGTCGCCCTGCCGCTCAGCGCGCAGCCGCACGTCCACCGCGCCGCCGGGGGCGAACTTTATGGCGTTGCTGACCAGGTTGTTGATCACCTGCTGCACCCGCACCCGGTCGGCCAGCACCCAGAGGTCGGCCGGCCCGTCATAGGCCGCGCTCAGGCTCACGCCCTTCAGCTCGGCCTGGGCCGACCAGAGCGCCACGACATCGTCGATGACCCACGGAGTCAGCATCGGCTCCTCGTGCAGCTCCAGGCCCGAGGCCTCGGCCCGCGACAGGTCCAACGCATCGTTCAGCAGCCGCAGCAGCGTGCCGCCCGACTGCAGGATTGTGTCGACCAGCGGCTCCAGGTCGGCCTGACGCGACTTGCGGCGGATGATCTCGGCCACCGCCAGCACGCCGTTCAGCGGGGTGCGGATTTCGTGGCTCATCACCGCCAGGAACCGGCCCTTGGCGGCCAGCGCGTCCTGGGCGTCCTTGGCAAGGCCAGCCATGACCGCGGCGTGGCTGGCGGTGGCCGCGGCGGTCACCTGCAGCAACGACAAGGCCGTGCCCACGCCCGCGTAGCGGCCGGCGCAGGTGACGATGAACCCCTGCAACAGCTCGGAGGGCCGCTCCTCCAGCACCCGGCCGCAGAACTCCTCCACCGTCATGTCGCCATCAGCGATCAGCGGGTCGGTCTTCATCCAGTGGGAGATCGGCCGCTCGGCCCACAACGCATAGCCGTATTGTCCGGCCATGCGCACCAGGAAGGCGTTGCGCTCCACCAGGCCGATCGGGCGGCAGGCGTCGTCGACCACCGCGATGACCAGCAGGTCCGGATCGTCCTCGAAACGCCGATAGACCTGCCGGCCGGTGTTGCGCGGCGTCATCGGCGGCGAGAAGGGCGCAATATCGAGCAGCAGGGTCATCGTTCACTCCCCCAGGGAACGACGGCCTCTTCGCAGGGGCGGCGCTAACGGCGCGTTAGAAGCGCGCGGCCGCCTGGTTAAGGGCGCGCGAAGTGTTTGTGACAGGGTTAGCGGGCGTTAGGACGCACTGTCATGGAAGCGCAGGAAATGCACCCGCGCCGCGCCGTAGTCGCGCACGTCCAGGGCCTCGAAGCCGGGCGCCGCGAACGCCGGCTCGGACGCGCCGCGCTCGAAGACCACGATGGCCCCAGGGGCGAGCCAGCCGCCGCCGGCGAGTTTCTCCAGGGCGATCTCGCCCAGCCCTTTGGCATAGGGCGGGTCTAGGAACGCGAGGTCGAACGCCGGGCCGTCGGCGCCGGGGCGAACGCCAAGGTCAGTGGCGTCGCGGCGGTGGACGCGGGTGGTTCCGAACTGTCCCATGGCCTCGACGTTCTCCCGGATCGCGCCGCGGGCCGCCGCGTCGGTCTCCACGAACAGGCAAAAGGCCGCGCCCCGCGACAGGGCCTCGAAACCGAGCGCGCCGGACCCGGCGAAGAGGTCGATGACGCGGACGTCGCGCAGGCCCTTCGACCAGGCGGCGTGCTCCAGGATGTTGAAGATCGCCTGCCGCGCGCGGTCGGACGTCGGCCGCGTGGCCTCGCCGTCCGGGACGGCCAGGGTCTTGCCGCGGAAACTGCCGGAAACGATGCGCATAGGCCTAGCGGCGCTTCGGCCCGCCGGGCTTGGCGCCGGAGCGGCGCTTGGGGCCGCCGGTCTTGGCGATCACCGGCTTGGGCTTCGGCTTCGCCCAGCCGGCCTTGTATTCCATCTTCTTGGGCGCTTCGCCGGTCGGCGAGGGCCCACGCGGCCAGCGATCGGGCTTGCCCGCGCGCGTCTTCTGGCCCGGCCGCCCGATCTCCACCGCCCCGCGCCGGGGCCCCGCGGCGGCCTTGGCCGGCGCCTTCCAGAGCGGGCGGTCGCCCTTGGGCAGGTTCCCGGGCTCGATGTGCTGCGCCAGCTGCTCGCGGATCACGCGCGGCCCGACCTCCTCGACCTCGCCGGGCATCAGGGTCCCCAGCGCAAAGGGCCCGTAGGAGAGGCGGATCAGCCGGTTCACCTTCAGGCCGAGCGCCTCCAGCACGCGGCGCACCTCGCGGTTCTTGCCCTCGGCCAGCACCACGGTGATCCACAGGTTCGCGCCCTGCGGCCCCTCCTTGGCCTTGTCCAGCGTCGCCTCGATGGACCCGTAGTGGACGCCCTCGACGGTGATCCCCTTCTTCAGCGTATCCAGCCGCTCCTGCGTCACCCGCCCGCGCGCCCGGGCGCGGTAGCGGCGCACGATGCCGGTGGCCGGCATCTCCAGCGCCCGCGCCAGACCGCCGTCGTTGGTGAGCAGCAGCAGGCCCTCGGAATTGATGTCCAGCCGCCCGACCGAGATCAGCCGGGGCAGCCCCGGCGGCAGGCGCTCGAACACCGTCGGGCGGCCCTTGGGGTCGCTGTGACTGGTCACCAGGTCGATGGGCTTGTGGTAGCGGAACAGGCGCGCCGGCTCGGCCTCGGTGACCACCGCGCCGTCCACCGTCAGGATGTCGCCGGACTCGACCTTCACCGCCGGCGTCGTCAGCACCTGGCCGTTCAGGGCCACGCGCCCAGCCTCGATCAGCCGCTCCACCTCGCGCCGCGAGGCGACGCCGGCGCGGGCCAGCATCTTGGCCACGCGGTCGCCGCCGGCGTCTCCGGCGGGGCCTTCAGAGGGCGTGCGGGGTTGACCGGAGGGGCGGGCGCCGGTTCGGTGCGGATCGTGGACCATGACCATCGCACCATGCGCATCGCGCTAGACGCCGCGCAAGCCGCCGCCGAGCGCGGCGAGACCCCGGTGGGCGCGGTCATCGTCGACGAGGCCTCCGGCGAGGTGATCGCCATCGCCGCCAACGGCCCCATCGCCGCCCACGACCCGACCGCCCACGCCGAGATCCTGGCGATCCGCGAGGCCGCGCGGAAGCTTGGAAACTACCGCCTGCCCGGCCTCACCCTGGTGGTGACGCTGGAGCCCTGCGCCATGTGCGCCGGCGCGATCAGCCACGCGCGGATCGGGCGCGTGGTGTTCGGCGCGGAGGACGCCAAGGGCGGCGCGGTGGTCAACGGACCCAGGTTCTTCGAGCAGCCGACCTGCCACTCTCGCCCGAGCGTGACGGGCGGCGTGTTGGCGGAGGAGAGCTCGGCGATGCTTAAGGCCTTCTTTAGGGCCCGAAGACCCTAGCCAGATCTGCCATATCCCGCCGGCGCTCCAATCATACAACATGTTTTTCCTGTTGATTTAACATTATGGATGTTGCATATAACATACATAGCGAAGGAAAACGTATGAGCAAATACGATCCGCTGGCGCATTTTCTGAAAACTCAGAAGTCGGCTGAGACGCCCATGAGCTTCTTGGAAATCGAGAAGGTCTTGGGGTTCGAATTGCCCCCGTCGGCGCGCCAACATCCCGCTTGGTGGTCGAACAATGTGGGAACCCACGTCAACGCGCGCGCGTGGCGTGAGGCGGGTTGGAGGACCAGTCGGGTCGACCTGGGAAGCGAGCGCGTGACCTTCGTCCGGGACCCCGACTTCGGCCGTGACGCTATGGGAGTCAGCGAAGGCGAGTCGCCCTTCATCCATCGACCTGCAGGGCCTTCGGCGAAGGCCGTCGTGATCCCTCTCGACGGTCTGTCCCTGTCCGCCCTGCGGATGATCGACGATTGGGCCGAGGAAGCCGGCGTGGACCGGTCGACGGCGACCGCGGCCATCCTGGAGGCCTCAGCGGCAGGGCGCCGCCGGCGACTGCTGGAGAGCCTCTCGGTCGCGGTCATGCCGCCCGGCCACGACAGCACGGCGCTGATCCGGCAAGACCGTGACGAGCACTGACCTCTGCATCCTGGACGCCTCGATCGCCGTCAAATGCCTGGTCGACGAGGCGGATTCCGACCTCGCCCGCGCCGCCCTGGCGAATTGCACCGACTGGACGGCGCCGGATCTCATCTTTCTGGAGGTTGCGAGCGTCGCGGTGAAATCCATGCGTCGGGGATGGCTCGACCGTCCGCAAGCGGCGGCCATGGTCGCGGCGCTGCCTCGGATCCTCGCTGAGGTCGTACCCTCGGACGAGCTGGCGGCGGCCGCCTTCCAGCTGGCGGCGGACCACGGTTTTTCGGCCTATGACGCCGCCTATCTTGCCCTCGCCATCGACCGCAAGGCGCAGATGCTGACGGCGGACCTGAAGCTCGCGGAACGCGCCCGCCTCGCGGGATTGGGTCATCTCGTGGCGACGCTGCGCCCCGCCTGACCGCTTGCCAATCACCCGCCGGCGGCGGGAAGATGCCGCCCATAAAACCAAAACCTATTGGGAGTGACGGTCATGGCGGGTCTGCTCGAAGGAAAAGTCGCGATCATTACAGGTGCCGGCGGCGGCCTGGGCGAAGCCTACGCCAAGCTGTTCGCCAAGGAGGGCGCGGCCGTGGTCGTCAACGACCTGGGCGGCTCCCGCGACGGCACGGGGACCGGGACCAGCGCGGCGTCGGAAAAGGTCGTGGCCGAGATTGTGGCGGCGGGCGGCCAGGCCGTGGCCAACGGCGACGACGTCTCCACCATCCAGGGCGGCGAGAACATCCTGCAGACCGCGCTCGACGCCTTCGGCAAGGTCGACATCCTGGTCTGCAACGCCGGCATCCTGCGCGACAAGACCTTCGCCAACACCAGCGAAGAGGACTGGGACAAGGTGATCAAGGTGCACCTGAAGGGCACCTATTGCTGCGCGCTGCCGGTCTGGAAATACATGAAGGACCACGGCGGCGGCTCGATGGTGCTGACCTCGTCGACCTCCGGCCTCTACGGCAACTTCGGCCAGACCAACTACGGCGCGGCCAAGGCCGGCATCTACGGGATGGTCCGGGTTATGTCGATCGAGGGGCGCAAGTACAACATCCGGGTCATGGGGCTCGCGCCCGGCGCCTACACCCGCATGACCTCCGACCTCCCCGGCCGCATCGGCAAGGAGCCGGACCCCTTAAGCCTGCCGGAGAACGTCGCGCCGGGCGTGCTGTTCATGGTCAGCGACCTAGCCGCCGAGCATTCCGGCAAGATCCTGGGCGTCTCCAGCCGGGGCGTCCGCGAGATCAAGATGCTGCAGACCTCCGGCTTCCAGCCCGGCCGGCCCTACACGGCCCAGGAGGTCGCCGAGCACGCCTCGGAGGTGTTCTTCCAGAACGCCGAGGAGCGCACCGCGCAGACTGCGTAGGGGGCCTTTGCATCCAACGCCCCTGGCCGTGGCGACTAGCTAGCGAAACGGCGGGGGCGGCGCGATGGCGAAGGACGGCGGACAGATCGGCGAGGCGCTGGCGCGGCTGAGCGGCGTGAAGAAGCGCTATGGCGCGACCGTCGCCCTGGACGGCCTGGACCTGGAGGTTCGCCCCGGCGAACTGCTCTCGGTGCTCGGCCCCAACGGCGCGGGCAAGACCACCGCGATCGCGCTCATGCTGGGGTTGCAAGTCCCCGACGCCGGCGAGGTCGCCCTGTTCGGGCGCTCGCCCCACGACCTGACCGCCCGGCGAAATGTGGGCGTGATGATGCAGGAGGTGGCGCTTCCCGACGCGCTTACCGTGCGCGACCTGATCGGCCAGGTCTCGGCCTACTATCCCGCGCCGCTCGCGCTGGCCGAAACCATCGCCTTCGCGGGCGTCGAGAAGATCGCGACCCGGCCCTATTCCAAGCTCTCCGGCGGCCAGAAGCGCCAGGCGCAGTTCGCGCTCGCCATCTGCGGCTGCCCGCGCCTGTTGTTCCTCGACGAGCCGACCGCCGGCCTCGACATCAATGCGCGGGAGACCATGTGGGCCGGCGTGCGCGGCCTGGTCGCCGCCGGGACCTCGGTGGTCCTCACCACCCACTACATCGAAGAGGCCGAGGCGCTCGCCGACCGGGTGGTGGTGATGGCCAAGGGCCGCGAGGTCGCGCAAGGGACAGTGCGCGAGATGCGCGCGCTCGTCTCGCGCAAGCGGATCGATTGCTTGACCGCGCTCAGCCTCGCCAAGGTGCAGGCCTGGGCCGAGGTCAGCGCCGCTGTGCTGGGGGAAAACGGCCAGCTCTCCATCACCACCGCCGACGCCGAGGCCGTGGTGCGCAAGCTGCTCGCCGCCGACCCGGACCTGAAGGACCTGGAGGTGCGCCGCGCCGGCCTCTCCGAAGCCTTCGCCGAACTGACGCAGGAGCCCGCGGAATGAGCGTCTCAGCCCTCGACACCGGCCCGAAGATGACCTTCGCGCGCCTGATCGGCGCCTATCTCAGCGACGCGAAATACGAGTCCCTGCGGTTGCTCAGGACCCCGGCCTTCGCCATGCCGATCCTGGCCATGCCGATCCTGTTCTACACCTTCTTCGGGGTGATCCTGAACGGTGGTCCCCACCGCCCGCCCGGCTTCGCCGACATGATGTTCGTGGGTTGGACGGTCTATGGCGTCATGGGCCCGGGCCTGTTCGGCTTCGGCATACTTGTCGCTGTCGAGCGGAACATGGGCTTGATGACCTTCAAGCGGGCGCTGCCCATGCCCGCCGGCTCCTACCTCGCCGCCAAGCTGATGATGGCCTACGTCTTCGCCATCGTGGTCATGGCCATGCTGGTGACCGCGGGCCTGACCATCGGCCACGTGACCCTGCCGCCGCTGAAGCTCTTCACGGTGGCGGCGGTGATGTCGCTGGGCGTGATCCCGGCCTGCGCCATCGGCCTCTTCATCGGCGCCTGGGCCCCGGCCTCCAGCGCCAGCGCCATCGCCAACATCGTCTATCTGGGCATGGCCTTCCTGTCGGGCCTGTTCTTCCCCCTGAGCGGCGTCCTGCACGACATCCGCTTCATCTGGCCGACCTATCACCTGAAGCAGCTGGCCATGGCCTCCGCCGGCGCGCCGACCGAGGGCTCGGTGACCGGTCACGTCGGCGTCCTGGCCCTGCTGAGCGGCGTGCTGATCGTCCTGGCGGCGCGCAAGCTGGCGCGGCGAGGCTAGCCGAACTCCGCCAGCCGCGCGTCCAGGCCATCGCGCACCGCCGGCCACTCGTCCGCCAGCACCGAATATACCACCGTGTCGCGGATGCGGCCGGTCCAGACCACGCGGTCCCGCCGCAGGATCCCCTCCTGCACGGCGCCCAGCTTCAGCACCGCGGCGCGGGACCGGGCGTTGATGGCGTCGACCTTGTACTGCACGCGCCTAGCCCCGCTCGCAAACGCGTGCGCCATCATCAGCCGCTTGGCCGAGGGGTTCACCGGGCCGCCGCGAACCTGCGGCGCGAAATAGGTGCCGCCGATCTCCAGGCTGGCGTTGACCGCGTCGATGGTCAGGAAGCTGGAGACCCCCATGCAGCGCCCGCCCACGACTACCGCGAAGTTCATCCGGTCGGCCGGCGGCTCGCCGTAGAAGCGCGGCCAATTGGCGTCGAAATGCTCGCCCGCGAGCGAATAGGGATAGAGGTCGGTCCAGGTCGCCGGATCGGCGGCGCAGGCCGCGCGCAGGTCCTCGCGGTGCGCGTCGGCCATCGGCTCCAGGCGCACGAAGCGGTTTTCCAGGACCATCGGCTCGATCTGCATTTTTTCGTCACGCCTTGCCAAAAAAGTTGCCCCAGCGCCTTGCAACGCCGGTTCGCGCACATAGATGAGGCCTGCCCATTCCTGGGCGTTTCCTCCCTAGACTTCAAAAGGCCGGGTGTTCGCACCCGGCCTCTTTTTTGTCCTAGCCCCCGGCTCAGCCGATATACAGCCGGACGGCCTGCACGAGATAGGCCGCGCCGATCACCGTCAGGATCAGCCGCAGGTAGCGCTTGAAGTCGACGTCGCTCAGCCGGTTCAGCACCACGCCGCCGGCCGCCGTGCCCAGCATGGAAAGCGGGATGGCCAGCGCGAAGACCCACAGCGGCGGCACGCCCTTGCCGCCGTGCAAGAACAGCGGCGTCCCATAGACGGCGATCTTCATCAGGTGGCTGAACACCTGGGTCGCGGCCTTGGTGGCGACGATCTCGTGGCGGGTGAGCGCGGTGCGCACGAAGAAGACGTCGAGGAACGGCCCGGCGACGCCTGCGGTCAGGTTCACGCCGGTGACCGACAGGCCGCAGATATAGGCCTGGCCCGGCTGCGAGGCGTCGACCCTGATCCAGCCCGGCGGCAGCCAGACCAGGCCAGGCACCAGCCCCATCAGCAGATATAGCGTGGCCCGCGTGGGCTCGTAGGCGATGAAACCCACCAGGGCGCCGGCCGTGAACGCGCCCAGCGCATAGACGCCGACGATGCGCCACTTGACGTGTTTGCGATGCAGGATCGCACGCCAGCCGTTGGCGACCAGCTGCAACAGACCATGGACGACGAAGGTGGCCGAGACGGGCAGGACGAGGGCGAGGCAGCCCTTAAGCAGCAAGCCTCCCGCCATGCCGAAGACCCCGGAAATGGCCGCGGTCACGAACGACATGACGACGATGAAGACGCCGGCAGCTAGAGACATGGGGAAGGTCCTTCACGGTTGCGGACCGCTTCGCGAAGGGGGCACAGGCCCCTTCGTCCGCGGGCCTGCGGCGCGACGTGCGCCAGAAGGGGCCGGCCGTCCGGCTGGGGCTCAAGGCGGCTACTGGCCGAGCGCGTGGGTTCGGGACGGCGCGCGCATAGACCTCGCCCGCGGGCTCTGCGAGCGGCGGGGGTGCTATGGAAAGGGCGTCAGTCATCGGAACGGCGTTCGCTTACGCCCAGCTTGGCCGTGGCGCCAGTCCAAAAGCTTACCCAAAACCGCTCATCCCGGCGAAAGCCGGGACCCGAGCTGAGTCCGCGGTTAGGCCAGGGCGCTCGCATAAGCCCCGACCGCCGGTTGGATCCCGGCTTTCGCCGGGACGAGTGGAAACAAGGAAAGCTCAGCCCTTCTTCGCCTTGCCCGCCGAACAGGCCCAGCCGTCGCCCGACTTCCGCGCCACGCCCGGGTAGGGGCACAGCAGCTGGGTCGCTCCGCTCTGGCTGGTGGCGGTGACCGCCTTGGGCGCTTCGCCCGCCTCGACCCAGCGGTCCACGATGGAAAGCCAGTCCACCGTGTTCGGCCCAGCCCCACCCTGGCAGTGCAGCATGCCGGGGATCATGTAGAGCCGGTAGAAGCTGTCGGCGTTCTTGGTCTGGGCCTCCACCAGGTCGTGGTACTTGATGGAGCCGCGCGGCACGACCGCCGGGTCGTTCCAGCCGTGATACTGGATCAGCTTGCCGCCGCGCTTTTCGAAGGGCGTCAGGTTGGCGTTGGTGGCGTCGAGGTCATGGACCACGTGCTGGCGGTCGCGGTCGTACCCGGCGCCGGTGTCCATCTTCAGGAAGTCGAACGCCGGGTCGTCGTGGATCAGGTACTTCATGAACTGCGAGCCCATGGCGTGGCCGGAGGACTCCGTCCAGCGGTCCTGGGAGACGCCGGTGTTCCAGGCCTGCCAGCCGCCGCGCATGGCTTCCGCGCCCGGCTCGAAGCCATAGAAGGCCGGCTTGCCGTTCACGGTCCGGCCGCCATAGATCGCCTTGGCCGAGGCGATCTGCGGGGCGGTCAGGCAGCCTGAGGTCTCGCCCGGCTTGCACTTCAGGACCGCGGGATCGAAATGGCAGGCGAGCTGGTCGTGGATGTAGGGCTCGCCGCCTGCGCATTGCTTCAGGGCGGCGTCCTGCAGGAGCTGCAGCTGCTCGGTCCCGAGGTAGCCGCCCGGCCGGGCCAGCACCTGTTGCATATAGGCGCGGCCGCCGTAGCCCAGCGTGTTGTAGTTGGCCGTGGCGCCGGCGACGATGCCGTCGAAGTCGTTCGGGAAGCGCTGGACCTCCATCATCGCCTCGCGCCCGCCGGCCGAGCAGCCGACGAAGTAGGAGCGCTTGGGCGCTGTGTCCTTCTGGGCCTTGACCAGCAGCTTGCCGGCCTCGGTGGTCTCCTTCAGCGAGCGCCAGCCGAAGTCGGCGATCTTTTCCGGATGGTGCAGGGCCCAGACCGCGGTGCGGCCGTTGCCCGTATGGCCGTCGTCGGTGCCGGCCGAGGCGTAGCCCTCGTCGGCGCGCAGCTTGACCTGGGCTGTCGGGATCTGGCCGGCCAGGCCCCCGTTGCCCACCTGGACGAACTTGCCGTTCCAGGCGGAACCCACCGGGATCATCACCTCGATCTGGATGTCGCTGTCCGAGGTCGGATGGCTGCGCAGATGGATGTCGCAGGCCTGGCCGCCCTTGATCGCCACCGGCTTGGCGGAGGTGATCTCGGCGTGCGGCAGGCTGGTCCTGGCCATGTCGGCGCAGGACGTCTCGGCGCGGGCGGCCCCGGATACGAACAGGGGCGCGACCAGCGCCACGGCGGCGCCGGCGGCGAACAGGATCCGCTTCATCGGCTCAGCCCTTCTTCTTCGGAACGGCGCAGGCGTAGCTGTCGCCGGTCTTCTGCGCCACGCCCGGGAACGGGCAGAGCACCTGGCTGGCTGGGCCGCCGGGCGCCTGGCCTGGACCACCCTTCGCCACCAGTTCGCCGGGCGCCTTCTTGGCTGTGACCCAGCCGTCGAGTTCGGCCACCCAATCGACGTTCGACGGCCCAACCCCGCCGCCGCAGTGGAGCATGCCCGGGATCAGGTAGAGCTTATAGAAGCCGTCGACGTCGCCCATCGTCTTGCGGACGTCCTCGTAATAGAGGACCGACGAGCGCGGCGGGATCGCCGAGTCGTTCCAGCCGTGGAACTGGATCAGCTTGCCGCCGTGCGCCTTGAAGGCGGCAAGGTTCGGGTCGGGTGAGTCCAGGACCGCCGCCATCTTCTTGCGCGCGTTTTCATACGGGCTGCCCATGTCCATCTTCAGATAGTCGAAATTGGCGTCGTCGAAGCCGAAGTATTTGAAGGCGTTGGAGGAGAACGACGGGCCGGCGGCGCGTTGGTTGGTCTCCGGGGTCGGGCCGGTGATCCAGGCGTCCCAGCTGCCTCTGAGCGCCTCGGCGCCGGGGCTGTAGCCCGGGAAGATCAGCTTGCCCTTGGCGTCCTTGTGGCCCTCGTACATGGCCTTGGCGGTGGCGACCTGCGGGGCGGTCAGGCAGCCGCCCCCATCAGAATTTGGCGTCTGGCCGGCCTTGCAGGCGAGCTTGCCCGGATCGAAGTGGCAGCTCATCGGGTCGCGGATCATCACGTCGCCACCGCATTGCGCCAGCGCGGTCTTCTGCAGCAGCTCGCGCTGCGGGGCGCCGAGATAGCCGCCGGGCTTGGTCATCAGCTGCTGCTGCACCGCCGACAGGCCGAACAGCTGGCTCATGTAGTTGGCCGGCGCGCCGGCGACGATGCCGTCGAAATCGGTGGGGAAGCGCTGCGCCTCCATCAGCGCCTCGCGGCCGCCGTCGGAACAGCCGTAGAAGTACGACTTGCTGGGCTTGCCCATCTTGGCCGCCAGGATCGCCTTGGAGGCGTCGGTCGTCTCCTTCAGCGCCCGCCAGCCGAAGTCGACGACCTTTTCCGGGTGACCGAGCGCCCAGGACGCATTGGTGCCGACCGGGTCCTGGTGGCCGTCGTCGGTGCCGGCGACGGCGTACCCCGCCTTGACCGGTCCGTTGAACGAGGCGCGCGGGATGGAGCCCGCGAACCCCCCGTTGCCGACTTGCACGAACTTGCCGTTCCAGGCCGCGCCTTCTGGAATCCACAGCTCGAGCCGGATGTCGCTGTCGGCGGTGGGCTTGCTGGTCACCGACACCTTGCAGACCTGCTTGTCGCCGACCGCCTCGACGACCGCCTTGGTCACCGTGGCGTGCGGCAGGCTGGTCTTGGTCAGGTCGGCGCAGGCCGTCTCGGCGCGGGCCGCCATCGGCGCCGCCAAGCTGAGCGCGGTCACCGCGCAACCCGCCAGCATCATGGTGGTGAATTTCATCGAACCGCCTCCCCTATTTGTTGAGGCGATTTAGGCACAGCTGCCTGCGGGGCGCAAAGCGGCGGTAGAAGGAACCACGAAATACACGAAATACACGAAAGGCGCGGAGCGCGAGCTGATCGCCCCCTCGGCCGCCCGGCAGCTCTCTTTCGTGTATTTCGTGTATTTCGTGGTTCGAAACGACTGAGCCACCGCTTTCGCGGAGGCTCAGGAAACATCGTCTCGTATTATTGGCTAGTTCCGGAAGACCGCGGCCATCGACGGGTCGTTGGGCATTTCGCGGTACTGCTGCAGCTCGTTGCGGCCGACCACCATGTGGTGCACCTCGTCCGGGCCGTCGGCGATGCGCAGGGTGCGGGTGTTGGCGTACATCCGCGCCAGCGGCGTGTGCTGCGAGACGCCGAGCGCCCCGTGCATCTGGATCGCCTCGTCGATGATCTGGCAGACGCGCTCGGGCACCATGGCCTTGACCATGTGGATCCACACGCGGGCCTCGCGGTTGCCGAGCACGTCCATCGCCTTGGCCGCCTTCAGCACCATCAGGCGCATGGCCTCGATGTCGATGCGGGCGCGGCTGACGCGCTCGATGTTGCCGCCCAGTTGGATGATCGGCTTGCCGAAGGCCACGCGCTGCATGCCGCGGGTGACCATCAGGTCGAGCGCCTTCTCGGCCGAGCCGATGGCGCGCATGCAGTGGTGGATGCGCCCCGGTCCCAGGCGCAGCTGGCTGATCTCGAAGCCGCGGCCTTCGCCCAGCAGCATGTTCGAGGCCGGCACGCGGGCGTTGTGGAAGCGGATGTGCATGTGGCCGTGCGGCGCGTCGGGGTCGCCGAACACCTGCTGGCCCTGGACGATCTCGACGCCCTCGGTGGGCAGCGGCACCAGGATCTGCGACTGCATCAGCTGCGGCGGGTCGTTCTCGCCGCCGGTGCGGACCATGCAGATCATGATCTTGCAGCGCGGGTCGCCGGCGCCGGAGATGTAATGCTTCTCGCCGCTGATGATGTACTCGTCGCCGACGCGCACGGCGCGGGTGTCGATGTTCTTGGCGTCGGAGCTGGCGGTGTTCAGCTCGGTCATGCAGTAGGCGGAGCGGATCTTGCCCTCCAGCAGGGGCTCCAGCCACTGCTTCTTCTGCTCGGGCGTGCCGACCCGCTCCAGCACCTCCATGTTGCCGGTGTCGGGCGCGGCGCAGTTCATGGTCTCCGACGCCAGCCGGTTCTTGCCGAGCTCCACGGCGATGTAGGCGTAGTCGAGGTTCGACAGACCCTCGCCGGTCTCGGCGTTGGGCAGGAAGAAGTTCCACAGGCCGGCGGCCTTGGCCTTGTCCTTGGCGGCCTCGAGCACCTCAAGCTGGCCGGGCGCATATTGCCAGATGTCCGGACGGCCCTCGCCCAGGCGGTGGAACTCCGCGCTCATCGGCTCGACCACGTCGCGGATGAAGTCCTTGACCTTGTTGAGCAGCGGCACGGCCTTTTCGCTCATCCGAAGGTCGTTGAGCTCGTCCTGCGGGTTCAGCGCGAAGCTCGACTGGGCGCGATCGTGGGCGCGGTCAGCGGTCATGGTCATTCTGGTTTCTCCCACGGGAATTCGTTTGCGCCAGCATTGGCGCATCCCCAGGGTTCAAACAAGTGTTTAAGTGCATCGCTGGCGCCTCCCCTCCCCTGTGGGGACGGTGGCGAGCGAACGCGAGACGGGCGGGGAAGTGTGGCCCAGCGCGCTCACTCGGCAGGCTGACCCACGCTTCCCCACCCTGGCCGCTTACGCGGCCTGTCCCTCCCCGGCACGGGGAGGGGAGATCACTTCACCGGGTAGGAGCCGGCCTTGGCGCAGACGGCGGCCACCAAGGCCTCGTCTTCAGGACCGCCCAGCTTCTTGGGCGTGTCGGAGCGCCAGCTTTCCGGGATCGAGAAGGTGGCCGAGGGCTTGTAGCCACCCATGTTGATGATGTTCTTCTTCTCGCAATCCACCGCGTAGACCGAGCCGACGCCAGTGGGCGGGCCCGACGGCATCAGGTTGGCCGAGGGCTTGGAGATCGCCTGCATCACCACAAGACGGCCGGTCGCCTTGTCCTTGTAGATGTAGTCGGCGTCATAGGACCACTCGATGCCGTTGGCGCCGTCGGCGAACTTGGTCCAGTGCTGGGCATAGGCCGAGCCGGCGGTCGAAAGGGCGATAAGGGCGGAAAACGCCAGGGCGCGACGCATGGGTCTTCGTCTCCAGAGACTGTTGTCGTTCTTCGGAGCGGACCCTAGCCGTGGGACCGTGACGCCGCCAACGGAAATCGAGAGGCCGGTTCAGGCGACCTGGCGCACGGGCTCTGCGACTCGCGGATCGCTGCGCGCCATATAGTCGCGGGTGATCGGCGCCGCGTCGATCCGTTTGGTCAGCTGCATCTGGAAAACGAAATGGCCGCGGTGGCGGAAGGCGAGTTCGCTGATCGCCAGATAGAATTCCCACATCCGGCAGAACCGCTCGTCGTAGATCGCCGCAATCTGGGCCCGCTGCGTTGCGAACCGCTCGCGCCAGCAGCGCAGGGTCTCGGCGTAGTGGAGCCGCAGGATCTCGATGTCGGCGACGATCAGGCCAGCGCGTTCGACGCAGGGCATGACCTCCGAGAGCGCCGGGATATAGCCGCCGGGGAAGATGTACTTCTCGACCCACGGCTGGTTCAGCGCCGGGCCCTCGGAGCGACCGATCGCGTGGACCAGGGCGACGCCGTCGTCTTTCAGCAGCCGCGCGATCTGGTCGAAGTAGTCCTGGTAGTTCGGCCGACCCACATGCTCGAACATGCCCACCGAGACGATCCGGTCATAGGGCCCGGCGACGTCGCGGTAGTCGGTGAGCGTGAAGCGCGCGCGATCCGCCATGCCGGAACTCTCGGACCGCCAGCGCGCGGTGGCCAGCTGCTCGGCGGAGAGCGTGATCCCGTCCACGACCACGTCGGCGGCGCGGGCGATCGACAGTCCCAGGCCGCCCCAGCCGCAGCCGATATCCAGCACCTTCTGGCCGCGTCTGAGCAGCAGCTTGGCGGCGATATGCTGCTTCTTCGCCGCCTGGGCCTGTTCCAGCGTCATGTCCGGCTCGGCGAAATAGGCGCAGCTGTACTGCAGGTCCGGATCGAGGAAACGGCGGTAGAAGTCCACCGACAGGTCGTAGTGGTGGGCCACGTTGCGCCGCGCGGCGGCCCGCGCATTGGCCTGCAGCCGCCGGTCCAGCCACCAGCGGGCCAGTGCATTCGTCCGCTTCAGCGGCCGGTAGCCGGCGTTGCGGCCGATCAGCTCGATGAGATCGTGGATGCCGCCGGTCTCCATGACCAGGCCGCCGGCCATATAAGCCTCGCCGAGCGCCATCGAGGGATAGACGGCGAGCTTCAACGCCCAGAGGCGGCTGGTGATCCGCAGCGCCACCGGCGGCCCTGAGCCATCGCCGAGCGTGATCGCGCGGCCCGACGGCAGGGTCACCTTCAGATCTCCTTCGCGAATGACCCGGCGCAGGTAGGCCTCGAGTGACATGGCCGCGTTCCTGATGGCTGTTCAGATCGTTGAACGAGGCTTTGCGCCGGCGGTTCCCGCACAGGGATCTAAGCCGCGGCAGGGGCGATTTTCCCCCGCGATCCTTGACTCCATCGAGGGCTTTTCCTACTTGCAGCGCGCCGTTGGCACTCAAGGGCCGCGATTGCTAACACGCGGCCTGACGGGCGCCGGCGCAGTCATCAAACCAACCGTCGATTCGAACGGAGAAAGAGCATCATGGCGTTTCGTCCCCTGGGAGACCGCGTCCTCGTCAAGCGCGTCGAGGAAGAAGAGAAGACCAAGGGCGGGATCATCATCCCCGACACCGCGAAGGAAAAGCCGCAGGAAGGCGAAGTCATTTCCGTCGGCCCCGGCGCGCGCGACGACAGCGGCAAGATCCAGCCCCTCGACGTCAAGAAGGGCGACAAGATCCTGTTCGGCAAGTGGTCCGGCACCGAGATCAAGCTCGACGGCGCCGACCTCTTGATCATGAAGGAAAGCGACATCCTGGGCGTGCTCGAGGCCTAAGCGGCTTCCGACCTCCAGAGCTTCCCTCCCCCTTAGAAACTCAGAAAAAGAGAACCCAACATGGCTGCGAAAGACGTTTATTTCGCCTCTGACGCCCGCGACCGCATGCTGCGCGGCGTCAACACCCTCGCCAACGCGGTGAAGGTGACCCTCGGCCCCAAGGGCCGCAACGTGATCATCGAGAAGTCCTTCGGCGCCCCGCGCTCCACCAAGGACGGCGTGTCGGTCGCCAAGGAAATCGAACTGGCTGACCGCTTCGAGAACCTCGGCGCCCAGCTGATCCGCGAAGTCGCGTCGAAGACCAACGACAAGGCGGGCGATGGCACCACCACCGCCACCGTCCTGGCGCAGGCCATCGTCGTCGAAGGCCTGAAGTCGGTCGCGGCCGGCATGAACCCGATGGACCTGAAGCGCGGCGTCGACAAGGCGGTCGCCAAGGTCGTCGAGGAGATCAAGAACTCCTCGCGCAAGGTCACCACCAACGAAGAAATCGCCCAGGTCGGCACCATCTCCGCCAACGGCGACGTGGAAGTCGGCGCGATGATCGCCAAGGCCATGGCCAAGGTCGGCAACGAAGGCGTCATCACGGTTGAGGAAGCCAAGACCGCCGAGACCGAACTCGACGTCGTCGAGGGCATGCAGTTCGACCGCGGCTACCTGTCGCCCTACTTCATCACCAACGCCGAGAAGATGGAGGCCGACCTCGAAGAGCCGATGATCCTGCTCTTCGAAAAGAAGCTCTCCTCGCTGCAGCCCCTGCTGCCGGTGCTGGAAGCGGTCGTTCAGTCGGGCCGTCCCCTGCTGATCATCGCCGAAGACGTCGAAGGCGAGGCGCTGGCCACCCTGGTGGTCAACAAGCTGCGCGGCGGCCTCCGCGTCGCGGCGGTCAAGGCGCCGGGCTTCGGCGATCGCCGCAAGGCGATGCTGGAAGACATCGCCATCCTGACCGGCGGCCAGCTGATCAGCGAAGACCTCGGCATCAAGCTCGAGAACGTGACGCTGGAGATGCTGGGCAAGGCCAAGAAGGTCACCATCACCAAGGACGACACCACCATCGTCGACGGCTCCGGCAACAAGGCCGACATCGAAGGCCGCATTTCCCAGATCAAGAAGCAGGTCGAGGACACCACCTCCGACTACGACAAGGAAAAGCTGCAGGAACGCCTGGCGAAGCTCGCCGGCGGTGTTGCGGTGGTCCGCGTCGGCGGCTCGACCGAAGTGGAAGTGAAGGAAAAGAAGGACCGCGTCGACGACGCGCTCAACGCCACGCGCGCCGCGGTTGAAGAAGGCATCGTGCCTGGCGGCGGTGTTGCGCTCCTCAAGGCCTCCAAGGTTCTGGACGGCTTCAAGGGCGACAACGACGACCAGGAAGCCGGCGTCGCCATCGTGCGCCGCGCGCTGCAGGCCCCGATCCGCCAGATCGCCGAAAACGCCGGCGTCGAAGGCTCGATCGTGGTCGGCAAGGTGCTCGAGAACGCCTCGGCCACCTTCGGCTTCAACGCCCAGACCGAAGAGTACGTCGACATGGTCAAGGCCGGCGTCATCGACCCGGCCAAGGTCGTGCGCACGGCGCTGCAGGACGCGGCCTCGGTCGCCGGCCTGATGATCACCACCGAAGCGGCCATCGTTGAAGCCCCCAAGAAGGGCGGCGGCGGCGCCGGCATGCCCGGCGGCGGCGGCATGGGCGGCATGGGCGACATGGACTTCTAGTCGCCTTAGAAGCCGTCATCCCGGCCAACGGAGCGGCGCAAGCCGCGTAGGCCGAGCCGGGATCGAGAACGAGGGCGGGATCGCAAGGTCCCGCCCTTTTTCCTTGCCCGTCGTCACGACAGCTGTTGGATGTCGCGCGCTAGCGACAGCGCGATCCAGATAGTAGTCTGGACGCCGCGATGTGGCATCGGGGCACTAGCGAATGAGCGATGAGATTGGCCAGATTCGCGGCCTCTTGGATCTTCTGGAAAGCCGGATTGCCTCGTCACCGGACGAAGTGGCATTGCGAGATTTCGCCGCCTTGGAACTTCCGGAGATCGTTGCTGACGTCATTGACTATCTGACGCCGCAACTAACTCCATATGAGGCGGCCTTTTATTTCTATCTGTTCCGGCATTCGATAATTTCGGCAGGGACGCAGTATATCCGGGCGAGCAATCCTCGCTTGCGTGCCATAGCCGCTCCTCCAAAAGGAAACGCGCTGATAAGTGAGCAACAAGTCACTGATTGTCTGAGGAAGCTTGTTGAAAAGGGCGTGATCCGAAAGGAGTCGGAGCCGAACCGTGACGGAACGCTCTACAAGGTGCTGATTCCCGAAGAGATACTATCCTGCCGGGAAGCCATGAAGGTGGCTCTTGCAAGGCCAGTCCCTGTCGTAAATCCACTGGCGGTGGCGGACTATTACAACGTCCGTGAGAACCGAACTGCGATATTCGAGAGAGACGGTTATGCCTGCCAATATTGTCAGAAGCAGCTAACGCGATTCACGGCAACGCTCGACCACATTGTTCCGGTGTCAGCCGGTGGCGGAAATGAGTACGCCAATGTCACTACCGCCTGTCCTGGGTGCAACTCAAAGAAGGCCGGGAAGCCGCTGGGTGATTTTCTAGCGGACACCAACCCCACCTAATCGTCGATGCTGCGTAGATTACTGGGTGACCCTGAGATGACGAATGGGTGGGTAGCCAGTCCCAGCCATAAATCTCATGCCGGCCAGTTTGCCTTCCGGCCTCGGCAACTCAAGGAGCGGCCAGAGGCCGCCCGCGTCGCGGCGCGCCGAAGAGCGCGTCCTTGACTTGCCGAGACCGGAAGGCTCGCATCTGCCGTGAGATTTAAGCACCGGAAGCATCTCACGATGCTTCGCCACTCCTCTCCAATGTCATCCCGGAAAGCCGCGCAGACGGCTTGTCCGGGACCCATAGGCACGAAGCTCTCCGGCTAGCCGCCGGCCATTGGCGCGTATGGGTCCCGGTCTTGGCTGCGCCAAACCGGGATGACATCGGGTGCAGCGTCAAAAACCCCTGGGTCCCCGCTTTCGCGGGGATGAGCGGAATGGGAGGATGGCGAAACAATAAGGCCTGGAGTCCGCGCCGATGTCCCTGCTTTCCGACCTCAAGGTCGTCGAATGGTCCACCTGGGTCGCGGGGCCGGGCTGCGCGGGCGTGATGGCCGACTGGGGCGCGAGCGTGATCAAGGTGGAGTCGGCGGCCGGCGACGCCACCCGCGCCTTCTTCCCCGACACCGCCGAGAGCCCGGGCAATCCGGTCTTCACGATGGAGAACCGCGGCAAGCGCGGCGTGGTGCTCGACACCGCCAAGCCGGAGGGCCGCGCGGCCCTGGTGGCGCTGCTCAAGCAGGCCGACGTCTTCATCACCAACGTGCGCCCAGGCTCGCTCGCCCGCGCCAGGCTCGACTTCGACAGCCTGAAGGCGGAGCTGCCGCAGCTGATCTACGCCAATGTCACGGGCTACGGCCTGACCGGCGAGATGGCCGACACCGCCGCCTTCGACATCACCGCCTTCTGGACCCGCAGCGGAGTCGCCCACGCCTTCATCCCGCCGGACCAGGAGCCGTTCGCAAGCCGCCCGGGCTTCGGCGACCACTTCACCGCGCTGGCGACGCTGTCGGGCATCCTGGCGGCGGTGCATGAGCGGACGCGCACCGGGCGCGGGCGGCAGGTGGAGACGGCGCTGATGCGGGTCGGCGCCTATGCCGTCGGCTGGGACCTGTCGCTGCAGCTGCGCTATGGCGACGTCACCACCGCGCAACCGAAGAAGGACCGCATGGTGGCGCTCTCCGGCTTCTTCCACACCGCTGACGACCGCTGGCTATGCATCGTGGTGAAGAGCCCTGCCGACTATCCCAACGTCATGCGCGCCTTCGGCCGCGGCGACATCCTGGCCGAGCCCCGATACCTGCCGCCCTACGCCGACATCGAGGACGTCCGCCACGTGCGTGCGATCCTGGAGGCGGGGTTCGAGGCGCTGACGCTGGAAGAGGCGGGCGACCTGCTCAACACCGCCGACGTCGCGTGGGCGCCGATGGACACCCTGCAGGACCTGGAGATGAACCCGCAGGCGCACGAGGCCGGCTGCTTCGTCGACACGCCCGACGGCTGGGGCGGCAGCTTCTTTGGACCCGCCTCGCCGGTGCGCTTCCCCGGCCTCGACACCAGTCCCAGGGGCCCGGCGCCCAAGCTTGGCCAGCACACCCGCGAGGTGCTCGCCGAGGCCGGCTACGCCGCCGACGAGGTCGAGGCGCTGATCGCGGCGGGGGTCGCGCTCTAGCGCCAGTCGCGGCGGTACTCGCGCCGGTCGTCGCGCAGCACCATGCCGCCGATCCAGCTGGAGATGCCGGTGACGATCGCGGCCAGCACGCCGGCCAGCAGGCCGTGCACCTCGAAGCCCGGAACCACGACCGAGACCAGCCCGATCATCGCGGCGTTCACGATCAGCAGGAACAGGCCCAGCGTCAGGATCGTCAGCGGCAGGGTCAGGATGGTCACCACCGGGCGCACGAAGGCGTTCACGATGCCCAGCAGCAGGGCCGCCAGGATCAGCGCCGTGGTGTCCCTGACGTAGATCCCCGGGACCAGCTTGGAAGCGACCCAGAGGCCCAGCGCCCCGAAGATCACCCGGACGACGAACTTGGCGAGCATGCGGCCTCCGCGTTTTCGCCTACGAATATGGGACGGGCGGAGCTTGACTGCCAGCACCGCCCGAAGAACTGCTTTGGGCGGCTTAGGAAAAGGGTTTCAGCCCGACACGCGCACGGCGCATTTTGGCCGCAGCGGGCGGGTCTAGCTGCGCCCCGCGTAACTGAGGTTTGGGAGACTGACCGCTTGCGGCCGCACAGCTATCGACGCCTGATCATTCCGGCTCTGTTGGTGAGCCTTGCCGCCTGCGCGGGCGGACCGCCGCCGGACAAGGGGCCCGGCTGGCGCGGCGGGCCGACCCGCGGCGAGCGGCTGGCGCCGGTGCGCCTGTTCATCAGCCCGTCGGGCGAGCCGTTCCGCGGCGAGAACGGCTTCGAGCGCTGGTTCGACCAGACCGACACCGACCACGACGGGTCCATCGACCTGGCGGAGTTCCGCGCCGACGCCCTGCACTCCTTCAAGGTGGTCGACACCAACGGCGACGGGGTGATCAGCGGGCTCGAACTGCAGCACTACGAGCACGACCTGGTGCCCGAGGTGAGCAGCGAGACCTTCGACACCGGCCCGACTGCCGGTCAGCGCCCCAGCGGCGGCGGCGGCGGTGGCGGCGGCGGCCGTCGTGGCGGCGGAGGACGCGGCGGTGGAGCTGGCGGCCCTGGCGGCGGCGGTCGGAGCGGCGGCGCCAACGACACCGGCTTTGGGCCCGACCTTTCCCAATCGGCGCCGGCCCGCGATCCCCGCGCCGGCCTGATGGGCGCGGCGCGCTATTCGTTGATCAACGAGCCGGAGCCGATCGCGGCGGCGGACGCCGACCTCGACGGCAAGGTCACCCTGGCCGAATGGATGACGATCACCGACCGCCGCTTCACCAAGCTGGATCGCCTGAAGACCGGCAAGCTCACCCGCGACAGCCTACTGCACCCGCCGCCTCCGCCGCCCAAGCCGAAGACGCCCTAGGCGCTGACCGTTTCCACCACCGGCACGGTCTCGCTGAGCCGCCCGCCGATGCGGATCGGCTCGACGCGGCGCGCCAGGCCCGTGGCGTTGTCGGTCTCGACGAACACGCCGCAGACCGTGGCCGGGCCTTCCGCCGGCTTGTAGCGGCCGCCCGAGATGCGGGTGGTGAAGCGCCGCAGCGGCTCTTCCTTCTGGTTGCCGATCACGCTGTCGTAGTCGGCGCAGGCGCCGGCGTCGGTCTGGTAGGCGGTGCCGCCGGTCAGGATCTGGGCGTCGGCGGTGGGCACATGGGTGTGGGTGCCGACCACCAGGCTGGCGCGCCCGTCGCAGAAGTGGCCCATGGCCATCTTCTCCGAGGTGGCCTCGGCGTGCATGTCGACCACGATGGCGTCGGCGACCGCGCCCAGCGGGCAGGCCTCCAGCTCCTTGTCGACCGCGGCGAAGGGGTCGTCGAGGCTGTCCATGTGCACGCGGCCGAGCAGGTTGATCACCAGGATCTGCTTGCCGGTCCCGGTCTCGAAGAGTTGGGCGCCGCGTCCGGGCGCGTCGGAGAAGGCCGAATAGTTCAAGGGCCGGATCAGCCGGGGCTCCCGCACGATGTAGGTGAGCGCCTCCTTCTGGTCCCAGCTGTGGTTGCCGAGCGTCAGCGCGTCGGCGCCGGCGTCGAACAGCTCGCGCGCCGTGGATTCGGTGATGCCGAAGCCCGCCGCGGCGTTCTCGGCGTTGACGATGACGAACTCCAGCCCCAGGCGCTTGCGCAGGCCCGGCAGGTGATCGGCGATGCCGTCACGGCCCGCGCGGCCGACCACATCTCCAAAGAAGGCAAATCTCATCTGCCCTCCTTAACGACTTCGATGAACTCCGTCTCCGTCACGATGGCGTCGAGCCGCTGGTCGTGGGCGTCCATGGGCGCCTCGTCGATTTCCTGGCCGGAAAACGCCACGCCCAGCACAAAGACCGGGCGCTGGCGGCGCAGCGCCTTGAGCGTGCGGTCGTAGTGGCCGCCGCCCTGGCCCAGGCGCCCGCCGCGCCGGTCGAAGGCCAGCAGCGGGGTGATCAGCAGGTTCGGCAGCACTTCGGGCGCCGAGGCCGGCGGCGAGGGGATGCCGCAGGCGTCCTTCTCCAGCGGCTGGTCGGGGCGCCAGAGCCGGAATTTCAGCGGCGAGTTCTTGTCGAGCGCCACCGGCAGCGCCGCCTGGGCGTGGCCGGCGTTGAGCTCCAGGATCGCCTGCAGGATCGGGCCGGGGTCGAGCTCGGAGCCCTGGGCGCAATAGGCGCCCACCAGGCTGAACCGGGAGAAGCGGGAAACGGGAAGGCGCCTGGCCGCGCGTATGGCAGCGTCGGGGTTCTCGTCCGCCAGGTGGCGGCGCAGCGCGCGCATCTCGATGCGCAGCTTTTTTTTGTCGAGGACCTGTTTGTTGGGCGGCGGGGTCACAGCCCTGACTTTACAGGGAAAAGGTGAGCAAAGGGTGGCGGCGCCGTGAGAACCGTGAAGGACTGTTTCATTCCCTCGACCTGGTAGACCAGGTGGGCGCCGTGTGCTCGAGACCACGATCCCGAACAGGGACAGCTCCCTAAGAGTGAATTAAGGTCGCTGGAATATGTCGCCTTCGACGTGGGCCGCAGCAGACCCGCCGGCAGCCAATGTAGGGCCGCGGGGCCCGGTTCTCAAGCGCGGCGCTTTAGCCGCCCTTGCTGTGGGCGATCAGCATGGCCAGCTGCGCCAGCGGGAAGGTCGCCGGAACCAGCAGCGAGCCCCACAGGCCCATGGCGAACGCGGTTTTCCGGTAGCGGCCGACATCGGCCGGCTTCACCCAGGCCTCCACGGCCGGACCCAGCAGATAGAAGACGTTGGCGAAGCCCATCACCACCAGGAACACGGTCCCCAGGAACAGCGTCATGCCGAGGCCGCCGCGCCAGTCCTTCCAGACCGGATGGCCGAAGGCGTAGTTCAGGCCGACCGCCGCAGCGTAACCGGCCCAGCCGCCGGCTGCGAGGGTGAGGTTGTAGCGAAGTCGCCGGACCTGCCACCAGGTCCAGGTCTCGCCCGGGATGAAGGGGTTGGACTGCACGCTATCGAGGGAAGCCATGGGCCTGCTCCGTCTTGACGGGGCAGACTAGCACGGAGTGCTAGCTGGCGGCAGCGGAGCCCTGGCCGGACCCGCGTAAATATAGGTTCGTGAGATAGGTCGTGGCGACAATCAGCGTGACGAAATAGATCAAGGCAAAGGCCAGGTAAGCGGCCCAGCTGGCTCCGGTCATGTCATGTCCGGTCGGCACGAGGCCGGTCAGCCACAAGAGCACTGTGCTTGGCGCGAGAATCAAAAGCATGCCGAGATAGATACCTCGTCCTGAACCTCTCGCGATCTTTAGGGCCGCATGTGTCGATCGATCCTGAGCGCCAAGTGCGACGGCGATGAAGACCATCGCCCAGGGGCTTGCGAGGACGAGCACCAGCAAACTGAACAGGTCTGCGAGCGCACTCAGGAACCAATGCGAAGCGCTCGGCAACTGAGACTTCAGCCAGGGTTCCGCTCCGTTGACGAAGCGAATGAAAACCCCGGCGAAAAGCCATCGCCATAGAAATCCCCAAAGGGCGCCAATGGGGACAGATAGCAGCGATCCGCGCTGGCCCGTTGCGAGGTAGCGGGTCCATCGGATCGAGGCGATCATGGGCAGAGCAGCGAAGGCGAGCAGGAAGGCCACCAGGCCCCAGAGGGTCTCTATCGCTTCCACCTTCGAGATGGGCTTGGTGGCGATCATGGCGAGCAGCACCAGCGGAAGCGAACAGTAGGCGACGAACCACGGGCCGGCCTCCCAGGCGACCGCGTCACGCTCGCGACTCAGCAGGACCAGCGCCTCAGCGACATTGCCCTTCGCCTGCATGGCCGGAACTATCTTCGGCGGAGACCTTCGACGTTCTTCAAGCTCCGCCCATGACCGGTTCATGTTGCGCGCGGTGAACGGCACATAGGCAATCGCGGAGCCTATCAGCATCGGCCAAATTGCCAGACCTATCGCGCGTCCGGAGAAGAGCGTCGGCCAAATCGTGATTCCTGCGGCCATGGCGGCGAAACTCGCCAGCACCAGAGCGACGCCGATCGCGACCAACAGCCGAAGCCGGACAGCCAGCGCGGCCGCAAGTGGGCGCGATACTATCGGCAGCGCCACGACGCAGAGCACTGAGATGACCATCGCCCACGTCTGGGCGTCCGATGTAAGCAACAGCCCCGCGCCCACCGAGATGATGAGGCATAGCACTACGAACGGCAGCGCGAATGTTTGCAATGTGGACCCCCCGGCCTGAAGTCGGAGGTTGCGCTGAGATCGTTGGCGCCTCAAGCGAAAGCGCGGCCTACGCCTCTTCGCTGGCCAGCTTCTCGATCCGTTTGGCGGCGCCTTCCAGGGCGCTGACGGCGCGGCTTTCGGCGCGGGCGCGGTCGGCCTGCAGGCGCGCGACCTCGGCCTGCAGGGCGCCCAGGCGGCCCCGGGCGTCGGCCAGTTCGTCGGCCAGCAGCAGGGCCCCCATCAGGAACAGCCGCGTGTCGCCGAGCTGGCCCATGTCCTGGCCGACCTGGCGCACCTGATGGTCGAACATCTTGGCGAGTTCCATGAGGTGGGCTTCCTGCCCGTCCTCGCAGCCGACGGCATAGGGCCGACCGTTCACCTCGACGCTGATCTGGGCCATGCCGCTAGTGCTCCGCGGAGGATTGAGGCGCGGCGCCGTTCAGGGCGGCGCGGATTTCCAGGATGGCGCGGCCGAGCGCCGCCGAGGCCTCGGCGCCGGCGGCCTCCAGCTCGCGTTCGCGGGCGCGGGCGTCGTCCAGCTGGGCGGCCAGGTTGGCGCGGTCCTGGTCGAACAGGCCGCCGACCGCGTCGCCCGCCGTCTTCAGCCGCTGACTCAGCCGCTGCTCAAGCACGTGCACCGCCTGTTCCAACCGCCGGGCCGCCAGGTCCAGGGCGCTCTCGCCGCCGCTCATCGCCGTCCTCCTGTTGCCGTTGACTATAGACCCGCGTCGCTTCCCTTCGAAAGCGCGCCCTTTCCTTGACCCATGCGTTTCGTCATGCGACCCCGCGCGCACTCCCGCCGCCGGACTTTCGAAGGGTTCCTATGCCTGCGCCGCTGCAATCCATGGCCAATGCGATCCGCGCCCTTTCGATGGACGCGGTGCACCGCGCGAAGTCCGGCCACCAGGGGATGCCGCTCGGCATGGCCGACGTGGCGACCGTGTTGTTCACGAAATTCCTGAAATACGACGCGTCGCAGCCGTCCTGGGCCGACCGCGACCGCTTCGTGCTCTCGGCCGGCCACGGCTCGATGCTGCTCTATTCGCTCCTGCACCTGACCGGCGTGAAGGCCGTCACCATGGAGCAGATCAAGAACTTCCGACAGCTGGGCTCCAACACGCCCGGTCACCCGGAGTACGGCCATACGCCGGGCGTCGAGACCACCACCGGGCCGCTGGGTCAGGGCCTCGCCACCGCGGTCGGCATGGCCATGGCCGAGCGGCACGTGAATTCGCGCTTCGGCGACGAGCTGGTCGACCACCGCACCTGGGTGATCGCCGGCGACGGCTGCCTGATGGAGGGCGTCAGCCACGAAGCGATCAGCCTGGCTGGGCGCTTCAAGCTCAACAAGCTGACCGTCCTCTTCGACGACAACGACACCACCATCGACGGCCGCGCGACCATCGCCGAGACCGGCGACCAGCTGATGCGCTTCAAGGCGGCCGGCTGGGCGGTGAAACAGGTCGACGGGCACGACTACGCCAAGATCGCCGCGGCCATGCGCTGGGCGACGAAGCAGGACAAGCCGACACTGATCGCCTGCAAGACGATCATCCTCAAGGGCGCCGGGCCGATGGAGGGCGACAGCCACGGCCACGGCTACGCCCTGTTCGACGACCAGATCCGCGACGCGCGCATCGCCATGGGCTGGGAGGCGCCGCCCTTCGTGGTGCCCGACGAGGTGCTGAAGCCCTGGCGGGCCGCCGGGCGGCGCGGCGCGAAGGCGCGCAAGGCCTGGGCGGCGGCGCTGGCCGCCTCGCCCAAGCGGGCCGAGTTCGAGCGCGCCATGGCCGGCGATCTGCCCGCCGGCGCCTTCGAAGGCCTGGACGCGCTGATCGCCAAGGCCGAGGCCGACAAACCCGCCGCCGCCACCCGCCAGCACTCCGGCTCGGCCTTGGAAAAGCTGGCGCCGGTGATCCATGAGATGATCGGCGGCTCGGCGGACCTGACCGGCTCGAACAACACCATCGTCAAGGACATGGGGACCTTCGATTTCCCCGGTTACGCCGGCCGCTACGTCCACTATGGCGTGCGCGAGTTCGGCATGGCCGCGGCGATGAACGGCCTGGCCCTGCACGGCGGGGTGATCCCCTATTCCGGGACGTTCCTGGTGTTCTCCGACTACAGCCGCCCGGCGATCCGCCTGGGCGCGCTCATGGGCATCCGGGTGATCCATGTGATGACCCACGATTCCATCGGGGTCGGCGAGGATGGGCCCACCCATCAGCCGGTGGAGCAGGTGGCGTCACTCCGCGCGATCCCCAACCTCAACGTCTTCCGCCCGGCGGACGCGGTGGAGACCGCCGAGTGCTGGAAGCTGGCGCTCAATTCGACCAAGGCCCCCTCGGTCATGGCGCTCTCGCGCCAGAAGGTTCCCGCCGTCCGCGGCGTGGTGGCCGGCGAAAGCCTCTCGGCCCGGGGCGCCTATCAGCTCCTGGGCGCGAGCAAACCCGCCCAGGTGACAATCTTCGCGTCGGGCACGGAAGTCTCCGTCGCGGTCGCCGCGCGCGACCTGCTGGAGGCCGACGGCGTCGGCTGCCGCGTGGTCTCGACGCCCTGCTGGGAGCTGTTCGACGCCCAGCCCACCGACTATCAGGCCCAGGTGATCGGCGAGACCCCGGTGCGCGTCGCCGTCGAGGCCGGCGTCCGCGAAGGCTGGGAGCGCTTCATCGGCGAGAACGGCGCCTTCGTCGGCATGAAGAGCTTCGGCGCCAGCGCACCCGCCGAGGTGCTGTTCAAGCACTTCGGCATCACCGCCGAGGCGGTGGCCGCCGCCGCCAAGGCGAAGCTCTAACGCGCATGCGTCCCTATTCTTCGCGCTTGGGCACGCCGCTCTCGCCCACCGCCGTCAAGGTGATGCTGCTGGGCTCCGGCGAGCTCGGCAAGGAGGTCGCCATCGAGCTGCAGCGGCTGGGCTGCGAGGTGATCGCCGTCGACCGCTACGCCGACGCGCCGGCCATGCAGGTTGCCCATCGGTCCCACGTCATCGCCATGACCGACGCGGCCGCCCTTCGCGCGCTCGTGGAAGCCGAGAAACCGCATCTGATCGTGCCGGAGATCGAAGCCATCGTCACCGACGAGCTGGCGGCCATCGAGGCGGCGGGACTTAGCGTCGTGATCCCGACGGCGCGGGCGGCCCAGCTGACCATGAACCGCGAGGGCATCCGCCGGCTCGCCGCCGAGGAATTGGGCCTGCCGACCAGCGCCTACGCCTTCGCCTCAACCGAAGCCGAGCTGGCGGCCGGCGCGGCCAAGGTCGGCTTCCCCTGTTTCGTGAAGCCGGTGATGAGTTCGTCGGGCAAGGGCCAGTCCTACGTCGAGACCCCGGACGGAATCGCGGCGGCGTGGCGCTATGCGCTCGAGAGCGGCCGGGTCGCTGAGGCCCGCGTCATCGTCGAAGGCCGCGTGGACTTCGACTTCGAGATCACCCAGCTGACGGTCCGCAGTCTTTCGGACGGCGAGATCGTCACCAGCTTCTGCGAGCCGATCGGCCACCGGCAGGTGAAGGGCGACTATGTGGAAAGCTGGCAGCCGCAGGCGATGAGCGCCGCAGCGCTGAAGGCGAGCCGGGACATGGCGGCCAAGGTCACCCAGGCGCTCGGCGGCCAGGGCCTGTTCGGCGTCGAGCTGTTCGTGAGGGGCGACGAGGTCTGGTTCTCCGAGGTCAGTCCCCGGCCGCACGACACCGGCCTGGTCACGCTGGTCAGCCAATACCAGAGCGAGTTCGCCATCCACGCCCGCGCGATCCTCGGCCTGCCGGTGGACGTGGGCCTGCGCGAGCCCGGCGCCAGCGCGGTGGTCTACGGCGGCCTGGAGGCGCGGGGCATCGCCTTCGAAGGCGTCGCCGAGGCGCTCGCCGTCCCTGGCGCCGACCTGCGCCTGTTCGGCAAGCCCCAGAGCTTCCTCAAGCGCCGCATGGGCGTGGCGCTGGCCCGCGGCGCGGACGTGGCGCAAGCCCGCGCCCGCGCCACCGAGGCCGCCGGCAAGGTGCTGCCGGTGGAGGCTTAGTCCTCCTCTTCGGCCAGCAGCTCGCCCAGGGCGTCCAGTTGGCGTTCCAGGGTGTTGCGGCGCTCGGCGATCCAGCCTTCCAGGATCGAAAAGCCGGCGGTCTCGATGCGGCAGGTCCGCACGCGACCGGTCTTCCAGGTGCGCACCAGACCGCTCTCCTCCAGCACGGCCAGGTGCTGCGCCACCGCGGTGATGGTCACGCCCAGCGGCTGGGCCAGGCCTGAGACCGAGCGAGGTCCCTCGCTCAGGCGTTCGACTATGGCCCGCCGTGTCGGATCGCCCAGGGCATGGAAAGTCCGGTCCACGAGGCTCCTTTCCACAGGTTTGGCTGTCGAAACTCCGGCGCTCATGCGCTCGCGGTCTCCGAGGCGATCTCCGCCGCCAGCCGGTCGAACAGCGCCTGCCAGCCGCGCTCGCGCATCTCCCAGCCGCCGGAGTTCTCGAAGAACACCGCCTGGTGGGTGCAGGTCAGTTTCGTGCCGGCCGCGGTCGCTTCGAACTCGAAGGTGATCAGGGCCACCGAGATCCGCGCGCCGCCGAGCGTCATCGCGGTGCCGACCACCACCCGCTGGTCCGGCACGATGTCGTAGTAGGCGCCCTCGTTGGCCAGCTCGACGCCGGGGAACGGGGTGGTCTCGCCCATGCGGTAGGCGCTCCGCTCCGCCCCGCCGACGCGGAACTCCATCTCAAAGCTGTCGATCGAGTGGTTGGCGGATTCGGCGTACCAGCGGCGCTTCTTCGCGGGATCGGCGAAGGCGGCGAACACCCGGGCCGGCTTGGCCGGATAGGTCCGCTCGATGACGAAGGTGTTGTGGATCGGGGCTTGCATGGAGGCGTCTCTCAAATAGTGAAGTGTTGGCTTCAGTGATATGGTGACGGCCGCGGATAGTCAAGTCCTTACTTCAGTGTTTGGCGCCGGGGGTTGACTTCGAGGCCCCCGGCTTGAAGAAACCGCGCCACCACAGCCACCGCAGGAGCCCCGTCTCATGACCGTCCGCGTCGCCATCAATGGTTTCGGCCGCATCGGCAGGCTGGTCCTGCGCTCGATCGTCGAACATGGGCGCACGGACATCGAGGTGGTGGCGATCAACGACCTGGGGCCCGTCGAGACCAACGCCCATCTGCTGCGCTACGACAGCGTGCATGGCCGCTTCCCCGGAACGGTGACCACCGGCGACGACTGGATCGACGCCGGCGCGGGCAAGATGAAGGTCACGGCGATCCGCGACCCCAAGGACCTGCCGCACAAGGACCTGAAGGTCGACATCGCGCTGGAATGCACGGGCCTGTTCACGGCCCGCGATAAGGCCGCCGCCCACCTCGAGGCCGGCGCCAAGCGCGTGATCATCAGCGCGCCCGGCGAGAACGCCGACAAGACCATCGTCATGGGCGTCAACGACGACACGCTCACCGCCGACGACCTGGTGATCTCCAACGGCTCCTGCACGACCAACTGCCTGGCGCCGGTGGCGCATGTGCTGCAAGGCCTCTGCGGAATTGAACGTGGGTATATGACCACGATCCACTCCTACACCGGCGACCAGCCGACGCTCGACACGATGCACAAGGACCTCTACCGCGCCCGGGCCGCGGCCATGTCGATGATCCCGACCTCGACCGGCGCGGCCAAGGCGCTGGGCCTGGTGATCCCGGCGCTGAAGGGCAAGCTCGACGGCTCCTCGATCCGTGTGCCGACCCCCAACGTCTCGGTGGTGGACCTGAACTTCGTGCCGACCCGTAAGGTCACGGTGGAGGAGATCAACGCGGCCATGGAAAAGGCCGCCGCCTTCGGCCCACTGAAAGGCATATTGGCGGTGACCAAGGACCCGCTGGTCAGCCACGACTTCAACCATGTGGACGCGTCCTCCACCGTCGCCCTGCCGCAGACCCAGATGGTCGAAGGCGGCCTGGGCCGGGTGCTCAGCTGGTACGACAACGAGTGGGGCTTCTCGACGCGGATGGCCGACATCACCGCCGCCGTGGCGCAGTTCCTCTAAGACCCATGGCCGCGTTCCGGACGCTCGATGACGCCGAACTCCAGGGCAAGCGGGCGCTGGTCCGGGTGGACCTCAACGTCCCCATGGAGGACGGCAAGGTCACCGACGACACCCGGCTTCGGGCCACCAGGCCCACGGTCGACAAACTGCGCGCGGGCGGCGCCAAAGTGATCCTGCTGGCCCACTTCGACCGGCCCAAGGGCAAGGTCGTGCCGTCGATGAGCCTGAAACCCATCGTCGAGCCGCTGTCGAAGGTGCTGGGCGTGCCAGTAGCCTTTGCGCCCGACTGCATCGGGCCCAAGGCGCGCGAGGCGGTTAACGCCATGCAGCCCGGCGACGTGCTGCTCCTGGAAAACGTCCGCTTCCACGAGGGCGAGGAGAAGAACGAGCGCAAGTTCGCCGACGCGCTCGCCGCCAACGGCGACCTTTACGTCAACGACGCCTTCTCCGCCGCCCACCGCGCCCACGCCTCGACCGAGGCGCTGGCGCACCGCCTGCCGGCCTATGCCGGCGAGCAGATGCGGCTGGAGCTGGATGCGCTGGACCGGGCGCTGGGCAACCCCGAGCGGCCGGTGCTGGGCATCGTCGGCGGCTCGAAGGTCTCCACCAAGCTCGACCTGCTGCGCCACCTGGTGACCAAGCTCGACAAGCTCGCCATCGGCGGCGGCATGGCCAACACCTTCCTCTATGCCCAGGGCCACGACGTCGGCGCCTCCTACTGCGAAAAGGAGCTGGCCGAGACCGCCCGCGAGGTGATCCGCCTGGCGGGCCAGAACAACTGCAAGCTGTTCCTGCCGCTGGACGTGGTGGTCGCCGAGAAGATGGCCCCAGGCGCGCCGGCCCGCGTGCGCGATCCCGGCTCCATCGACGACGACGAACGCATCCTCGACGCCGGCCCCGAGACGGTTGAGCGTCTCTGCCGCGCCATGGCCAATTCCAAGACCCTGATCTGGAACGGCCCGCTGGGCGTGTTCGAGATGCCGCCCTTCGACAAGGGCACCCTGCAGGCGGCCCGCTACGCGGCGAAACTCGCGAGGGACGGGAAGCTGGTGGCCGTGGCCGGCGGCGGTGATACCGTAGCAGCCTTGAACGCGGCAGGCGTCGTCGGCGACTTCACCTTCGTCTCGACAGCCGGCGGCGCGTTCCTTGAATGGATGGAGGGCAAAACCCTGCCCGGCGTGGCGGCGTTGTCCCGATAGCGAACGATAAGAGCGAAGAGACCATGGCCCGTATCACTCTGCGACAGCTTCTCGACCACGCCGCCGAGCACAGCTATGGCGTGCCGGCCTTCAACATCAACAACATGGAACAGGGCCTCGCCATCATGGAGGCGGCCGACGCGGTGGACGCGCCGGTGATCATCCAGGCCAGCCGCGGCGCGCGGTCCTACGCCAACGACATCGTGCTCAAGCACCTGATCGATGCGCTGGCGGAGATGTACCCGCACATCCCGATCTGCATGCACCAGGACCACGGGAACAACGAGGCGACCTGCGCCACGGCCATCCAGTTCGGCTTCACCAGCGTGATGATGGACGGCTCACTGAAGGCCGACGGCAAGACGCCCGCCGACTACGACTACAACGTCGCGGTGACCAAGGCGGTCTGCGACATGGCCCACTGGGTCGGCGCGAGCGTCGAGGGCGAACTCGGCGTGCTGGGCAGCCTCGAGACCGGCATGGGCGAGAAGGAAGACGGCCACGGCTTCGAGGGCAAGCTCGGCCACGACCAGCTGCTGACCGACCCGGATCAGGCCGTCGAGTTCGTGAAGGCCACCCAGGTGGATGCGCTGGCCATCGCCATGGGCACCAGCCACGGCGCCTACAAGTTCACGAGGCAGCCGGACGGCGACGTGCTGGCCATGAACGTGATCGAGGAGATCCACCAGCGGCTGCCCAACACCCATCTGGTGATGCACGGCTCCTCGTCGGTGCCGCAGGACCTGCAGGACATCATCAACCAGTACGGCGGCGAGATGCCTCAGACCTGGGGCGTGCCGGTGGAAGAGATCCAACGCGGCATCAAGCACGGCGTGCGCAAGATCAACATCGACACCGACAACCGCATGGCCATGACCGGCGCCATCCGCAAGGTCTTCGCCGAGAACCCCGGCGAGTTCGATCCGCGCAAATATCTGAAGCCCGCGATGGATGCGATGCGCGCGGTCTGCCGCCAGCGGATGGAGGAGTTCGGCTCCGCCGGCTGGGCCGGCAAGATCACGCCCCTGCCGATGGCCGTCATGGCCAAGCGCTATGCGTCGGGGGAGCTGGCCGCCAAGATCGGCCTGACCCGCCACGCCGCGGAATAGCCCCCCAAAGAGTCCGGAAGGACAGGAACCGCCTGCGGCCGAGGGGACTTGGTCGCATATGCGCCGGCACTACATCGTCTATGCCCTGGCCTTCGCCGGGCTCGCGGGCTTCGCCCTGTTCTGCGGATGGGCCTTCTTCGCCGCCTCGAAGATCGGCGATGGCTGGCGCGGGCTCGGCCCCATCTGGCCCTATGTGGTCGGCGGCGTGGCCGTCACCGCAGCGCTCGCCGGCTTCCTGATGTGGCTGGCCTTCTATTCGGCCAACCACGGCTATGACGACCGGATCGATCGGGACGACTTCTAGAGCCGGCCATTGGGGGCCCCTGATGAAATTCACCGTCCTCGCGCTCGCCCTGCTCGCCGCGCCGGCGTTCGCCTCACCGGCGCCGACTCCGCCCGTGGCCGACGTCCTCGCCGCGGCGCCGGCCTCGGACTGGCGGCCGATCATCCAGGAGCGGCTGCTCTATCTGCAGACGCCCAGGGGTCAGGTGCTGATCGAGATGGCGCCGGACTTCGCCCCCAACCATGTCGACAACATCAAGCGCCTGATCGCCGCCGGCTTCTTCGATCACGTGGCCCTCGTCCGCGCCCAGGACAATTTCGTCGTCCAGTGGGGCGTGCCTGACAAGGACCCCAAGCCGTCCTCCGGCTCGGCGCTCAGCAAGATGCCGGGCGAGTTCACCAGGTCCGCCAAGGGCCTGGCCTTCACCGCGCTCCCCGACCCCGACTCCTATGCGCCGCAGACCGGCTTCGCGGATGGCTTCCCGGCGGCGCGAGACCTCAAGACCGGCCGCGCCTGGCTAACCCACTGCTACGGAACCGTAGCCATCGCCCGCGACAACGCGCCCGACACCGGCAACGGCGCGGAACTCTATGCGGTCATCGGCTCGGCCCGGCGCCTGGACCGCAACCTCACGGTGGTCGGCCGCGTGGTGAAGGGCATGGAAATCCTGGCTGTGACGCCCAGAGGCGATGGGCCGAACGGCTTCCTCAAGGCCGCCGATATCGCGCCGGCGCGGATGCGGCTGGGCAGCGACCTGCCGGCCGCCGAGCAGGTCTCGCTGCAGGCGCTGCGCACGGACAGCGCGACCTTCACCAAGGTCATCGAGGGCCGGCGCACCCGCCGGGACGCCTTCTACGCCGCGCCGCCCGGCGGCGCTGACGTCTGTAGCGTCCCTTTGCCGGTCAGGCCTAAGCCCTAGGTGTCGGCCGCCTAGTCCTCGATCTTCGCGCCCTTCATCTCTTTCACGAACAGCAGGCCGATCACGAAGGTCACCGAGGCCACCACCACCGGGAACCAGAGGCCGAAATAGATGTCGCCGCTGGCCACCACCATGGCGAAGGCGGTCGGGGTCAGGAAGCCGCCGAACCAGCCGTTGCCGATGTGATAGGGCAGCGACATGGAGGTGTAGCGGATCCGCGCCGGGAACATTTCCACGAGCGCCGCGGCGACCGGGCCGTAGACCATGGTCACGTAGACGGCCAGCAGCCAGAGCCAGAAGACCGTCAGCGGCACGTTCATCTTTGCCGGGTCGGCCTTGGCCGGATAGCCCGCGGCCTTCAGGTCGGCGCCGAGCGCCTTGGTCCAGGCGCCTTTCTGCGTCTTGAGCTCGGCGGCCGATAGGGTCTCGCCCTTGAAGCTCGGCAGCGACGCCGCGCCGATCTTCACCGCCGCCACGGAGCCGGCGGGCGCCGCCTCGTTCTTGTAGCTGACCCCGGCGTTGGCCAGCGTCGACTTGGCGATGTCGCAGGAGGAGGCGAAGGACTTCTTGCCGATCGGGTCGAACTGGAAGGCGCAGTCGGCCGGGTCGGCCACCACGGTCACGGGCGCGGACGCGCTGGCCGCGGCAAGCGCCGGATTGGCCGACACGGTGATCGCCTTGAAGATCGGGAAGTAGGTCAGCGCGGCCAGCAGGCACCCGGCCAGGATCACGGGTTTGCGGCCGATCTTGTCGGACAGCCAGCCGAACACCACGAAGAACGGCACGGCGAGCAGCAGCGCGCCGGCCACCAGCTCATTGGTCATGACCCCGTCGATCTTGAGGAACTTCTCGAGGAAGGTGAGCGCGTAGAACTGGCCGGTGTACCAGACCACCGCCTGGCCGGCGGTCATGCCGAGCAGCGCCAGGATCACCAGCTTCAGGTTCGGCCAGCGGGCGAAGCTCTCGGTCAGCGGCGCCTTGGACGTCGTGCCGTCCTCGACCATCTTCTGGAAGATCGGGCTCTCGTTGAGCCGCAGACGAATCCACAGCGAGACCAGCAGCAGCAGGGCCGAGACCAGGAACGGGATCCGCCACGCCCAGTCCTTGAAGGCGTCTTCCCCGAGCCGGGTGCGGACCAGGATGATCACCGCCAGGCTGAGCGCCAGGCCGAAGGTCGCGGTGATCTGGATCCAACTGGTGTAGAGGCCGCGCTTGCCCTCGGGCGCGTGCTCGGCGACGTAGGTGGCCGCCCCGCCGTACTCACCGCCCAGCGCCAGGCCCTGGATCAGGCGCAGGCTGATCAGCGCGATCGGCGCGATCACGCCCCAACTGGCGTAGCTCGGCAGCAGCCCCACCGCGAAGGTCGAGAGACCCATCAGGGTCATGGTCACCAGGAAGGTGTTCTTGCGGCCCCAGAGGTCGCCCAGCCGTCCGAAGACGATCGCCCCGAACGGCCGCACGGCGAAGCCCGCGGCGAAGGCCAGGAGCGCGAAGACGTAGCCCGTGGTCGGGTTCACGCCTGAGAAGAAGTGCTCGGTGATCACACTCGCCAGCGAGCCGTAGAGGAAGAAGTCGTACCACTCGAAGACCGTGCCCGCCGACGCCCCGGCGATGACCATGCCCGTCGAGGTGCGCGAAGGCGCCCCGGCGCCCGCTGCTGCCGCCACCATCGTCTCGCTCCCAACCCGTTTTATCGTTGGCAGGGAGCCTATGGCGAAGCCCGGCGCGCGGCTAGTGCATCGTGCGGGCGTCGCCGCCCTTCCGCGACAGCCCCTCGCTCAGCACATTGGCGAAGCCGATCCAGCCGACGTAGGGGGCGACGAGGCTCGCCGAGGCCGCGTCCACCTGGCGCGCGCGCCAGACGTAGGCACCGGCGGTGCCGAACGAGGCGATGGCGGTGGCCAGCTGGCCGCCGAGCTTCTTGGGCCCCAGCGCCATCCAGACCGCGTTCAGCGCCTGCACCGCGCCCCACAGCGTCAGCGCCTGGGTGCGCGCCGCGCTCTTCGGCGCATTCCAGATGCGCAGGCCCGACAGCGTGAGCGCCATGAACAGCGGCGGCCACAGGGTGGCGAACACCTTGGAGCGGGGCTCGACCGCGACCATCACCGGGGCGTCGTAGTCGGAATAGGCCTCGTAGTCGTCCTGTGGCGGCGCATTCAGCCGCGCCACCAGCGCCGAGATCGCCACCGCGCCCACCGTCAGGCCGACGCCGATGGCGATATGCTGGGCCGAGCGGCCACGGCTGTTGGCGAGGCTATCGACAGCCCCGCGGACGGGATTGGCTGGCATGGCTTGGGTCCCACCTCCTTGGCGCCCTTGAAACCAAAATCCGCGGGCGCGGCCAGAGTTCCGACGGGCCGGCGGCTCAGCTGTCGCCGAGGTCGCCCATCGCGCTCTGCAGGACGTTCTGTTCGCCCAGGCCGCGCGACAGGGCAAGCTGGGTCGCGAGGAAATCGATCGATTCCTTGGGCGTCGCGTCCCGCGCGCCCGCTTGTCGCTTGAGGGCGCCGCGGGGGCGGCCTAACACCGGCCCATGGCCCAAGACGCTCAGACGCCGCTCTGCCGCCTCTATCTGATCACCCCGCCCAGGCTCGACGACCTGGCGGGCTTCGGCCGCACCTTGGCGCACGCGCTGGACGCCGGCGACGTGGCCGCCCTGCAGATCCGGCTGAAGGACGTGGGCGATGAGATCGTCGCCGCCGCAGTCGACGCCCTCATGCCGATCGCGGCGTCGCGCGGCGTCGCGGTGATCCTGAACGACCGGCCGGATCTCGCCGCGCGGCTGGGCTGCGACGGTGTCCACATCGGCCAGGGAGACGCGACGCTCGCCGAGGCCCGCCGGGCGGTCGGACCGGGCCGCATGGTCGGGGTCACCTGCCACGACAGCCTGCACCTGGCCATGGAGGCCGCCGAGGGCGGCGCGGACTATGTGGCCTTCGGCGCCTTCTTCCCGACCACGACCAAGGACGCAGCCACCCGCGCCGACCCCGAACTGCTCACCGGCTGGCAGGCGGACATGGTCGTCCCCTGCGTCGCCATCGGCGGGATCACCGTCGCGACCGCCCGGCAGATCGCCGCGGCAGGCGCCGACTTCCTGGCCGTCTCGGCCGGTGTCTGGAGCTACGGCGAGGGGCCCGCCGCGGCGGTGAAAGCCTTCAACGCCGAGATCGCGCTTGGCGTAGGCGACCGTGACTAGGCTGCTAGCGCCCTCTCACGCACGTTGAAAGCCCAGTTCCAAATGCGGAACTGCAACATCTCGCTCGCAGTCGCCAGCGACGGATCGCGACGAACTTCGAAGCCGATGCGCACCTTCGCGACCTCAGACCAATAGCCGTCATCGCGATCATAAGGCATCAAGTGGCCCCAAAGGGCCCACAGCATACGACCAACCGAACACTCAACCTTTTCCATCAGTTACCCCCCATTTTCAACTGACACGCATTCTACACTAGTCGAGCGGCTTGCGCGCCTGCTGAGCGGCCACTAGGTTCCGCGCCCTCTAGCCCTGCCGAGATCTTTCAAACCGTGAGCACGCAATCCGCCCTCCTGAAGGTCATGAGCGACGCTGCCCGCAAGGCGGCGCGCGGCCTCAACCGCGACTTCGGCGAACTGGCCGAGCTGCAGGTGGCCAAGAAGGCGCCTGCCGACTTCGTCTCCGCCGCCGACCTCAAGGCCGAGCAGGCGATCTTCGAAGCCCTGCAGAAGGCGCGCCCCGGCTACGGCTTCCTGGGCGAAGAGCGCGGGATGATCGAAGGCACCGACAAGACCCACACCTGGATCGTCGACCCGCTCGACGGCACCACCAACTTCCTGCACGCCATTCCGCACTTCGCGATCAACATCGCCCTGCAGCGGGAGGGCGCGATCGTCGCGGCGGTGACCTACAATCCGGTGACCAACGAGCTGTTCTGGGCCGAGAAGGGCAAGGGCTGCTTCCTCAACGACAAGCGCCTGCGGGTCGCCGCGCGCACCCGGATGGACGAGGCGGTGCTGGCGACCGGCATCCCGTTCCTGGGCCATGGCCAGCACGCCACCTTCCTGAAGGAGCTGCACCAGATCAGCCAGCGGGTCGCGGGCGTCCGCCGCTTCGGCGCCGCGGCGCTGGACCTCGCCTGGGTCGCGGCCGGCCGCTACGACGGCTACTGGGAGCGCGACCTGAACGCCTGGGACCTCGCGGCGGGCATCCTGCTGGTGACCGAGGCCGGCGGCCGCGTCACCAACGCCGCCGGCGAGGACGACGTGCTGGGGACGGGCTCGGTCTGCGCCGGCAACCTGGAACTCCAGCCGCAGATCCTGGAACGCCTGCGCCAAGCGGCGAAATAGGCGCCATTGCCTTCCCCAGGCGGCTGACGGACTGTCACACGAAGCACTTAGGGGAGGCTCATGGATATCAACCGCCGGACCTTTGGGGCCGGCGCCGCGTCCGCGGCCGCCGCCGCCGCCCTGCCCGCCCCGAGCTGGGCCATGCCGCCCTCCATGGGCTTCAAGAAGACGCCGCTGGTCATCGCCCACCGGGGCGCCAGCGGCGAGCGGCCGGAATCGACGCTGCTGGCTTTCCGCCAGGCGATCGCCGAGGGCGCGGACTTCATCGAGCCGGACCTGGAGGTGACCAAGGACGGCCACCTGGTGGTGCGCCACGAGAACGAGATCAGCCAGACCACCGACGTGGCCAACCGGCCGGAGTTCGCCTCGCGCAAGGCCACCAAGGACGTGCAGGGCCAGAAGGTCACCGGCTGGTTCACCGAGGACTTCACGCTGGCCGAGCTGAAGACCATCCGCTGCCGCGAGCGCCTGCCGAAACTTAGGCCCGGCAGCGCCGCCTACGACGGCCAGGAGCAGATCCCGACCTACCAGGAGGTCATCGACCTGGCGAAGTCCGAGAGCAAGCGGCTGGGTCGCGTGATCGGCACCTATCCGGAGCTGAAGCACGCCAGCCACTTCGAGGCGCTGGGCCTGAAGATGGAGGGCCGCCTCGCCGATATCCTCAAGAAGAACGGCCTGAACAGCGAGACCGCGCCGGTCTTCATCCAGTGCTTCGACGTCCTGCCGCTGAAGACCATGATGGGCCTGGTGAAGTGCCAGCGAATCCAGCTGACGTCGGGCGGCGGCGCGCCCACCGATTCCAAATCCACCCCCTATAAGGACATGGTCTCGGCCTCGGGCATGAAGACCATCGCCACCTACGCCCACGGCGTGGGGCCGGACTACACCCAGGTGATCCCCACGGTGGATGGGGGCCTCGGCCCCGCGACCGCCCTGGTGAAGGACGCCCACGCCGCCGGCATCGCCGTGCATCCCTATACGGTGCGGGCCGAGAACGCCTTCCTGCCGCCCAAGCTGCACATCGGGACCGATCCGGCGGCGCACGGCGACGTGGACGCGCTCTACAAGGCCCTGCTCGCGGCCGGCGTCGACGGCCTGTTCAGCGATTTCCCCGGGCTCTGGGCGAAGGCGCGCGGATGAGACGGCTTCTCGCGCTGGCCGCCGCAAGCGCCCTGCTGGCCTCGGCGGCGCACGCCCAATTGCCCGCCGCTCCGCCGATCCCCACGCGCAATCCGCTGGCGGTGATCCCCATCGCGCCGGGCAAGCAGGTCGACCGCGTCGAGACCAACCGGGTCGACTTCCTGCCCGGCCAGGCCATGCCGACCCACAAGCACACCGTGCCTGTGGTCTGCTTCATCTCGAAGGGTCAGTTCCGGGTGAAGATCGGCGACGCGCCCGAGCGCCTGGCCGCCACAGGCACGGTCACCTACGAGCCGCCGGGCGTCACCGTGCACTACTTCAAGAACGCCTCGGCGACAGACCACGCCGAACTGCTCTGCGCCTCTCTCGCCGGTGAGGCGGACAAGGAGCTGAACGTGATGCTGGCGCCCGAGCCGATTCCCTAGGCCGCTTCCCCGAACTGCAGCGACGCCAGCCGGGCATAAAGCCCGTTCTTGGCCACCAGCTCGTGGTGGGTGCCGGTCTCGACCACGCGGCCTTCGTCCATCACCACGATGCGGTCGGCCTTGAGCACGGTCGCGAGGCGATGCGCGATGACGAGGGTGGTGTGGCCGACCATGGCCTCGTCCAGCGCCAGCTGCACCAGCCGCTCGTTTTCGGCGTCCAGCGCGCTGGTCGCCTCGTCGAGCAGCAGGATCGGCGCGTGGCGGACCAGCGCGCGGGCGATGGCCAGGCGTTGGCGCTGGCCGCCGGAGAGGCTGCGGGCGCGCTCGCCGATCTGGGTGTCCAACCCCTGCGGCAGGGCGGCCAGGAAGTGCTCGGCCTGGGCGGCCCGGACGGCGGCCTGCACCTCTTCGAGGGTGGCGCTCTCGCGGCCGAAGCGGACGTTCTCCAGGGCCGTGCCGGAAAACAGCGGCGATTCCTGCGCCACGAGCGCCATGCGGGCGCGGACCTCCACCGGGTCGGCGTCGCGCACGTCGACCCCGTCCAGCAGCACGCGGCCGGCCTGCGGATCGTAGAAGCGCAGCAAGAGGCGGAAGACCGTGCTCTTGCCGGCGCCCGACGGGCCGACCAGCGCCACCCGCTCGCCGGGCTTCACCGCGAGCGAAAAGCCCTTGAGGGCCGGCAGGTCCGGGCGACCCGGATAGGCGAAGGTGACGTTCTCCAGCGCCACCTCGCCGCGCGGCGGGTTGGCCAACGCGATGGGATGGCTGGGCGCGGCGATGCCGGGCTTGGCGGCGAGAAGCTCCGAGACCCGCTCCATGGCCCCGGCCGCCTTCTGCACGTCGCCCCAGCTTTCGCCAAGCGCGCCGACGGAACTGGCGGTGACCACGGCCAAGAGGGCGAACTGCACGAAGGTCCCCCAGGTGAGCTCGCCCTTGAAGACGAAGTTCACCCCAAGCCACAGGATCCAGACGATGCCCCCGAAGATCAGCGTGATCACCGCGGCGGTCATCACCGCACGCGCGCTCATCCGGCGCAGGGACGTGCGAAAGGAATTTTCCACCGCCTCGCCGAACCGCGCCGCGCCCGCCGCCTCGCGTCCGAAGGCCTGGACAATTTCCAGCGCATCCAGGGTCTCGCCGGCGTGGCCGACGGCGCGGGCGAACTGGTCCTGGGTCGAGGCGGTGAGCGTGCGCACGCGGCGGCCGAACAGGAAGAGCGGCGCGATCACCACCGGGAAGGTCAAGAGGATCAGGCCGGTGAGCTTGGGGCTGACGATCAGCATGTAGCCCATGCCGCCGATCAGCATCAGGATGTTGCGCAGCGAAACCGAGATCGAGGTGGTCAGCAGGTTCTCGACGATCTGGATGTCGGTGGTCAGGCGCGACAGCACCTCGCCGGTCCGGGTCATGAGGAAAAAGGCCGGGTCCAGCGACAGGATGTGGGCGTAGACGGCCTTGCGCAGGTCCGCGACGATCCGCTCGCCCAGCTTGGTGACGAAGAAGTAGCGCAGCGCCGAGGACAGCGCCAAGGCGATGGCGACGCCGCCCAGGCCCCAGAACCAGGGCGCGACGCTGGCCGCCGGCGCGTGCGCCGTGCGCGCGGCGTTCAGCTCGTCCACCAGGAAGCGCACCGCGCCGGTCATGCCGAGCGTCGCGATGGAGGCGGTGATCAGGAAGAAGCCGGCGGCCAGCGCGTCGCTGCGGTGCCCCGCCGCATAGGGGATCAGGTGGCCGAGCGCGCGGATATTGCGGCTCTTGCCACGGCGCGCCGCCGCCTCATCGATCGACTGGGCGAGCGCCTGGCCGGCGGTCGGCCGGCCGGCGACGTTGGCCTCGCCTCCCAGCTCGACCCCCAACTCAGCAACCGGGGGCTCACTCATGGGACGCTCGCACCTTGCATTTGGGCCGGCGTTTCTCTATACGCCCGGCTTCCTCGAACGGCCCCCTCGCGGGCGGACGTTCAAATCTCATTCGACGCTCCTTTAGAGCAGGCGCCCATCCGATGAAACAAGACACCCATCCGGACTATCACTTCATCACCGTGGTGATGACGGACGGCACGAGCTACCAGACCCGTTCCACCTACGGGAAGGAAGGCGCGACGCTGAACCTCGACATCGATCCCAAGACCCACCCGGCCTGGACCGGCGGCGGCCACCAGATGCTCGACCGCGGCGGCCGCGTGTCGCGCTTCAACGCCAAGTTCGGCGGCTTTACGCGGAAGTGACCGCGTAGCGAGTCATCCCCGCGAAAGCGGGGATCCAGCGAACGCACTATCCCAAAACAGCAACGCCGCGGGTCGTCCCCGCGGCGTTCTGCATTTCAAGATCGATGGGTCGCGGGCGCTAGAGCCCGAACGCGCTCTTCAGGCGGTCCTGCTGCGACAGCACCGGGTGCGGCGCCTCGTCGGCCTCGTGTTCCACATACATCCGCCGGTCAAGGTGGCGGACGCGTTCGTAGAGGCGCTCCGAGCGGTCCAGCAGGGTCACCAGTTCGCCGGGCAGCCCCTCGTTGTCCCCGGCTGAGCGGCAGACGTCCTGCGCGGCCAGCCGGTAGCGTTCCTCGCAGGCCGCGTCCGGCGGCATGTCGCCTTCGCGCACGGCGCGCTGCACGAGCAGCCAGGACGCCACCTGCATCAGGCGCGTGGTCAGCCGCATGCTCTCGGCGGCATAGGCCAGCGCTGCGTTGCGGGAGAGCAGCTTGGAGGCCTGGCGGCCGGCGCCGTCGAGATAGCCGGCGGTCTCCTCCACGAGGTCCATGCCCTCCTGGAAGGTGCGCTGGAACAGTTCCGAGCGCGCGAAATCCTGGATCACCTCGGCCCGCCAGGGGCCCGCGGCTTTGGACGTCGAAGAGGCGTTCAGATCACTCATGGGATGCTCAACCTACACGAAAGCCCGCCAAACGGTCGCGGAAAACCGTCTGTGCAACCCGCATGCCAGCCAGATTGGACCAAAAAACCCGTGAAAGGCGATCTGGCCAACCGATCTGGGCGAATTGGCGGCGGCGAGGGTGCGGCAGATCAGCCCGCAATCAACTTGGCCCCGCGCCGAACAGGGCGTCGGCGGCCGCGCGGCCGGCCCGCTTGCGGTCGATCTGCGCCTGGCAGCGGGCGATTTCCGACTGCAGCACCTCGATCCGCTCTTCCAGTTCGGCGACCCCGAACAGCTCCAGATCCTCACGAACCGCCTCGATGAGGCGCTGGCCGCGGCCAACTCGGACTTCCGCAGGTTCTTCCATGACGGGCTTTACCTTTCCGGTTCCCCGATGGGGCGCTATCTGACCGCGCACGCGCGGCGAGTGCAAGTTTCTGCAACCGCGGCGCTAACAGCTTTGCCGGAGCCGTCCACATGACTGAGATGATGACCGTGATCGCCATCGAGGGCGGCAAAGGTCCCGCCGAGGCCCTCAAGGCCGTGCAGATCCCCCGGCCGGAGCCCAAGGAGGGCCAGATCCTGATCCGCGTCCACGCCGCCGGGATCAATCGGCCGGACATCATCCAGCGCCTGGGCTTCTATCCGCCGCCGCCGGGCTCCCCGGAGACCATGGGCCTTGAGGTGGCCGGCGAAGTGGTGGCCATTGGACCCGGGGCCGCGGGCCGCTGGAAGGCCGGCGACAGGGTCTGCGCGCTGCTCGGCGGCGGCGGCTATGCGGAATACGCCGTCTGCGACGCGCGCCACGCCCTGCCGATTCCCAAGGGCCTGGACTTCATCCAGGCCGCGGCCCTGCCCGAGACGGTGTTCACGGTCTTCGCCAACGTCTTCGAACACGGCCGGCTGCGGAGCGGCGAGACCCTGATGGTGCACGGCGCCACGTCCGGCATCGGCACCACGGCGATCCAAATGGCCAAGGCCCACGGCGCCAAGGTGATCGCCACCGCCCGCGGCGCCGACAAGGCTCAGACGGCCCGCAAGCTGGGCGCGGACGTGGCCGTGGACGCCAAGACCGAGGATTTCGCCGAGGTCGCCAAAAAGGAAGGCGGCGCCGATGTCGTTCTCGACATGGTCGGCGGCGACTACTTCGCCAAGGACCTCGACGCGCTAAAAATCGATGGCCGCATTGTGTTCATCGCCAGCCTGGGCGGCGGCGAAGTCAGCCTGCCCATCGGACGGCTGATGCAGAAGCGCGGCGTCGTCACCGGCTCGACGCTGCGGCCCCGCAACCCCGACGAGAAGGCCCGGCTGGCCGCCGCCGTCGAGGCCTTGGTCTGGCCGTGGATCGAGGCCGGCGAGGTCCTCCCCCAGGTGGACGCGACCTTTCCCCTGGCGCAGGCGGCCAAGGCGCACGCCCACCTCGAGGACGGCGCCCACGTCGGCAAGATCGTGCTGACCATGCCGGAGCAACCCTGAGGTTGCATTCGGTATCAACGGGCGAACGTTGTTACACACCGCTTTTTTGAATGACCTGCAAAAAAGCCTCGAAACTGTCATTTTTCGGCAAACCGTGTTTTCGAAAAGTGGTTGTATTTTTGCCTCAGGGGAGTTGACGCCTCGGTACGGCTGAGCCAGTGGAACAAAAAAAAATCCGCTGGTTTCATTCCTGGCCCGCTGGGCTACTGGGGAGGTACAATTGAATAACAAAGTTCGCCTTTTGGCGTCTGGCGCCGCGCTGTTCGCGATCGCGCTCAGCTCATCGGTCCACGCTCAGACCAAGCCCGCCGCGGTCGCCGCCGCGAGCAACACCATCGAGGAATTGGTCGTCACCGCCGAAAAGCGGTCGCAGAGCCTGCAGGACGTCCCCGTCGCCATCTCGGCCTTCACGTCGGAGAAGCGCGACCTCCTGGGCATCACGTCCATCCAGGACATGACCAACTTCACGCCGGGCCTGAACTACACCAGCGCCAATGACCGGGCGTCCATCCGCGGCATCGGCCGCCTGACCAACGCCCACCCGGTCGCCGTGCCCGTCGCGGTCTACGACGACGGCATCTACACCACCTCGACGGTGACCGCCGGCAAGTCGCCGATCTTCACCGACCGGGTGGAAGTGCTGCGCGGGCCGCAGGGCACGCTCTACGGCCGCAACTCGCTGGGCGGCGCGATCAACGTCATCTCCAAGCGCCCGACCGAGGACCCCTACGGCGAAGTCCGCGCGACCATCGGCAACTACGGCCACACCCTGCTGGAAGCCGCCGTCTCCGGCCCGCTGGCGCCCGACCTGCAGTACCGCATCGCCGGCAACTGGGAAAAGCAGGCCGACGGCTACTTCAAGAACATCGTCCCGGGCATGCCGTCGGAAGGCAATGTCATCGACCAGTACTACCTGGAAGGCCAACTCCAGGCGAAGTTCGGCGAGCACGCCGACGGCTGGGTGAAGGCCTATATCACCGGCTGGAACAACGGCGGCGGCGGACCGGGCGCGCGCTCGGGCTACACCAACGGCCAGATCGGCTTTGGCGAATACGGCGCTCAGAACATCAACGCGGGCTACGCCTGCGCGCCCGGTTCGGGCGTCCTGAACGTCGTGAACACCAGCCCGCAGGGCTGCGTGAACCCCGCGAACAGCGGCGATCACCGCAGCTTCGCCAACAACATCGCCCAGTCCGTGTCGCTCGATGACGCCTATGGGATCGCGGCCACCTACACCTATCACTTCGACAATTTCGACGTGAAGTACATCGGCGGCGGGATCAACTACCACTACACCCTGTTCCAGGATAACTCGAACGACGGCTCGATCAGCTCGTTCCAGATCCCGGTGGCGGCGTTCAATCCGGCTCTGCCCGTCGCGGCGCAGGGTTGCCCGGCGACCAACGCGGGCGGCGGCTCCTGCCTGCCGCTGTCGATCTTCCCGCTGCAGTCCTCGACCTACGCCGAGGACTATCACAACATCAGCCACGAAATTAACGTCGCCTCGACGGGCAACGGCGCGCTGCAGTGGCTGGGCGGCCTCTACTACTACAAGGAAGGCTACAAGCAGCCGGTCTTCACGACCATGCCCAACCAGCCGCAACTGTCCGGCCCGATCACCCCGGCCGCCGCGGCGCTGACCGGCCCGGTGGGGCTGGACTTCCAGAACCGCCTCTACGACGACCGCACCCAGTTCGAGTCGGAATCCTACGCGGCCTACGGCCAGCTGGACTGGAAGTTCACCGACACCCTGAAGGCCACCCTTGGCCTGCGCTACAGCCACGACAAGCTGACCGGCACCGAAGCCGTGCGGGTCATCTGCTTCGGACCGAGCGCCTGCCTCAGCGGGTCCTCGCCGCAGCTGCTCGGCCAGACCTTCACCCCGCCGGTGGACGTGACGGCCGGCGTCGTCAACCTGGGCAGCCTGCCGACCGGCGTCGTGCCGGGCGGCGTGTTCGGCAGCGGCGTGACCTTCACGCCCGACGGCTTCGCGCACCGCGCCTACGACCACAGCTGGTCGGCGACCACCGGCACCGCCGGCCTCCAGTGGGATCCGAGCGCCGGCACCATGCTCTACGCCCGCTACAGCCGCGGCTATCTGATGGGCGGCTTCAACTCCGGCGTCACCAGCGTGCTCGGCGCCTTCCCGTTCACCGACGCCGAACACGAGAACGACTACGAAGCCGGCATCAAGAAGGACTTCTTCAACAAGACGCTGCAGGTGAACCTGGCGCTCTTCTGGGAAGACCTGGACGGCTTCCAGGCCCCGCTCAACGTGCCGTCGAACACGGGCAACCTGGCCGTGAGCCAGAGCCAGTACGTCAACATCCCGAAAGCGGTCAGCCGCGGCTTCGAGCTGGAAACCGTCTGGGCGCCCGTCGACCACCTGAACGTGCTGTTCAACTACTCCTTCAACGACGCCTACATTAAGTCGCTGAAGAACGTCATCGACCCCAATGACCCGGAAGCCCTGGCGCCCGGCGCCAAGCCGCTGACCGCGCTGGCGACCTGCACGGGCACCTCGGCGACCTCGCCGAACCCGAACCCGAATCCGAACGGGCTCTGCGACGTCTTCACCGGCATGGTGCAGCGCCCGCAGGACCTGAGCGGCAACAGCCTGCCGCAGATCCCCCGCAACAAGATTTCGCTGGCCGTGACCTACGCCTTCGAATTCGAAGCGGGCACGCTGACCCCGGAAGTCAGCTACATCTGGCGGGACAAGCAGTACGGCACCCTGTTCCAGCGCTCCTACAACGAAGCGCCGTCCTGGGATCAGACGGACCTGCGCCTGACCTGGAAGGACAAGGACAACCGCTACACGGTCATCGCGTTCGCCAAGAACGTCTTCGATCAGCTGGGCTATGACGGCGGCGCCTCCGGCTCCCGCCTCACCGGCGTCTACTCGGCGGCCACCATCGCGGCGGCCGGCCTGACGCCGGGCCTCGCGGCGACCCTGCCGGGCGGCGGTTTCAACGCCGTGCAGCGCAACGCGACCTTCAACGGGATCGACACCACCTACAATCTGACCCCGCCGCGCACCTTCGGCGTCGAGGTCCAATACCGCTTCTAACCAACGCAGTTTCCGGGGACTTCCCCGGCCTGCCGAGACTTGGAGGGGCGCGTCCGCGAGGGCGCGCCCCTTGTTTTTGCGCTTGGCGCCGCCTTGTTTCTTTGGGGCGAATCTGTGGCGGCCATGCCGACTTTTTGAATATTGCGAGGCCGAAATGGCCAAAAGGCGTTGACGCTGCGCTAGCCCTACCGCAGGTTCGGCGAACAATAGGATCGGACGGCTGCGGATTCCACCGCAGAAACGCCCGACGCAAGCCGCCAAAAGCGCGGCAGGGAGAACGTTATGGGGGCAGGGGGCGGCCTTCAGGCTGAGCTCGCGGGCGTGAGAACGCTTCGCGGCGCTGTGGCTTGCGCGTCCTTCACCCGACCGAACCAATTGAAATCAAAGACGTCCATGGCGGCGCCGCCAGCCAGGCCCGCAGCCCCAAAGGCTGCGCGCCCGGTCGCCGAACATGGATCAACGCACAGGAAACATTGAGTTTAATCAAGGGCCTAGTCGGCCACTGGGGAGGTTACGTTGCAACACAAGGTTCGCCTTTTGGCGTCAAGCGCGCTGCTGATCGCCGCCGCTCTCGGATCATCCGCCCACGCCCAGTCGAAGTCCTCGACCACGGCGGCGGCCTCCAACACCATCGAGGAACTGGTGGTCACCGCCGAAAAGCGGAGCCAGAATCTGCAAGACGTGCCGGTGGCGATCACCGCGTTCACCTCCGCCAACCGTGACCTGATCGGCATCAACACCATCCAGGACATGACCAACTTCACGCCGGGTCTGGCCTACACCAGCGCCAATGACCGCGCCTCGCTCCGCGGCATCGGCCGTTTGTCGAACCAGCAGGCCCTGGCCACGTCCGTCGCGGTCTATGACGACGGCATCTTCACCAAATCCACGGTGACCGCCGGCAAGTCGCCGATCTTCACCGACCGGGTCGAGGTGCTGGCGGGCCCGCAAGGCACGCTGTACGGCCGCAACTCGATCGGCGGCGCGATCAACGTGATCTCCAAGCACCCGACCGAAGATCCCTACGCGGAAATCCGCGCCCGCTTCGAGAACTACCGCCACTTCCTGGTGGAAGCCGCGGTTTCCGGTCCGCTCGCGCCCGACCTGCAGTACCGCCTGGCGGGGAACTGGGAAAAGCAGAGCCAGGGCTATTTCACCAACATCGTTCCCGGCATGCCCACTGAAGGCAACGTGATCGACACCTACTTCATCGAAGGCCAACTGCAGGCGAAGTTCGGCGAGCACGCCGACGGCTGGATCAAGGCGGACATCGCCGGCTGGAACAACGGCGGCGGCGGACCGGGCGCGCGCGCCGGCTATTCGCCGGGGCCGTTCAACTTCGCCGAATTCGGCGGTCTGCTGGGGAACGCCGGGTTTGCCTGCTCCCCCGGCGGCGTGGTGACCCAGGTGGTCAACACCTCGCCGCTCGGCTGCGTCAACCCGGCCTCGAAGAATCCCCGCGATTTCGCGTCCAACATCCCGCAGAGCGTCTCGCTGGATGACACCTATATCATCAGCGCCAACTTCACCTGGCACGCCGACGGCTTCGACACGAAGTACATCGTCGGCGGCAACAACTACCACTACACGCTGATTTCGGACAACGGATCGGGGTCCATCTCCTCCTACGTCATTCCGATCAGCGGCACGGGCACCTGCTCGACGCTGTTCGTGACTCTGGGGGTCTGTACGCCTCTGAAGATCTTCCCGCGTTACGACCAGACCTATCAGGAGAACTTCCACAATATCAGCCACGAGATCGACTTCTCGTCGACCGGCAATGGCGCGCTGCAGTGGCTGGGCGGCCTCTACTACTACCGCGAGGGCATCCGGCAGCCGGAATATACGACCCTGCAGCAGCAGCCGCAGCTCTCCAACGGCTCGGCCGTGGTCGCCGCGGTGCCGTCGCTCATTCCCGGCGGGGCCGTCCCCCTGCCCTTCGCCAGCCGGCTGTTCGACGACCGCTCGTCGTTCCAGAACGAATCCTATGCGGTGTTCGGCCAACTCGACTGGAAGTTCACTGACAGCTGGAAGGCGACGCTCGGCCTGCGCTGGACCCACGACCACCTGTTCGGGCAGGAAGACAACCGCACCCTGTGCTTCGCCACCACGCCTTGCGGCACCACGCCGGAATCGCTGGGCAGCTTCACCCCGGTCGTCGACATCACCGCCTCGCTCGCCTACGGGCCGCTGCAGAGCCTGCTGGCCGGCGGTGCGCCGATTGCGCCGCCCAAGGGCGTGGTCGGTGGGGCTCACGCCACCACCGCCGGCGTCTGGTTCACGCCGGACGGCTACGGCCACCGCAAGTACGACCTTGAATCTCAGGCGACCACCGGCACCGCCGGCCTGCAGTGGGAGCCGACCAAGGACACCATGGTCTACGCCCGCTACAACCGCGGCTATAATGAAGGCGGCTGCGCCGTCGGCGTGACCACCACCCTCGGCTCGAACGCCTGCGTCGACCCCGAGCACGTCAACGACTACGAAGCCGGCATCAAGATGACGATCGGCCACAACCTGCAGGTCGACCTGGCGGGCTTCTACTACGACTTCCAGAACTACCAGGCCCCGCTGACCGTGGTGAACAACACCGGCGCCCTGGCGACCAGCGCCAGCGGCTATATCGACATCCCCAAGGCGGTGTCCGAGGGTATCGAGCTGGAGACCACCTGGACTCCGATCGACAACCTACGGATCCTGTTTACCTACGGCTACAACCCAACCCGCGTCACCGGCCTGACCAACGTGGTCGATCCGGCCGACCCGTTGGCCGTGCAGCCCGGCGCCAAGCCGGTGACGCCCGGCGCGCTGGTGAAGTGCACCGGCACCGGAAGCACGGTCACCGCGGCTAACCCGCTGCCGAACCCGCTCTGCGACAACAACACGGGCTTCGTGCAACGGCCGCAGAACCTCAGCGGCAATGAGCTGCCGCAGGCGGCGAAGAACAAGGTGGCGGTCAACTTCCTCTACACCTGGAACTTCGAGAAGGGTTCGCTGAGCCCGTCGGTCAGCTACGTCTGGCGCGACAAGCAGTACCCCAGCTTCTTCACGCGGGCCTACGACGCCTCGCCGTCGTGGGATCAGGTGGATGCGCGGATTACCTGGAAGGACAAGGACAACAAGTACACGGTGATCGCCTACGTCAAAAACATCGGCAACACCCTCGGCTACGACGGCGGCGCGGGTGGCGGGCGGAACAGCGGCCTCTACGCCAACAACGTCATCGCGGCGAGCCAGGGCACGAGCAACCCGATTGTCGCGGGCAATCCGGCCACGGCCACCACCACCAACGGCCTGCTCACCGGCACGGGCATCGGGCCGGGTTCGATCACCCAGTCCTACGTGATCACCCCGCCCCGGACCTACGGCATCGAACTGCAGTACCGCTTCTAGACCTTCTTAGAACTTCCGGTTCAGGGGGCGCGTCCGCAAGGACGCGCCCTTTGTATTTGTGGAGGAATTTAGCCTCATCGCGCTCGGCGAAGAGACCTGTCTACGATGTAAGATCAAAACCGTTGACGCCTCCCAGAGCCTACCCCACGGTCCCCGGACAAGGATCGGGCAGGCGCCGCGACCACGGCTCCAGGAAGTCCGACGACAAGTCGCGGGCGCGCGCGACGGGAGGACAGTATGGCGTCAAGCGTCAGGGCCGCAGCCTTCGGGCTTCATAGAGCCCAACGACCGTGAGCCTGTCGGTCGCACCGCCGCCGCTTCCAACGTCCATCAAGATCACCTACGGCGTCGGCTCGGTGGCCATGGGCGTGGTCCTGGCGGTCCTCTCCGCCTCGGTCGTGCAGCTCTACTTCAGCCGCGTGCTGGGCGTGCCAGCCATCTGGGTGGGGTCGGCGTTCCTGATCTCCATGGTGGCCGACGCGGTGATCGACCCCTTGATCGGGCAATGGACCGACAATCACCGGTCCAGGCTCGGACGGCGCCATCCCTTCATGTACGCCGCCGCCCTGCCGGCGGGCCTGTTCTTCTACATCCTGTGGCATGTGCCGGGCAGCCTCGGCGCCGGCGCGGTCTTCGCCTTCTCCATCGCCCTGATGCTGGGCGTGCGGCTTTCGCTGTCGCTCTACGAAGTGCCCTCCAACGCGCTCGCCCCGGAACTCGCGCCCGACTACGACCAGCGGACGTCGCTCTTCGCCTGGCGCTGGTTCTTCCTGGTCTTCGCCACCGCGGCGATGGAGTTCATCCTCTACGACGTGTTCCTGGCGAAGGGGCCGGCCAACCCCACCGGCGTCATGAACCGGGCGCGCTACGCCGAGTTCGGGACCCTGGGCGCGGCGGTGATGATCGTCTGCATCCTGGTGTCCTCGGCGGCGACCCACAACCGCATCCCCTACCTGCATCAGCCGCCGAAACGGCAGGTGACCTTCGCGGTGACGACGAAAGAGATCTTCGGCGCGGTCCTCAATCCGGCGCTGCTGTCGGTGATCATCGCCAACATCCTGGGCGGCGCCTCCTTCGGCATGCAGACGGGGCTCTCGACCTACTTCTATTTCGACCTTTGGCGGCTTTCGCCGCAGAACGTCGCCTATCTGGCGCCAGGCGGCCTGATCGCCTCAATGCTGGGTGTCTTCGCCGCGCCCGCCCTCTCCCGCAGATTCGGCAAGAAGACGACGATGATGTTCCTCTTCACCGTCACCCTGCTGGTGCAGCTGACGCCGATCTCGCTCAGGCTCCTGGGCCTGATGCCGCCCGACGGGACGCCGGCGCTGTTCGCCGCCCTCTTCGCCAGCGTGCTGCTCACCTACCTGCTGGCCCTGATGGGTCTGGTGGTCCTGTCTTCCATGGTCGCCGACGTGGTCGAAGACCAGGCGGTGAAATCCGGCACGCGGTCGGAAGGCGTGGTGTTCGCGACCAACGGGCTGGTGCCGAAGATCACCGCCGGGCTGGGCGCCTTCCTGGCGGGCGTCATGCTGACCCTTGTCCACTATCCGCTGGGCGCCGCGCCCGGGACGGTCCCCTGGGAGGACGTCCGGCGCCTGGCGATGCTCTATCTGCCGCTGCTGGCGCTGCTCACCGGCTCGTCGATCTGGGCGCTGAGCTTCTACAAGATCGACCGCGCGACCCACGAGGCGAACCTGGATCGCCTGCGCGAGGTCGCCGCGCTCGCGACGATCCAGGAGCCGCCGCTCTAAGGCCTAGCGCGAGAACAGGCCCATCATCAGCGGCCGCGCGAAGACCGCGGGCGCCGCCTTCTGGCCGACGTCCGGCACCCAGAAGGTGAGCTCGGCGCAGGCGTTGACCATGGCGTTCAGCATCTGGGCGGCCAGGAACGGGTCGACGGGCCGCACCGACCCCTCGGCGATGCCGTCGGAGATCATCGAGGCGAAGCGGTCGGAGACCTTGTCGCAGTGCTGCACCATCTGTCGGCGGATCTCCTCCGGCAGGGCGGCGAGCGCGGAGCTGCGCAACAAAGGTCCGTGTTCGGAGAGCTGGTATTCGGCCAAGGCGGCCGCGGCGCTGGAGAGCTTCGTCCACTGATCGCCCGGCAGGGTGAGCGACAGCCGCTGGACCCGGGTCATCACCTCGAAGGTGCGCTCGAAGCAGGCCACCACCAGGTCGTCCTTGGCGTCGTTGTGATGGTAGAAGCTGCCCTTGGTGACATTGAGCTCGGCCGAGATCTTGTCCACCGAGGCCCCGCGGTACCCCCGCGCGTTGATCAGCCGGGTGGCCGCCAGCAGGAAGGTCTCCCGGGCCATCTCCTGCCGGCCGCGCGGCGTGACCTCGGCCACCGGGACCGGCTGCGGCGCCCAGACCGAGCCGGCCGCGGCGAGCCCGCCGGTCAGGATGTCGTACATCCGCTCGCAGACCCGGCCGTAGTCCTCCGGATCGTATTTCGGCAGCCAGGCCGCGGCCCAGAACAGCTGGGCGAGCAGGAGTTGGGTCCTGGCCGTGCGCCGGCCCCGCGTCAGGCCATCGAACTCCGGCGCCTCGAACAGCTGCCGCAGCCGGCGGAACATCTTCATGTAGGCGGCGGAGACCTCGCCCCGTTGAGGCTGGGCGAGCGCGCGGATCTCGGAGAGCAGCGGCAGCGGCGCGACCTCGCCAAGCGCCGCGCGGCGCATCCGCTGCAGGTAGAGGTCGAGCAGGCAATGCAGGCGCTCGGCCGGCGTCGCCTTGGCCATGGCGACGTTGACGATCTCGCTCAGGCAGGCGACGCCGCGCATCATCACCGCGGCGGCCAGATCGTCCTTGCGCCGGAAATAGTAGGTGACGCTGGTGGTGGAGAGGCCGACCGCGGCGGCGGCGATCCCGAGCGTCAAACCCTTCACCCCGCGACTGTTCAACAGCTCGGTCGAGGTATCGAGAATCGACTCGCGCTTACGCTCGAACCGGTCCGTGGACTGGACCGCAACCTGAGCCATGTTTCGTTCCCAGCGTTTCTGTCGGGAACGTGTTTCATTCCCGTTATTTTGCGGAATTAGCGCATGGAATTCGCCGTCGCGCCAGCGACTTACGCATGCCCGACTTGAAGCAATCGACAGCGACGGCGCCGCTTGTTCGGCGATTGCGTTCTCTCAAATTCAGGTCTCGGAAAAGCCGAACGGCAGGCTGGTGCGGCGGATATCGTCGGGCAGGATCTGGCGGCCGATCGGGGGCTCCGAGCGCGCCGTGCATTCGGTCCGCTGGCAGAGCCGGCAGGTGACGCCGATGGGGGTCGCAGGCGCGTCTCCGGTAAGACCTCCAGCCGGCGCGCCCGCGGTGTAGATCAGCTTGCCGGCGTGCTCGGCCGCACAGCCGAGCGCGATGGCCCGCTCCACCCTGGGCGCCCCAAACGCGCCGCCGCCGGCGGTCACCGTGCGGGCGATGGAGAAGAACCGCTGGCCGTCGGGCAGCTCCAGCCACTGGGTGACAACCTCGCGGGGCGTGCGGAAGACGTGGTGGATCGACCACAGCGGGCAGCCGCCGCCGTGCCGCGCGAAGGGAAAGCCGGCCCCGTCCAGCCGCTTGGACACATTGCCGGCCGGGTCGACCCGGATGAAGAAGAACGGCACCCGCTCCTGGCCGGGCTTCTGCAGGGTGGTGAGCCGGTGCGCGGTCTGTTCGAAGGAGCAGCCGAACTGGCGGGCGAGCGCTTCCACGTCGTAGCGGCGGGCCTCTACCGCGCGCGCGAAGGCCGAATAGGGCATCAGGACCGCGGCGGCGGCGTAGCTGGCCAGCGCGCGCCGCGTCAGGCGCTCACCGCTTTCGCTGGCGAAACTGCCGCCCTCCAGCACCGCGTCGATCTCCGGCGCGAGCTCAAGATAGCAGAGCTGCAGCGCCAGCTGGAACGCCTGGCTGGCGGCGTCCAGGCTGTCGTCGAGCAGCACCTCCTGGCGGTGGCGGTCGAGACGGCGTGTCGAGCCGACCATGAAGCTCGCCGGAACGCGCCGCACCCGCAGCCCGTGGCGGGTCTGGAAATAGCTGGTGACGTTCTCGCGCGCGCCCACCTGCTGGGCCAGGCGTTCGGCCGCGTCGTCGAGCGTGGGGAAGCTGTTGCGCCGCGCCGCCAGGAACCGCCGCGACTCGGCCACGGGGTCCGACGCATCGTCGGCGTCTGCGCCGGCGGCGGCTGCGCCCCGGTCGGCGAAGGCGAGCTGGCCCTCCTGATAGGTGGTGTAGAGCCGCAAGAGCGCCTCGGTGACGCCCGGATAGTTGGTGGCCATGTCGGTGAGCTCGCCCGCCGCCCCATCGATGCCGGCGAACATCGGGTCCTTCAGCACCGCCTGCAGCCGCGCGGTGTCGTCCGCCGCGCCGCCGCCGAGGCTCCCCAGGTCGACGTCGTAGGTCTGGGCGAGCTTCAGCAGCAGGCCCGCGGTCAGCGGCCGGTTGTTGCGCTCAAGCAGCGCGATGTAGGAGGCCGAGACCTCTAGCGCCGCGGCCATGTCGGCCTGGGTCAGGCCAAGGTCGCGCCGCATCCGCCGAAGCCTGGGCCCCACATAGAGCCCGCGTTCCGTCGCCATAGGTCCGCCCACTGAGAACTTTACAGCCTTACAGCATAGTTCTGTAAAGTTTTACAGCTCAACCTTGCGCGGACTCGCCGCGGGGTGGCCTCGCGCGTTAGGGCCGAGGTCAAGTTCGAGGGTCTCCCCGCCTTCGACAGCATGGAAAACGCGTCATGGCCTATCAAGACCACATCATCGAGATGAGCCAGCTCATCAAGGGCAAGTCCGGCGCCTGGGACGGCATCAACGCCGAGGGCGTGGCCCGCATGCGGCTGCAGAACCGGTTCAAGACCGGCCTGGAGATCGCCAAATACACCGCCGGGATCATGCGCGAGGACATGGCCGCCTATGACGCCGACCCCGCCAACTACACCCAGAGCCTCGGCTGCTGGCACGGCTTCGTCGCCCAGCAGAAGATGATCTCGATCAAGAAGCACTTCGGCTCGACCAAGGGGAAGTACATCTACCTCTCGGGCTGGATGGTCGCCGCCCTGCGCTCCGACTTCGGGCCGCTCCCCGACCAGTCGATGCACGAGAAGACCTCGGTGCCGGCGCTGATCGAAGAAATCTACACCTTCCTCAAGCAAGCCGACGCGCGTGAGCTCTCCCTGCTGTTCCGCGACCTCGACGCGGCCCGCGCCGCCGGCGACGCCAAGAAGGAACAGAAGCTGATCGACGCCATCGACGGCTTCGAGACCCACGTGGTCCCGATCATCGCCGACATCGACGCCGGCTTCGGCAACGCGGAAGCGACCTATCTGCTGGCCAAGAAGATGATCGAGGCGGGCGCCTGCGCCCTGCAGATCGAAAACCAGGTCTCCGACGAAAAACAATGCGGCCACCAGGACGGCAAGGTCACCGTCCCGCACGAGGACTTCCTGGCCAAGGTGCGCGCCTGCCGCTACGCCTTCCTGGAGTTGGGCGTCGACAACGGCGTCATCGTCACCCGCACCGACAGCCTGGGCGCAGGCCTGACCAAGCAGATCGCCGTCAGCCACCAGCCGGGCGACCTGGGCGACCAGTACAACGCCTTCCTCGACTGCGAGGAGATCTCGCCGGCCGACATGAAGAACGGCGACGTGGTGCTGAACCGTGGCGGCAAGCTGCTGCGGCCCAAGCGCCTGCCGTCCAACCTCTTCCAGTTCCGCGCCGGCACCGGCGAGGACCGCTGCGTGCTCGACTCGATCACCTCGCTGCAGAACGGCGCGGACCTGCTGTGGATCGAGACCGAGAAGCCGCATATCGAGCAGATCGCCGGCATGATGGACCGCATCCGCGCCGTCATCCCCAACGCCAAGCTCGCCTACAACAACAGCCCCTCCTTCAACTGGACGCTGAACTTCCGCCAGCAGGTCTATGACGCCTGGGCCAAGGCTGGGAAGGACGTGTCCGCCTACGACCGCGAAAAGCTGATGAGCGTCGACTATGACTCGACCGCGCTCGCCATCGAGGCCGACGAGAAGATCCGCACCTTCCAGGCGGACGCCGCCAAGCGGGCCGGCATCTTCCACCACCTGATCACGCTGCCGACCTACCACACGGCCGCGCTCAGCACCGACAACCTGGCCAAGGAGTACTTCGGCGACCAGGGCATGCTGGGCTACGTCAAGAAGGTCCAGCGCGAGGAGATCCGCCAGGGCATCTCCTGCGTGAAGCATCAGAACATGTCGGGCTCCGACATCGGCGACGACCACAAGGAATATTTCGCGGGCGAGGCGGCGCTCAAGGCCGGCGGCGCGCACAATACCATGAACCAGTTCGCCTAAGACGGCGGAACTCGGTCGACCAGACTTGGCTCCCGCCGCAAGGCGGGGGCCTTTCTTTTCTTCAGCGCGGCTGCTTTCTGAGCGCAACGCCCCCTTGAACGCCTGCGGTCATCCCATGGACATCTCTCCCAAGCTTTCGGTCGACGACATCCTGGCCCGTTTCGTCGAGGACGAACTGTTGCCCGGGACCGAGGTTGGCGCCGCGACCTTCTGGTCGGCGCTGGAATCGATCCTCGCCGACTTCACGCCGCGCAACGCCGCCCTGCTAGCGCGCCGCGATGAGCTGCAGGCCCAGATCGACGCCTGGTGGCGCGCGCGCGAGGGCCAGGCCTTCGACGTCGCCGAGGAGACCGCCTTCCTGCGCGAGATCGGCTATCTGCAGCCCGAACCCGCGCCGTTCGAGATTTTGACGACCGGTGTCGATCCGGAGATCGCCAGGCTCGCCGGGCCGCAGCTGGTGGTGCCGGTCTCCAACGGCCGCTTCGCGCTGAACGCCGCCAACGCCCGCTGGGGCAGCCTCTACGACGCCCTCTACGGCACCGATGCGCTCAGCCCCCCGACCGGCAAGGGCGGCTATGACCGGCAGCGCGGCGGCCAGGTGATCGCCTACGCCAAGGCCTTCCTCGACCGCGCCGCGCCGCTCTCGACCGGCAGTCACGCGGACGCGGTCGGCTATATCGTCGGCCACGGCGGCCTGATCGTCCAGCTGGCCGGGGGCCAGGAGACGGCGCTGGCCGATCCGATCCAGTTCGTCGGCTGGCGAGGCGAGACCACCGCGCCGCAGGCGGTGCTGCTGGTTCACAACAGCCTGCACCTGGAAATCCAGATCGACCGCAGCCATTCGATCGGCAAGGACGATGCGGCGGGCGTCGCCGACGTGCTGGTCGAGGCCGCGCTCACCACCATCCAGGACTGCGAGGACTCCGTCGCCGCCGTGGACGCTGAGGACAAGGTCGGCGTCTACCGCAACTGGCTGGGCCTGATGCGCGGCGACCTCACCGCGACCTTCTCCAAGGGCGGCAAGACCGAGAGCCGCGCGCTCGCCGAGGACCGGGTCTATTCGACCCTTCGCGGCAGCCTGACGCTTCCTGGCCGTTCCCTGATGCTGGTGCGCAATGTCGGCCACCACATGACCAACGACGCCGCGCGCTATGCGGGCGAGCCGGCCTTCGAGACCGTGGTCGACGCGCTGGTCACCGTCACCGCCGCCCTGCATGACCTGAAGAGCGATGGCCGCAACTCCACCGCCGGCTCGGTCTATGTGGTGAAGCCGAAAATGCATGGGCCCGACGAGGTCGCGCTGGCGGTGCGGCTGTTCGGCCTTGTGGAGGAGGCGCTCGGCCTCGCGCCCAACACCGTTAAGCTCGGCGTCATGGACGAGGAGCGCCGCACCAGCGCCAACCTGGCGGCCTGCATCCACGCCGCGCGCGAGCGGATCGTGTTCATCAACACCGGCTTCCTCGACCGCACGGGCGACGAGATCCACACGGCGATGGAGGCCGGCCCGGTGGTGCGCAAGGACGCCATCAAGGCCGAACCCTGGCTGCCCGCCTACGAGAAGCGAAATGTCGAGATCGGCCTGGCCACGGGCTTCCCGGGCCGCGCCCAGATCGGCAAGGGCATGTGGGCCGCGCCCGACATGATGGCCGCCATGCTGGCCGCCAAGATCGGCCACCCCAAGGCCGGCGCCAACACCGCCTGGGTGCCCTCGCCGACCGCGGCGGTGCTGCACGCCCTGCACTATCACGAGGTCGACGTGCCGGCGCTGCAGGCGCGGATGGCCAAGGCCGGCGCGAAGACGGGCACGGACGAACTGCTCACTCCGCCGCTGGCGAAGTCCAACTGGAACGCCGCCGACGTTCAGGAGGAGCTCGACAACAACGCCCAAGGGATCCTCGGCTATGTGGTCCGCTGGATCGACCAGGGCGTCGGCTGCTCCAAGGTGCCGGACATCCACGACGTCGGCCTGATGGAGGATCGCGCGACCCTGCGCATCTCCAGCCAGCACATCGCCAACTGGCTGCATCACGGCGTCTGCAGCGAGGCCCAGGTGCGCGAGACCCTGACCCGGATGGCCAAGGTCGTGGACGCCCAGAACGCGGGTGATCCGGCCTACACGCCGATGAGCCCGGACCCGGCGAGGAGCGTCGCCTTCCAGGCCGCGCTCGACCTGGTCTTCCAGGGCCGCGCCCAGCCCAACGGCTACACCGAGCACATCCTCAGCGCGCGGCGCCGTGAGCGGAAAGCCCAAATCGCCGGCTGAGGCGTTGGCGGCCTAGAGCCCGCCGGCGAGCGCCAGCGCCACGCCGCCATCCACTGCGATGGTGTCGCCCACCACATAGTCGCCGGCCGGGCTCGCCAGATAGATCGCCGCGCAGGCCATGTCCTCGTCCTTGCCGATGCGGCGCGAGGGGATTCGCTTGGCCACGGCCTCGCCTTCGTCGCGGGCCACGCGGTTCATCTCCGACGCGAAGGCGCCGGGCGCGATCGCGGTGACGCAGATGTGGTCGGCGATCAGCGTCGCGGCCATCCGGCGGGTCAGGTAGATGAGCCCGGCCTTGGAGGCATGGTAGCTGTAGGTCTCCTGCGGATTGAGCCGGATGCCGTCGATCGAGGCGATGTTGATCACCTTCGCCGGCCGCTCATGCGTACCGGCCTTCTTCAGCGCGCTGTGCAGGGCCTGCGTGAGGAAGAACGGCGACTTCAGGTTCAGATTCAACACCTTGTCCCAGCCGCTCTCCGGGAACTCATCGAACGCTGCGCCCCAGGCCGCGCCGGCGTTGTTGACCAGGATGTCGAGCTTGTCCTCGTGGTCCAGATAGCGGCCGACGAACGACTTGATCCCCTCCATCGTCGACAGGTCCTGCGGGAGCGAGATGCAGTTCTCGCCGAGCTCCGCGGCGGTCTCATCGCATTGGCCGGCCTTGCGCGAGGTGATGTAGACCTTCGCGCAGCCCGCCTCGAGGAAGCCGCGGGCGATCATCTTGCCGATGCCCCGCGAGCCGCCGGTGACGATGGCGGTGCGGCCCTTCAGAGAGAACATGTCGAGCATCATGAGCGCTTCCCCGTTTGGTTGACGCGGCGAGCGCCGCTGTAGGCTTCCCAGACCCCTCGCACATTTGACTTGGAAGGGTCCAGCGGGGTCTGTAACAAGCGTTTGAATTTCGGGGCCGCCACCCCATTTTAGCGAGCGGTCCGCCAGCCATAGGGATGCTTCAGGCCATGACCGAGATCAATGCGGTGACCACGCTGACGCGCGACGGCGACATCGCCGTCATCACGCTGAACTCCCCGCCGGTGAACGCGCTCTCGGCCAAGGTCCGCGAAGGCCTGTTCGAGGGCTTCAAGGCCGCCGGCGCGTCCGACGCCAAGGCGATCGTGCTGATCTGCGAAGGCCGCACCTTCATCGCCGGCGCCGACATCAGCGAGTTCGGCGGCGCCATGGCGGGCCCGAGCCTCTTCGATGTGCAGGACATGATGGAGGGCTCGCCCATCCCCGTCGTCGCCGCGATCCATGGCACGGCGCTGGGCGGCGGCCTGGAGGTCGCGCTCTGCGCCCACTACCGCGTCGCTGTCCCGTCCGCCCGCGTCGGCCTGCCGGAGGTGGCGCTCGGTCTCCTGCCCGGCGCCGGCGGCACGCAACGCCTGCCGCGCATCGTCGGCGTCGAAGCCGCGCTCGACATGGTCACCTCCGGCCGCCATGTGCCGGCCAAGCAGGCGCTGGCCATGGGCCTGGTCGACGAGCTGGTGGAAGAGGGCAAGCTGCTGGAAGGCGCGCTGGCCTTCGCCAGCAAGGCGGTCGCCGAGAACAAGCCGCTGGTGAAGGTGCGCGACAACAACGCCAAGCTCGAGGCCGCCAAGGGCCATCCGGAAATCTTCGCCGATTTCCGCAAGGCCAATGCGCGCAAGTTCCGCGGCTTCATGGCCCCGGAAAACAACATCAAGGCGGTCGAGGCGGCGGTGAATTCGGCCAGCTTCGACGAGGGCCTGAAGGCCGAGCGCAAGCTCTTCACCGAGCTGATGATGGGCGCCCAGTCGGCGGCCCAGCGCTACTATTTCTTCGCCGAACGGCAGGCGAACAAGATCCCCGACGTGCCGGACGACACGCCGATCCGCCCGATCAAGAAGGTCGGCATCCTGGGCGCCGGCACCATGGGCGGCGGCATCGCCATGAACTTCCTCAACACCGGCATCCCGGTGACCATCGTCGAGGTGCAGGAAGCCGCTTTGGAACGCGGCCTCGCCACGATCCGCAAGAACTACGAGCGCTCGCGCACCGCCAAGCCAGAGGAGACCGAGGCGCGGATGGCGCTGCTCTCCGGCTCGCTGGACTTCGAGAAGCTCGCCGACTGCGACCTGATCATCGAGGCCGTCTTCGAGCGGATGGACATCAAGAAGGACATCTTCGCCCGCCTGGACAAGGTGGCCAAGCCCGGCGCCATCCTGGCGTCGAACACCAGCTACCTCGACATCGACGAGATCGCTTCGGTGACCAGCCGGCCTGGGGACGTGATCGGCCTGCACTTCTTCTCGCCGGCCAATGTCATGAAGCTGCTGGAGATCGTGCGCGGCGAGAAGACCGCCAAGGACGTCATCGCCACCTCGATGAAGCTCGCCAAGCAGATCGGCAAGATCGCGGTCCTGGCCGGCGTGTGCCCAGGCTTCATTGGCAACCGGATGCTCTCCCAGCGACAGCGTGAGGCCCAAAAGCTGGTCATGGAAGGCGCCATGCCCTGGGACATCGACCGGGTGCTCTACGACTTCGGCTTCCCCATGGGCCCGTTTGCGATGAGCGATCTGGCCGGCCTCGACATCGGCTGGGTGAAGGAGAACTCCAAGGGCGAGACCATCCGCGACGTGCTCTGCGAGATGGACCGCCGCGGCCAGAAGACCGGCGCGGGCTACTACGACTACGACGAAAAGGGCGCCGCCAAGCCCAGCCCCGTCACCGAGAAGATCATCAACGACTTCATCGTCAAATCGGGCGCCAACCCGCGCAAGATCGGCGACGAGGAGATCCTCGAACGCTGCGTCTATCCGATGATCAACGAGGGCGCGAAGATCCTCGAAGAGGGCAAGGCGATCCGCCCCTCCGACATCGATGTGGTCTGGATCAACGGCTACGGCTGGCCGGTCTACCGCGGCGGCCCGATGCACTACGGCGACCAGGTCGGCGCGGACAAGGTGCTGGCCAAGATGAAGGAATTCCAGGCGACCATGGGCGAGGCGTTCAAGCCCTCGGCGCTGCTCGAGAAGCTGGTCGCCGAGGGCAAGAAGTTCTCCGACCTCAAGGCCTAACTCCTCCCCGAAAGCAGGACACTCCCCATGCGTGAAGCCGTCATCGTCGCCGCCCGCCGGACCCCCATCGGCAAGGCCTACCGCGGCGCGTTCAACAACACCTATGGCGCGACGCTGGGCGGTCACGCCATCGCCGCGGCGATCGAGCAGGCCGGCATCGACCCGGGCGAGGTCGATGACATCGCCATGGGCTGCGCCCTGCAGCAGGGCACGACGGGCAACAACATCGCCCGCCAGGCGGCGCTGCGGGCGGGCCTTCCCAACACCGTCGCCGGCATGACCATCGACCGCCAGTGCAGCTCCGGCCTGATGGGTGTCGCCACCGCCGCCAAGTACATCATCAACGACGGCGCCCCGATCGCCATCGGCGCCGGCATCGAGTCGATCAGCCTGGTTCAGAACGGCCACATCAACGGCTTCATGGCCGTCGATCCGTGGCTGAAGGAGAACGTGCCCGAACTCGGCACCTCGATGATCGAGACCGCCGAGATCGTCGCCGAGCGCTACGGCGTCAGCCGCGAGGCGCAGGACGAATACGCCCTCCAGTCGCAGCAGCGCACCGCCCAGGCCCAGTCGGAAGGCCGCTTCGACCGGGAGATCGCGCCCATGACCACGGTCATGAAGGTGCTGGTCAACAAGGAGACCGGCGAGACGGCGGATAAGGAAATCACCATCGGCGCCGACGAGGGCAACCGCCCGCAGACGACGCTCGCCGACCTGCAGAAGCTTACACCCGTGTTCAAGGGCGGCCGCTACGTCCAGGAGGGCAAGTACGTCACCGCCGGCAACGCCAGCCAGCTCTCCGACGGCGCCGCAGCGGTGGTGCTGATGGAGCGCAAGGAAGCCGAGAAGCGTGGCCTGGAGGCGCTGGGCGCCTATCGCGGCATGGCCGTCGCCGGCTGCGGCCCGGAGGAGATGGGCATCGGCCCGGTGTTCGCGATCCCGAAACTGCTCGAGCGCAACGGCCTGACCATCGACGACATCGACATCTGGGAGCTGAACGAGGCCTTCGCGAGCCAGGTTCTCTATTGCCGCGACAAGCTCGGCATCGACCCGGCGAAGTACAACGTCTCCGGCGGCTCGATCTCCATCGGCCATCCCTACGGCATGACCGGCGCCCGCTGTACCGCCCACCTGATGTATGAGGGCAAGCGCCGCAAGGCCAAGTACGGCGTCGTCACCATGTGCGTCGGCGGCGGCATGGGGGCTGCGGGGCTGTTCGAGATTTTCTAATCTGGATCCTCCCCATTGGGGGAGGTGGCTCGGTGCGTAGCGCCGAGACGGAGGGGGTTTCATCCGCGGCGGATGGACCGTGGGTGCAACCCCCTCAGTCAGTCTTCGCTGACAGCTCCCCCTCAATCGCGCTCCGCGCTGGGGGAGCATCTCTGGGGCAGCATCTTAAGTTGGACGCGCCCTCCTGGGCGCTCTCCGCCTTAAATCTCACGGCAGATGCGAGCCTTCCGGTCTCGGCAAGTCAAGGACGCGCTCTTCGGCGCGCCGCGTCGCGGCCGGGCAAAGCCCGATCCTTGAGTTGCCGAGACCGGAAGGCAAACTGGCCGCCAGGAGATCTATGGCTCGGTCCGTCCGATGGACTAGACTCGGACAAATGGACGGTGCGCCAACATACAAGATCGAAGAGTTAGCCGGATCACGCTGGTGGTGGCTGCTGTTTGCACCTTCCATCGCGCTCTGCCTAAGCGCGCTCGTAGTTGTCCGCGAAGGTCTGCATGACGTCACCATTGGCGATCGAGAACTAGTGGCATCAGCCCGCGTCACTTCCTATGACCCCGAGAACCACCTCTACAGCTACGTCTTCACATATGGAGAGGGGCAGTACGCGGGTAACGGCCATCCATTGGACGGAACCCTTAGGGTCGGCCAGCAGACACCAACCTACTTTGACCCCATCGCACCGCAGGACAACGCTCTGATCGATTTCAGGAGCAGCGGGCGAAGCACCCTGTTCGGGCCGACGTGGCTCCTGGGCGTCTGCGCGATTGCTCTTGTGGTTTTCCCGCTGAAACTCAGGCAGCGCGCGCTGGCGGCCACCTCGCCCCTAGCTCACCCCTCCGCGTCGATCTGAGCGAACGTCAGCCCCTTGGTCTCCTTCGCGAGCAGCACCGCCACGAAGCTGACCGCGCACGACCCCGCCAGGTAGATCGAGATCGGCAGGGACGAGTGGTAGTGCTTGAACAGCGCCAGCGAGATCAGGGGCGCCCAGGACCCGCCGACGATCGAGGTCACCTGGTAGCAGAGCGAGGCGCCGGAATAGCGGATCCGGGTCGGGAAGAGCTCGGCGATGAAGGCGCCCTGCGGACCGTTCATGGCGGAGTGCACGGTGACGCCGACGGCCATCGCCAGGATGATCAGGGCCGGGCTTCGGGTCTCCAATAGCGGGTAGAAGGCGAAGGCCCAGACGATCAGGCCCGCGGCGCCGAAGCCATAGACCGGCCGCCGGCCGATCCTGTCCGAGAGCCAGCCCCAGAGCGGCATGGTCAGCGCCCCCAGCGCCGCGCCGACGAGCACCCCGTTCAGGGCCACGCTGCGCGACAGGTGCAGCATCTCGGTGATGTAGGTGATGCCGAAGGCGGTCATCAGGTAGAAGCTGATATTCTCCCCGAACTTCAGCCCGCCGCCCAGCACTACCTGCCAGGGCCGGCGCTTCAGGGTCTCCAGCACCGGCGCGCTGTGCGCCTGCGCCGCCTCCAGCGCCGCCTCGAACACCGGCGTCTCCTCCAGCGAGGCGCGCACCCACAGGCCAATGACGATCAGCACGACCGACAGCAGGAACGGGATGCGCCAGCCCCAGGCCAGGAAGTCCTCGGGCTTCAGCGTCGCCGCCAGGATCGCCAGCACCAGCGTCGCCAGGAAGTTTCCGAACCCGCCGCCGGCCTGGGTGAAGCCGGTCCACAGGCCGCGGCGCTTGGCGTCGCCGAATTCCGCCGACATCAGGATCGCGCCGCCCCACTGGCCGCCCAGGCCAAAGCCCTGCGCGAGCCGCAGGATCACCAGCATGATCGGCGCGGCGATCCCGGCCTGGCTGTAGGTCGGCAGGACGCCGATCAGGAAGGTCGCCACCCCCATGATCAGCATGCTGATGGTCAGGATCGTCTTGCGGCCCACCCGGTCGCCGTAGTGGCCGAAGATCACCCCGCCGAACGGCCGCGCCAGGAAGCCGACGCCATAGGTCGCAAACGCCAGCATCGTCCCGGTGAGCGGGGTGGAGCTGGTGAAGAACACCTTGCCGAACACCAGGGCGGCGGCCGAGCCATAGAGCAGGAAGTCATACCACTCGACCGTCGTGCCGATGGCGCTGGCGAAGATCACCTTGCCGCCCAGGCGCGGCTTAGTGGGCGCAGCGTCCGCTGTGACCGCGCTCATTTTAACGCGTCGATTTCGGCGAAGGTCAGGCCCTTGGTCTCCCGGGCCTTGAGGGCGGAAAACGCGCTGATCGCGCCGGCGATGGCCAGGTAGATCGCGATCGGGACCCAGGACTTGAAGCGGTCCAGCAGCGCCAGTGCGATGATCGGGGCGAGCGAGCCGGCGAAGATCGAGGTGCCCTGGTAGGCGAGCGAGGCGCCGGAATAGCGCATCCGCGTCGGGAACAGCTCGGCGATGAACGCCGCCTGCGGGGCGTACATCAGCGCGTGGCAGACCAGGCCGCCGATCATGGCCAGCACGATGAGCGGCGTCTGGCCGGTGTCGATCAGGCGGAAAAAGACAAAGCCCCAGCCGGCGATGCCGACCGCCCCCAGGACATAGAGCGGACGTCTGCCCACCTTATCGGAAAGCGCCGCGAAGATTGGGATCAGCACCACCTCAACCGCCGTGCCGATCAGCATGGCGTTCAGCGCCTGGGACCGCGTCAGGTGCGCGTGGTCGACGATGTAGGTCAGGCCGAAGGTGGTGACGACATAGAAGCTGATGTTCTCGGCGACCCGCAGGCCCGCCCCGATGGCGATGCCGCCCGGCCGTTCGCGGATGGCGTCCATCATCGGCGCCTTGGGCGGCGCGCCGGCGTCGTCCAGCGCCTGCTGGAAAAGCGGGCTCTCGGCCAGGCTGATCCGCACCCAATAGCCGATCAGCACCAAGACGCCCGACAGCAGGAACGGCACGCGCCAACCCCAGGCCAGGAAGTCGGCGTTGGACTGGATCGCCGACATGATCGCCAGGACCGCGGCGGCCAGCAGGTTGCCGGCTGGAACCCCCGCCTGCGGCCAGCCGGCCCAGAAGCCGCGCCGGCGCGCGTCGCCGTATTCGGTGACCATCAGCACCGCGCCGCCCCACTCGCCGCCGACCGCGAAGCCCTGCACCAGCCGCAACAACACGAGCCCCAGCGGCGCGAGCAGCCCCACCTGGGCGAAGGTCGGCAGGACGCCGATCAGCATGGAGGATCCGCCCATCAGGAGCAGGCTCAGCATCAACAGCTGCTTGCGCCCGATCCGGTCGCCGAAGTGGCCGAAGATCAGCCCGCCCAGCGGCCGCGCCGCGAAGCCGAGCGCATAGGTCGCGAAGGACAGCATGATGCCCGTGGCGTGCTCGGCCTTGGGGAAGAACAGCTTGCCGAACACCAGCGCCGAGGCCGAGCCGTAGAGGAAGAAGTCGTACCACTCGATGGTGGTGCCGATCATCGAGGCGGCCACCACCTTGCGCAGACTGGCGATGGGCGCGGGCGTCCCGGCGGATGCGGTGGTCAACGAAATTCCCTCCCGAAGGCCCGCTCTGGCGGCGGGCTTGGAGGGTGCAGATGACCGCGAACGGTCGGCGCTTACAAGAGCGGGGCGCCGCTAGGCGAAATCCCTCGCCAGTTCGGCGCGTGTCGCGGGCGTCAGGCCGGCCAGGTGGCTGTACTGCTCGTGGTCGCAGCCGATCAGGATCTGGGTCGCCGGATCGCGGAACCGGGCGATCTGATCGGGGGTCAGGACGAAGCGCAGGAAGTGGACCGACGAGGTCTTGCCGTCCTCGCGGGTGCGCTCGACGTCGCCCTCCGGCTCGCCCGTCGCGCGGGTCTCGCCGACCTGGATGAAGAAGCGGTCCTCGACGCCGCCCAGACGGCTGAGCGCGGCCTCGCGCCGGACCTCGTCGTCGATCTCGAACATCACCGTCGCCACGAGTTCCGACCCTTGCGGGATCAGCGGATTGTAGGCGGCGAGCTCGTCGGGGACCTGCTCGGCGCCGCCGCGCTCGGTGAGCAGCATCTCCTGCACCTGGAAGAGCATGGTGTCGTAGTTCTCGAAGATGAAGGTGCAGATCGGTCCAAGCGGCACGCGGCGCAGGCGCTTGACCGGCAACAGCGCCGCGCGGCGCTCCCGCCGCTCCTTGGCGTAGTCGGCGTCGGGGATCAGGTCGGCGGGGGTTATCTGGCGGGCGGCGGCGGGCATGCTGTTTCTCAGAGCGCGTAAGCGCGGGCGAAAATTTCGATCGGGTGCGCCTGGCGCGGCGCAGCATGGGCCTCGGCGGAGGTCTCGGCGACCATCAGCTGGCCCAGGTGCTTGCAGGCCAGCGGGCAGTCCGAGCAGAGATTGTCCGTCGCCTTCTGCGCGGCCTGGCGCGCGGCCGGGCGGCCCACCTTGTTGGCGACCGCGTGCGTGGCCTTCATCACCCCGAAGGTGCCGCCGTGGCCGGAGCAGCGCTCCACCAGCTCGACCCGGGTGTCAGGGATCAGGCGCAGCATCTCGGCGGACTTGGCGCCCATGTTCTGCGCCCGGGCGTGGCAGGCGTGGTGCAGGGTGACGCCGCCCTCGACGGGGGTCAGGCCGGGCGCCAGGCCGAAGCTCTTCTGCAGGTCCACGACATATTCGCAGATGTCCTTGGTCGCCGCGGAGAGCGTCACGACCGCCTTGTCAGCCGGCTCGATCAGCGGCCACTCGAACTTCATCATCAGGCCGCAAGAGGCGGTGAGCGCGACCACGTCATAGCCGTCGGCGATATAGGGCGCGAAGACTGCCGCCACGCGGCCCGCGCGGCCGGCGACGTCGGCCAGGTCCCCGGCTTCCAGCTGCGGCATGCCGCAGCATTCCGGATAGACCAGCTTCACCTCGACGCCCTGCAGGGCCAGGACCTTGGCCGCGGCGACCGCCGTGTCGGGTTCGTTGTAGTCGACGAAGCAGGTCGCATAGAGCGCAACCTTGCGCTGGCCGAACGCAGGGCCCGCGGGGTTGGGCGCCAGTGGGTTCTTCAGCCGGTCGGTCGCCGTGCGCGAATGGTACTTGGGCAGCTCCGCCTCGGCGTCGATCTGGGCGATCGCCTCCAGCAGTTTGCGCAGCGGCGTGTTCGCCCGCGCGCTCATGGCGTTGACGACGCCGGCGAAGGGCTTGGCGAGCTTGCCGTTGCGGTCGGTCTTGCCCAGCTGTTCGCGCACGAACTCCCGGTGGCCGGCTTTCCGCTTGGCGGCGCGGTAGCGCAGGATCAGGTGGGGGATGTCGATGTCGAAGGGGTGCGGCGGGACGTATGGGCACTTGGTCAGGAAGCACATGTCGCAGAGCGTGCAGGCCTCATCGACCTTGGCGTAGTCGCTCTTCGGCACGCTATCGAGCTCGCCGGTCTTGCTCTCGTCGATCAGGTCGAAGAGCCGGGGAAAGCTGTCGCACAGGTTGAAGCAGCGGCGGCAGGTGTGACAGACGTCGAACTGACGCTCCATCTCCGCCTCGACCGCGGCGAGGTCGTAATAGGCCTCGTCCTGCCAGGCGATGGGATGGCGGAACGGCGCGTCGAGGCTGCCCTCGCGCGGGGGACCGGCGATCGATGATTTGCCGTCTTCGCTCATGCGTCCCGTCCCAAGCGAGCTGTCATCCCGGTTTGGCGGCACGCCAAGACCGGGACCCATAAACGCTTACTTCGAAGGCTTCGCTCGGCGCCGCCGCGGACCGCCTGCGACGCCGAGTCTATGGGTCCCGGTCTTCGGCTGCGCCGAAACCGGGATGACACCGATGGTTAGTCCAGCGTATCGAGCGCGCGCTGGAAGCGGCCGGCGTGGGACTTCTCGGCCTTGGCCAGCGTCTCGAACCAGTCGGCGATCTCGTCGAAGTTCTCGTCGCGGGCGGTGCGCGCCATGCCCGGGTACATGTCGGTGTATTCGTGGGTCTCGCCGGCGATGGCGGCCTTCAGGTTGAGCGCAGTGCCGCCGATCGGGAGGCCCGTGGCGGGGTCGCCGACGGCTTCCATGAACTCCAGGTGGCCGTGCGCGTGGCCGGTCTCGCCCTCAGCCGTCGAGCGGAACACGGCGGCCACGTCGTTGTAGCCTTCCACGTCGGCCTTCTGCGCGAAGTAGAGGTAGCGCCGGTTCGCCTGGCTCTCGCCCGCGAAAGCGGCCTTGAGGTTGTCGAGGGTTTTGCTGGTGGCCAGGCTCATCGTCGTCTCCTTTGGCGGTCCGCCGGCCGGCGCCGGCGCTAAGTCATCTCAATGCCTGACTATGGCGGCCCAGGGACAATAGAGATAATCGTTTTATTCTATCGAGAGCATCGAGCTGATCTGTCCGGAACCGAGCCCTTGCGGCCGGGTTAGCCCTGGAGCAACCGGAGGCCCAGCCATGACCGACAAATCCAAGATTCAGGGCGAGGGCGACTACGCCGCCGCCCGCAAGTTCGACGCCGAGGAACGCGCCTTCGTTGAGAAGGGCGGCATCGAGGAGAAGGCTCGGGCGGCCGAGGCCGCGCTGGACGGGCCGGAGGGCGAAGAGCTGGAACGCGCGCGCAAGGAAACCGGCGAGCGCGGCGCGTCGCCGAAGGCCTGATCGAGATTCAAATTCAACCATCTGGTTGACAATTGGCGGGGGCCGTCTAACTATCAACCACATGGTTGAATTACACACAGCCCCGGCCGCCCAGCTCGACGCCGTCTTCCACGCCCTGGGGGACGCGACGCGCCGGCGGATGCTGCGCGACTTGTCGGACGGCGAGCGCAGCGTCGGCGAACTGGCCGCGCCCTTCGACATGTCGCTGGCCGCAGCCTCGAAGCACATCAAGGCGCTGGAGAAGGCCGGCCTCGTCCGCCGCCAGGTCCGGGGGCGCACCCACCTCTGCCGACTGGAGCCGCGCGCGCTGGAGGACGCCCACGAATGGATCGCCTTCTACGAACGCTTCTGGACCGCGCGCCTGGACGTCCTCGAAGGCCTGCTGCGCCAAGGCGGGGCCCAGAACCCGTTCAACCAGACCCCGCCCAAAACGCCTGAAGGAGACAATTCATGACCGACACCGTCACCCGCGGCGCCTTCGGCGAGCGGATCGACCCGGCCGCGGTGCGGCTGGAGCGGATGCTGCCCGGCCCCATCGAGCGCGTCTGGGCCTATCTCACGCAGAGCGATCTGCGCGGCCAATGGCTGGCGGTCGGCGACATGGACCTGCAGGTCGGCGGCAAGGTCGACCTGACCTGGCGCAACGACGAGCTGACCGGCCACAAGGAGGAACGCCCGGCCGGCGTCGAAGCCCTGCACCGCCAGGAGAGCCAGGTGATCCGCGTCGAGCCGCCGCGCCTCCTGAGCTTCGGCTGGGCCGGCGGCAGCGACGTCACCTTCGAGCTGGAGCCCCGGGGCGAGGAGGTGAAGCTCACCGTCACGCACCGCCGCGCCCGCGACCGCAGCCAGCTGCTGGGCGTCTCCGCCGGCTGGCACGCCCATCTGGACGTGCTGGCGGCCCGCCTGGAGGGCCACGACCCGCAGCCCTTCTGGCAAACCTGGACAGAGCTTCGCGCGGCCTACGACCAGCGCCTGGCCTAGCCGCCCGCCAAACACCCAACACCGCCGTGACCACCAGCAACAGAGAGGTTCGCTATGCAGACTCATGTCGTATCGCCGGAGGCCTGGGCCGCCGCGCGCGAGGAGATGCTCGTCAAGGAAAAGGCCTTCATACAGGCGAAGGACGCGCTCTCCGCCGAACGCCGTCGAATGCCCTGGCAGGCCGTTGAGGCCGACTACCTGTTCGATGGCCCCGACGGCAAGGTGAGCCTGCTCGACCTCTTCGAAGGCCGCCGCCAGCTGGTCGTCTACCGCGCCTTCTTCGAGCCCGGGGTCTACGGCTGGCCCGATCACGCCTGCGTCGGCTGCTCCCTGGGCGCCGACCAGGTGGGCAACCTCGAGCATCTCAATGCCCGCGACACCACGCTCGCCTACGTCTCCCGTGCCCCACAGGCTGCCATCGCCGGCCTCAAGGCGCGGATGGGCTGGACCATGCCCTGGTACACGATCACCGACAGCTTCGACGCCGATTTCGGCGTGGACCAGTGGCACGGCCACAACGCCTTCATCCGCGAAGGCGACAAGATCTATCGCACCTACTTCATCAAGAGCCGCGGCGACGAAGCCATGGGAACGGTCTGGAGCTACCTCGACATGACCGCGCTCGGCCGCCAGGAGACCTGGGAGGATTCGCCCGAGGGCTATCCTCAGGAGCCGCCCTACAAGTGGTGGAAATGGCACGACGCCTACGCGGGCGAGCCCGGCCACGACCCCAAATTCGGCGCGGTGGTGGACGCCGCGATCGCCTCGACGGGCACAGGCCGGACCCCGTGAGCGCCGAGAGTCCCGGCGGACCTGACGCCCCCGCCCTCCGCCGGACCGCCCCAGGCGCAGCCGATTGGCTGCGCCTGGCGGCGACGCCCGCCTTCGCGGTTATGGCTGTCGCGACCGGGATGGACGCGCCCGCGGACATGGTCTGCGGGGCCGCCCACGCCTCGCCGCTGAGCGGCATGGCGCCGATGTACCTGCTGATGAGCGCCGTCCACGCCAGCCCCTGGCTCGCGCTCGTGAGTCACCGATTCAAGATCGGGCTTGCCGCGTAGACCCCGCCGACGGAGGCTGGTTCCAACGAGAGAGGAACCGCCATGTCCATCGACTTCGAGATCCCGCCGGAAGCCAAGGCCGTCCGCGAGCGCGTGCGCCAGTGGGTGAAGGACGAATGCATCCCGGCCGAGAGCCGGATCAAGGACAAGGAAAGCTACAAGGAGGTCCTCGGCGAGCTCCGCGCCAAGGCCCGCGCCCAGGGCCTGTGGCTGCCCTTCGTGCCCAAGGAATATGGCGGCATGGGCCTTGGCCCGCTGGCCAACGCCCTGGTGCAGATGGAGCTCGGCCAAAGCCACCTGGGGGCTCTCTCCATGAACAGCCAGGGGCCGGATGACGCGACCATCCTGACCCTGCTGGCGCACGGCACCGACTATCAGAAGGAGAAGTTCCTCAAGCCGCTGCTGAACGGTGAAAAGCGCGTCTGCTATTCGATGACCGAGAAGGCGTCGGGCGCCGACGCCACCGGCATGCGGACGAGTGCTGTCAAGGACGGCAACGAGAACTACGTCCTGAACGGCGAGAAGTGGTTCTCCTCCGCCGCCAGCGCCGCGGACCTCGCGTTGGTCATGGCGCGCACCGATCCGGACGCGCCGCGCCATCAGCAGTTCTCGACCTTCATCGTCGAGCTGCCGAACCCCGGCTACCGCATCAAGCGCGACATCCCAACCATGGCCGTCCACGGCCCGCTCGCCGAAGTCATGGGCGGCGGCCACGCCGAGATCGAGATCAAGGACCTGGTGGTCCCGGCCGAGAACCTGTTGGGCGGCGAGGGGCGCGGCTTCGACATGGGCCAGCACCGCTTGGCCTACGGGCGGCTGCGCCACGGCATGCACAACATCGCCATGGCCCAGCGCGCGCTCGACATGGCCACCGCGCGGGTCACCGACCGCGAGACCTTCGGTCGCAAACTCAGCGACCGCCAGGCCGTTCAGTTCATGCTCGCCGAGTGCGCGACGCAGCTCTACATCTCGCGCCTGATGCTGCTGCACATCGCCTACAAGGCGGAGAAGGGCATGGACATGCGGCAGGAGAACTCCATCGCCAAGGTCTACCTGGCCCACATGGTCCACCACGTGGTCGACACTGCCATCCAACTGCACGGCGCGCTGGGCTACAGCCTCGATACCCCGCTGGCGTCCTGGTACACCCACATCCGCAGCCAGCGCCTGGTGGACGGGCCGGACGAGGTGCACCGCTGGACCGTGGGCCGCAACGTCATCAAGGCGTTCCAGAAAGAGGGGACGACCGCCATGGCGGCGGGCGGGGACCTGCTCTAGGCGCAACCATCATGCCGGTCGCGCGAATGTGTAAGGCCGCTCGACCCTGGCGACCCTAGAGTCCGGCGGCTCCAGTAGCGTTGCGCATCCAAACCGGCGGCGGCGGGCGTCAGCACGACCGCCAAGCCGCCCTCATGACGAGGTGGTGGAATGGCTTCCGAAACTCTCGACCGCGCCCCTGCGGCGGTCGATCCCGACAAGCTGAACGCCTTCATGGGCAAGATGGTGGGCGAAATGGGCGCGGCGATGTCCGCCTCGCTGGTGGTCCTGGGCGAGCGCCTGGGACTCTACCAGGCGCTGGCCGCGCACGGCCCGGCGAACTCCTTCGAGCTGGCCGACGCGACCAGGCTCAACGAGCGGCTGATCCGCGAGTGGCTGGCCGCTCAGGCCGCCGCCGAATACATCACCTTCGACGCCGCCACCGGCAGCTTCTCGCTCTCGCCCGAGCAGGTGATGGTCTTCGCCGACGAGGAGAGCCCGGTGTTCCTGGCCGGCGGCTTCGAACTGCTGTCGGCCGTCTTCAAGGACGAGCCCAAGGTCGCCAAGGCTTTCCAGTCGGGCCTAGGCCTGGGTTGGCACGAGCATGACGTCTGCCTCTTCCGCGGCACCGAGCGGTTCTTCCGCCCGGGCTACAACGCCAACCTGGTCGCCAACTGGATTCCAGCGCTCGAAGGCGTCGAAGCCAAGCTCAAGGCCGGCGCCCAGGTGGCCGACGTCGGTTGCGGCCATGGCGCTTCGACCATCCTGATGGCCCAGGCCTATCCGAGCTCGCACTTCACCGGTTTCGACTACCACCCGCCCTCGATCGAGCGCGCGCGTCAGGCCGCCGCCGCCGCCGGTGTCGCCAGCCGCACCGACTTCCAGGTCGCCTCCGCTCAGGACTACCCGGGCGATGGCTATGACCTGGTCTGCATCTTCGACGCCCTGCACGACATGGGCGACCCGGTCGGCGCCGCCGCCCATATCCGCAAGAGCCTTAAACCCGATGGGACCTGGCTGCTGGTCGAGCCGTTCGCCCACGACAATCTCGCCGACAATCTCAATCCGGTCGGACGCATGTTCTATTCGGCCTCGACGATGGTCTGCACGCCGGCCTCGCAGAGCCAGGAGGTTGGCCTGGCGCTCGGCGCCCAGGCCGGTGAGGGACGCCTGCGCAAGGTCGTCGAAGACGGCGGCTTCACGCGCTTTCGCCGCGCCACGGAAACGCCGTTCAACCTGGTCCTGGAAGTCCGGCCCTAGGGAAGCCCCGCCCAGCAGAAAGGGCCGCCCCGGGGGGAGAGGCGGCCCTTTCGCTCTATCGAGGCCCCAATTCTTGGGGGGAAAGATTGGGGGAAGCGCTCTTAGGCGGCGGGCGCCGCCTTGAACTCGGCCTCGATGGTGAGGGTGACCTTGTCGCTGATCGCCGGGACATAGGACTTTATACCGAAGTCCGAGCGCACGATTTCGGCCGTGCCCGCGAAGCCCAGCGAATACTTCTTGTCGAGCGGATTGACGCCGCCCTGATTGAACACCGCGTGGACCACCACCGGCTTGGTGACCCCGTGCAGGGTCAGTTCGCCGGCGATGTCGGCGGTCTTCTCGCCGGTCTGGGTGACCTTGCCGGCCTTGAAGGTCGCGGTCGGGAAGGCGGCGACGTCGAGGAAGTCCTTGGACTTCAGGTGGGTGTCGAGCGCCGGGTTGAGCGTACCCAGCGAATTGGCGTCGACGGTGACGTCCAGCGCCGAGGCGCCGACCGCCTTGGGATCGACTTTCAGGGTCGCGTCCACATGGCTGAACTGGCCGATGTAGGTGGAGAAGCCGAAGTGGGTCACCGACCAGGTGATCTTGCTGTGGTTGGGATCGATCTTGTAGGTCCCGGCCTGCACGGCGGCGGGCGAGGTGGTGATCTGCGCCTGGGCGGCGCCGGCCGCGGAGAGCGCGAGCACGGCGGCGAAGGCGGCGGTTTTGAGGAAATTCACGGGGGCGGACCTTCCGTCTGATGGTGTGACGCTAAGGTAGCCCGGCCGCGCCGAATGTTAATCGCCCGGCTTGGCCGTAAACTCATTCCAGATTGGAAATTATGACTCCAGCTCTTCCCCCTAACTCTTCGGTTCAGGGGAGGAGCGCTAGTGCATCCTGGCGATGTAGTCGCGCACCACGGCCAGGCCTTCGTCGTGGACGATGGAGCGGCCTAGCTCCGGCATCATCACGCCCGGCTCGGTCGAGGCCATGCGGAAGGCGATGATCGAGGCGTCGGGACGGCCGGGGACGAGGTCGGTCTCCAGGTCGCCGGAGCCTTTGCCGGCGGCCACCGGGCGCTTGCCGATGCCGTACCGGGCCGGCCGCGCTTCTTCGAGATTGAGGAACAGGCCGGTATTGGACGCCGTGCCCTTGGGGTTGTGGCAATGGCCGCAGTTGCCGTCGAGATAGGCCCGGCCCCGCGCGGCCAGCGGCTCGGCCGGATCGTCCCAGACGGCTGTCCGCGGCCACTTGTCGGGCGTCGGCGCGCCCATCAGCATCCCGGTCCGCGTCCAGTGGGCGAGCTGGTTCTCCGGCCCCTCGGCATAGGCGAAGACGCCGTTCAGGTTGCGCGCCTTGACCCCGATCGGCGCGATGCGGCCCGACAGCGAGTGGCACTCCTTGCACTGGTTCTGGTTGGGCACGTGGTAGTCGACCTGGCGGGCCTGGCCGTGGGCGTCGGTGAAGCTGACGTCGAGCCGCTTGCCGGCCCGCTTCAGCACCGCCTGCGTCTGCTCGTCGTTCCAGACATAGGTCAGCGCGACCCAGCCGCTGCGGCGATGGATCAGCAGCCGCGTTTCGATTCTGCGCACGGCCTCGGCCGGCCGGCGCAGGTCGGCGGGGTAGGCGAAGGTCTTGATCAGCGTCGCGCCCACCGGCAGCTCGACCGCGCCCTCCGGCCTGTAGGCGGCGTGCTTTCCCGGCGGCAGGTAGAGGAAGCGGCTCTTCTCGGCATAGTCGCTGAACAGTGGCGTGTTGAGCGCATAGGGTGTCACGCCGGTGTTGGCGTGCTGCGCGACATCGTCCGTGAACAGACGATAGGCCGCGAGCGTCGGCGCGGGCGTGCTCGACAGCAGCGCCTTCAGCGCCACGCCGCCCGTGTCCTGTGCGGGCGCAGGCGCCGCGCCCAGCAGCGCCAGCGCCGCCAGCGCGGCGAAGGCGCGTCTCATAGGCCGGCTTGCGCCTTGGGCAGGACGACGGGCTTGGGCTCGGCGATGGGCCCGTCATCCAGAGTCGGCTTCACGTCCGGCTTGGCGCTGAACACATTGCCGGGGGCTGCGAAGTGCAGGTTGGCCACCGGCCCGTCGGTGAAATGGACGTGCACGGCAATCGGCGCGGTCATGCCCTTCGGCGTGAAGTTGGTCACCCCGTCCCAGACCACCGGCGGGATGGTCCCGCCCATCGCCTTGGCGATCACGTCGCCGCCGGGGAACTGCGGCGCCCAGCCGTTTTTGCCGATCCGGTTGTCGTGCACGGCGATGTCGCGCGGCAGCGGGTTGTAGGTCAGGTCGTCGTAGTTCTGGGTGTAGCTGACCACCATGACCGCGGCCGTCTGGTTCTGGTCGATGTCGTTGTCGAAGACGTGGATGTCGCGGTTGGCCATCACCATGACGCCGGTCCCGGTCGGCACGTCGCCGACGATCGCGCCCTTCTTGGCGAAGTTCTTGGTGTCGTTCTGCACGACCTTGTTGTGGAAAACCCGTGTGGAATGACCGCCCATCTGCGGCAGGTTCGGCAGGTCGAAGACCAGGATGCCGCCGGCGTTGTGGGTCGACAGATTGTCGTGCACGTCGGCGTTCATCGAGTTCTCGATCTCGATGCCGGCGACGTTGAACTCGGCGGTGGAGTTCCTGACCACGATGTTCTTCGACTGGCCGACGTAGATGCCGGCGTCCGACGCCCCGTTCACCGTCACCTTGTCGATCAGGACGTTCGTCGACGACACCGGATAGACCCCATAGGCGCCGTTGGTCGACTTGGGCCCGCCGGTCCAGACGACCTTGAGGTTCACGAAGCTGATCTGGTCGACGCCCTTGGACTTGATCCCGTCGCCCTTGGAGTCCTCCATCGAGAGGTCGCGGACCGTCACCTTGTTGGAGGTGATCAGGAAGCCCTCGCCGGAGCTCTTCTGGCCCTTGAACGACAGGACCGTCGCGTCCGGCCCCGCGCCCTTCACGGTGACATTGGCGACGTCCAGCGAGAGGCCGTCGGTCAGCTCATAGCGGCCGGCGGCGATCATCACCGTGTCGCCGGGCTTGGCGTCCAGGAGCGCGGTCTGCAGCTTTTCCTGCACGTCGCCGCCGGGCGTGACGGTGAGCGTCTTGGCCTGCGCCTGGCCGGCGAGCAGGGCCGCGACGGCGGCGGTGATCAGCAAACCCTTCATGCGGGCCTCCTCCAGAACCTTCGGCATCGTGACGCGCCGTTCAACTTTGTATGCCGCGCTCCCGTTGCGGCACGCAATGGGCGTTTCAGGTCCTGAAGTTGCGCAAGGTGATGGAGTAGCGGTGGGCCGCCACCGGCGGGATCGAGTGCTCCCAGGCCGCGCGCGCTTCGCCCGTGAGGCGGTAGATCGAGCGCGGGCCAAGCTCCAGGGCCGCCCGCTGGAAGCCGTCGCCAACCCGGCGGCGCAGGCGGAAGGTCGCCGGCGCCAGCAGTGAGATCCCCACCACCGTCTCGAAGATCGGCCGGTCGCGGTGCCAACCGATAGGCGCGCCGGGCAGGTATTCGTTGATCAGGCACTGCTGCAGGTCTTCGGGCGCGAGGTCTGCGAAGGCCGCCGCGCGGCCGCGCACCGCCGAGAGCTCCGCCGGCATGTCGTCCGCCTTCTCCAGGTTGCTGCGGGTGAAGTCATACCGCCAGCCGAAGGAGATCACCCGGCGTTTGCCCTCATAGCCACGGAACTGGAAGGGCTCGAACGGCTGGGTCGCGAGCCAGGCCGCAAGCCCCGCCTCCTCGTTCGCCGACAGGAACTCCGGCTGGTAGACGAACCCGTCGGGCAGGCCGGCCGGCGCCGCCGGCGCCATGGCCTCTTCGAACAGCGACGGTTGACGGGCGAGCGGCATCCCCTGCCATGTAGTGCGCCGTCCGCTCACCGAAAGCGCCACATGCAGCTCGAGTGCTTCCCGACCCTCCCCAATCCACCGCGGATGGTCCCCGGCCGGCCCGACCGGCCCTGGATGGACGCGTTTGGCGGGCGCACGCCCTACCGTTGCCTGCCGCTGACCATGGCCAACACCACCGGCTGGGAGATTCTCTGCCCCTTCGGCTTCACAGCCGAGTGGACCGGCGGCCCAGCGGTCGCCGATCTGACCGTCATCCCGGACACGCCGACCGACGACCTCGGCCGGTTCGTAAGCTCGCACTTCGCCTATGGCACGCTGACCTTCCACACCGGCTATCTGTTCCGCACGCCGCCCGGCTGGGCGACCCAGGTCACCGGCGCGCCGAACCAGATCAAGCACGGCATCCGCGCGCTCGACGGCCTGGTGGAGACCGACTGGCTGCCGTTCCCCTTCACGATGAACTGGCTGTTCACCGGGCCCGGCCGGGTGCGCTTCGAGAAGGACGAGCCCTTCTGCTTCGTCAATGTCATCCCGCACGGCGAGGTCGACCGAATCGAGCCGGTGATCAAAAGCCTGGAGTCCGAGCCGCAGCTGAAGGACCAGTACGAGGTCTGGTCGCGGTCCCGCTCCGAGTTCAACCAGAAGCTCGCCGAGCGCGATCCGGCGGCGCTGAAGGAGTCCTGGCAGCGGTTCTACTTCAAGGGCGCGCCGCCGGAACGCGGCGGCCCTGCGCCCACGGACCACATTAACAAGCGTCGGCTGAAGACGCCCAAGACCAGCTAGTTCGGCTCAGCCCAGGCCAGAAACCGCCTCCGCGACCGCCGCGGACTTCTCGAGAATCAGCATGTGGCCAGCCTCAGGGATCGAGACCAGCTGCGCGCCCGCAATGCCCTTCTTGAAGGCGTGGGCGTAGGTCGGCGAGATCAGCCGGTCCGAATCCCCCCAGACGATCACGGTCTTGGCCTTGATGCGGTAGAGCCGCTGCTGGAGGCCGCGCTCCGGAATCGGGAACAGGATGCGGCCGGCCATGCCGAGCTGGCGGGCGTTGGTCACCAGATAGGCCTGCAGGAAGCCTGGGTCCTCGACATTGCGCCCGGCGGTCAGGATCGCCGCGCCCGCCACCGCGTCGTGGAACAGGAGCTGCGGCATCTCGAAGGGGAGCGTCGCGAACATGTCGACCACCGGATGGTCGTCGTCCCACAGGCCCGCCGGCGCGATCAGGGCGAGCCGACTGACGTCGTTTGGCGCGACGGCGGCCATCTCGGCGGCGATCATCCCGCCCATGGAGTGGCCGACCAGGATCGGATCCTTCAGCCCCAGCGCCTCGACCACGTCCCAGGTATGGAGCGTGAAATCCAGCATGTCGCGGATCTCAGGGCATTCCTCGCTGTCGCCGTAGCCCGGGATCAGCGGGGCGTAGACATGATGCTTCGCCGCCAGGGCGTTGAGGAACGGATCCTCCGCCGTCACGCCGCCTGCGCCATGCAGGAAGACGAGGTCGGGACCGGAGCCACCCTCGAAATAGCGGACGGGGACGTGAGGGGTCTGGACGGTCTTGAGCTGCATCATTCCCCGGCCTCCAGCGCATAGGTCTTGGCCAGGTCCGCGGACGTCGGGGCCTCTTTCGGCAGCCGGCCGGAGGTCACGCGCTTCTCCAGCGGCGTGGTCCAGAAGCGGTTGTCGCTCTCCCAGTCGGGGAACATGCCGCGCAGCTTGGGCATCACCTTCTCGGCGAACAGCTTGGTGGAATACATGCACTTGTCGGCCGGCATGTTCCCCACGTGCATCAGGCAGAAGATGTTGCCGACGTTCAGGCCCTTGCAGAGGTCCTCCATCCGCTGGCGGACGGTCTCGGGGCTGCCTGCGATCACGTGGCCCTGCTCGACGAGGTCTTTCCAGGTGAGCTCGGTGAAGCCCTGCGGGCGGCCATATTGCGACAGCGCGCCGGTCTGGATCGTCTTGATGGTGCGGTAGCCCGGCGCGTCGGCGAAGCCCGGATAGACGTGCAGGCACCGGTTATAGAAATAGCTGACGTGCTCGGAATAGAGCCGCTCGGCCTCTTCGTCCGTGTCGGCCACAAGGATCGTCTGGGCGAAGCCCGCGCGATAGGGGCTCTTGTCGACGCCGCGCTCCTCCACGCGCTTCCAGTAGCCGTTCATCAGGGCCTGGGCGCGCAGGTAGCCGGAGAAGCTGAGGTAGGAGTAGCTGTAGGTGTTGTCGATGCAGAAGTCGTAGGTCTCCACCGACCCGCCGCCGGGGATATGCACCGGCGGATGCGGCTGCTGGATCGGACGCGGCCAGATGTTCACGTGCCGCAGCTTGTTGTAGCGGCCGTTGAAGGCGAAGGGCTCGCGCGTCGTCCAGGCCTTGATGATCAGGTCGTGGGCTTCCTGGTACTTCTCGCGCGTGAGGCTCGGAATCTGGCCGTAGCAGTAGTTGGTGTCCATCGACGTTCCCACCGGGAACCCCGCCACCAGCCGCCCGCCGGAAATGCAGTCCAGCATGGCGAACTCTTCCGCCACCCGGACCGGGGGATTGTACAGCGCGATGGAGTTGCCCAGCACCACGATGGCCGCGTCCTTGGTCCGGCGCGCGAGGCCGGCTGCGATGATGTTGGGGCTGGGCATGATGCCGTAGCCGTTCTGGTGATGCTCGTTCACGCCCACGCCGTCGAAGCCGAGCGTGTCGGCGTATTCGAGCAGGTCCATGTAGGTGTTGTAGACTTCGTGGCTCTTGGCCGGATCGAACAGCTTCTGGTCGATATCCACCCAGACCGAGCGGTTCTTCTCCCGGAAATCGTCCGGCAGATAGGGCCACGGCATCAGGTTGAACCAGGTGAACTTCATGGGCTCGTCCTCCGGGGCCGGCTCTGCAGGCCAGTCTCCTGAACGACGATAACCTTTGTAGGGCGGGCGCCAACCGTGGAATCACGGGTTCGGCACAGAGGAGAGCCATGGCCGACCCAACCCACTTCTATGCCGGCTGGCTGGTCGACCCGGTGGCGCGCGAGGCCCTGCTGGCGCAGTTCCCGCCGCGCTATGAACGCGTGGTCGCCCATCACGTGACGCTGAAGTTCGGCGACGAAACAGCGGCGCCGCCGGCCGAGACGCTGGGCGAGATCGTGGGCGGGGCCGACGATGGCGCGGGCGTCCAGGCCCTGGTGGTGGCGATCGGCGGCCGTCCCGCGCGGCCGGACGGCGGGGTCTTCCACATCACCTGGTCGCTCGGCGAGGGGCGCGAGGCGCGGGAGAGCAACGACGTCATCGCCCGCGGCTGGACGCCCCTGGCCGAGCCGGTGACGGTGCGCCTGATCCCGAAGGCGTAAGCAGCAGTCACGCTTGCTGAGTGCTAAGGCACTGAATTTCCGGAACCTTATCCAAGAATCATGCCTACCCTTGATGCGTACAGAGAGCGTTGGGTATTGGCATGCAGGCGTCGCCCGAATTTGCGAAGCAGATGGCCGGATATGGCCTGACCACCGCCGAAATCCTCTACCGCATGCCCGACCATCCGGCCCTGCTGCAGAGCTACATCTGGCAGGACTACGACCTGTTTCCCGAATTCCCGGCCCTAAAGGGCTTCCTCGAGTTCTGGACGCGCACGCTCGACGGCCCCCTGTTCAAGGTGACCGTCGGCCATTGCAAGCTGATCAAGCCCATCGACTGGAAGGCGCTGGGCGGCGAGTTCCGCCTCCAATAGCGCCTAGCGGTATTCCCAATGGCAAACGCGGTGGGTGTCGTTGTGCTTGGCGATCTGGTGGCCGATGACGCCGCCGGCCACGGCGCCCAGGATGGTGCCGCCGGTCTTGCCGCCGCCGTGGCTGAGCGCATTGCCGGCCAGCGCGCCGCCGACCGCGCCGACCGCGGTGCCGGTGTTGCGGGCCCCGCGGCTCGACACATCGCGGCAGACACGGACGCGGTGGCGCTCGGGCTGGGCCTGGCTGAAGCTGGGAATAGCGGTGGCCACGGCCAGGGCCGAGCACAGCAGGGTCGCACTGGCGATGAACTTGTTGCGCACGAGGAAATCTCCTTGGAAGGCAGCGGACACGCTTCGGACCTAAACGCCGCCCCATGGCGAAGGTTGCGTGGCTCAACTCCTATTCGTCGGCACGGAACCGATGGACGCATGACGCCTTGTTGCTGCAAGCCGCCGGGCGACGTTTGTTTCGCGCCGGCCATTCGGAGAAACGCTCATGTCCCTTCTCGCCTGGCTCGTTCTGGGTCTGGTCGCCGGCTTCATCGCCAGCAAGCTCGTCAACCGCACCGGCAGCGGCATCATCATGGATCTGTTCCTGGGCGTGGTCGGCGCCTTTGTCGGCGGCTTCCTGTTCACCCGCTTCGGCCACGCCGGCGTGACCGGCCTGAACCTCTATTCGTTTATGGTCGCAACGCTCGGCGCCGTCGTGGTGCTGGTGATCTTCCACGCCCTGGAGGGCCGCCGCAGGTTGTTCTAGCCGCGCCGTCCCTCGCCGACTCCTGAGAAGCCTCGCTCCAAGCCGGAGCGGGGCTTTTCGCTGCGTGGGGCCTCAGTCCCCCAAGGCGGCGCCGGTCTCGGCGCGGGCGACGATCAGCTTCTCGGCGTCGACCTTTCGGCCGCGCTCGGCGATCTCGAGATGGATGTGGTCGGTGATGCCGAGCGGATAGCGCCGCTGCAGGCTGTGGGCCTGGCCGATCGGCTGGCCGACGGCGACCGTGTCGCCCACCGCCACGGCGGGGTCCACGTAGAACACCCGCGCCGTGAGGTGCAGCGCCGGATTGTCGATCTCCACGAAGCGCAGGGTCTGGTCGTCGGGATAGGCGTAGCCGATCTTGGAGACATAGCCCGAGATCGGCGCCGACACCGCTTGGCCGGCGGTGGCCACATAGTCCACGCCCTCGTGGTCGCGGGCGCCGCCGTCGCGGGACGCGTGGAAGCGGCCCTCGCCATAGGCGTCGGTCCCGCGCGGCGCCTGGCCGGTGGGGTTGGCGATATCGGGCTGGCCGTCGCCGTCCAGGTCGGCGCCTTCCCAGACGGTGCGGGTCTCCAGCGTCAGCGCCTTGGGCGCAGCGCCGGAGGTGAAGACCGCGAGTTCGGGAACCGCGCGCAGGCCTGAGAGCTTTCCCGCATGCACGGCGGCCTCGGCCATGCCCAGAGAGGCCGCCGCGACGCCGAGCGCCAGAGCGGCCACGGCAGAGGTTCGCGGGGTGAAGGCGGCGTGGCTGAAAAGCTGCGCGAGCCGGGTCCGGAGGAACTGTTTGACGCCCATCGGCGCGCACTTAGGCGGCGATCTGGGCGAAAAAATGCGTGAGCTTCAGCGTATAGCCGCATCCGGACGAAGGGTCGCAGCGTGGCCGCAGGCCGGCTAGGGCTCCCTCAGCATCCGCTCAACCCGCGGATCGGGCGTGAACCAGATCGCGGCCACCACCACATAGAGCGCGACCGACGCCATCGGCTGGACGAAGGCGAGCGCGACGCCGACGGCGTAGATCGCCAGCGAGACCTTGCCCTTGATATCGCGGCCCATGGCCCGGGCCAGTTCCGAGTCCGCGCCTTCGTGGCGGATCAGCAGGGTCATCAGGATCGTGAAGGCGACGGCGTTCATGATCAGCACCCCGCCATAGAGCGCGACGGGCGCGGTGGAGAGCTGGTTCTCCCCCATCCAGGCGGTGGCGAACGGCACCGTCGAGAGCCAGAACAGCAGGTGCATATTGGCCCACAGGATCGGCCCGGTGACCGAGGTCGCCAGCGTCAGCAGGTGGTGGTGATTGTTCCAGTAGATGCCGACGTAGATGAAGCTCAGCACGTAGGCGAGGAACACCGGCAGGACCGGCAGGAGATCCCGCAGGGCGGTGCCGTGCGGGACCTTCAGCTCGAGCACCATGATGGTGATGATGATCGCCACCACCCCATCGCTGAACGCCGTCAGCCGTTCCTTGCCCATGGCCGGACTCCCCGCGACGCGGACGCCCGCGCCACGGGAGCTTAGGACGTCTGGCGTCCCATCGTCAGCAGGCGGGTGAGCGGCGACGGATGGGGTGCGCCAAGCGCCACGCAGCTCAACAACAGCGTGGCGCTGCCCTGAACCGACGGCGCCGCTAGGGGCGCAGCAGCAGCTTGTCCTTCACCCGCGCCTCCAGCTCCCCGAACGGGAAGGGGCCGTCGGCGAGGACGGCCTTGTGGAACGCCGGCCAGCGCCCCCGGTCGGCCGGACGCCAGGTGGCCAGCGACAGCGCGCCCAGGCCCTCGGCGGCGCACTTGCCGGGCTGGGCCGCGATGCGCGCGACGTCCGCCTCGATGGTGATGAAGGCGGCGCCGAATCCCTGCAGATCGCGCAGCGCCGCGACAGCCTGGTCGCGGCTCCAGCCCATGGCGTGCAGGCCCGTGTCGGCGACGATGCGGCCGAGGCGGAACAGCCGCCATTGCAGGTAACCGATCTCGCCTAACGGATCGCCGGCATAGGCGCCGAGGTCGCAGCAGAGCTGTTCGGCATAGATCGCCCAGGCCTCGACGTAGGCGCCCGAGGCCTTGATCCGCGCCTCCGGCGGGCAGGCTGCGCCTTGGAGCGGAAGCTGCAAGAGGTGGCCCGGCGTCACCTCATGGAAGCCGACGCTGGGGAGCGTCCAGGACGGCCGCGCCCGGATGTCCCTCAGGTCGATGTAGTAGGCGCCCGGCTTGCCGTCCGCCGGCGCCTCGCGGTAGCCGCCCTTCCCGGCGGCGACGTCGGCGGCCGACATGCGCCGCACCGCCGCGGGCGCGATCGGCAGGTCGCCCAGGGCGCGGCGCAGGTTCGGGCGGAAGGCGCTAAGCCGCGTGTTCATCTCGCGCACCGCATGGTCGCGGCCCGCTTCGCTGTCCGGATAGAGCCAGCGCGGATCCTTGGCTAGCGTGCGCAGGCGCGCGCCCGGACCGCCGGCGGTCAGGCCCTGGCCGCGCAACAACGCGTCCAGCCGCGCCTGCGCCGCGGCGGCGGCGGCCTGGGCGCTCTGGTGGGCGCCCGCCGGGTCGACCGGCCCGCCATAGGCCGCAGCCAGGGCGCTGCGATAGGCGCCGGCAGGCGCCGCCATGGCCGGCGCCGCCAACGCGCCGAGGCCGGACGCCAGCAAGGTTCTGCGGGTCTGCATCGCGCTCACGCTAGCGAGCCGAAACGCTGAATACCACCCAGGCGCCAGCCCATGATCTTCGACAATTCGACCCGCCCCGTCGACGACCCGCGCGGGGCCGAGCGGCGGCTCTTCGCCAAGGTCCCGTTCATCCAGGCGGGAACCTAGGACGCGGCGGCCGGCGCAGCGGGACCGGGCAGCCGCCACCGCGCCGTGAGCCGGCGCGCCAGCCGGTTCGCCGGCGTCTCGATGAAGCGTTGGGTGACGGCGGCGGCGAGCAGGGAGGCGATGGCGGCCAGCGCGATCGCGACGCCCAGGGGCGCGTGCTTCAGGACCGCGAACAGCACCAGCGATCCGACCAGGCCATGCAGCAGATAGACCGAATAGCTGGTGTCGGCGAGGAACCGGATTGCGCGGCGCTGCGGCAACCGAAGCCGCATGACCGCCAGGAACAGCAGCACCGCATAGGCGACCGAGATCAGGTAGGAGTTGGTTGCCGGCAGATAGCTCGGCTGGATCAGCCGCACGCCCCAGAGGAACACCGCGAAGGCCGCCGTCAGATACGCAAGCCCCCAGGCCGCCGACAGCCGCGACCTCGCCAGCCACCAGTAGATCGTCTGACCCATCACCAGCACCGGCATGTAGGCCACGAAGGCCGCGAACGGGGTGAAGATCCCGCCGAGCACCCCGCGCTTCCAGACGACCAGGGCGGTGAAGATCAGGTTGATCGCGATGCGGTGCGGGCTGTTGCGGGCGAACTGCGTCACCGCCGTCAGGCCGTAGAAGATCATCTCGATGAACAGCGTCCAGGCCACCCCGACCAGGGCTGTCAGGGGTACGAAGAAGTAGTTGGCGAGCGTCAGGTTGAGCAGCAGGCTCTTGGCGTTCACCTGATCGCGCGCGTCGACGAAAGCGGCCGCGAACAGCACCGCGAAGATGAACATCGGATAGATCCGCAAGAGCCGCTTGACCGCGAACTCGCGGAAGCTCTCGACGCTCGCCCGGTCGCTGATGATGAAGCCGCTGATCAGGAAAAACACCGCCACCCCGAACCAGCCGAAGTCCTGGATGATCCCGAGCGGGCCGGTGACGTGGTCGCGGACCCACTGGGCCGGGACGAACACCAGATGCACCCAGCCCGGCAGGATGGTTCCCAGATGGTCCCAGACCACCAGCCAGGCCGCGAGTGCGCGAAGATAGTCGAGGAAGACATACCTCGCAGCGCTGTCTGCTCCCGGGGGACTGTCTGCGGCCGACGGCATTGACGAATCCACCCCAAGGTCTGCGACCCGCGACAATCGATGTCCTGCGCCCCAGGTCAACGCATGTTCGAAAAGGCCGCGCGCACAGGCGGGGAGCTAGGCGCGGGCCGGCCGATATGCCAGCCTCGGTCCGGGCGGGGAGCGGGCGATGGACGAGCGGGATGCACTGCCGGCGCAGACCGGCCTCGACCGCCGCGCGCTGCTGCAACTGACTTCGGGGGCCGCCGCGAGCGCGGCGGTAGGGGCCATGGCGACGGACAGTTCTGCGGCGGCTGCGGCCTCCGCGAAGACATCTGACATCGTGATGATGGACGCACGCGCGCTGGCGGCCGCGATCCGCACGCGGAAGCTCTCGGCCGTGGAGGTGATGGGCGCCTACCTCGACCACATCGAGGCGATCAATCCGAAGGTCAACGCCATCGTCGGCCTGCAGCCGCGGGAGGCCTCACTCGCGGAGGCCCGCAAGCGCGACGAGCAACTGGCCCGCGGCGGACCCGTGGGCCTGCTGCACGGCCTGCCGCACGCGGTGAAGGACCTGCAGCCGGCGAAGGGCCTGCGCTTCACCCAGGGCTCGCCGATCTTCCGCGACACGGTCGCGACCACCGACAGCATCATGGTCGAGCGGCTGCGCGCGGCTGGCGCGGTCATCGTCGGCAAGACCAACACCCCGGAATTCGGCCTGGGCTCGCACACCTACAACCCGGTCTACGGGATCACCCGCAACGCCTACGACCAGAGTAAGTCGGCGGGCGGGTCGAGCGGCGGGGCGGCGGTGGCGCTGGCCACGCGCATGCTGCCGCTGGCCGACGGCAGCGACTATGGCGGCAGCCTGCGCAATCCGGCGGGCTGGAACAACGTCTTCGGCTTCCGCACCAGCGCCGGCCGTGTGCCCGTCCACGGCAAGGAGGACTGGCTGCCGTCCATGGGCGTCACCGGGCCGATGGCGCGCAATGTCGGCGACCTGGCGCTCCTCCTCTCGGTGCAGGCCGGGTTCGACCCCCGCGCGCCGCTCGCCATGGAGAGCGGCGGCGAACAGTTCCGCGCCATCCCCAAGGCCGGGGTCAAGGGCAAGCGCATCGGCTTCCTGGGTGATTTCGGCGGCGAGACGCCCTGCGAGCCGGGCGTGCTGGAGGTGTGCCGAGCGGCGCTGAAGACCTTCGAGACCCTGGGCTGCGAGGTCGCCGACGCCCGCGTCGACTATCCGGTGGAGAAGGTCTGGCAAGCCTTCATCCGCCTGCGCGGCTGGCAGCAGGGCGGTAGCCTCCTGGAGGGCTACAACGATCCGGCCAAGCGGCCTCTTCTGAAGCCCGAGGCCATCTTCGAGATCGAGACCGGGGCGAAGCTCTCGGCCTTCGACGCCACCGCCGCCTCGGTGGTCCGCACCGACTGGAGCCAGGCGGTGCGCCGGCTGTTCGACCGCTTCGACTACCTGATCGCGCCCACCGCCCAGGTCTTCCCGTTCCAGGCCGAACTGCACTGGCCGCAGGAGATTGCCGGAAGGAAGATGGCGACCTACCACGAGTGGATGAAGGGGGTCTGCCTCATCACCATGTCCGGCTGCCCCTCGCTCGCCTGCCCGGCCGGCCTGGGCCCCAGCGGCCTTCCCATGGGCTTCCAGATCATCGCGCCCGTGCACCATGAGATGGACTGCCTGCGACTGGCTGCGGCCTACGAGACAGCCGCCCCGCTCTCGGCGAACCGCCTGCCGCCGATGCTCGGCCGCGCCTAGCGCCCGCCGGCCGCGCGAAGCTGCGCCCTATCTATTCGGCCCCAAAGGGCCCATATGGGGAACAGCGCCGTCGCGCGGTCGCCGCCACTCAAGCGGTCTAGCCTTCGCGACGCGGCGCCTGTTTCGAGACAATCCATGCCGATGCTGTTCGTGGCCGCCGCGCTCTGTGCGCTGGCCGCCGGCGTTTCGCCGTTCGTCTACGCCCTGGCCAAGAGCGGACGCCGGTCGTGAGCGATCCGCATAAGGCCCCACCCGAATTCCCGCCGACGCCGTTCTTCTCGCTGCGCAACGTACCCTTCTGGTTTTGCCTGGCCCTGATCGCCGCGTTCGCCGGCCTGATCTGGTGGGCGCCATAGATGTCCGCCCGCGCGTCCGACCCCAGCGAGGTGCTGATCGTCGACGACTTCGACGCCCTGCCCGACCGTCAGGCGATGATCTCCGCGGAGCTGCACCATCGGGTGCAGAACACGCTCGCCATCGTCCTGGCGCTGGCCCGGCTGACCGCGCGCTCGGTCACCACCATTGAGGAGTTCCAGGTGGCCTTCGCCGACCGGGTGCAGGCGATGGCGCGCACCAACACGCTTCTGCTGCGCGGCCAGGCCCAGGCGATCGACGTCCGCGCCGCGCTGGAGACCGAGCTTGAGCCCTATTGGGGCCGTGGCGACGAGATCATCCTGGAGTGCGAGCCGCTCAGCATCGTCTCCGACGGCGCGCTTTCGCTCAGCCTGCTGATCCACGAACTGGCGACCAACGCGGCCAAGTACGGCGCGCTCTCCTCGCCGGGCGGCCGGCTGACCGTGGACTGCGTGCGCGGTCCGGGCGGCGGCGTGCTCACCTGGAACGAAACCTCCTTGACCCCAGTCAAGCGGCCCAAGCGCAAGGGCGCTGGCTCGCTCTTGATCGAACGCCTGGCCCGCGACCTGGGCGGCACGGCCGAACTCACCTTCCGTCGCCGCGGCCTGCTGGCGGTCATTTCTTTCAGCCTCGACCCGGCCGCGCTGGCCCGCCGCACCGCCGCGGCCGCCGCCCGGCTGGGCGTGACGGTCTCGCGGCCACCGTTGATCTAGATGTCGGCGCCTAGCTGGCGGGCTACGGAAAGTTCCACCTGAGGAATTGATCTGCGACCGCCGGATTCACTGCCGTCGCCGCCTTCATGTCAGCCTCTGCCTCGGCTTTTCGGTCGAGACGCAATTCCGACAGAGCCCGCCCGAAAAGAGCGGACGGCAACGCATGGTTCTGTCGATAGGCCGTGTCGAAGTCCGCATAGGCCTTGTCGAATTCGCCCTTGCGGTACCAGACAAGCGCCCGGCTGAATTCGGCTGCGACGCTTCGGCGATCGATCGCGAGCGCCTGGGTGCAATCGGCAAGCGCGAGATCGAGGTCGCGGTTGGCCACTGCCCGGAAAAGCGCCCGCCCGCTAAGCGCCACGGGCTCCCGCGGCTTCAGAGCGATCAGCGCGTCATAGTCGCTGAGCGCCCCGTTGTACTCGCCTTCCTGAAATCGCACTTGGGCCCGTGACTGGAGCGCCTCGGCGAAATCAGGCTTCAGTCTGAGCGCCTCATCCAGGTCGGCCATCACCGGATCGGACCTTACACCGGTCTTGGCGTCGACGCTGATCGACAGGCCCCGCTGCGCTCGCAGCATCGCTCGCCGCTGCAATCCCATGGCCTTCGCTGCGGGTGTGTCGGCAGTCATCTGGATCAGGATGGTGCAGCCAGCGATCTGAACGTCGTAGGCGATATTCGGTCCACCGGCGCAGACCGCCGCAGCGTCCATAGTCCCTGCGGCGGGCGGGGCTTCCTTGGCCTCTGCGGACAGCGCGCAAGCGGCCATCAGGCCAAGCACCAGTGCAGCACGGCAAGCCGCCTTAAGCCTCACGCTGGCGATCCTTCATGCTGCCTGGGGTCGGAAGCCGAGCGTGGCAGGCTTGCCAGCGGAACGCCACAGCAAAGCCGAAGCTCAGCGCGCCAGCCAGCCGCCGTCCACGGCCACCACCGCGCCGTGCATGTAGTCCGAGGCCCGGCTCGCCAGGAATACGGCCACGCCGGCCAGGTCGTCGGGCGTCCCCCAGCGGCCGGCGGGGATGCGCTCCAGAATCTGGCGGCTGCGGGTCTCGTCGGCGCGCAGGGCCTCGGTGTTGTTGGTGACGAAGTAGCCGGGCGCGATGGCGTTGACGTTGATCCCCAGGTGCGCCCACTCGTTGGCCAGCGCCTTGGTGAGGCCGGCGAGCCCGCTCTTGGACGCGGTGTAGGAAGGGACCCGCAGACCGCCCTGAAACGACAGCATCGAGGCGACCTGGATGATCTTCCCGCCGCGTCCCTGCGCGATCCAGCCCTTGGCGACCGCCTGACTGAGGAAGAAGGCCACCTTCAGGTTGGTGTCCATCACCGCGTCCCAGTCGGCCTCGCTGAACTCGGCGCTGTCGGCGCGGCGGATGATGCCGGCGTTGTTGACCAGGATGTCGATGGGGCCGGCGTCGGCCATGATGCGGTCGATCGGCTCGGTCGAGCCCAGGTCGGCGGCGATGGCGGTGAGCTTGCGCCCGGCCGCGGCGACCTTGGCCCGTGTCTCGTTGGGCGCGCTTCGCCCCACCGCGACAATGTCGGCGCCGGCCTGGGCGAGGCCAACCGCGATGGCCTGGCCAAGACCTGTGTTGGCGCCGGTGACGAGCGCGACCCTGTCGGTCAGATCGAAGGGGTTGGCCATCTACTTCAGCTGGCAGATGTCGAGGACGTGCATGTCGGTGTAGTCGAGGTTCTCCCCGCCCATGGCCCAGATGAAGGCGTAGTTCGAGGTCCCAGAGCCCATGTGGATCGACCAGGGTGGGCTCATGACCGCCTCTTCGTTGGCCATGACGATGTGGCGCTGGGCGTCCGGCTCGCCCATGAAGTGGTAGACCCGCTCGGCCTCTTTAAGGCCGAAGTAGAAATAGACCTCGCTGCGCCGGTCGTGCAGGTGCGGCGGCATGGTGTTCCAGACGCTGCCGGTGTTGAGGATGGTAAGCCCCAGCAGCAGCTGCGCCGACTTGCAGGTGGCGGGCACGACCAGCTGGTAGATGGTCCGCTCGTTGGACTGTTCGAGCGAACCGCGCGCCAGCGGCACGGCCTCGGCGATCGAGATCTGCTTCACCTCGAACCGCGCATGCGCCGGCGTCGAGACCAGGTAGAACCGCGCGCCCTCGCCCTCGAACACCACGTCCTTCGAGCCCATCGGCACATAGAGGCAGTCGCGGGAAGCCAGGGTGTAGGCGGTCCCGTCGACGGTGACCTTGCCGGGCCCGTCGGAAACGTTGACGATTCCCAGCTCGCGCCGCTCCAGGAACGGATGGCCGGCGGCCGACGCCGGCTCGGTCTGATCCGGCAGTTTCAGCGGGGTCTTGCCGGGCGCCGCGCCCCCGACCACGAAGCGCTCGTTGTGCGAATAGTTCAGCACCACCTCGCCCGCCTGGAACAGGCCGCCGATCAGGTGACGATCGCGCAACTGGTCGTTGGTGGCGCCGTCCATCATGTCGGGATGGGTGGCGTGATAGGTCTTCTTGAACACGAGCGTCTCCTCAGGCGTCCAATTTGTAGGCCCGCTTGGGCAGGTTGTAGGCAAGGTCCTTGGCCACCTCGGCGGCCTCGTCCTCGGTCAGGCGATGCTCGGCGACCAGGCGGCCCAGGAAACCGCAGTCCACGCGCCGGGCCACGTCGTGCCGCGCCGGGATCGACAGGAAAGCGCGGGTGTCATCGTTGAAGCCGACGGTGTTGTAGAAGCCCGCCGTCTCCGTGGTCTGCTCGCGGAACCGGCGCATGCCTTCGGGGCTGTCGTGGAACCACCACGCGGGCCCGAGCTTCAGCGCCGGATAGTGGCCGGCCAGCGGCGCGAGCTCGCGGCTGTAGGCGGTCTCATCAAGGGTGAAGACGATGACGCTCAGGCCCGGCTCCCCGCCGTAACGGTCGAGCAGGGGCTTCAGCGCCCGGACATAGTCGGTCGGCTGCGGGATGTCGGCGCCCCTGTCGCGTCCGAAGGCCCGGAACAACTGGGCGTTATGGTTGCGGAACGAGCCCGGGTGGATCTGCATCACCAGCCCGTCGTCCAGGCTCATCCTGGCCATTTCGGTCAGCATCTGGGCGCGGAACAGCTCGGCGTCCTCTCTCGACCGCACGCCGTCGAGGATGCGGTGATAGAGCGCCTCGGCGTCGGCGGGCGCCAGATCGGCGGTCGCCGCGCTCGGGTGGCCGTGGTCGCTGCTGGTGGCGCCCGCGGCGATGAAGGCGCGGCGGCGAATTCGGTGCGCCTCAAGGTAGCCTGCCCAGTAGGAGACGTCCTGTCCGCTCAGCCGAGCGAACGCCTCCAGTGAGACCCAGAAGTCCTCGTGCTCCGGATCGACCACCGGGTCGGGCCGGTAGGCGGTGACCACCCGGCCCCTGGAGGTCTTGGCCCAGCCGCTCTCGCGGATCGCCTTGTGGTAGGCGAGCTCGTCGGTCGGCGATTCCGTGGTGGCGAGCAGCTCGATATTGAACCGGTCGAACAGGGCGCGGGGCCGAAAGGCGGGCGTCGCCAGCCGTTCGCCGATCCGGTCGAAATAGAGGTCGGCGGTCGCCGCCTCCAGCGCCACGTCGAAGCCGAACACCTCGGCGAACACATGGTCGAGCCAGATGGCCGACGGCGTACCGCGGAAGAGATGCATGTGGTTGGCGAACAGCCGCCAGGCTTCGCGAGGATCGGCCGCGCTCACCCCCCTGCGGCTCGGCACGCCCAGCGCCTCCATCGGCACGCCCTGGCTGTAGAGCATCCGGTAGAGATAGTGGTCGGGCGCGAGCAACAGGCTCGTGGCGTCGGTGAAGGCGTCGTCGGTCGCGAACCAGGCCGGATCGGTGTGACCGTGCGGGCTGATGATCGGCAGGCCCGCCACCTCGCCATACAGCCGGCGCGCCACGGCCCGCACCGACGGCTCCGCCGGAAACAGCCGATCTTCGTTAAGCGTCAGCGGTCGGGTCGGCGGCGTGGGCATGGGCTTGGCGGCGCTCTCTCGGGCTGGCGGCAGGTAACCGGTGTCATCATCGGCTGGCAAGCCCTGTCGGCAAGCCTGACCGGCAAATTGACACCGGTTACCTAATCGCCCAATGTCGCCTCATCGTGACCCTCAAATCGCCTCCAACCAAGACTGAAACGACGGCGCGCGCGCTTTGCGGGGCGGGCGCTCGGTGAACGACTCGCTGGCGAAATCGGCGGCGGCGCTGGCGCCGCTGGAGGTGGCGCGGCGTTTCGTGGACGCCCGCCGCGCGGCGCGGTCGCTGGCCGATTTCCCGGGCGCGATCCCCGCCGACATGGCCGCCGGCTACCAGATCCAGGAAGCCGCCATCGGCCTGTGGCCAGACGCGATCGCCGGCTGGAAGGTCGGCCGCATCCCCACCGAGCTGCAGGCGGAACTCTCCGCCGAGCGGGTGATGGGCCCGGTGTTCGCCGCCAACGTCACCCAGGCCGGCAAGGACCCGACAGCCGTCTTCGCCATCCCCGGCGGGTTCGCCGCGGTGGAGGCGGAATACATCTACCGCATGGGCCAGGACGCCCCGGCCGGCAAGACCGACTGGACACCCAAGGCTGCGGTGGCCCTGGTCGAGGACGAACTGGTCGGCGTCGAGTTCGCCGGCAGCCCGCTGGCCAGCATCAACATCCTGGGCCCCCGCGTCGTGGCCGCCGATTTCGGCAACAACGCCGGCCTGATCCTGGGCCGCACCATTCCCGACTGGCGCACCCGCACCGACGACTGGCCTCCTTGCGAAGCCTGGGTCGACGGAAAGCGGGTGGGCAGAGGCGCTCCCTCCTCGCTGCCGGGCGGCCCCGCGGCCTCCCTCGCCTTCCTTATGAACGCGGCAGCCGCGCGCGGCCGGCCGCTGAAGCGCGGCCAGCTGGTGACCACCGGCGCGGCCAGCGGTATCCACGACATAGAGGCCGGACAGACGGCCCGCATCGCCTTCGGCGACCTGGACGAGATCGTCTGCATTGCGCAGGCCGCCTCTCCCGCCGAGGGTCAGGGAGGATCAGATGGCCACGGCGACACGTCCGGCTAGGTCCGGCCCGGCCGCCGCGGTTGGCCGCTACCGCTGGGTTATCGTGGCGCTCTTGTTCACCGCCATGGTGATCAACTACGTCGACCGCCAGACCATCAGCTTCCTGAAGGGCGACCTCTCCAAGGAGTACGGCTGGGACGAGACAAACTATGCCGACTTGGTCTTCTGGTTCCAGGCGACCTACGCGCTCTCGTACCTCGCCTTCGGGCGTATCGTCGACCGGATCGGCGCGCGTTGGGGTTTTGGCCTGGCCTTCCTGATCTGGCAGGCCGCCCACATGTCGCATGCGCTGGCCAAGTCGCTTGGCGGCTTCATCGGCGGGCGTCTCTTGCTGGGCGTCGGCGAGGGCGGCGCCTTCCCGGGCGGCATCAAGGCCATGGCCGAGTGGTTCCCCAAGAAGGAGCGCGCCTTCGCCACCGGCCTGTTCAACGCCGGCACCAACATCGGCGCCATCGTCACCCCGCTCCTGATCCCCGCCGTGGTGCTGGCCTTCGGCTGGCGCGCGGCCTTCGTGGTGACCGGCTTGGGCGGGCTGCTGTGGCTGCCGATCTGGCTCTTGGTCTACCGCACGCCGCGCCAGCAGAAATCGCTGTCGGCGGCCGAGCTCGCGCACATCGAGAGCGATCCCGCCGACCCGCCGGGCAAGGTTCTCTGGTCGGTCCTACTGCGACAGCGCGAGACCTGGGCCTACGCCATCGGCAAATTCCTGATCGATCCGGTCTGGTGGATGTGGCTGTTCTGGCTGCCGGACTTCTTCGGCAAACGCTACCACCTGGACCTGAAGACCTTCGGCCCGCCGGTGGTGGCGGTCTATCTGTTGAGCGATGTCGGCAGCATCGGCGGCGGCTGGCTCTCCAGCCGGTTCATCAAGGCGGGCTGGAGCATCAACCGCGCCCGCAAGACCACCATGCTGATCTGCGCGGTCCTGGCCCTGCCCGTCGCCTTCGCCGCCCAGGCGTCCAGCCTGTGGCTGGCGGTCGGCATCATCGGCATCGCCACCGCCGCCCACCAGGGTTTCTCAGCCAACCTCTACACCCTGCCTGGCGACGTCTTTCCGCGCTCGGCGGTGGGGTCGGTGGTCGGCATCGGCGGGATGATCGGCGCGATCGGCGGCATGGTCATGGCCAAGTACGCGGGCTTCGTGCTCGACAGGATCGGCGTCTACACGCCCATCTTCGTGGTGGCGGCCAGCGTCTATCTGCTGGCGCTGCTCGCCATCCACCTGCTGTCGCCGAAGCTGGAGCCGGTTGAGATCTAGCCCGGCTCAGCCGGCTTTGAGGGGCCCCGAGGATTCCCGCACCACCAGCACCGGCAGCCGGTCCTTCTCGGCGCGGTTTTCGTCGTCGCGGCCCATCAGCCGCTGCACGGCCAGGCGGCCGATCTCGCGGGTGGGCGTGCGGATCGTCGTCAGGCTCGGCCACAGGCGCCTGGCGATCTCGAAGTCGTCGAAGCCCACCACCGACAGGTCGCCCGGCGCCGCGACGCCCATCTGCCGCGCCGCCTGCAGGACGCCGGCGGCCATCTCGTCATTGCCGGCGAAGATCGCCGTCGGCCGGGGCGACAGCTTCAACAGCTCCGCCGCGCAGGCGATGCCGGATTCGAAGGTGTAGGCGCCTTCGCGGGCGTACTGCGGCTCCAGCTTCAGCCCCCGCGCCGCCAGCCCCGCCTCGAACCCCTCGCGCCGCTCGCGCGACGAGCGGAAGCTGGGCGGACCGGAGATGTGGGCGATGCGCCTGTGCCCGAGATCGGCCAGGTGCCCCGCCGCGGCTTCCCCGCCCAGGCGGTCGCGGGTCTCGATCATGTGCTGCGGCGCATCCACCGAAACCGAGGCCACGCGGACATATTCGCAGCCGATGGCGCCCATCAGGGCGGCCACCCGCTCGTCCTCGGAGACCGAGGGGGTGAGCACCACGCCGAACAGCTTCTGCCGCTCGATGAAGCCCCTGAGGTCCGTCAGGAAGGTGTCGCTCGCCCGGTTGCAGGGGTGCACCACCAGCTCGAAGCCCGAGCCCTTCATGCCGTCCAAGAGGCCCAGCTGCATGTTCACGACGTACTGCGGATTGGGGTTGTCGTAGACCAGCCCGATCAGGAACGAGCGGCGGAACGCCAACCCCCGCGCCTGCGGGTCGGGCGCATAGCCGTGCTCGGCGATCACCGCCTCGATGCGCTCGCGGGTTTCCTTCTGGACGTAGGGGCTGGCGTTGATGACCCGGCTGACGGTCTTCTTGGAGACCCCGGCCAGGCGGGCGATGTCGTTGATCGTGGGCCGGCGGCGCGGGCCGGCGCCCGTTCCCTGGTCCTCGATCTGCGGCGCCTCGCCCTTCGCCATTCCGGTCGCGTTCCCTTTGCCTTACGGCTTCATAGCCGCAGCCACGGCGCAGGGTATAGGCCGAAAGCATGACACCGGTTACCATGGCAAGATGTCTTCGCTCCTGAAGATCGACCCGCGCGATGACAGCGGCGAACGCGAGATCGCCCTTTGAGCCCGCGCCTCAGCGAGACAACCCTGCCGCAGGCCAGGGCCGAGGCGATCCGCCCGGCCTATGACCGCGCCGAGAGCCGGATCGGCGTCGTCCACTTCGGTCCCGGCGCCTTTCACCGGGCGCACCAGGCCTTCTTCTTCGACCGGATGCTGACCCGCGATCCGGGCCTGGCGATCAGCGTGGTGTCGCTGCGCAGCGACGCGGTGCGCGCGGCCCTCGAACCGCAGGACGGGCTCTACAGCCTGCTCGAGCGGGAGGCGGAGCCCAGTCTGCGCGTCATCGGCGCGATCCGGGAGGTCCTGACCGCGCCCGGCGATCCGGAGGCTGTCTTCGCCCGCCTCACCGACCCCATGGTGCGGCTGGTCAGCGCCACGGTGACCGAGAAGGGCTATTGCCTGACACCCGCCGGCGACCTGGACACCAGCCATCCGGACATCCGCCGCGACCTCGCCGATCCCGCCCGGCCGAGCACCCTGGTCGGCTGGCTGGTGGAGGGCCTGCGCCGGCGCCGCACCGCGGGTCTGCCCGGCCTGACCGCGCTCTCCTGCGATAATCTTTCGAGGAACGGTGACGCGTGGCGGCGGACGGCGCTGCAGTTCGCCCGGGCCCGCGGCGAGGCGGACCTGGCGCGCTGGATCGAGGGCGAGGTCGCCTTCCCCGGCAGCATGGTCGATTCCATCACACCCGCCACCGACGAAGCCCTGCGCACGGAGGCGGAGCAGGCGCTGGGCCTGACCGACGCCTGGCCGGTCCAGCGGGAGCGGTTCGCGCAATGGGTGATCGGCGGGGATCTGGGCGCCGACGCCGCCACCTTCGCCGAAGCCGGCGTCATCCTCACCGGCGACGTGGCGGGCTTCGAGCGGGCGAAGCTTCGCCTGCTCAACGGCGCCCATTCCACGCTCGCCTACGTCGGCCTGGCGCTGGGCGTCGCGACCGTCGCGCAGGCCATGGCCGAGCCCAGGCTCGCCGCCTTCGTCGAGGCCCTGATGCGCCGCGAGATCGCGCCCACCGTCGCGGCGCCGGCCGGCCTCGACCTCGACGGCTATATCGGCGAAGTGCTCACCCGCTTCCGCAATCCGGCCATCGTCCACAAGCTGTCGCAGATCGCCTGGGACGGCTCTCAGAAGCTGCCGGTGCGGCTGCTGGCCACCCTCGATGACGCGCTCACCCAGAACCTGCCGATCGACCGTCTGGCGACCGGGGTCGCGGCCTGGATGCTGTTCGTCCGCCGCCAGGCCGGGGCCGGCGAGGCCCTGGTCGACCCGCTGGCGCGGGACCTGGTGGCGGTCGCGCGGACCTGCACGGGCGAGCCCGCCGCCGACGTCGCCCGGTTCCTGGCCTTGGACGCGGTGTTCCCGCGCCGGCTGGCGCAAAGCCCGCGCCTGCGCGCCGCCCTGGAGGCCGGCTACGCCAGCCTCTCCAGCCCCAACGCCCGCGCCGAGTTCGCCGCCTAGCCCCGCGCCGCCACGCCCGCCGACGCGCCTGCGATCCGCCCGAACACCGCGCCCGCCATCAGGCCCGTACCGCCGGGATAGTTCTCGTAGAACAGGCCGCCGACCATCTCGCCGGCCGCATAGAGCCCGGCGATCGGCGCCAGATCGACGTCCAGCACAGCAGCCGACGGATCGATCCTCACCCCGCCGAAGGTGAAGGTGACGCCGCAGGTCACCGCATAGGCTTCATAGGGCGGCGTATCGAGGCGGTTGGCCCAGTTGGACTTGGGGATCGCGAGACCAGTGGTTCCGCGGCCGTCCTTCACGTTCGGATCGAAGGCGATGTCGGTGCGCACCGCGGCGTTGAAGGCGTGGATGGTTTCCAGCGCGCGGGCGGCGTCCACGTCCTCCAGCTTCGCCGTCAGCGCCTCCAGGCTGTCGGCGCTGACCCTGGTCACCTGGCGGATGCGGTACTCGTCGCGCAGCAGGTGGCGGACCTTGGCGTCGAAGACCTGCCAGGCGAACTGGCGCGGCTGTTTCAGCACCTCGCGGCCGTACTTGGCGTAGGTGTAGTTGCGGAAGTCGGCGCCCTCGTCGAGGAACCGCTCGCCTCGGGCGTTGATCAGGATGCCGAACGGATAGCTGTGCTTCTGGAAACCGTCGCCGACCGCCAGGTCGCCGAATTCCGGGGCGTTGCGCTCCCATTGCACCGCGTGGCTGCCCGACCACTGGCCGGTCGGCATGGCGCCGATCTCCAGCGCCATTCTGAGGCCATCGCCGGTGTTGAAGCGGCTGCCGCGCACCTTGGCCAGGTCCCAGCCGGGGCCGAGGTAGCGGGTGCGCCACTCGGTGTTGGCCTGGAAGCCGCCGGCGGCCAGCACCACGGCCTTGGCGGGCAGGTCGTGGGTGACGCCGCCCTGCTTGACGCGGACGCCGCGGACGCCGCCGTCGTCGGCGATCAGCGACACCGCGCGGGCCCCATAGAGCACCTCGATTCCGGCCCGCGCCGCGATCGCCGTCCAGGCCTCCAGCAGCCCCGGCCCGCCGCCGGCCGCCTCGACGGTGAGCCCGCCCCAGAACTTGAACCTGCCGTCGACCTTGAAGGCCTGGCGCCCCCAGATCGGGGCGAAGCGGACGCCCTTGTCGCGCATCCAGAACATGGTCGGGCGGCTCTGGGTCACCAATGCCTCGCAGAGCTCGGGATCGGTGCGGTAGTCGGTGACCCGGCCCATGTCCTCGAAGAACTGCGCCTCCGGGTAGGCGCCGAAGTCGGTGACGGCGGCCTCCGCGTCGGTGAGGTCGGGCATCAGGCGGCGCAGGTCGTCGACGCCGTCGTAGGCGAACCGCATGGCGCCGGCGGTGAAGGCGGTGTTGCCGCCGGCCAGCGCCCGCGGCGCCCGCTCCAGGACGGTGACCGAGGCGCCCTGCTCGGCGGCCGAGACCGCCGCGGCGAACGCCGCATTGCCCGCGCCCACCACGATCACATCGGCCATACGTCTGACGCCCTCGCCCGCGTGGAGGAGAAGCTTAGGGCCTGGCGGCCGGCGATGCGAAGGGTGAAACGGCGGCGGGGCTCAGGACCGGCGATCGAGCGGAACCGGCTCGGCCGACGACGTCCCGGACTCGGGAAACTGCGCAGCGTATTTGGCCAGCCTCAGATAGCCCGCCGCGATGCTCAGGTAGCTCTCGCGCTCCTCGGGGGTGCGCGCGGCGCCGGAGAGCTGCGAGAAGCGGCTGGCCCGCTCGGCATAGGTTCGTGCGTCGAACATGCTCAGAGTCTAGCGAGACCGAGGTTATCGGAGCAGACGCCATCGCGTCGCAGCCGGTGCGGCCTTTTGGCCGCCCGCCGGCGAAAGCCGCCGACCCGCGCCTGTTGACGTGTGGCCCCCTCTTCACCCCAAGATGGCGGCCATGAGCATCCCAGCGGAACTGGCCGACGTGGTCGGCGAGATCGATTTCGATCCCGACGCCCTGCACGCGAAGTATCTGGCGGAACGCGACAAGCGTCTGCGCGAGGACGGGGCGGCGCAGTACGTCGAGGTGAAGGCCGAGTTCTCCCACTACGTCGACGACCCCTACGTCGACCCGGGCTTCACCCGCGCGCCGGTGACCGATGAGGTGGAGTTCGCGATCATCGGCGGCGGCTTCGGCGGCCTCCTGATGGGCGCCCGCCTGCGCGAGGCCGGTTTCGACAGCATCCGCATGGTGGAGAACGCCGGCGACTTCGGCGGCACCTGGTACTGGAACCGCTATCCCGGCGCCATGTGCGACGTGGAGAGCTACGTCTACCTGCCGCTGCTGGAAGAGCTTGGGTACATGCCCAAGCACAAATATTCCTTCGCGCCCGAGATCCTCGAGCACAGCCGCAACATCGCCCGCCACTACCGGCTCTACGACGACGCCCTCTTGCAGACCTCGATCACCGGGATGGCGTGGGACGAGGCGGCCGCGCGCTGGATCGTCTCGACCAACCGCGGCGACCGCTTCAAGGCGCGCTATGTGGCCATGGCCAACGGCCCGCTCAGCCGCCCGAAACTGCCCGGCATTCCCGGCATCAACGACTTCAAGGGCCACACCTTCCACACCAGCCGCTGGGACTACCGCTACACCGGCGGCGACTCGTCGGGCGGCCTCACCGGCCTGGCGGACAAGCGGGTCGGCATCATCGGCACCGGCGCCACGGCGATCCAGTGCGTCCCGCACCTGGGCGAAAGCGCCAAGGAGCTCTACGTCTTCCAGCGCACGCCGTCGTCGGTCGACGTCCGCAACAATGCGCCCACCGACCCGGCCTGGGCCGCCTCGCTGACGCCGGGCTGGCAGACCCGCCGGCGCGAGAACTTCAACATCCTGGTCAGCGGCGGCGACGCGGACGAGGACCTGGTCCACGACGGCTGGACCGACATCTTCCGCAACCTCACCGGCGCCGCCGCCAAGCAGGCCTCGCAGAAGCTGGGCCGGCGGCTGACCAGCCAGGAGCGCGGCGAGCTGATGGCGCTCGCCGACTATCGCAAGATGAACCAGGTCCGCGCCCGGGTGGACGCCATCGTCAAGGATCCGGTCACCGCCGCGGCGCTGAAGCCCTGGTACCGCCAGTTCTGCAAGCGCCCGTGCTTCCACGACGAATATCTGCAGACCTACAACCGCGAAAACGTCCATCTGGTGGACACCCACGGCAAGGGCGTCGAGCGGCTGACCGAAACGGGCGTCGTCGCCAATGGGGTCGAATACCCGCTCGACTGCCTGATCTTCGCCACCGGCTTCGAGGTCGGCACCGCCTACACGCGCCGCGCCGGCTACGACATCACCGGCCGCGGCGGCGTGACGCTCTCGGAGCACTGGGCCGATGGCCTGCGCACCCTGCATGGGCTGACCGCGCATGGCTTTCCCAACTGCTTCTTCCTGGGCTTCACCCAGACGGCGATCACCATCAGCGTGCCCCAGGCGCTGAACGAACAGGCCAACCACGTGGCCCATGTGGTGAGCGAAGCGAAGGCGCGCGGCCGCCAGGTGCTGGAACCGACCGCGGAAGCGGAGGCCGCCTATGTGGAGGAGATCCGCAGCCTGATGCGGGTGGGCCAGCGGTTCTACATGGAATGCACGCCGGGCTACTACAACTCGGAAGGCCAGGCCGGGAACCGTAACGGCTTCTTCTCCGAGATGTATGGCGCGGGCCCGCTGAAGTTCTTCGACAAGCTCAAGGCCTGGCGCGCCGACGGGCGGCTGGAGGGGCTTTCGCTTCGGTAGCGACGCCCTAGTTGAAGGCGGCCGCCACGCTGTTGAACAGCGCGCCGATCTGGGTGGCCATCGCCCCGACCGCGGTGACGATGACGACGGCGATGAGGCTGGCGATCAGGGCGTATTCGATCGCCGTGGCGCCCGCGCGGTCCTTGCCGAACCGCCGCACAAAGCCGGACATCAACGCCTCCCGCGCCGAGGGCCCTGCAACTGAGCCCACGGGGACTATGCGCGATCGCGGTGAATCCACCGTGTACCGGCGGAATTTTTGTGGGTCTGGGGTCGGCCGCGGGCGGGGCCTCTGGATCAGGACGTGTTGGGCGCGTGGACGGCGGGGCCGTTGCGGGTGCGGCTCGCCCCCTCCACCAGCCGCTCTTCGGCGGCCGGTCCCCCTCCCGCCGTCGCTGCCGCGACGGGGGAGGTGAGCGGCGGCGCGAAGCCGAGGTCGCGGCAGAGGCGCGCGATCAGGTCGTCGACGGGGACGTCGAGGAAGTCGTCCTCGCCCTCCAGCTCGTCCAGCCGGGCGTTGAGGTCGTCGCGGAACAGCTCCGCCTCCTCGTCGTCCTCCAGCTCGTTCCAGACATGGCGGGTGATCGCGGTGCGCAGGCGCACGCGCTTGATATGGCGGGGGACGAGTTCGGGATGCAGCTCAGGCCCGCGCGCGGCCGCCTCGCCCGCCAGACGCTCAGCCTCGAGCCGCTCGGCCTCGAGCCGCTCGGCCTCCAGCTTGCGGTGGATCAGGATCGACTGGCGCACGCCCCGCGCCAGCTTGGCCATCGAGCCGGTCAGCTTGACGAAGTCGTCCGTGGTCTCCGCCGCCAGCAACCGCCGCTGCGCCTCGCGCGCCGCGGCATGCATCCACTCGGCCAGCTCGCCCAGGATTTCTTCCCTGCGTTCAGCGGTGGCGGTGGGGTCGGACATGAACAAAACGAGAACATGAGAGTGGGGGGAAGTCAAGAAAAATGAGAGGGGGCGCTGTGCGACCGCAGCGCCCCCTCCACCACTTCGTGGTCCCCCTCCCCCGCGTTGCGGGTGAGGTATTTTGGCTAGCCGGCAGGTGGTGGCTTAAATCTCATGACGGCCAGTTTGCCGTCGGGCCTGGGCAACTCAAGGACGCGCCAAAGGCGCGCCGCCGTGCGGCCGGCCAGGGGCCGGTCCTTGACTTGCCCTGGCCCGAAGGCTCGCATCATCCATGAGGTTTAAGGCCGGGTGGCATCTCTGGGAGATGCGCGACAACCTGATTCCTATTGGAACTTGCGCCGCTCGAACGCCGGGACATCAGAAGGGCTTGGCAGGAATGGGAGGCAAGGCCTTGAACACCGGCCAACAGCTTCTCGAACACGGCCAGGACGGCATGTCCGTCCTTGCAGACATAGCTGACGTTTGAAGTGACGCTCCGCCTCGTGAGGCCTGAGCAGGCTCATTGCCCCTGACCTTGATCGCAACAACGGCCAAAGCGAAAAATCGACCGGCAACACGACGCGTCGAAACCGCAAGAAGCGGATTGGCTAGATCAGCTACCGATGACGAGTCCGCTCCGGTCAGCTCGATTGCCGGTCTGCGGAGGAAATGGCGACTCGGGCTACAAGGTGGCGCTCGATCCGAGAGTACGCCATGGCCAAAGCGTTGCCGGAACCACCGATCCGCCGCTATCGGGGCCTGACTGTCGCCGAATGGCTGACTGCGGGGGTTGGGCTGGGGTCGGTGGTGATCGGCATCGGCTCGCTGGCCGTCGCCTGGCTCACTTACGAGAACGGCAAGGACACGCGGGACATTAAGCGCGCCATTGCCAGCCTGACGACGCTGGCAGAGCAAACCAAACGCCAGGCCGATAACAGCGCTGGCCAGCTGGCTGTCCTTCGAGATCAGGTCGGAGAAACCAGAAGGCAGACTACAGCTATCGAGGCCAGTGCGACTGCGAATGCGAAGTCTGCGGAAGCTCAGAGAAAGGCGGCTGACATTGACGTGAGCACGACCAGGGCGGCGCTTACGCTGAGTGATCCGAATATCTTTCTATACTCGGGGGAAATAGATGAGAATGCAACGATTCTCGTAAAAATAAGACCAGAGTTTTCAAATATAGGTTCGACGTCAATATATCTCGGAGCTGGAGAATATCATATATTTATTGGGGGAGGACTTCCGGCGGTGCCGCCCAATACCCCGACAAATAGATTCGGTGGCGCAAACGATCTAGTTTCTCAGCCCCACTCGACCTTTGGGCCGACAGATCCAATTGAATTCAGGATAACCAAAGCGGAGTCTAACGAAATAGAGGCGGGACGGGATAACGTCTATATATATGGATTCATCAATTTTACGGATTTTCTTCAGAAGCGTGGAAAGTATTGCTTTGCCTATAGGGTGAGCTTTCAAAAACAGCATATCCTGACGCAATCAACGGGTGGGCCGGCCTACCACTGCGCCGGGTATGCGGTTCACTAGTCAGCAGACAAACACCCAACCGCTCCGAAACTCGTTATCTAGCGCTTCAAGGCGAGACCACCACGTCTTGAGGGTTGGCCACACTCCACGCATTTTCTTCTCGGTGTCAGGGCCTGACGCGTGAACGGCGCGGCGAAGGCGGACAATGAGTTCCGAATAGGCGACCGTCGCTGAATCGACGCCGAACGCCTGAACATTCTTGAGAAGGATTACGAGCACTCTGAGGTGACGTATCGCAATTTCATGGACTAGTGGATCTAGCCTTGCCGCCCCCAGCTTGGCGATCATGGCCTCAACTTCAACGACCAAATCTAACGCTTCTTTAGGAGGGTCACTTGGGCGCGCTTGGCTACCGGCGAACGTCGCAAACAGAGCAATAGAACTGACCAGCGTTGGCAGTGGACCGCCAATAGACCCGTTGATCCCAGCAGGTGAAAATGCCGTCCTCAATCCGCCTGTTGTCTGACAAAGACCTTCTGCCGATTCGGCCGGCACACCTGATCCTCGAATGACTGCCTCGGCACCTTCTGCATTCTCTAGGACATAGGCGCACATCCTAGCCGCTAGCGCCTCGCTGAATGGCTCTCCAACCCAACGGTGCAAGTGCTGGAAACCCGTGTGATTGGGCTCGGGCTTGAGAAGCCTCAGGATGTTCAGGACGTTGGTGATGTAGTCGGCCATCTTCCAAAGCTACGCCATGGAAGGGTCATCCAGCCATACATACATGCAGGCGCGAGGTCAGTGCAGAGGACTCCAAGCCCAGCACCCCCCAATCACTAAATTCAACCGGATCACCCTTCACGCCGTTCCCCATTTCATCGCCATCACAATTGCGGTGTCGATTGAGGACTCACTCTAGGATCAAGCACCATAATTTCCTCAAAATATTGAAATTGTGAGGATTATCCTCAAGGCTCTGCCGGAGAGGGTGGGATTCGAACCCCGGCGCCCTTCAAGGTACGCCGCATTTCAAGTGCGGGGCTTTCGACCCCTCAGCCATCCGCCGCTCGCCCAGCCCCGCCTACCGGCTGGGCGCCAGCGGTTCCACCCCCGCCGTTAGCGCGATCCGCACGGCGGCGGAGAGGCTTCGGGCGTCGAGCTTGTCCATCACATTGGCGCGGTAGATCTCGACCGTCCGCACGCTGATATCGAGCTCATAGGCGATCAGCTTGTTGGGCAGGCCCGCCAGCAGGCCGCGCAGGACCTCGCTCTCGCGGCCGGTCAGCTTGGCGACCAGGGCCTTGGATTGGGCGGTCACCGCGCGGTCTTCGGTGGTGGCCTCCAGCTTGACGAAGGCCTCGCGGACCGCCTCCAGCAACTGCTCGTTCAGATAGGGCTTTTCGAGGAATTCGAAGGCGCCGTGCTTCATGGCCTGGACGGCGATGGAGATGTCGCCCTGGCCGGTGAACACGATGACCGGAAAGGCGATCTGACGCTCGGCCATGTGGCGCTGGACCTCCAGGCCGTCCATCTGCGGCATGTGGATGTCGAGCAGGACGCAGGCGGGGACCGAGGCGTCCGCCTTCGCCAGGAACTCGACGCCGGAGGCGAAGGTGGTGACCCGATAGCCGGCGCTTTCCAGCAGCAGGGCGGCCGATTCCCGGACGTCTTCGTCATCGTCCACGATGTGCAGGGTCCTTCGGCTAGGCATGCTGCAGGTCCTTCGTGGCGAGCGGGATCGTGAAGCGGAAATCGGCGCCGGCGCGCTTCGGGTCCGACGGCTCCAGCCACATCCGGCCGCCGTGCGCCTCGACGATGCGGCGGCAGATCGACAGGCCGACGCCCATGCCGTCGTTCTTGGTCGAGACGAACGGCGAAAAGAGCCGGGCGGCGAGGTCCGGCGCCACGCCCGGCCCGCTGTCGCGGACCGACACCTCCACCATGCCGCGCCGGGCCATCGTGCCGATGGTCAGGATGCGAGGCGCCGGCAGGTCGCGCATGGCCTCGCCCGCGTTGCGCACCAGATTGACCAGGATCTGCTGGATCTGGATGCCGTCGGCCAGCACGCGGCCGGCCTTGGGCGAAAACTCCAGGCGCACCTCGGTGCCGTCGGACTTGGCGTTCGGCGCGGCCAGGGCCACGGCGTCGACGATCAGCTGGTCGAGCCGCTCGATGCGCGCGTCGGCCTCGCCGCGGGCGATGAAGTCGCGCAGGCGGCGCACGATCTCGCCGGCACGCACGGCCTGGCCCTCGGCGTGGTTGGCGGCGCGCACGATGCGGGCGCGGGCGGTGTCGTCGAGCGTGCGGCCGCCGTCGCTCAGCATCATCTTCAAGGCGCCCACGGAGTTGCCGATGGCGGTCAGCGGCTGGTTGAGCTCGTGCGCCAGGGCCGCGGCCATCTCGCCCATGGCGCTGAGCCGCGAGACGTGGGCGAGTTCGGCGCGCAGCTGTGACAGGTGATCGCCGCGGACCGCCAGTTCGGCCTGGGCGCGGCGCTCTTCGGTGACATCGCGGTAGATGCCGATGGTGCGGATGTGGGCGCCCTGCGGCGAATAGAAGAACCGCCGCACGCCGTGGAAGTCGCGGATTTCGCCGTCGGCGCGGCGCATCCGAAGGTCGTCGATCTGCTGGGACTTGCCCGCGGCGATGTCATCGTCGCGGTGCGGGTCCCGGGCCACGATCATGCCGTTCAGGAGGTTCAGGGCGTCGGGGTCATCCTGCAGCCTGCCAGGCTCCAGCCCCAGCAGGCGCTCGAACCCGTCGTCGCAGACCACGGTGCGGGAGGGCACGTCGAGGTCGGCGATGCCGAGGTCATAGGCGTCCACCGCCAGCCGCACGCGCTCCTGGCTCTCCCGCAGGGAAGCCTCGGCGGCCTTCAGATCGGTGATGTCGGCGATGGTGCCGACGACGCGATCCTCGCCGTCCTCCGCGCCTTTCTGGAGCACCCACTGCAGCGCGACCCAACGGATCTCGCCGCTCTTGGTCCAATGCTGGATCTCCCCGCGCCATTCCCCGTGCTCGCGGATGGCGGCTCGGGTCGCCTGGCGGACCGACGCGCCCTCGACGTTGAGGAACTCGCCCGGCCGGCGGCCCAGCACTTCCGCCGCCGTCCAGCCGTAGAGCGCCTCGCAGGCCGGCGGCCAATGCTGCAGCCGGCCATGGCCGTCGACGATCATCACCGTCGAGCGCGCAAGGGCGGTGGCCAGGCTGTCGCGCCGGCCGCGCTCGCGGCCCAGGGTCTGGGCGGCCCAGAAGGCCAGGACCAGCAGGGTCACCGCGCTCAAGACGATGATCAGCAGCATCCGCACGTCGGGCCCGTAGAAGCCGGCGCGCACGCCGGCGTTGGCGAGCATCCCGAAGGCGACCGGGATCAGCGCCACCGGCGCCAGGAGCCGCGCGATGCGTCCCGGCTCGCCGCCGCCGGCCACCAGCCGCACCCAGCCGGCGTCGCGCTTGAGGATCAGCACGCCGGCGCAGAGCGCGCCCACCGCCACCGAGGTGTTGAGCGCGATCCGCAGGCTCTGGTTCAGGATCGAGAGCTGCGAGGGGTCCTGCAGCAGGAAGGGCAGGATCGACAGGCTGGCGATCAGGGCGCCCAGGCTGGCGGCGCTCAAGGCCAGGAGCTTCAGCCGGGGCTGACGCACGCCCACGCCCAGCAGCGAGGCGGCATAGAGCGCGATCACCACGCAGGTGATGATGCTGGGCCGTCCGGGCCACAGCGGCAGCGGCCGCTGGGCGAGCACCTCGCGGCGGTAGAGCATCAGGTCGGTCGGGACGGCGTGGGGCGAGGCGTAGGCAGAGAGCCAGACCGCGCAGGCCGCCAGCAGCCCCAGGCCCACGAGGCGGGAGATCCAGCGGTGGCCGGCCGCCCCGGCCGAGAGGCCGGCCGCGCCGACGATGAGCGCAACGGCGGTGGCCGGCTGCAGGGCGACGGCGCCGGGGATCACCGAGGTCAGTGGGACGCTGCCGGTCCGCCAGCCGATCAGGGCGGCGAGCGCGATGGCCACGACGGCGAGCGCGATGGCGACCGCGCCCCGTTCCGGCCGCCGCAACCGTTCCGCGAACCTCAAGTTCATGCCTGCCCCGAACACCGTTCGCGAAGAGCAAGCTGGCCACATCGCAGCGGCCTATGCCAGGGGCATTCTTGTCGCACCGGTTGTATCGGAAGGCATGCAGCCCATGAATGCTCCCGGCCATTTCGATATCCGCGTCGTTTCGGACTGAAGTCTTGCCGATCACTGATCGAGTTCAGCCAAATCCGTCCTTCGCACATACCCCTGTAATTTCCCTAGGTTGGGGCCGCCCGGCGCGATCCCTAGGCTCTGCGCGTCGCCGCGCTCCGCATCCCGCGGGCGGGCGAGAGGGCTTTGGTTCGCGTGCCGGCGGCGTCGACTCATCAGGCCAGCGCCATCGTCGTCGTGCGGGACCCGGTCCTGGCGTCGTCGCTGGAACTCGCCCTGCTGGCGGGCGGGATGAACGCCCTCCTCTATGACCCGGCGCAGGGCCTGGACGGCCTGCCGCTCGAAATCGCCATGACCCTGATCGTCGACGGGCAGGTCCTGAAGCCGGACCCCGCGGCCTTCGTCGCCGGCCTGCGGGCGCGGCCGTGGGACGGGCTGGTCATCCTGGTGACCGGCGATGGCGAGGCGCTGCAGACGATCTTTTCGCGGTCGCATCGGATCGCGGTCCTGGAGATGCCGTTCGGCGGCGCCGACCTGATCGCCGCCATCCGCGCCGTCTGGCCTGACGAGGCCTAGGTCATTTGGCCTGCCACCCGAAGCCCGTCAGGGCGAAGGGTGGCGGAGAGGGTGGGATTCGAACCCACGGTACCCTTCCAGGTACGCCGCATTTCGAGTGCGGTGCTTTCGACCACTCAGCCACCTCTCCAGAGCCGGCGATCGGACCCAAGGAAAGGGGTCCGCTGAGCGAGGCGCGGAACCTACTCATCCGACCCTGGCTGTGCAAGTGCGGGAATCCCTCAGATCCTCCCCCAGCGCGGAGCGCGATTGAGGGGGAGGTGGATCGCGGCGCAGCCGCGAGACGGAGGGGGTTGCAGCCCACTCCGGCGCGACGTTGGGAAAGACTGCGGAACATGGCGGCGGCCCTCGGAGTGGGCTCGAACCCCCTCCGTCCTGTCGCTGCGCGCAGGACACCTCCCCCTCAATCGGGCTGCGCCCTGGGGGAGGATCTAGAGGTCATTTCGGCCAGAGCACCATCTGGGTGCAGCGGAACAGCGCCATGGTCTTGCCGGTGGTCCGGTTGACCGCCTCGGCGTCCCAGACCTGGGTCATGCGGCCGCCGTGGACCAGGCGGGCCGTGCAGGCGACGGTCTCGCCTTCCTTGGCGGTGCCCAGGTAGTTGGCCTTGAGCTCGATGGTGGTGAAGCCGGTGGCGCCGTCGGGCAGGCTGGCCACGCAGGCGTAGCCGCAGGCGCTGTCGACCAGCGCGATCACCGAGGCCGCATGCAGGAAGCCGTTGGGCGCCATGTGACCCCTCGTGGTCGTGAACCAGCCCGAGGCGCGACCCTGGGCCACCTCGTCCCACTGGATGCCGAGCTCGCCGGGCAGATGGCCCTTCTGGCGTTCCTGAAAGCTCGCCGCCTGATTGCCGTCCATCTTCGACCCCGTCGCCTGTGGAAGACTGAGCTAGGGACTGGGCGGCCTGAAACCAAGCCCTGCCGATTGTCGCCGCACCGGCGGCGCGCTAACCCAGAGCCATATTCGCGGGCGATATTTCGAGGAGGATCATGAGTATCAAGGGCAAGGCCTATCTCATGGGCGCGTTCGAGCATCCGCTGCGCGACGCGCCGGACACCTCGACCCCGCAGCTCCACGCCGAGTGCGCCAGGGGCGCCCTGATCGACGCGGGCCTGACCAAGGACGACGTGGACGGCTACTTCTGCGCCGGCGATGCGCCAGGCTTCGGCGGGCTTTCCATGGTCGACTACATGGGGCTGAAGAACGTCCGCCACCTGGACAGCACCGAGACCGGCGGCTCGTCCTACATCGTCCATGTGGGCCACGCGGCGCAGGCGATCGCGGCGGGGAAGTGCTCGGTGGCCCTGATCACGCTCGCCGGCCGGCCTCGGCATGGCGGACGGCGGCCGGGCGCCGGGATGGCGCCGGGCGGCGGCGGCGGCCTCACCGACGGGCCGCCGGAGGCCGGGTTCGAGAACATCTACGGCGGCTCGACCCACAACACCTACGGCATGTGCGCCATGCGCCACATGCACCAGTACGGCACCACCTCCGAGCAGCTGGCCTGGATCAAGGTCGCCGCCTCGCACCACGCGCAGTGGAACGCGCACGCCATGCTGCGCGAGGTGGTGACGGTGGAGGAGGTGCTGGCCTCGCCGATCATCGCCAGCCCGCTGCACCGGCTGGACTGCTGCGTGATCTCCGACGGCGGCGGGGCGGTGATCGTGGTCTCGCCCGAAGTGGCCAGGAGCCTCAAGCGGCCCCTGGTGAAGATCATCGGCTCGGCCGAGGCCCCCAAGGGACCGCGCGGCGGCGGCGGCCTCGACCTCACCTTCTCGGCCGGGGCGTGGTCGGGGCCGGCGGCGTTCGCCGAGGCCGGGGTGACGCCGGCCGACATCAAGTACGCCTCGATCTACGACAGCTTCACCATCACCGTCCTGATGCAGCTGGAGGACCTGGGGTTCTGCGCCAAAGGCGAGGGCGGGAAGTTCGTCGCCGATGGCGCCCTGATCTCGGGGGTGGGGAAGCTGCCGTTCAACACCGACGGCGGCGGCCTCTGCAACAACCACCCGACCAACCGCGGCGGCATCACCAAGGTGATCGAGGCGGTGCGGCAGCTGCGCGGCGAGGCGCACCCCAAGGTGCAGGTCCCCTCCTGCGACCTCGCCATCGCCCACGGCACCGGCGGATCGCTGGGCGCGCGGCACGGGGCGGCGACCCTGATCATGGAACGGGAGTAGGCGCATGAACCGGAAGATCCACGCGCCGGCGATCAACAACGAGACCAAGCCGTTCTGGGACGCCGCCCGGGAGGGCCGCTTCCTGATCAAGCGCTGCCGGGCCTGTGGCAAGGCCCACTGGTATCCGCGCCTTGCCTGCCCGTTCTGCTTCAGCGACGAGACGGTGTGGGAGGCATCGCCCGGCGAGGGGGCGATCTACACCTTCAGCGTCATGCGCCGCACGGACGGGCCGGCCTACGCCGTCGGCTATGTGACGCTGGACGAGGGGCCGGCGATGCTGACCAACTTCGTCGACTGCGACCTTACGGCCCTGAAGATCGGCCAGCGGGTGAAGCTCAAGTTCCAGGAGACCGAGGGCGGCCCGCCCGTCCCGGTGTTCGCGCCGGTGTGACGGAGCGAGGGCTTCCTCCCTCCCCTTCATGGGGAGGGACAGACGAAGCGAAGCGAAGTCAGGGTGGGGAACCGCGGCGCCGTACCCCACCCTGACGGCTGCGCCGTCGGTCCCTCCCCATGAAGGGGAGGGAGGTTGACGCCGGACGGTCGGGGGCGCCACGCTGACCGCGACCATCAGGGAAGGACGCCGGGGATGATCCGCAAGCCCATTTCGGCCGACTCGCACATCACCGAGCCGCCCAACTGCTACGTCGACTACATCGACCCCGCCTTCCGCGACCGGGCGCCGGTGATCAAGGAATTGCCCAAGGTCGGCGACGCCTTCGTGATCGAGGGCATGGCGACGCCGGTGCCGCTGGGCCTGTTGGCCGCCGCCGGCAAGGAGCCTTCGAAGATCACCACCGACGGCGTCGCCTTCAAGGACCTGTGGCGCAGCGGTTGGGACCCCAAGTACCGCCTCGCCGACCAGGACCGCGACGGGGTGGCGGCGGAATTCATCTATCCCACCGTCGGCATGCTGCTGTGCAACCACGCCGACTTCGACTTCAAGAAGGCCTGCTTCGAGGCCTACAACCGCTGGCTGGCGGAGTATTGCAGCGAGGCGCCTGACCGCCTGCACGGCCTGGCCCAAGTCTCGATGCGCTCGGTCGAGGACGGGGTCGCCGAGCTGAAGGCGGTCAAGGCCATGGGCTTCAAGGGCGTGATGATGCCCGGCGACCCGGCGGTGGAGGACTACGACAGCAAGATCTACGATCCGGTGTGGGCGACGGCGGTGGAGCTGGGCCTGCCGCTCAGCTTCCACATCCTGACCACCAAGGCCGGGGCGATGGCGCAGAACCCGCGGGGGCCGCGGATCAACAGCTTCCTCTCGATCATCCGCGGCTGCCAGGACATCATGGGGACGCTGATCTTCAGCGGCGTGTTCGACCGCCATCCGGGGCTGAAGGTGGTGTGCGTGGAGGCCGACGCCGGCTGGGTTCCCCACTACATGTACCGCATGGACCACGCCTATAAGCGCCACCGCTACTGGATGAAGGCGCCGCCCCTGGAGCGCCTGCCGAGCGAGTACTTCGCCGAGCACATCTATGTGACGTTCCAGGACGACTGGGTGGCGTTCCGCACCACGCACCTGTGCAACGTGCGCCGGCTGATGTGGGCGAGCGACTTCCCCCACTCCGACTCCACCTGGCCGCACTCGCAGGCGGTGCTGGCTGAGCAGACGCAGGGGCTCAGCGACGAGGAGCGCAACTGGATCTGCCACGACAACGTGGCCGAGCTCTACGGGCTGAGCGTCAACTGAACTCCGCGGAGGTGCGGGAACTCAGCGGCCGAGGGCGGTGAGTTGGCGCCAGCCGTCCCAGATGACCTGGATGCCGATGCAGAGCAGGATGAAGGCCGATAGCCGGAGCAGGACGTTCGCGCCTGTTCGACCCAATACGGATGTGAGGTTCTGCGCGAAGCGGTAGGCCAGGTAGATCGTCGCCGCGAGCGCCAGCAGGCCGGCGATCGCGCCTCCCAGAACGGGGAGGGCCTCGAGCCCGGCCACCCTCGGCCGCTGGACGCCCAGCGTTATGGCGACCGACATCGACCCGGGACCGACCGTCAGCGGCATGGTGAGGGGATAGAAGGCGTCCGGTATGGTCGCGCCCGGCCCCTTCGCGGCCTCGTCGCGGTCGGGCGAGGGCTCGGAATTGAGAAGCCGCCAGCCGAGCGCCGTGACCACCACGCCGCCGCCGATCCGCACCACCGGCAGACTGATGCCGAAGACCCCGAGCACGTGAGAGCCGATGAACAGCGACCCCAACAGGAGCAGGAAGCTGTTGACCGCCACGCGGCGGGACTGGTCGTTGCGCTGCTCGCGGGTGCAGAACTGCGTCAGTTCAAGGAAGATCGGCGCGTTGCCCACGGGGTTGATGATCGGAAACAACCCCGCGTAGATCAGCAGAAAGCTGTTCGTCAGAGCCTGTATCTCCGCGGACGGCCGCAACGTCAGATCGCCACCCGGCAGAGCGGGAGCGGCTGGCCGGGGACGTCGACGCGGGTGCGGAAGATCGTGCCGCCGTTCTCGCTGGGGGCGCCCTCAGAGCCGGTGACCACATAGAGGTCGCACAGGTCCTCGCCGCCGAAGCAGAGGCTGGTGACCATCGGCAGAGGGACCGCGACGTCCTGCCGGTGACTCCCGTCGGGATTGAAGACGGCGACCCGGCCTCCTCGCGCGTCGGCGACCCACACCGAGCCGTCGGCCGCCACCTTCAGGCCGTCGGCGCCGCCGTCGAAGGCGACGAAGGGGCCCCATCGCTCCACCGTCCCGTCCGGGCCGATATCGTAGACGCGCACCACGTTGCTGCGGGTGTCGGAGTGGTAGAGGCGCCGGCCGTCGGGGGAGAAGCCGAGCCCGTTGGTCAGCATCACCCCGCCCGCCGCCGTGCGCATCGACCCGTCGAGGTCGATGACGTGGAGGCTGCCGGGCTTCGGCTCATCGCCGCTGAAGACGCGGAAGGCCAGGGAGCCGACCCAGATCCGGCCAGCCCTGTCGGTGGTCAGGTCGTTGAAGCCGATGCCGCCGGCGGCCGCGGAGGCCAGCAGAACCTTGCCCTCGCTCCCGTCCAGGGGCGACCAGGAGATGTCCCGGCCGCCGAACACCAGCCCGCCCTTCTCGTGCAGGGCGACGCCGCCGACGCCGCGGCGGCGGGGGAGGACGATGGAGACCTCGCCGGCGTGGTCCAGCAGGTGGATGCCCCCGTCGCGGACGTCGCTGAAGTAGAGCCCCTTGGCCGGATCCCAGACCGGCCCTTCGATCAGGCCATAGCCGGTGACGACTTCCTGCATGGCGCGCACTCCCTGGTTTTCCGGACTTGATCGCGGTTCGGACGCCCGTTGGCAAGCCAACCCCGGAGCGCCGGCGTCTCGCCGGCTCTCTTCGTGCGCCGCGGCTCGCAAAAACAAGCAAGGGCCGGCGGGACGCCGGCGCTCCGATTGCGGCGCGGGCGATCTCGGGGTCTAGTGGCCGGGAGGCGGCCGGCGAGCGCGCCGGGCAGGACGCGGATCAGGGATGGACAAGATCAGGGTGTCGGCCGCGGGGGCCGTGCGGGAGGTGGTGCTGGCGCGGGGCGAGAAGCGCAATGCGCTGGACGCCGAGATGCTGGGCGCCCTGACGCAGGCCTTCGCCGTCGCGCCGCCCGGTGACGAGCGGGTGACGGTGATCCGCGCCGAAGGGTCGGTGTTCTGCGCCGGGCTGGACCTGCGCGAGCGGGGCGGCGGGACGGTCGGATCATCGGCGATCGAGACCATGCTCCACGCCATCGAGCTCTATCCCCTCCCCGTGGTCGCCGTGGTGCAGGGCGACGCCATCGCCGGGGGCAACGAGCTGGCCCTGCACTGCGACTTCGTGGTGGCCAGCGAGACGGCGCGGTTCGGCATGTCGCTGGCCAAGATCGGCCTCGCGCCGACCTGGTTCCTGGCCAAGAAGCTGCTGGAGGTGGCCGGGCCGGTGGGCGCGCGCGAGATGCTGTTGCTGGGCGACCTGCTGCCGGCGCGGCGGATGGCCGAGCTGGGACTGATCCACCGGGCCGTACCTGCCCAGGACCTGGAGACCGCGGCCCGGACGGTGATCAACCGGCTGGCCGGCAACGCGCCGCTGTCTCTGAAGGCGATGAAGGCGCTGCTGGTGCGGGCGATGGCGTTCCGCGACGGCATCCCGCATGACGACATCGACGCCCTGGTCGCCGCCGCCGGCCGCAGCGCCGACGCCCGCGAGGGGATCGCCGCCATGCTGGAGCGCCGGACGCCCCGGTTCGGAGGCCGCTGAGCGTGACCGGCGTGCGCCTCGACAAGCCCTGGCGGCCGCTCACCGCCGAGACCGTGGCCGACCTGCGCGGAGAGCTGGGGGTCTACCAGCTGGCCGACGGCGAGGGGCGGGTGCTGCGCATCGGCTACGCCGGCGGCCGCTCGCTGTTCGGCCTCAAGGGGGAGCTCGGCGCCGCCCTGGCGGCCGGCGAGGCCGCGCGGTTCCGCGTCGAGGTCACCGCCCAATACCTGAGCCGCTACGAGGAGCTGCTGATGGTCCACAAGGCCGACTTCGGGGACCTGCCCCCCGGCAACGCCGCCGACGCCCGCCGGCGGCTCGGCCGGCTGAGCCCTGGCTGAGAGGAGCGGCCATGGATTTCGAGATGAGCGAGGAGCAGGCGCTGATCGTGGATCAGGTCCGCCGGTTCGTCCGCGAGGAGGTGGTCCCGCTGGAGGCGAAGCTCGACCCCGACGCCTCGCGGCTCGAGCCGGAGGACCAGGCGCGGCTGACGGCGATGACCAAGACTATGGGGCTCTATGGCCTCGGCATCCCGCCGGAGTTCGGCGGCCCGGACATCGACATCGTCACCCAGACCCTGATCGCCATGGAGACCTCGCAGCACCGCGCCGGGCTCTACTCCCCCTGCTTCGGGGCGTTCGGCGGCGCGGGCCTCGCGCAGCTTTTCGAAGCCAACGACGACCAGAAGGAGCGGTATCTGTTCCCCATGCTGCGCGGCGAGAAGCGCGGCTTCTTCGGCCTGACCGAGCCCTCCGGCGGCTCCGATCCGGCCCGGGCGATCCGCACCAAGGCGGTGCGCGACGGCGACGACTGGTTGATCACCGGCTCGAAGATCTTCATCTCCGGGGCCGATGTCGCCGACTTCGGCATCGTCTTCGCCCGCACCGACGCCTCCAAGGGGCGCGGTGGGGTGACCTGCTTCATCATCGACGCCGACACCCCCGGCTTCCACGTCCGCCGGGTGGTGCACACGCTGCGCTCGGGTAACTACGGCACCGAGCTGCAGTTCGAGGAGGCGCGGGTGCCGCACGCCAACGTGCTGGGCGAGGTGAACCGCGGCTTCGCGATCGCCAACGACCGCCTGACCCGCCAGCGCATCCCCTACGCGGCCGGCTGCATCGGGGTGGCGATCAAGGCGCAGGCGATGAGTATCGACTACGCCAAGCAGCGCGAGACCTTCGGCGCGGCCCTCTCCACCCGCCAGGCGATCCAGTGGATGGTGGTGGACAACGAGATCGACATCCGCACCGCCCGCTGGGCGACGCTGGCGGCCGCCTGCAAGGCCAAGCGCGGCGAGCCGTACCGCGCCGAGGCGGCGATGGCCAAGCTGCTGGCCTCGGAAGGCGCCAGCCGGGTTGTCGACCGGGCGATCCAGATCCACGGCGGCTACGGCGTCACCAAGGACTTCCCGTTCGAGCGCTGGTACCGCGAGATGCGCATCCGCCGCATCGGCGAAGGCCCCAGCGAAGTGCAACGCATCGTCATGGCCCGCGAACTGTTCGACCAGGCGCTGTACTAGTGGAGGAGGTCCGCCCGCCGCCGCTGACCGGCGTCACCGTCATCGACATGGGCCAGATCTACCAGGGACCCTACGCGGGGCTGCTGCTGGCCAAGGCGGGGGCGCGGGTGATCAAGGTCGAGCCGCGCCACGGCGAGCCGTTGCGCGTGCGCGAGGCGGTGGGCGGCGGCGCCTCGCTGCCGCTGGCCATGCTCAACTCCAACAAGCGGGCGATCACCCTCAACCTGAAGGCGCCGCGCGGCGTGGAACTGATGAAGGCCCTGGCGCGGAAGGCCGACGTGCTGCTGGAGAACTTCGCGCCCGGCGTGATGGACAAGCTCGGCGTCGGTCCGGCGGCGCTGATGGCCGAGAACCCGCGGCTGATCTACGCTTCGGCGACCGGCTACGGCCTTACAGGCCCCGAACGCGACAACCTGGCCATGGACATCACCATCCAGGCCGCTTCCGGCGCGATCAGCGTCACCGGCTTTCCGGACGGGCCGCCGGTGAAGGCCGGGCCGGCGATCGCCGACTTCCTCTCCGGCACCCACCTCTACGGGGCCATCGTCACCGCCCTCTACGAGCGCGAGCGGACCGGGCGCGGGCGGCTGGTGGAGGTGGCGATGATCGAGACCATGTTCCCGAGCCTCGCCTCCAACCTCGGCATGATCCACAGCCGCCCTGACAACACGATCGGGCGCACGGGCAATCGCCACGGCGGTCTCTCTGTCTCGCCCTACAACGTCTACGCCTGCCAGGACGGCTGGTTCGCCATCATCTGCACCAACGACGGCCACTGGCGCAGCCTGGCCACCGCCATGGGCCGCCCCGAACTGGCCGGCGACCCGCGCTTCGCCAGCAACGCGGCGCGGGTCACGCACATGGCGGAGACCGACGCGGCGGTGGAGGCGTGGGCGGCCAACCTGACCCGGGCCGAGATCTTCGCCGCCACCGGCGCCCACCGCGTGCCCTCGGCGCCGGTGCGGGACCTGCAGGAGGTGCTGGAGAACGAACACATGAAGGGCCGAGGCATGCTGGAGGTGATCGACCACCCGAGCCTCGGGCGGATCACCGTCCCCGGCAGCCCCCTGCGCTACCACGGCACCCCCCAGACACCCGCCACCCCCAGCCCAGCCATCGGCGCCGACAACGCCGTGGTCTACAGCGAGCTGCTCGGGTTGAGCGCGGAGGAAGTGGCCACGCTGGCGGAGGCCGGGGTGATCTGACCTCAACCGCCGGAGTTGGGTTGTCCATCGGGCGCGGCGGGGGGTATCGATGGGCGAAAGGCCGGGCGCAGGCCGTCAGGGATCACGGGACATGGCGGAGGGTTTTCGCGAGCGGGCGAAGCTGAGCCCAAAGGGCCGCCTCTACGAGGACTTCCAGGTCGGCGAGGTGCGCGTCCACCATTGGGGGCGGACGATCTGCGAATCCGACACCGTGCTCTTCACCACCCTGACCCTCAGCTTCAACCCGCTCTACACCAACCGCGTCTACGCCCAGGCGCACGGCCACCCGGACATCGTGGTCAACCCGCTCTTGGTGTTCAACACGGTGCTGGGCCTCTCGGTGGAGGACAACAGCGAGATCGGCGGGCCGTTCGTCGGCGTCGGCGCCCTCACCTACCACCAGCCGGTCTATCCGGGCGATACGATCGTCGCCCGGTCCACGACCAGGTCGGCGCGGCTGTCGGCCAGCAACCCGGCCAACGGCATCGTCACCTGGCACACCGAGGGCTTCAACCAGCGCGACGAGCGGGTGATCGACTTCGAGCGCTCGAACCTGGTGCGCCTGCGCCATCCGCCGGCGAAGGACGCCGCCGCGTGAAGCTCTCCGACCTCACCGGCAGGACCAACTACTTCGAGGACTTCACCGTCGGCCAGGTGATCCGCCACGCCCGCGGCAAGACCATCGAGGGGCTGGAGAACGTGCTGATCACCAACCTGGTGATGAACACCGCCCAGGGCCACTTCAACGAGCACGCCATGAAGACCTCGCCCTGGAAGGGGCGGCTCTCCTACGGCGGCGTCAACTTCTCGCTGGTGATGGGCCTGGCGATGCAGGACACCGGCGAGAACGCCCTGGCCGAGCTCGGCCTCGACAACATCCGCCTGATGAACCCGGTGGTGCACGGCGACACCCTCTACGCCTACTCCGAGGTGCTGAGCGTCGAGGACGCCGACCGCGAGGACGCCGGGGTGGTGACGTTCCGCCACTACGGCGTCAACCAGGACGACCAGCAGGTCTTCCAGGGCGATCGGCGGATGCTCCTCAAGCGGCGCAGCCACTGGGGCGACAGGTGAGCGGCGGAGGAGAAGCCTCGGGTCCCCTGGCGGGGCTGAAGGTGCTGGACTTCACCCAGGCGCTGGCGGGGCCGTTCTGCACGCAGAATCTGTGCGACCTGGGGGCGGAGGTGGTGAAGGTGGAGGGGCTGCGCGGGGGCGACCTGTCGCGCAACTCCGGGCCGTTTCATGAGGCGGACACCGAGCGGCGCTATTCCGGCTACTTCCAGTCGATCAACCGCGGCAAGAAGAGCATCGCCGTCGACCTCAAGTCGCCGGCTGGCGTGGAGCTGATCAAGCGGCTGGTCCCGTCGTTCGACGTGGTGGTGGAGAACTTCCGGGTGGGAGTGATGGACCGGCTCGGCCTCTCCTACGAGACGCTGGCGGCGCTGCACCCTCCCCTCGTCTACGCCGCCATCCGCGGCTTCGGCGATCCCCGCACCGGCGAGAGCCCCTACGTCGAGTGGCCGGCCTACGACGTGGTCGCCCAGGCGATGGGCGGGATGATGGGAATCACCGGCCCGGCCGGCGGGCCGCCGACCAAGATCGGCCCGGGCGTCGGCGACACCGTGCCGGCGCTCTACCTGGCCCTCGGCATCGTCAGCGCCGTCCTCGACGCCCGGCGGACCGGCGTCGGGCAGTTCGTCGACGTCGCCATGGCCGACGCGGTGCTGGGGGTGTGCGAGCGGATCGTCCACCAGTATTCGTTCGCCCACCAGGTCCCGGGGCCCGAGGGCAGCCACCATCCCTTCCTGCTGCCGTTCGGCATCTATCCGGCGGCGGACGGCTTCGTCGCCATCGCCTGCCCGGGCGATCCCTTCTTCCGCGCCCTGCTCGCCGCCCTGGACGCCGGCGCGGTGCTGGAGGAGCCGGCGTTCGCGACACCCAAGGCGCGCGCCGGCAACCGCGCGGCGGTGATCGAGCGCCTCTCCGCGCTCACTGCGGCATTCACCAAGGCGCAGCTGCAGGCGCGGCTGGGCGGGGTGGTGCCGTTCGGGCCGGTGATGACCATCGAGGAGATCGCCCACGACGCCCACTTCGCGGCGCGGGCGATGCTGGAGCCGCTCGCGCTGCCGGGCCTTCCCGACACCCTTCGCGTCGCCGGCCAGCCGATCAAATTCGCCCGCACCCCGGCCGGGGTCCGCGGACCCGCCCCCGACCTCGGGGCCGACACCACCGCGGTGCTGAAGAGCCACGGCTTCGCCGACGACGACCTCGCCCGCTGGCGCGAGGCCGGCGCGATTCCTACGGAGTGAAGATTATGACCACCCGACCCGCCCGCCTGCGGCGCTCGCAGCTCTCCGTGCCCGGCAGCAGCGAGAAGATGATCGCCAAGGCCGCCGCCTCCGACGCCGACCATGTGTTCCTGGACCTGGAGGACGCGGTCGCGCCGTCGGCCAAGCCCGGCGCGCGCAAGACCATCGTCGCGGGACTGAACTCGCTCGACTGGGGGAAGAAGACCCGCTGCGTGCGGATCAACGACGTCACCACCTCCTGGTGCTTCGAGGACGTCATCGAGGTGGTGGAGGGGGCGGGCAGGAACCTCGACACCATCATGCTCACGAAGGCGATGCGCGCCGCCGACGTGCAGTTCGTCGAGCTGCTGCTGAACCAGCTGGAGGCCAAGCTGAAGCTCACGCGGCCAATCGGCATCGAGGTGCTGATCGAGGAGGCGGCGGGCCTGCAGAACGTCGAGGCCATCGCCGCCTCTTCGCCGCGCCTGGAGGCGCTGATCTTCGGCATGGGCGACTATTCGGCCTCGCAGCAGATGAACCTGCGCAACTGGGGCAGCGACGGCTATCCGGGCGACATCTTCCACTATCCGCGGTTCCGCATCGCCATGGCGGCGCGGGCGGCGGGACTGGATCCGGTGGACGGGCCCTACGCCAACTTCCGCAACGAGGAGGGCTACCGGCGCGAGGCGCGCTGGGCCCAAATGCTGGGCTTCGTCGGCAAGTGGGCGATCCACCCGGCCCAAATCGCCCCCGCGCTGGAGATCTTCTCGCCGAGCGCCGAGGAGGTGACCCGCGCCCGCGAGCTGGCCACGGCCTACGACAAGGCGCTCGCGGAGGGAATCGGGTCGGTGAGCGTCAACGGGATCATGGTGGACGCCGCCTCGATCCGGATCATCATGAACACGGTGCGCAAGGCCGAGCTGATCGGCCTGTAGTGGAGAGAGCGTGATGGCGGACGATGCGGCCGGCGTGGCGGCGAGCGAGGGCTATCTGACCCCCGAGCGGATCATGATGCGCGACATGGCGCGGCAGTTCACGCTCGAGGAGGTGCTGCCGGCCGCCAACCGGCTCGATCCGGTCAAGGGCGACATGCCGGCCGAGATGATCGCGCGGATGGGCGAGCTCGGCTTCTTCGGCATCCTGATCCCGGAAGAATACGGCGGCCTGGGGCTCGGCGCGTTCGAATACTGCCTAGTGGCCGAGGAGCTGGCGCGCGGCTGGATGAGCGTCGCCAGCATCATCGCCCGGGGCAACTCCTTCTACCGCTCGATCCCCGGCGAAGGCGAGGAACGCCGGCGCAAGATCGAGGCCATGGCGCGCGGCCAGTACCTGGGCGCGGCGGCGCTGTCCGAGCCGGGCGTCGGCTCGGACCTCGGCGGCGTCACCTGCCGCGCGCGGCGGGAGGGCGACGAATGGGTGATCACCGGCTCGAAGTACTGGTGCACCTTCGCCGACGGCGCCGACTTCATCAGCGTGCTGTGCCGGGTCGACGATCCGGCCGCGCCGCCCGGCAAGGGCGCGACGGTGTCGGTGTCGGTGGAGAAGCCCAAGGGCGAGCTCCCACGGGGCGTCACCGGCGCCCCGATCCCGAAGATCGGCTACTATGGCTGGCGGACCTGGGAGCTGCACTTCGACGCCGTGCGCGCCCCGGCCCGCGCGCAGGAGACCGGCAACCCGGAGGCCGGCCGGGCCGTGCAGGGCGTCGCCTTCGGCCTCGGCCTCGCCCGCGCCCACACCGCCGCCCGCTCGATTGGCCTGGCGCGCGGGGCGTTGGAGGACGCCATCGCCTACGCGAAGGAACGCAAACAGTTCGGCCAGCCGATCTCCGACTTCCAGGCTATCCGGTTCAAGATCGCCAGCATGGCGACCGAGGTCGAGGCCGCGCGGCAGCTGATGTACTACGTCTGCAGCGAGATCGACGCCGGGCGCGCGGGCCGGGTGGAGACCTCGATGGTCAAGCTGTTCGCCTCGGAGATGGCCGAGCGGGTGACGAGCGAAGCCCTGCAGATCTTCGGCGGCGCCGGCTACACCACCCTCTATCCGATCGAGCGCTACTGGCGCGACGCGCGGCTGACCAAGATCTTCGAGGGCACCTCGGAGATCCAGCAGCGCATCATCGCCGACACCCTGCTCGGCAAGCCGACAGTGCGGGGCTCGAACTGATTGACGCGCCTGGCCGCCACCCTGGCCGCGGCGTGCCTCGTGCCGATGTCGAGCGCCGCGATGTCGGCGCCTCGGGGGGCGTCGATGGCGCCGAGCAGAACGTTCTCCAATATCACAGCGGCGACCCTGGTGTGCGTGGCGGACAGAAGCCGCAAGCAACACGGCACCGTTTACATAGCGGACCCGAGGAACCCGAACATCGTCACCTCGGAAACCCACTACTTCGGCCTGACCAGGATCGTCTACGACTTCGATCCACCGGCCCGAACGGTCACCTACCGGATCCTTCAAAAGCCCGGCCTCGCCTCCTACGGCCAGGTCTGGGACGGCATCCGCGACGCGATCGCGGCCTGCTCATGATGGGCGGGAGGGGAAGGATATTCAGCGGGGCCGACCCTGCGTACCCTCGCCGACGGTAATGAACAGCGCCGTGGCTTCGCCGTCGATGTCGGCGGTGTGCCATACGCCGGGGTCGTTGATCGCATACT
>NZ_DATGEX010000032.1:0-14330 GCF_035309685.1 Phenylobacterium sp.
CATGGTGCGGAACTTGTAGATCGTGAACACCCGGCCCCGGTAGCCGGTCCGCCGTTGGCGGAAGATCGCCTGACCCGGGCTTTCCAGCCGGATCACCCCCATCACCACCAGCAGCAGCGGCAGGAACAGCAGAAGCGAAAACCCCGCGATCAGCACGTCCAGCACACGCTTGAACGGATGCGTCGCAACCGGATAGGCGGAAAGGCGGGCAGACGGGAGCACGCGTCGATCGAGACCCGCGCTCTGCGCCCGGTCCATCTCGCCCTGCTCCGCCAGCATGCTCACGTTGTCTTTTCCCCAGCCTTCAATTCGATCTACGGCGGAGCTGGACGAAAAGACGCTTAACCGGCCGTTTTCCATCTCTGCCCACGATCTCTTAAGCGCACCTGATGTTTATGGGACAGCCGCCCAGAACGGTCGGTTCGGAGCAAGAGCAATGCCAGCAGACGTGTCGTTCCAGGACATCGCCGCTCGCAGCGTCTCCATGGAGACCTCGTCGAGCCGCCGCCTCCCGCTGGGCGTGGGTCTCGTTGTCGCGGGCTCCGCCTCGGTGGGACTGTGGTTCGCCATCGCCGCCGGTCTCAAGGCCTTGTTCTTCTAAGACCTCAACAGCGCAGACCCGTTCGTCGGGTTCCCGACCGCATCTCGAATTTATAAGTCGGCCGCCTTGCCGGCCTATTCCGCCGCGTCATCCGCGCTGAGCGGGCGTTCCGCGAGCTGGCGCAGATACTGTCCGTACTCGCTCTTGGCCAGCGCCTCGCCGAGCTTTTTCAGCTGCTGGGCGTCGATCCAGCCGTTGCGGTAGGCGATCTCTTCCAGGCAACCGATCCGCAAGCCCTGGCGCTGCTCCACCGCGCGGATGAACTCGCCGGCCTGGATCAGGCTGTCGTGGGTGCCGGTGTCCAGCCAGGCGAAGCCGCGGCCCAGCAGTTCGACGTTGAGCTCGCCGGCGTCCAGGTAGACCTGGTTCAGGGCGGTGATCTCCAACTCGCCGCGATGCGAGGGCTTCAGCGTCTTGGCGAACTCGCTGGCGCGGCCATCGTAGAAATAGAGGCCGGTGACCGCGTAGTTGGACTTTGGGACCGCGGGTTTTTCCTCGATGCCCAGCGCCTTGCCGTCGGCGCCCAGCTCCACCACGCCGTAGCGCTCGGGGTCCTGCACTAGATAGCCGAACACGGTCGCACCCGTGTCCCGCGCGTCGGCCGCCCGCAGGGACCGGGTAAAGTTCTGCCCAAAGAAGATGTTGTCGCCCAGCACCATGACGCTGGGCTCGCCGGCGATGAATTCCTCGCCGAGGATATAGGCCTGGGCCAGGCCGTCCGGGCTGGGCTGCACCACATATTCGAACCGCACGCCGTAACGCGAGCCGTCGCCAAGCAGGCGTTTGAACGCCGCCTGGTCTTCCGGCGTGGTGATGATCAGGATCTCGCGCACGCCGGCCAGCAGCAGCACCGACAGCGGATAGTAGATCATCGGCTTGTCGTAGACCGGCAGCAGCTGCTTGGAGACCGCCAGGGTCAGGGGATGCAGCCGGGTGCCGGAGCCGCCGGCCAGGATGACGCCGCGCCTCATGCCGCAGACCTCTCTTCAGATTGGAGTTCCGCCACGATCTCCGCGACCGCCTCGCGCCAGGGCCGCAGGGTTACGCCGAAGGTGCGTTCCAGCTGGCCAGTGTCGAGCGTGCCGCGCATGGGCCGCTTGGCCGGCGCCGGCCAGTCGGCGGTGGAGCCGGAGGCCACCACCGGCGCGTCCTTGCCCAGGGCGATGGCGAAGACGCCGTCGGCAAACCCTTTCCAAGTGACCTCGCCGGCGTTGGCGAAGTGATGGACGCCGAACACCGGATCGCCGGTCTTGGCCGTGGCAAGGCGCCCGGCCTGAGACAGGATGAACCGCGCAAGGTCCCGCGCCGCGGTCGGGCGTCCGAACTGGTCGTCGACAACCTTCAGCGCGCGCCCCTCGCCGGCCGTCCGCAGCATGGTCTTGACGAAGTTCTTGCCGTGGCTGGAGACAACCCAGGAGGTTCGCAGGATCAGGGCCCTCGGGCAGGCCGCCAGGATCCGCCGCTCGCCCTCAAGCTTCGAGGCGCCGTAGACATTCAACGGAGCCGTCGCGTCGCTCTCTACATAGGGCGCACCCTTGTCGCCGGCGAAAACGTAGTCGGTGGAGACCTGCACCAGGGCTGGGCCGTCATCGCGCAGCGCCAGCGCGATCGCGCCCGGCGTCTCGGCGTTGACAGTGAAGGCCAGGTCACGCTCGCTCTCGGCGAGATCGACGGCGGTGTAGGCCGCGGCCAGCACCACCAGATCGTATTCGCCCTGCGCCAACCGGCGCACGGCGGCTTGAGGATCGGCGAAGTCGGCCTCGGCGCGCGAGAGCGCGGTGATCTCGACGTCGAAGTCCTTCGCCTGGCCCAGCAGTTCGCGCGCCAGTTGCCCGGTCGTCCCGAACTGCAGGATGCGGATCGTCATGCCTTGACCAGGCCCAGCCGCTCGGACTGGAAGCCGCGCTGGCGGATGCCCTCCACCCAGTCGCGGTTCTCCACGTACCAGCGCACGGTGTCCTCCAGGCCCTCCAGCAGCGGCATGCGCGGCTTCCAGCCCAGCTCCGCCTGCAGCTTCGAGGCGTCGATGGCGTAGCGGAAGTCGTGGCCCGGCCGGTCGGTGACGAACGCGATCTTGTCGGCGTGCGGGGTGTTGGCCGGCGCCATGCGGTCCAGGTGCTCGCATAGCATGCGGATCACCTCGATGTTGCGCTTGGTGGCGTCGCCGCCGATGCAATAGGTCTCGCCCAGCCGGCCCTTCTGGATCACCAGCAGCAGCGCCTCGGCGTGATCGTCCACGTGCAGCCAGTCGCGCACCTGGCGACCGTCGCCGTAGACGGGGATGGATTTTCCCTCGAGCGCGCGGCTGATCACGGTCGGGATCAGCTTCTCGGGGAATTGGAACGGCCCGTAGTTGTTGGAGCAGTTGGTCAGCACTACAGGCAGGCCGTAGGTGCGGTGCCAGGCTCGGGCCAGGTGGTCGGCGCCGGCCTTGCTCGACGAATAGGGCGAGTTGGGATCGTAGGGCGTGCTTTCGGTGAACTCGCCGTCCTCTCCCAGCGCCCCGAACACCTCGTCGGTGGAGACATGGTGGAACCGGAAGGCGGCTTTCTTGTCCTCCGGCAGGGCGTTCCAGTGGGCGCGGGCGGCCTCCAGCAGGACGGCGGTGCCCATGACGTTGCTGCGCACGAAGTCGAGCGGGCCCTCGATGGCGCGGTCGTTGTGGCTCTCGGCGGCCAGGTGCATCACCGCGTCGGGCTTGTGGCGGGCGAAGATCGCCTTCATCGCCGCCTCGTCGCAGACGTCGGCGTGCTCGAACGCGTAGTTGGGGTTGGCGGCCACGCTGGCGACGTTCTCAAGGTTCGCCGAATAGGTCAGCTTGTCGAGGTTCACCACCTGATGGCCGTCGGCGATCGCCCGGCGCACCACGGCCGACCCGATGAATCCGGCCCCACCGGTGATCAAGATCTTCATGCGGTCTTTCTTCAGCTCAACAGCGCTCTCAAGCGGCCCCAAGCCTGGGTACACTCAAAATATGAGCGTCCTCTTATAGCGATATGGCGAGCGCTCAACCCCTTGCACCGCCGCCGCGAACCTCGCCGGGACGGATCAGGCCGCGGCGGCCAGGCGCTTGTCCCGCGCGATCGAGCTCGCGGCCACGAGGTGAGCGACAATCGCCAGGATCACGATGGGATAGAGCGCGCCGTAGCCATAGAGTAGCGAGTGCACCCCATGTTCCGCCTTCATCTTGTCGCTGATGAAGCCGAGGTAGGTCGGCCCGCCGCCCAGGCCGACCAGATTGAGCACGAACAGCAGGATCGCACCCGCCATCGTCCGTTCGCCGGGTGGCACGGCGTTTTGCACGACGGCCAGGGCCGGCGCGAGGTACATGTTGGCGGCCAGAGCTCCGAATCCGATGAAGATCAGGGTCTGCTGCCAGGTCGGGGACAGGATGACGCCGGCGAGCGCAAACAGGGTCACGCAGAAGGCCAGGGCGGGGATCCAGGCGTACCAGCGCCGGTCGTTTTGCCCCAGCTTGTCGGCCAGCCAGCCGGCCGCGAAGGTGCCGACGACGCCAGTCACGCCCAACACGACGCTGTAGTACTGCGAGACCTCCTTCAGGCTCATGCCTTTCACCCGCATCAGCATGGGCGCGTTCCAGTTCAGCATGGCGTAGCCGACGAAGGCCGAGAGCGCACTGGAGATGGCGACACACAGGAGGGTGCGATTGGCGAAGAAGGAGCCGATCACTTGGAACGGCGGGGGCGCCGGCGCGTGGGCGTCACTTCCCCCGATAAGAGGATCGAGGCCGCCCCGCTTGGGCTCGCGGATGATCAGCAGCATCAACAGCGCCAGCACCACGCCCGGCAGGCCCACGACGAAGAAGGCCGTCCGCCAGCCGTATTCCGCCGCCACGCCGGCGCCCAGCGCGGCGCCGAGCATCGAGCCGATCGGCACGCCCAGGGAGTAGAGCGCCAGGCCGGTGCCGCGCTCCTTGGCCGGAAAATAGTCGGAGATCAGCGAGTAGGACGGCGGCGAACCGCCGGCCTCGCCGACACCGACGACCATGCGCAGGAGCGCCATCTGCACGAAGCTCTTGGCCAGGCCGCAGCCGGCGGTCGCCAGGCTCCAGATGCTGCAGGCGGCGGCCATGATCGTCACCCGCCGGTAGCGGTCGCTCATCCAGGCCACCGGTATGCCGAAGGTCGTGTAGAACAAGGCGAAGCTGAGCCCACCCAGCATGCCCATCTGGGTGTCCGTGAACCCCAGGTCCTTGCGGATCGGCTCGGTCAGGGTCGACAGGATCTGCCGATCCATGAAGTTGAAGGTGTAGACGACGGCCAACAGGCCCACGACCAGATAGCGATAGCCCTTCCCCGCCTTCGGCATGGTGGTGGTCGCTGCCGTCATTCAAAGCCCCCGAGCTCTCGACGTCCGGCGCCAGCGTTCTGGCTCCAAAATCCGGTACGTTTCCCTGTACGTCATGTTGCACGCCCCCACTGAGCTCGCCAAGCGCAGAGCTGTGACGGCGGCGAAACATGATCGGGGCTAGCCGAAGCCGTCTTTTCGTCCGCAAACTTGGCAGAACAACGGGACGTGGGAGCGGCGCGATGGGCAGACCTGGTGAAGACGGCGCCTCGCGTCGGCAAGTGCTGGGGGCAGGCGCGGCGGCGGTCGGTATGGGCGCGCTGCCCGTCCTAGCGCGAGCCGCGGCAAGCGGGCGCCAAGTGGCAGGGTTCCAGCCGGCGCTGGTCCCCTCACCTGAGACCCTGGACTACTGGCTGCGGATGTTGCACGCCTTCGGCCCGATCCGCTTCACCGGCACGCCACAGGCGCGGCAGTTCGAGGAGTTCCTGGCCCGGAGCTTCAGAGGGCTCGATTTCCAGGTCCAGATCGACACCTACCGGTTGATGGCCTGGGAGTGCGACCTCGCCCGTGACTGCGCGATCAGCGTCACCGAGGACGGCAAGGCGTCCAGGGCTCTCGATGTGGTCGCCTACTATCCCTTCGCCGCCTCGACCCGCGGCAAGGGGCCGGTGAGCGGCCGGGTGCTCTACGCCGGCGCCGGCGACGACGCGGTCAAGGCGCTCGTCGCCAAGACCCCGGCGACCGAGCTCGCCAGGTCCATCGTGGTCGTAGACATGCCGCTGGCGGGCGGCGGGGCGCGCGGAACTCCCAAGTTCTTTCCCGGGACCTTTCCCGATCCGATGGCGCCCAACTACACAGGCCCCAATCCGGCCAGCCAGGGCGGGCGGCCCTCGATGGAGGCGGTCGAGGACAAATGCCAGGCCCTGGTGCTCTGCTACACCGACGTTTCCAATGAGGCGGCGCGCTACAACTGGCTGCCGTTCAGCGACAAGCACCGGCGCACGCCAGCGCTCTGGGTCGGCGCAGACGACAGCCGCTACCTGGCGCGGGTCTCCGGCAAGGCGACGATGACGCTGCGCTGCGACGCGACGCTCACGCCCAATGCGCGGGCCGACACGGTCATCGCCACCCTGCCCGGCGCGTCCGACGAGGTCGTCTTCCTGACGACGCAGACCGACGGCCCCAACGAGTGCAACGAAAACGGCGGCCTGGGCGTGCTGGCTCTGGCCACCTATGCGGCCGGACGTCCGCGCGCGCTGCGCAAGCGCACCCTGGTCTGCTGCCTGCCGACCGGCCACTACGCCGCGGGCGCCGTCGCCGACAGGGAGACGGGGTCCGGCCGGCCCGCCGGCACGCGCGGCTTCATGAACCAGCACCCGGACATCGTGAAGCGGATCGTCGGCCACCTGTCGCTGGAGCAGATGGCGGCCATGGAGTGGACCGCCGCCGACATGAAGTGGGCCCCGACCGGCCTGCCGGCCCCGGAGATGTGGCTGCCCACCGCCACTGACGCGCCCGCCATGCAACGCATCTTCCATGCCGCGACAGTGGGCGAGAACCCGAAGTACTCCCGCTCGGCCATTGTCGAGAGTGGTTTCGCGCCCGGCGAAGGCGGCGCGCCGCGCGCGGCCGGCCTGCCGGGCTTTGGCCTGATGGGCGCGCCGCAGTACTTCTTCCGCGCCGACCCCATGGGCGTGATCAAGAAGCTGAGCCCGCGGGTCATGGCCAACCAGGTCGATATCGCGACCAAGATGATGGTGCTGATGGACCGGCTTAGCGTCGACCAGCTCTATGGCCGGGCCCCGATCACCGACGCCGATCTCTTCGGCTAGCTGTCGGCGCCCTAAGAATTCCTGGGGGCGGCCCGGGTTGTCGCGGCTGGCGCGCCTCTCTAAGTCACGCCTGCTGGCGAACGCTTTTCGTCATCTTTGCTGTAAGGTCCGCTGATGGACGCCCCCAAAGCCACGCTAGAGCGGGCGCCCGAACCTGAAACCGCGAGAAGCGCGCTGACCGCTCCCACCCTCACCCACCTGCAGCGCCTCGAGGCCGAGAGCATCCAGATCTTCCGCGAGGTGGTCGCCGAGTGCGAGCGCCCGGTGATGCTCTATTCCATCGGCAAGGACTCGGCGGTGATGCTGCGGCTCGCCATGAAGGCCTTCTATCCCGCCAAGCCGCCCTTCCCCCTGCTGCACGTGGACACGACCTGGAAGTTCCGGGCGATGTACGAGATGCGCGAGAGGATGGCGGCCGAGAGCGGCATGGACCTGATCGTCCACCAGAACCCCGAGGCCAAGGCCCGCGGCATCAACCCCTTCGACCACGGCTCCCTGCACACCGACATGTGGAAAACCGAGGGCCTGAAACAGGCCATCGACAAATACGGCTTCGACGCAGCCTTCGGCGGCGGCCGGCGCGACGAGGAGAAGTCCCGCGCCAAGGAACGCATCCTGAGCTTCCGTTCCGCCCAGCACCGCTGGGACCCGAAGATCCAGCGCCCCGAGCTCTGGCGGCTCTACAACACCCGCAAGGGGCCCGGAGAGAACTTCCGCGCCTTCCCGATCTCCAATTGGACCGAGCTCGACATCTGGCAATACATCTACCTGGAGGACATCCCCATCGTTCCGCTCTACTTCGCCGCCGAGCGGCCGGTGGTCGAGCGCGATGGCAACCTGATCATGGTCGACGACGACCGGATGCGGCTTCGCGAGGGCGAGGTGCCGCAGATGCGCTCGATCCGCTTCCGCACCCAGGGCGACTACCCGCTCACCGGCGCCATCGAAAGCACCGCCGCGACGCTGCCTGAGATCATCCAGGAGATGCTGCTGGCCACCACGTCCGAGCGCCAGGGCCGGGTCATCGACCACGACCAGACCGCCTCGATGGAGAAGAAGAAGCAGGAGGGCTACTTCTAGTGGCCGCCAAGTTCGAAATGGGGGTTTCCGACCTCATCGCCGAGGATATCGAGGCCTACCTCCACGCCCACCAGCACAAGAGCCTGCTCAGGTTCCTCACCTGCGGCTCGGTGGATGACGGCAAGTCGACCCTGATCGGGCGGCTGCTCTACGACTCCAAGATGATCTTCGAGGACCAGCTGGCGGCGCTGGAGGCCGACTCCAAGAAGGTCGGCACCCAAGGGGGCGAGATCGACTTCGCCCTGCTGGTCGACGGCCTCGCCGCGGAGCGCGAGCAGGGCATCACCATCGACGTCGCCTACCGCTTCTTCTCGACCGACAAGCGCAAGTTCATCGTCGCCGACACGCCCGGCCACGAGCAGTACACCCGCAACATGGTCACCGGCGCCTCGACCGCCGACGCCGCGGTGATCCTGATCGATGCGCGCAAGGGCGTGCTGACCCAGACGCGGCGGCATAGCTATCTGGTCAGCCTGCTCGGCATCCGCCACGTGGTGCTGGCGATCAACAAGATGGACCTGGTGGACTGGAGCCAGGCGCGCTTCGACGAGATCGTCGCCGAATACTCGGCCTTCGCCGGTCAGATCGGGGTCAAGACCTTCACCGCCATCCCGATGTCGGCGCTGAAGGGCGACAACATCACAGAGCCCAGCACCAATTCGCCCTGGTATTCCGGCTCGCCCCTACTGCGCTGGCTGGAGGAGGCTCCGGTCGAGGACGACCTGCGCGACAAGCCGTTCCGCATGCCTGTGCAATGGGTGAACCGCCCCAACCTCGACTTTCGCGGCTTCTCCGGCCTGATCTCGTCCGGCGTCGTCCGTCCCGGCGACAGGATCAAGGCCCTGCCCTCCGGCCGCGAGAGCACGGTCGAGCGCATCGTCACCTTCACCGGCGATCTGAACGAGGCGGTGGCCGGACAATCGGTGACGCTCACGCTCGCCGACGAGATCGACGTGTCGCGTGGCGACGTGCTGGCCGCAGCCGCCAGCCCACCCGCCGTCGCCGACCAGTTCGAAGCGACGCTGATCTGGTTCGACGAGGAGGCCATGCTGCCGGGCCGCCCATACCTGATGAAGCTCGGGACCCGCACGGTCGCCGCCCAGGTCGCCGAGCCCAAGTACAAGGTCAATGTGAACACCCTGGAACAGCTCGCCGCGCGCAAGCTGGAGCTCAACGAAATCGGGGTCTGCAACCTGGCGCTCGACGCCCCCATCGCCTTCGACCCCTACGCCGAGAACCACGACCTCGGCGGCTTCATCCTGATCGACCGCATCTCTAACCGCACGGTGGGCGCGGGCCTGCTGCACTTCGCGCTCCGGCGCAGCCAGAACATCCATTGGCAGGCCATGGACGTCGACAAGGCGGCGCGCGCGGCCGCCAAGGGCCAGAAGGCGCAGGTGGTGTGGCTCACCGGCCTGTCCGGCGCCGGCAAATCGACCATCGCCAATCTGGTGGAAAAACGTCTGCTGGCCGAGGGCCGCCACACCTACCTGCTGGACGGCGACAACGTGCGCCACGGGCTCAACAAGGACCTGGGCTTCGCCGAGCAGGACCGGGTCGAGAACATCCGCCGCGTCGCCGAGGTCGCCAAGCTGATGGTCGACGCCGGCCTGATCGTGCTGGTGAGCTTCATCTCGCCGTTCCGCGCGGAGCGGCGGATGGCGCGCGAACTGATGGGCGAAGGCGAGTTCGTCGAGGTGTTCATCGACACGCCGATCGCCGAGGCCGAGCGGCGCGACGTCAAGGGCCTCTACGCCAAGGCCCGTGCCGGCGAGCTGAAGAACTTCACCGGCGTCGACAGCCCCTACGAGGCGCCGGAACACCCGGAAATCCGCATCGACACCACGGCGCTCTCGGCCGAGCAGGCGGCGGAACAGATCTTCGCCTGGCTGGACGGCGGCGGTTCGGCCGACCGCTAGCGCCGGCGCCCGATATCCAGGAAATCCCGGCCGTTGAAATCCTCTGGCGCCGCCACCTCGACGATCGGGTCGTCACGGTCGTCCCATTCCAGGCGCAGCGCCTTGGTCATCACCGCGTGCATGTCATAGAGGCAGGCGATGTAGGTGAGTTCCAAGATCTCCTCGTCGGAGAGAAAGCCCTTCAGCGCGTCGAACACCGCGTCCGGCGTGCGGCCGGCCTGCAGGGCCAGGCAATCGGCGTATGCCAGCACCGCGCGTTCGTTGGCGTCGAAGCAATCGGCCACCTGCCAGTTGGCGACGGCGGCGATCTTGTCCTCGGCCACGCCCAGCCCACGCAGCGACTTGCAGTGCTGCGAGTAGACGAACTGACTTGCCTTGGCCCAGCCGACGCGGGTCTGCGCGAGCTCGCGCAGCACCGGATCGAGCTTGCGGTTGGGGCTGCGGTAGAGGGCGAATCCGCGATTGCAGTGCTCCAGGATGTCGGGCGCGACCGCGAACGTCGTCCACCAGTCGCCGGTCGTGCCGGTGCTCGTGCCGGGCTCAGCCACGGGGTCGCGGTCGCCGAACAGCAGGTCGTAGGTCTTCAGCACGACTTCGCTGGTGGCCTCGGCGCGGCTGACCTGCCGAAGGCGTGGCATCAGGCGATCGCCGGTTCGCGGGCGCGGCCGGGCTCGTGGGCGACGTCGTCCGGCCGGAAGCCGCGCAGGATGGCGGCGTACTCCAGCATGATGCCGTTGGGGTCGCGGAAGTAGACCGAGCGCACCCAGACGCCCTCATGCATCTCGCGCGCCACGCCCATTGGGCTGTCGTCGTGGTTGACGACGATCGGCACCGAGACATGCACGCCGGCCGCCTGCAGCCGCGCGATGGAGGCCTCCAGCTGGTCTTCGTCCATGTCGAAGGCCACGTGGTTCATCGAGCCCACCGCCGAGCGCGGCTCGGCCGGAAAGTCCTTCACCGAGGCGATCCCCGGCGCGGCGGGCGGCCCGTCCGGCCACCAGAAGAAGGCCAGCAGCGAGCCGCCGCCGCAGTCGAAGAAGAAGTGCTGGCCGCCGTCCGGCAGGGCGACGGTCTTCACCAGCGGCATGCCCAGCGCCTGGGTGTAAAACGCCACGGTCTCAGCCATGTCGCGGCAAACCAGCGCCAGGTGGTTGATGCCTTTCGTCTGCATGGCGGTCTCCTCTCGTTCCTTGCCCGAGCCTACGCCCGGATCAGAATTCCAGCACGATCTTCCCAAAATGCTCGCCGCCCTGCATGGCGGTGAGGGCGGCCTTGGCCTGCGTCCACGGAAAGACCTTGTCGACGATGGGGCCGATGCGGTGCAGCTCGATCAGCCGGCACATGGCCTCGAACATGTCGCGCGAGCCGACCGACAGGCCCTGCAGCCTGGCCGAATTGCCGATCAGGCCGGCGGTGTTGAAGCCCGAGCCCAGGCCCGCCACGACGCCGACGATGGCGATATGGCCGCCGATCTTGATCGCCTTCATGCTCTGCTCGATGGTGCCGCCGCCGCCCACCTCGATGATGAGGTCGGCGCCGACGCCGCCGGTGGCCTCGCGCACCGGCTTCGCCCACTCCGGCGTTTCGCGGTAGTTGACCAGGTGATCGGCGCCGAGCGCCTTGGCCCGCGCCAGCTTCTCGTCCGACGAGGAGGTAATCAGCGTCCGCCGGCCCGTGGCGTGCGCGAACTGCAGGCCGAAGATCGAAACCCCGCCGGTGCCCTGCAGCACAACGGTGTCGCCGGGCCGCAGGTCCGCGTCTTCGTAGAGCGCGCGCCAGGCGGTCAGCGCCGCGCAGGGCAGGGTCGCGACCTGCTGATCTGTGAGAAATTCAGGGACCTTGGAAACCCCGTCGGCGCTGAACACCGCCAGTTCGCGGCCGGCGCCCGGAATGGGCGAACCCAGGGAGGAGCTCAGCTTGTCGAGGTTGGGTGGGCCGGATATCCAGCGTTGAAAGAACAAGGTCGCCACCCGGTCGCCGGGCTTCACGCGCGTCACGCCTTCGCCCACGGCCTCCACCACGCCGCAGCCGTCGGAGAAGGGCGTGACCGCGCCGCCGCCGGCCGCCATCCGGCTGTACATGCCGCCGACCATCAAAAGGTCGCGGTAGTTCAGCGAAACCGCCCGCATGCGGACCAGCACCTCGCCGGGCCCCGGCGTCGGATCCGGCGCTTCGATGATCTCCAGGGCGTCGAGACCCCAGGGCTCTTTGACTTGCAGTGCGCGCATAGTCGGCCTCCCTGCCGTCGATCCGCCATTGGAGGCGCCGGGCCGGGCCGGCGCAAGGGCGCCCCGGCGTCAGCGGCTGCCCGCCGGGGCCGCTCCGGCGTTCACTTGTCCATCACCTCAACATGCGTAAGGTGCCGGCTTGGCGAGAGAGGTGGTGTAGAGCCCCGACGCGAGCCATGGGCTGAAGATCACCGAGGCGCGACGATGTCGGCTGTCACCGCAGTTCTGTACCATAACATCGCCGAGCAGGAGACGCCCTTCGAGGCCGGCCTGGGCGTCACGACCCGCCCGGAAATCTTCGAACAGCACCTGGAATTCTATCGGAGAAACTACGACGTCATCGACCTGGAGACGCTCCTCTCCGGGAACCTCCCCCGCCGGCCTCTGCTGATCACCTTTGACGACTGCTACCGCTCGGTGGTCTCGGCTGCTAAGAACCTTCTGGCGCCCCGCGACATGCCCTCGGTCTTCTTCGTGAACCCGACCCTGGTCGGCGGTGGAATCTCCCTCGACAACTTGATCGCCTGGGCTTCGAACACCCACGGCGCGGCCGCCGTCTGCGAGATTCTCGGCCTCTCCGCCGAGCAGAACCCGACCGGGGCGGCGATCATCGCCAACCTCCTCTCAGCCTGCACCGCCAAACAACGCCTCGAAATCCGCCGAAAGCTCGCCGCGGCTTTTCCGATCAGCGACTCTGAGATGGCGACCCGCGGCCCGATGCTGCAGGCCGAGGATTTTCCGGCGCTGCGGCGGCTACGCGTGGAGATAGGCAACCACACGGCCAGCCACGTCCACTGCGGCGCGCTAGACCCCGACGAATACGGCGACGAGCTGATTGCCGCCCAGACGGATCTCCAGCGGCTGTCCGGGGGTCCGATCCGGTCCTTCAGTGTCGCCTACGGCGATGAGCGGGACCTTCCGTCGTCGGTCCTTGAGACCCTGCGCGACAGCGGACATAAGGCGATCTTCCTAGTCCACGGGCGCAGCAATATCGACCGCAAAGCCTCGGACATCTGGTACCGCGTAAGCTTCCGCAATGAGAGCGTGGCTCGGATGCCGCTCAGGCTGTCGATCTTCCCGCTTATGCGCACTGTCAGGGATCGTCTGCGCGCATGACCGATCGCATTGTGGTGATCACCTGCGACGGCTTGGAGCACAAGTACGTCACCAATCGCATCAGCCGCGCCTTCGACGTGGAGGCCATTCTGGTCACCGAACAGCCGCCAGGCCGTTCGTGGAAGACCGTACTGAAGAAGAGCCCGATCGAGTTCTTGGACAGGGCGCTGCGGCGGCTGCTTCTCAAGGTCATCGCCGATGAACGCCAGCGTGATCGCGAGTTGAGGCGTGTGTTCGGCGAGGCGAATTGCGCGCAGTTCGCCGAACCTTCGAAAATCATCCAGGTTGGGCGACCCAAGGCCGGGCGTCTCCGTCGCGAGGTCGAGCGGTTGGCGCCCGATTTCCTAGTGATCTATGGCACCGGCATTATTCCGGACTCAGTGCTCGGCAAGGCGGCCAAAAAGGCCTTCAACATGCACACTGGGATCAGCCCCTACTACCGCGGCGCGGCCTGCGCCTTTTGGCCGATCCACGAGGGCGAACCTGAGAAAATAGGCGCTACGGTCCACGAATGCATTTCGGCCGTGGATGGCGGCGAGATTTACCTGACCGTCCAGGCGCCGTTGTTCCGCGGCGACGGCCTGCATGCCGTGTTCGCCCGCGCGGTCAAAGTCGGCGCAGACGGTTACGTCAAGGTGTTGGACGACGCCGTCAACGGGCGGCTGACCGGACGATCCCAGGATCTCTCGGATGGGCGTGAGTTCCGCGGGGCCATGCGCAGCCTGGGCGCCGAGATTCTCACGCGCTGGCGGATGCGGCGGATGCGGCCCGGCTGGCCCGTCGAGACCTAGGATTGTCGGCGTTAGCGCCGCGAACACGGATGCCAGACGCTTCCGTGGGCGGCGTCCGCCCGTCGACAAATGACCCTGAAATCCCCCTTGGCAGTGCGGGGCCCGGTTCGGCCCCGAGGTCGGGCGTGCGACGGTATGAAGCTTGGCTGTCACGCAATATTGGTTTGAATTATTTCGATTTTCGCTCGATGGTTGAACCGCGTTGCGCGAGTACGTGACACGGGGTAGCGAGTGAGTGGGTGGGGGCGTCTCTTGACGACTTTCGGCGTTTCGAATGCGGCTGACCTATCGTTTGCGCTGAGCTTGGCGCAAGACGGCGACGTGATCAGCCTTTCGTCGGGCGACTATGGCGACGTGTCGATCAGTGGCAAGGCGTTCGCCAGCGACGTGACGATCACGTCTGCGGACCCGGCGCATGCGGCGGTGCTGCGCTCGCTGGATGTAGAGAACAGCTC
>NZ_DATGEX010000033.1:0-47161 GCF_035309685.1 Phenylobacterium sp.
CGGCGCCGACACCGTCGTCACCCTCGCAACCGGCGACCACATCACCCTCACCGGCGTCTCCATGACCGCCCTCAAGGCCGGATGGATCACCGAGGTCGACAGCCTCTTCGGATCACCCTCCGTCGCACCACCACCTATCGATAACCTCGCGGGCGGCGCTGTCGCCGCCGCTGGCCAGGTGGCGGCCCCGGCGGCCCAGATTGGCGCCGCCGCCGCCTCGGCGGCAGCGGTTGTGGCCGCGCCCGCAGCGGCCATCGCCACCGTCCATGGCGTGTCGCTGGTCGGTGGATCGGCCGCGGAGACGCTTACCGGCGGCGCCGGCGATGACACCATCAATGGGGGCGGCGGCGCTGACCACCTCATCGGCGGTGCGGGCAACGACACCTACATCGTACCCAACTCGTCGGCGACGATCATCGAGAACGCCGGCGGCGGCACTGACACGGTCATCGCCAAGGGCGACTATGTGCTGGGGGCGAACCTCGAGAACCTGACGATCAGCTCCGACGCTACCAACAGCTGGGCTGGAACCGGCAATGAGCTGAACAACGTCATCATCGGCAACGCCGGCGCCAACAAGCTGAGTGGCATGGCCGGCAACGACACCCTCGACGGCGGGGCGGGCAACGATACGCTTACCGGCGGCGCGGGCGCAGACGTTTTCCGGTTCAATCATGGTGGTGGCGCGGACGTCGTCACCGACTTCTCCTACGCCGACGGCGACCGGGTGCACGTGACCGACAGTCACTATACGGTCTCCCAGGTGGGGGCGAACACCGTCATTGACCTGGGCGGCGGCGACACCATGGTGCTGCAGCACGTCACGCTCTCGACGCTGCACAGCGACTGGATCATGGTGGGCTAGCGCCGCCTCGGCGCACCTTGCCCCAACAGATCGACGCCCGTCCGGCGACCGCCGGGCGGGCGTTGGCGCGTCTGAACCGTTGGCCGCGCCCGTGGGACCTACGCTGGGTCTCGCAAAAGTATCTTCACACCTGCCGGCTATTGCGCGAACCGGGGTGCGCGAAGTACGGGGACGGCCTGCAGTTTGCCGGCGCCGATCATGGAAGCAGCGGTGAACGCACGTGACGACCGACCAGACGACCTTTCCGCCGAGCCCGCGAGCCACGCTTCACCGATGACAGCCGGCGCTTCTCCCACAGTCACGCGCGTGCTGGCCGGCGAGCTGTGCACGGGGTGCGGCCTTTGCGCCTCGGTGTCCCGGGGGATCGAGATGGGCTCGGCTGCGCCCGGCTACAATCGTCCGGTGCAGAGCGGGCCGGTCTCCGCGGACGAGGAGCGGACGATCGCCCAGGCTTGTCCCGGCGCCGTCGTCGCGGCCTGGCCGCGGGCGGGCGAGGTGCATCCCTACTGGGGCCCCTACAGGACCGTCGCGACCGGCTTCGCCACCGATCCGGCCGTGCGGTTCCAGGGATCCTCGGGCGGCGCGATCACCGCGATTGCGATCCACGCCCTGCGGTCCGGGCTGGCCGACCGGGTCGTCCATGTGACCGCCAATCCCGCCGACCCCGCCGGCAACATGGTCTCGGTTTCGCGTACGCCGGCCGAAGTGCTGGCCGGCGCGGGCTCGCGCTACGTCTCGTCTTCGCCGCTCAGCGACATCGACCGGCTGCTGGACGAACCCGGCGCCTTCATCTTCATCGGCAAGCCCTGCGATGTCTCGGCGCTCCGGCGCCTGGGTGAGGTCGACGCCCGGGTCGCGGCGAAGGTTCCGTTGATGCTGGCCTTCTTTTGCGCAGGCATCCCCAGCCGCGCCGCGGTCGGCCGCGTCCTGGCGGCCCTGGAGGTCGCGCCCGAGGACCTCCTGGCGTTCCGCTACCGCGGCAACGGCTGGCCCGGCAAGGCGGCCGCGGAGACCCGCGACGGGCGCATCGCCGAGATGACCTATGAAGCGAGCTGGGGCGGGTTCCTGTCCCACGAGGTGCAATTCCGCTGCAAGATCTGCCCGGACGCCGTGGGCGGAGTGGCCGATATCGCCTGCGCCGATGCCTGGTATGGCGGCGAAAGCGGCTACCCGAGCTTTGAGGAGATGGAGGGGCGCAGTCTGGTAGTGGCGCGCACGGCCCGCGGCCAGGAGGTTCTCGATGCGGCGCTGGTCGCCGGCAGGCTGGTGATCGAGCCTCTCGACCTCGCCGAGATCGACCTGATGCAGCCGAGCCAGGCGCGCCGCAAACGGCTGATCCGCGCCCGGACCGCGGCAGTGCGGCTATTGGGTCGGCCCACCCCGAAAATGATGAATCTGCGGGTCGCTCAAGCCGCGCGCCTCGCGCCGATGCGTGAGGCGTTGCGGAATTTCCTGGGTACGCTCAGGCGAGCTCTTAACGGCAAGCTCAGTCGTCGCTGATGTGCGTAGCGAAGGCGGCGAGGTCAGCGTATCACTTCGTTAGTGTGCGGTAGGGATAATCAGAGGGTTGCGTCGGGAAACCGGCAGAGGCGCGGGCATGAAACACAGACGACTCACAGTGCTGGCGCTTGTCGGGACGGCCGCTGTGGCGTCAGCCGCCCATGCGCAATCGGAGTCCGGGCCGTTGGCGCCGGGCCAGATGGCGCAGGCCCGGCAAGCTCGAATGGCGCAGTTCCTGCTCAGCGCCAACGCCGAGTACGACAGCAATGTCGTGCGGGCATCCCCGACGCTGGCGGCGCAGGAGGGCCTCCACCTCGCCGACACCACCTATTCGCCGACCCTGAACGCCAACCTCGTGCTTCCCGTAGGCCGCCAGGCGCTGTTCCTCGATGGGAACGTCGGCTACGTGGCGCACCAGGAGAACACCCGTCTCGACCATGCGAAGGCCGATCTCAACGCCGGCGTCGGCAACAAGCTGGGGCCTTGCGGCAGCGTGCTGACGGGCGGCTATTTCCGCGGTCGGAGCGAGCTTTTGAACACCGCCCTCGCGACGACGGTGCAGGATCTGCAGGAGATCAAAAAGGTCGATTTCGGCCTGACCTGTCTGCGGGCGCCCGGCCTCGGCCTGAACCTCGACGCCTCGCGATCCTGGGCCACCAATGACGCCCCGACACAGAGCAACGGCAACTATCAATCGACCCAGCTCACGGGCAGCCTGATCTATTCACGTCCTTCGACCGGTACGATTGCACTGACCGCCGCAGATGTGGAGACGGACTATTCGCAGGTCGGCCTCCTGGCGCTGGTGGGCCCCTCAGGCTACAAGGCGCGCTCGGTCGGGCTGCGCCTGGAGCGGAAGCTTGGCGGCCGCATCGAGGCGACCGCCACAGTCTCCTACACCAAGGCGGAGATTGAACAGCCGGTGCTGCTCGCCGGGCCGGCAACGCCATCAGCGCGCGATTTCACCGGATTGACCTACACGGGCGATGTGACCTTCCGCGCGTCTAGCCGGCTTTCGGCGCATGCCGGGTTCGACAAAGAAGTGAAGCCGTCCCTGATTCCCGGTGGGTCTTTCGAGGTGCACACCGAGTATATTGTCGGAGTGAAGTACAATCTCGGGTCACGCATCGAACTGGGGCTCGACGGCCAGGATCGCAATATCATTGTGCATGGAGATTTCCCGGCGGCGCTGGCGGCCACAACTTTGACAGACGCCCACGTCAAGCTCATCGAGGCGACTGCGCGCTACAACCTGACCAAACGGTTGTCGTTCCTGCTGACAGGCGGCCGTGAGACGCGTGACGCAAACAACGCGCTATTCGAATATAGCGACAACAAGGTGAGCCTCGGGACTGAGGTGAGATTCTAAAGGATGATCGAAGGCGCACGTGACATGAAGGTATCGAGCGACATCTGGCGGGTGGCGGCCGTCTGCCTCGCAATTCTGGCGCCATCCTTTGCCGCGGCTCAGACGCAGCAGGCCGCGCCACCCGGTTCTGCGCCAGTTGAGGCGCCCACGCCGCCGACGGCGGCAGCTGTCCCGCCCGAGGGCCCCACGGCGGTCGCGGAATCGTCGCAGTATCCGCTCGGGCCGCAGGATGTCATCGAATACAACGTCCTGGGAACGAACGACAAGGTGCGCGCACGGATCGACGCCGATGGCACCATTCAGACGAATCTGGGCGGCCGAATTACCGCGACCGGAAAGACGCCCCGCGAACTGGGTACGGAGATCGCCAAGACCCTCAAGGCGGGCGGCTTCTATGCCGATCCTGTCGTGAATGTCGATGTGGTGGGCTACGCCAGTCGCTATGCCACGGTCCTGGGCTCTTTCAGCCAACCGGGTCTGATCCCGCTCAGCCGCGACTTCCATCTGTCGGAGATTTTGGCGCGGGTCGGCGGCGTACGCCCTGACGCGGCCGACTACATCGTCGTGCGTTCGGACACGGGTCCGGAGAAGCGCTATCTGATCTCCAAGCTCTCGTCGGGCGATCCGGCGAGCGATCCGCTGGTGAGACCCGGAGACAAGATTTTCAGTCCGCAGGCGGAGATCTTTTACATTTCGGGTGAGGTCAAGGCGCCGGGCACCTATCCGTTGCGCAGCGACATGACCATCGCCCAAGCGATCGCCCGCGGGGGCGGCTTGACGGACTCGGGGTCGGAAAACAAGGTCAAGGTCCGGCGGGGCGACAAGGTCATCAAGTTGAACGGTGACGCCAAGGTGGAGCCCGGCGACGTGCTTACCATCGGCGAGCGCCTCTTCTAAGCCGTCCGTCAGGAAAGCCACATGAGCATCATCCAGTTCATCAGAATTCTGTGGGCGCGCCGTATGCTCACGCTCTTGACCACCATCGCGACGGTGGTTGGCGCGGTCATCGCGATGCTGATCGTCCCTCCGAGCTATGAGGGAAAGACGCGGGTGATGCTCAACACCCTGAAGCCGGATCCTGTCACTGGCGAGATGATGCAAAACGCAGCGATGCGGACGTTTATCACAACTCAGACTGAGCTGATCCGCGACATCGGGGTGGCCGGCCAGGCGGTAGACCAGCTTGGATGGCTCGCAAATCCCGAAGCCATTCGTCAGTACAACGGTGCTAGCGGGCAGGATAACGACCTGCGCCGCGCCATGGCGCAGCGGATCATCGACCGCACAAAGGTTGATGTGGTCCTCGGCACCAACATTCTTGAGATCACATTCCGCGCGGCGACGCCGGACGAGGCGCGCTCGATGGCCAACGCCCTGCGCGACGCCTATGTGGAGTCGACGCTCAACGCACGTCGCCGCGACGCGGCGCGCAACGCCGATTGGTATACCCAGCAGGCAGTGAAGGAACGCGACCTGCTCGGCAAGGCTGACGCGGCCAAGACCCAGTACGAACGTGAAGCCGGCATCGTTATGCAGGACGAGAAGACCGATGTGGAGACCGCGAGGCTACGGGCGCTGGCCGCTCAGCCGGGCCTGAACGCACCGATGATTGCGCCGCAAGCGGCGCAGAGTTCGCCGGCGGCCCTGCAACTGGCGCAACTGGACGCTGAGATTGCCCAGTCGTCGAAGACGCTCGGGCCGAACCACCCTCAGATGATCCAGCTCAAGAGCCAGCGCGCGACGCTCGCAAAGGTGGTGGCCGACGATCAGGCTGCGGCGCGGAACGCTTCAGCCGCTGCCGTGCGGGCTATGAGTTCGAGCGCCGGCGCGCTGGACGCAGCCGTCCGCCAGCAGACCACCCGGGTGATCGCCAACCGCGACAAAATCGAGCGCCTCAATGAACTCCAGGCGGAGGTCAATCTCCACCGCGAGCAGATGGAAAAGTCGCTGCAGCGGGCTGGCGAGCTTCGTCAGGAAGCCGCGGTGGCCGACTCGGGTATCACGGTGCTGAGCGAAGCCGTCACCCCGCACGATCCGTCGTTCCCCAACGTGCCGCTGATCTCCTTCGGGTCGGTCGGACTTGGGGCTGCGCTGGGCTTGTTCTTGTCGTTGCTCCTGGAACTGCTACGCCGACGCGTGCGCGGCAGCGAAGATCTCGACCACGCCATCAATGCGCCGCTGCTGGCGGTGATCTCGACCCACCGCTCGGACCGCAAGGTGAAGCCGGCGCGGGCGGGCAAAGCGCTTAAGCCAAGTCGCGCCCGCACGGCGGCGGCCTGACGGACCTTGGGAGGGCCAATGGCAGCCACAGCTGCAGCCAGCAAGAACCCGGCGGAGCCGGTTCGCGCCGGCGATGATGATATCTCGTTCACGCTCGCGCCTGGGCTAGTGGCGCTCGACGACGAGGTCAATACGCGGACGGAGGCCTTTCGTGGCCTGCGGACGCACATCATGGCCCGCCATGTCGGCGAGGGGCGGAGATCCATCGTCGTCTGCGGTCCGACGCCGGCCGTGGGCTGCACCTTCGTCGCCGCGAACCTGGCCGTGGCCCTGTCGCAGATCGGGGTGAACACCCTGCTGATCGACGCCAACATGCGCGAGCCGGCGCTGGACAAGATCTTTCGGCCGTCGCGGCCGGTGACCGGCTTGCAGCAATGCCTGGCGGGTGACGAGGGCTTTGCCGAGCATATTCAGCAGGACGTGTTGCCGAACCTGTCGATCCTCTTCGCCGGGGGCGCGACAGCGAACCCGCAAGAGCTGCTGGCCTCAGAGCGCTTCGCTTCGCTGATGAGTTTCTGCCTGCGGGAGTTCGACATGACGATCGTCGACACGCCGCCGGCGAACAGCTGCTCCGACGCGCATCGCGTCAGCACCGTCGCCGGCTACAGCCTGATCGTCGCGCGGAAAGACAAGACCCTGGTGAGCGACATCCGGGTCCTGGCCGATCAGCTTGAGAACGACTACGGCCGCGTCATCGGCACAGTCCTGACCGAGGACTGATGACGGCTCAAAGCACGCCCACAAGCCGCCCATCCATTGCGCCTGCCTTGAAGCACTGGCCGCTGGTGCTGGCGCTGGCCGCCCTTGGAATCCCGACTCTGATCACACTGGGCCAGCAGGTCTGGTCGACGGAGATCGGCGCCCACGGCCCGATCGTGCTCGCCACCGGCCTGTGGCTCGCTTGGCGGCAGAGCGACCAGCTGAAAAAGGACGCCCAGCCGGGCGCGTCCTGGCTGACGGCGCTCGGCCTGGCGTTTTCCCTTGCCCTCTATGTGTTCGGGCGCGCCTACGAATTCATGGTCCTGGAGGTCGCGGGGCTCTACGGCGTCTGCCTCTCGTTCCTGCACGCCTACGTCGGCGTGCGCGCGATGTTGCGGAACTGGTTTCCCATCCTCTATCTCGGCTTTGTGATCCCGCCGCCGGGCTGGGCTATCGACAGCCTGACGGCGCCCTTGAAGGAGTTCGTCTCCTACGCCGCCACGACCATCCTCCAGGCAGCGGGCCTGCCGATCATCCGCGAGGGCGTCACCCTGATGGTCGCGCAGTACCAGCTGCTGGTAGAGGACGCCTGCTCGGGGATGAACTCGCTGATCGGCCTGATCGCCATCAGCCTGTTCTACATCTACCTCGCCCGTAACGCGTCCTGGCGCTATTCGATCTTCCTGGTTAGCCTGGTGATCCCGATCGCGATCCTGGCGAACATCATCCGGATCATCATTCTGGTTCTACTCACCTATTTCCTGGGCGACGGCGTCGCCCAAAGCTTCCTGCATGTCACCGCGGGGCTGTTCCTGTTCGCCATCGCCCTGTTGCTGGTCTTCGCCGTGGACAGTCTGGTGTCGAGGTTCCTGCACGCCCGCCGCAAGGCCGCCGCATGATCGCGCGCCGGGATTTCATCATGGGAGGCGCTGGCGCCGCGGCCGCGGCGCTGGCTTACCAGCTTAAGCCGCACCACAAGCTCAATCTGCTGGGCCACCGTAAGATGGCCGATATCGTGCCGGTCTCCTTCGGCGTCTGGTCGAGCCAAGGCGAGAACTCGCTGGTGACGCCGGCGACGGAGGGCAAGCTTGCGGCGCGGCTCTACAACGAGATCGTGAGCCGCATCTACACGCAGGCCGAGACGGGCGAGCAGATCATGATGCTGATCGCCTACGGCGACACGCAAAGCGACCTTTTGCAGCTGCACAGGCCGGAGGCCTGCTATCCGGCGGTTGGCTTCCATCTGGCCTCGGCTCAGACCGCCGCCATCCCCTTAAGCCCGCACGCGGTGATCCCCGGCCGGCGCGTTCTCGCCGAACTCGAAGATCGGCATGAGCGCATCGTCTACTGGACCCGGGTCGGCGAGTTCCTGCCGGCGACCAGCAACGATCAGAGGAAGGCGCAGCTGAAGACGGCGATGCAGGGCTTCGTTCCGGACGGCGCGCTGTTCCGGTTCTCATCGCTGCGCCCGGATCCGTCCGCGTTCGACGTGCTCGACGGCTTCATTGCCGGCCTTGTGCTCGCTGTCGCTCCGACCAACCGGCCGCCCCTGGTGGGTTCGGCGCTGGCGAGCGAAGTGGGCGTCTAGGAGGCCGTCACCAACTAGGTTCCATCAGGATTTCTCCAACTCGGCGTCGACTAGGGCCCGCTCATCCACGTTTTTCTTGATCGCCTTAAGGAATAGGTCCGTCAGTTCCGCACAATAGTTGTCGAGCAAGGCGTCGATCTCTCCGCGGCTGTGTGCCAAGTCGGCGCGAAGCTTTTCGCGGTCGTCGAAGCTGTCGAGGGTGAACTTGAGCGCGGTATCGGTGTCCAGCCCGGTCACCGGAACGATGTGCGGATAGCCCAGCAGGCCTTCGAACAGGCCGATGAACTTGCGGCTGTAGGCGACCGGCACGACCGCCACGCCACTCGAATAGGCCGCGATGCACGCGTGCATTCGCCCGGCGACCAGGAAATCGAGGCCGGAGATGTAGGACTTGGCTGCCGACGGCGAGGTGAAGTTCGGGACCCGCTCGGCCTCGGGAAACTCCGTGGCAAGGCGATCGGCGACCCGCCCGTCGTCGTCTTGCGGCAGCACATCGCTGTTCACGTGGCAGATGAGTTTCACCGAGACGTTCGGCCGCTCGAGCAGAGCGGCGATCAGCCGGCGCGTGTAGGCGGCATAGTCCACCTGCATGCCGAACTCGTTGGCCCCGCTATAGCCCCCGTTGAACAGCAGTCCGGAGACGTTGAGGCCGACCTCGACCACGGTGGCGTTGGCCTTCTGGCGCGACTCGAAGGGCAAGGCGAAGGCGACATCGACTGCCTGTGACACCGGCGTCTCAGGGGCCATCCTGCGTGCGACATCCAGGGACAGCGGGTCTCGAGCCATCACGAACGCCGCGCGCTGCATTGCATGCGCCGCCAGGAAGGTCTGCGGCTGACGGTTAAACGGGCCGATCGTCTGCGGACTGAGGCCCAGCGGCACCCGCCTGGCGATCGCCATTATCTTGCTGAGCCAAAGGAAACCGAACCGCTTCAGCCCATAGATGTCGGCGAAGCTATCGCCGCCGCCGATATCGAGCACGCAGTCGAGATCCGCCAGGGTCCGCCAATAGGTTCCACCCGGAAGCATAGCCCGGGTGTTGATGGCGAGGTCGTCGATGTCGGGCCCCGAGACATAGTGCGGCACGGCCGGATCGACGAAGCCCAGGATGTGGAAGCGGGGCTCAAGGCCGGCAGCGGCGGCTGCGCGGCGGGCGAGGGCTATGTTGCTGACGGTCAAGGCGCCGACCCCCAGATTTCCGGAATTCACTGAGTGCCAGAGCAGGCCGATCGAAATGGTGATCGGCGCGACGCCAGAATCCACCTTCATTCGTTCTGCCCTGCCGCCATCTTCACTTGAAGCTCCCTACCTTTCATAGAAGTGCCACCAATAAACTAAGACTCCGTCCATCAGCTACCGCCAGGGGCGCGGCAACAAGTTTGAAGGACTTCTCACTCACCCTGGCGGCGTTGCAAAACTCGGCGCCTCGGCCGCCCGCCGATCTTCCCGTCATCCGGTCTAGCTGGTAGTCACTCACCCATGCTGCAAAACCCGTTTTCGAACTCGCCGGTCCGCATCGCGGTCCTGGGTCTTGGCTATGTCGGCCTGCCGCTGGCCGTGGCGTTCGCTGAGCATTTCGATGTGCTGGGGTTCGACATCAACGCCGGACGAGTCGCCGAGTTGTCGCGCAGCGAGGACCGCACGCTGGAGGTCACGCCGGACGAGCTGAAGGCGGCCAAGCGTCTCAGCTTCAGCTCGAACGCCGAGGACCTGAAGGCCTGCAACGTCTTTGTCGTGACGGTGCCGACGCCGATCGACGACCACAAGCGCCCCGACCTGACCGCGCTGCTGGCGGCCAGCCGCACGGTGGGCGCGGCGATCTCCAAGGGCGGCGTGGTGGTCTATGAATCCACGGTCTATCCCGGCGCGACCGAGGACGACTGCATCCCGGTGGTCGAGAAGGTTTCGGGCCTCACCTACAACCGCGACTTCTACGCCGGCTACAGCCCTGAGCGGGCCAATCCGGGCGATCCGAACCACCGGCTGGCGAACATTATGAAGGTGACGGCCGGCTCGACGCCGGAGGCCGCCGCCTTCGTCGACGCGCTCTACGGCCAGGTGGTGCCGGCCGGCACCCACTGCGCCAGTTCCATCCGCGTGGCCGAAGCCGCCAAGGTGATCGAGAACACCCAGCGCGACCTCAACATCGCGCTGATCAACGAGTTCGCGCTGATCTTCCGCCGCATGGGGCTCGACACCAGCGAGGTGCTGGCGGCGGCGGGCACGAAGTGGAATTTCCTGAACTTCCGCCCAGGCCTGGTGGGCGGCCACTGCATCGGGGTCGATCCTTATTACCTGACCCACAAGGCTCAGCAGCTTGGCTATCATCCTCAGGTGATCCTGGCGGGCCGGCGGATCAACGACCTGATGGGCGGCTATGTGGCGCGCGAACTGATCAAGGAACTGATCCGCCGCGGCGGTGCGCCCAAGGGTTCGCGAATCCTGGTGATGGGCTTGGCCTTCAAGGAAAACTGCCCGGACCTGCGCAATACCCGCGTCGTCGACATTATCGGCGAGCTGAAGGAATACGCCGCCACCGTCGATGTCTGGGACCCTTGGGTCGACGCCGCCGAAGCCAAGCACGAATACGGCCTCGACGTGATCGCTGCGCCAAAGGCCGGCGCCTACGACGCCATCGTGCTCTCCGTCGCGCACAGCCAGTTCGCCGAGATGGGCGCGGAGAAGATCCGCGCGCTGGGCAAGCCGGGCGCGGTGCTGTTCGACGTCAAGAGCATGTTGCCGCTGGGCGCGGCGGACTTGCGTCTCTGAAGGATTGGCCGTGACGACACGGATCTTTCTGCGCGACGACGACGTAGGGGCGCTGACACCGGCGCTGACGAGCTTCGTTGGCCGGTTTGCAGCCCGCGGCTTGCCGGTCAGCTACCAGATCATCCCTGAGCAGTTCACGCCGGAGGCCGCTGCCTTCATGCTGGCCGAGCGTGCGAAGGCGCCGAACCTGATCGAATTCGGCCAGCACGGCCTGCGCCATGAGATGCAGGTCCGCGGGAAGACCGAATACTATGAGTTCGGCCCCGAACGGACCTACGCGCAGCAGTTGGCGGACATCGAACAGGGTAAGGCGCTGCTACAGGCGCGCCTGGGCGCCGGCGAGGCCCTGCGGGTGTTCACGCCGCCGCGGCACCGCTACGACCGCAACACCCTGAAGGCTATCCGCGCGACCGGCTTCTCGGTGCTGTCGGCCTCAAGCTATGCGACGCCGAAACATCGCGCCGCCTATGCCGTAGGGCGCGCGCTGGGTCTGACCAATCTTGGACGCCCTGGCGTGCCCTGGCATGAGCGGGTTCGGCCCGACTGTGGGCTATTCGAGCTTTCCGTGGCGGTTGGCATCGACGATGGCGACTACATCGTCGGCTCCGCCGATGACGTCATGGCTGAGATCGGTCGCTCGAGGCGGCACATGTCGGCGCTGGGCGTGCTGTTCCACCACCAGGTCTTTGCCCAGCCGGACGGCGAAGCGCACCTGGACGCGGTGCTAGATGGTCTCCAACGGCTTCCAGATGTCACCTTTCACACGCTCGGCGACCTCTACGATCACCGAGCGGAGGCCGGCCGCACGTAGGCCTCAGGGTCGGTAGTAGTCCAGGTACCAATCCACGAAGGCGCCGATCCCGAACTCGATGGAGGTGGAGGGCGCATAGTCCAGGGCGGTCTTGGTCTCCTCGACGTCGGCCTCGGTGCGGGCGACGTCGCCGGGCTGCATGGGGAGCAGGTTGATCTCGGCCTTCTTGCCGAGTTTCTCCTCCAGCACCTCGATATAGCGCATCAGCTCGACCTTCTGGCTGTTGCCGAGGTTGAGCACGCGCCAGGGGGCGACGCCGCTGGTGGCCGGATCGGGGTTCTGCGGGTCCCAGGCGGGATTCACCTGGGTCGGGCGGTCGACGGCGGCGACCAGGCCACTGACGATGTCCTCCACATAGGTGAAGTCGCGCTGCATCTTGCCAAAGCCGTAGACGTCGATCGGGCGCCCCGCGAGGATCGCCTCGGTGAACTTGAAGAGCGCCATGTCGGGGCGGCCCCACGGGCCATAGACGGTGAAGAAGCGGAAGCCCGTCGAGGGGAAGCCGAACAGGTGCGAATAGGAGTGCGCCATGCCCTCGTTGGCGAGCTTGGTCGCCGCGTAGAGGGTGATCGGATGGGTCGCCGGATTGTGGACGTTGAAGGGCATGTTGCCGTTCGCGCCATAGACCGAGCTGGTCGAGGCGTAGACCAGATGCTTCGGCTGCGTTGCGCGGCAGCCTTCCAGGATGTTCAGGAAACCCACGACATTGGAGTCGACGTAGGTGCGCGGGCTTTCCAGGCTGTAGCGGACGCCGGCCTGGGCGGCGAGGTTGACCACCGCGTCGGGCTGGAACTCGGCGAAGAGGGCCGAAAGCCCGTCGCGGTCGGCGAGATCGATTTGCGCGTGCCGATAGATCTCGTCCTTCTCCAGGATCGCGCGGCGCGCCGCCTTCAGAGCCGGGTCGTAGTAGGCGTTCATGATGTCGAGACCGACGACCTCATCGCCGCGCGCCAGGAGGCGGCGTGACAGGTGGAAGCCGATGAACCCGGCCGAGCCGGTGACCAGGACCTTCATGGCGCCTCGAACCCTCTCATTTTCGCCCTGCTCGCGTGGTCGGCGCTGAAATCTCGACGACGCAGCGCACGGCTACCGCTAGGCTTTCTGACGTTCAGATACGGGGGTGTCATGAAGATTTCCTACCTCGCGCTGGCCGCTGCCTTGCTCTGCGGCGCCGCGCCGGCCGTGGCTGTGGCCAAGGCTCCGGTCACCCACGAAGCGATCTGGATGATGAAACGGGTCGGCGCGCCGGTGGTCAGCCCTGACGGCAAGTGGGTGATCTATTCGGTGGTCGAGCCGTCCTATGAACCGGACAAGTCGGTGAGCGATCTGTGGCTCGTCCCCACCGCCGGCGGGACGCCCAAGCGGTTGACCAACACCAAGGCCGGCGAGGGCGGCGTCTCCTGGTCGCCGGATTCGACGAAGATCGCCTTCACCACCAAGCGCGAGGGCGACGAGGTGGATCAGGTCTATGTGCTGGACATCGCGGGCGGCGGCGAGGCGCGACGGATCACCAGCCTGTCGACCGCGGCGGCCAATCCCAAATGGCGGCCGGACGGCCAGGCGATCCTGTTCGAGACCATGGTCTGGCCGGGCGCCCTTACCGACGAGGCCAACAAGAAGGCCGCGGCCGACAAGAAGGCGCGCAAATACAACGTCCGCACCTATGAGCACTTCCCGATCCGCTATTGGAACGAGTGGCTCGACGAGCGTCTGCCGACCGTCGAGGTCGTGGGTCTGGAGCCGGGCGCCAAGCCGAAGGACATCCTGTCGCCGACCAAGCTGGCGCACACGCCGGGCTTCTCCGGCCCCGAGGGCGAGACCAGCATCTCGCTGTCGCCGGTGTGGAGTCCGGACGGCAAGGAGGTCTTGTTCTCCGCCACGGTGGAACACTGGAACGCCGCCTTCAGCGAGGTGAACTACCAGCTCTGGCGCCTGCCGGCCGACGGCGGCGAGGCGACGCCCGTCACGTCCGAAAAAGGCGGCTTCCGCGAACCCACCTTCAGCGCTGACGGCAAGACGCTCTACTTCAACTACAATCCGCGCGTCGAAGGCGAGGTCTACAACCTGGCGCGCTTCTCGAAGGTGGCCTGGCCCGCAGGCGGCGAGATCACCCAGGTCGCCAAGGATTTCGACCGGGAGCCGGAGCGGTTCCAGATCACCCCAGACGGCAAGACCGCCTACATCCTGGTTCCGGAGTCAGGGAAAACCAACCTCTACAGCGTGCCGACCGCGGGCGGGAAACCGGCGCTGGTGATGGAGCCCGCGACCGGCGGCTATGGCGCGCTTACGATCCCGCAGAAGGCCGCCAAGCCGCTGCTGATCGCCACCTTCTCGAGCTCGGTGAGTCCGCAGGAGATCGTCCGCATCGACCCGGCGGCGAAGAAGCATGAGAACCTGACCAATGTGGATACGGCCGAGGCGGCGAACCTCGACTGGGCGGCGCCGATCCACTTCGATTTCGTGAGCGCCGGCGGGCGCAAGATCCACAACATGATCTTCCTGCCGCCGGGGTTCGATCCGTCGAAGAAGTATCCGCTGCTGGTGTTCATCCACGGCGGCGCGGCCAGCATGAACGCCGACCAGATCAGCCTGCGTTGGAACTACCACCTGCTGGTCCAGCCCGGCTACGTGATGCTGATGAGCGACTACACGGGCTCGACCGGCTATGGCGAGAAGTTCGCCCAGGCGATCAAGCTTGATCCTCTCAAGGGGCCGGGCCTGGAAATCGACCAGGCGGTGAACGAGGCGCTGAAGCGCTATGCCTACATCGACGGGACCAAGATGTGCGCGCTCGGCGCCAGCTACGGCGGCCACCTGGTCAACTGGCTGGAGGCCACGACCACCCGCTACAGGTGCCTGGTCAGCCACGCGGGCGAAGTGGATCTCCTGACCCAATGGGGCACGTCGGATGGCATCTACGGCCGCGAGGTCACCAACGGCGGGCCGCCCTGGGAGGGCAATCCGGTCTGGAAAGACCAAAGCCCGATCACTTACGCTAAGAACTGGAAGACCCCGATGCTGCTCTCCATCGGCGAGCGGGATTTCCGGGTGCCGATCAACAACACCCTGGAAAACTGGTCGACGCTGCAGCGGATGAAAGTGCCGAGCCGGCTGCTGGTGTGGCCCGACGCCTGGCACTGGATCCTGAAGCCCGAGGACAGCCGCCACTTCTACGCCGAGGTCGACACCTGGCTGGCGCACTACCTGAAGGACGGGCCGCCATCGCCGTCGCCGGCGGCGATGACCACGGCGAAGTGATCGCCTTGGCTGCGTCTGGATGCGACCAAGGGCCGTAACTTTGCGCTATGGGGTTGAGACGGTCAGGAATCGCTGGCGCGCTGTATGCAGGCGGGCGATCAGCCTTTAAGAGACTGTTCGAAAATGACCGCGACGGGCAGTGATTCCGCGCGGTGTGTGGGGCCGAGGAGCGTCAGTATGAGCCAACGCATCGTCCCGGGACTTGAGCCCGCGCCGACGAAACACGCGAAGCTGCTACAGTGGGTTCGCGAAATCGCCGCGCTGACCGAGCCGGACCGGGTGCGCTGGTGCGACGGATCGCAAGCCGAATGGACCGAGCTGACCGGGGAACTGGTCGCGGCCGGGACGCTGAAACAGCTCAATCCCGCCAAACGGCCCAATTCCTTCTACGCCGCCTCCGACCCGCGTGATGTGGCGCGCGTCGAGAGCCGCACCTTCATCTGTTCGGAAAATCCCGAGGACGCCGGCCCGACCAACAACTGGCTCGACCCCGCCGAGATGCGCTCGGACCTGAAGGACCTGTTCAAGGGCTGCATGAAGGGGCGCACGATGTACGTCGTGCCGTTCTGCATGGGGCCGCTGGGCTCGAAGATCAGCGCGATCGGCGTGGAGATCACCGATTCGGCCTACGTCGCCGTATCCATGAAGATCATGACGCGGATGGGCCAGGCCGCCCTCGACCAGCTCGGCGAGGACGGCTTTTTTGTGCCGGCCGTACACTCGGTGGGCGCGCCGCTGGCGGCGGGGCAGGCCGACGTCGCCTGGCCCTGCAACGAGATCAAGTACATCGTCCACTTCCCCGAGACCCGGGAGATCTGGTCCTACGGCTCCGGCTATGGCGGCAATGCGCTGTTGGGCAAGAAGTGCTTCGCGCTGCGCATCGCCTCGGTGATGGCTCGCGACGAGGGCTGGTTCGCCGAGCACATGCTGATCCTGAAGCTGACCTCGCCGCAGGGCGAAGTTCACTACGTCTCGGCGGCCTTCCCGAGCGCCTGCGGCAAGACCAACATGGCCATGCTGCAGCCGACGCTGGCCGGTTGGAAGGCCGAGACCATCGGCGACGACATCTGCTGGATGCGCTTTGGCGACGACGGTCGGCTCTATGCGGTGAACCCGGAGGCCGGCTTCTTCGGCGTGGCGCCGGGCACCGGCGAGTCCACCAACAAGAACGCGATTGCGGCCCTCTACGCCAACAGCATCTTCACCAACGTGGCGCTCACCGATGACGGCGATGTCTGGTGGGAAGGGCTGACCGACGAAGCGCCGGCGCACCTGATCGACTGGCGCGGCAAGGACTGGACGCCCGACAGCCTGGAGCCCGCGGCCCATCCGAACGCCCGCTTCACGGTGCCGGCCTCGCAGACCCCGGTGATCGCGCCGGAGTGGGAAGACCCGGCCGGCGTGCCGATCTCCGCCATCCTGTTCGGCGGGCGCCGCGCCAGCGCCGTGCCGCTGGTCAACGAGGCCCGCGACTGGGCGCACGGCGTGTTCATGGCCTCCAACGTGTCCTCGGAAGGCACGGCGGCGGCCGAGAACTCGATCGGCGAACTTCGCCGCGACCCGTTCGCGATGCTGCCCTTCTGCGGCTACAACATGGGCGACTATTTCGGCCACTGGCTGGAGCGGGGCGCCACGGCCAAGGACCCGGCCAAGCTGCCGCGCATCTATTTCGTCAACTGGTTCCGCAAGGACGAGCGCGGCAAGTTCGTCTGGCCGGGCTATGGCGAGAACGCGCGCGTGCTGAAGTGGATCGTCGACCGGCTGGAAGGTCGCGCCGAGGCGGTGGACACCGCGATCGGCCGCCTGCCGGCGCCCGGCAGCCTGGACGTGAACGGCCTGGGCCTCAGCCAGGCGCAGCTCGACCTCCTGTTGACCGTCGACGCCGAAATCTGGAAGCAGGAGGCGGCCCTGGTGCCCGCCTTCTACGAACGGTTCGGCGATCACCTGCCGGCCGCGCTTTGGGCCGAGCTGGAGGCCTTGAAGGCCCGGCTGGAAGACGCCGGCGCGGACTCGGCGATGGTGGCCGCGGAGTAGGCGGCCAATTCGATCCGGATACGAAGAGGGCCGCGGCTGACCGCGGCCCTTTTTCGTTGAGCGTTGAAACCGCCCCGGTGTCAGCCGTTGGCGACGACCCGCAGGGTTGGCGCAGCGCCCGGGCGTTCGCCGCGAATCTGCGCCACCAGCTCGAAGAGGGCGCGGCGCACGCCGTCCACGTCGCCCCGGTCGGCCAGGACTTCCAGCTCCGCGAGGTGGGCCGAGGAGACGCGCAGCGGCGAGTTGGAGACCACCTCCAGCACCTTGTGCGCGCAGGGGAGAGAGCGCTCGGTCTCGTCGAGCAGGGCTTCGGTGAGCTTCTCGCCGGGACGAAGGCCGGTGATCTCGATCTCGATCTCCTTGCCGGGCGTGCGGCCGGAGAGCGCGATCATCTGGCGGGCGAGATCCATGATCCGCACCGGCTCGCCCATCTCCAGCAGGAACAGGCGCGCGTCGCGGCCCTCGCCCTCGGCGCAGGTGGCGGTGGCGTGCAGGACCAACTGGCTCGCCTCCGGAATGGTCATGAAGAAGCGTTCCATGTCCGGGTGGGTCACGGTGACCGGGCCGCCGCGCTCGATCTGCGACTTGAAGATCGGCACCACCGAGCCGCCGGAGCCCAGCACGTTGCCGAAGCGCACGGCGGAGAAGCGCGCGCCCTGGCCGCCGTTCTGCTGGGCCTGGATGACGCTTTCGGCCAGGCGCTTGGTGGCGCCCATGACATTGGTGGGGTCGACGGCCTTGTCGGTCGAGATCAGCACCATCTGGCCGGCGCCAGAGGCTTTGGAGGCCTCGGCTACGTTCCAGGTGCCGATGACGTTGGTGAGCACGCCCTCGCAGGGGTGCTGCTCGACCATGGACACATGCTTCAGGGCGGCGGCGTGAAAGACCAGGTCGGGCTTTTCCGCGTTGAAGGCCTGAGCGACACGCGAGGCGTTGCGGACGTCGCAGAGCACTGCCTGGCGGGACATTCGCGGGAAGGTCTCAGCCATTTCGCGGTCGATTTCGAAGAGCGAAGTCTCTGAAAAGTCTAGCAAAGTCAGGTGGGCGCAGTGGAAGGCGGCGACCTGGCGGCAGAGCTCGGCGCCGATCGAGCCGCCAGCGCCGGTGACCAGCACCCGGCGGCCGCGGATCAGGTTGCCGATCGCCACCCGGTCGAGCTCGATCGGCTCGCGCGCCAGGAGCTCTTCGATATTGATGTCCCGCATCGGCAGAAGGGTGACGCCGTCGTGCTGGGCGAGCTCGACGATGGAGGGCAGGCGCAGGAGGCGGATGCCGTCGGTCTTCAGCCGGCCGAGCTGGTCGGCGGTGAGGCCCTTCAGGCGGCCGGGTTCCTCCAGGAACAGGATGGAGCGCGGATAGCGGTTCCAGCGGCGCAGGTCGGCCAGCGCCGCATCGAGGTTTTCCAGGCTCTCGATGACGCAGACGCCGCGCACCTGCTGGCCGACGTCGCGCGGATCGGGGCCGATGATGCCGACCGGCGTGTGGCTGCGGTCATGGCTGCGGGCGATGTCGCGCAGATAGCTGTCGGCCAGCGCCGGCGGGCCGATCAGCAGCAGGGAGGGCGACTGGCTGATCCGGTCGCTGACCGTCTTCAGCGGCGAGAAGCTTTCCAGCGCGTGCTCGTGCAGGGCGCGGCGCAGGATGCGCACCCCCATGGAGCCGACCATCTGGAACATCGGCGCGAGGAACAGGGTCGAGCGCGGCAGGCCGTGGGCCCGGTCGATGACAAAGACCCAGAGCAGGAAGACGCCGACGGTGAGCAGCGCGATGCGCGCCAGCACCAGGGCGTCGGGAATGGAGGCGTAGCGCCACGGCGAGAGCTCGCGGCGGAACAGCATGCTGAAACCACCGGCCAGCGCCGCATAGAGCACCACCAGCTGGACGACGGTGAGCGAGGTGGCGTCGGCCATGTCCGGGCCCGCGCCGGAGCCGGCGGAGATCGCGACCAGATAGGCGAGGCCGAAGGCGAGCGCCGCCAGGGCGACATCGGCGAAGATGGTCTGGGCTCGAAAAGCCATCCTCTCCATCCGCCGCGCTCCGTGAACCCTTCGAATCGTCAACATAGACTTGGGAGGTCGACCGTCCACCTAAACCGACGGAATCCGACGTTCCCCGTGCGCGCTGTTGCGCGCCGCGCACATTCGGTGCGCATCCGCGAAGCCGCCGGACCTTAGAAACCACTGAACAATGAAGCAATTGAAAAGCCGCCGCCCCGTAAAGAGCGGCGGCTTCCCAGGAAGCGTCCGTTGGAGCCTGAGAGGGCTGATCTAGAACAGGACGCCGGTCTCGATCATGGCGCGGGATTGGTCCGACTTGTTGGCGAACTTGCCGAATTCGGAGCCGGGCGTGCCTGAGCCGATCTTGGTGTAGGAGAACTCGCCGCGGACGAAGTACTGCTTGACCTGCAGGGTCGGGGTGAGCGTGAACGACCAGGCGTCGCTCTTGGTCCCGTAGAGCAGCGCGACCTGCGAGCCCGAGGACGAGATGTACTCGACCCGGCCGGCCAGATTGAACAGCGGGTTGAACTGGTACTTGGCCAGCACCGCAGCCCCGAAGGTCGAGGCCGAGCTCGGCAGACCGAACGCGTTGTCCTTCGGCGTGGTCGAGTACTGGATGTAGGGGTTGAGCACCCAGTTCCCCTCGGTGTGGGTGTAGATGACGTTCCAGATGGTCCCATTGTTCTGGGCGACCGGCGTCACGAAGGACGAGCGCGAGGTCTTGTCGAAATTGCCGGAAGCCGCGACGGCCAGCGTGTCCTTGGGCGAAAGCGTGTAGGTCGCCAGGCCTGAGACGGTCGAATAGTGGTCCGAGTAGTAGCCGTCGTTGATCGAGACGGAGACCGCCAGCGGGCCTTGCGTGTAGTTGGCCTGGACGCCGCGGCTGATCGCCGGCTCCTGGTTCCACAACAGGCCGCGCTCGATGTTCAGGTTCTGGAAGCTGAAGGTGTATTCCGCGCCGATCAGCGTCGGCAGGATGCCGACCTCGACGTTGAACGCCGCGTTGGGCACGATCTTGATGTAGGCGGTCGGCACATAGCGGAAGGTGTCTTCCGTCAGCCGGGTGGTGGTGAGCATCGGCGTGCCGAGCGAGGGGAGGTTGTACTCGCCCGCCTGCACGTAGAACTGGAAGACGCCATCGGTCTTCTGCACCTCGATCTGCAGGTTGGAGACGTCGCCCTTCTTCTTCTGGCTGCTGGTCGGGGCGGCGGTCTCGGCGGCGGCGAAGAGCGTGGCCTGACCGCTGACGTAGATCTTGCCGGCCGGGCCGAGGTCGATATTCAGCGGGTCGCTGGGCGCCGCCAGCGAAGAGGACATGGAGGGCGACGACAGCGCCGTCGGTCCAGCGGGCGCGGCCGGCGCGGCGGCCGGCGGCGTGTCATCTGCCCGCGCGGCGCCTGCGGCGGCGAGAGCCAGCGCCGTTGCGCCCGTCAGGCATGCGAATTTCGTAGCGTTCATGGTCTATCCCCTTTTTGCCGGCCGCGTTGTCCAGGGCGCACCCGAGCCGACCGTGCTCTGTCATCGTCGTGCTGGGGCTTGGCAGATCAATCTTGGCCGGCCCGCCACGGCCGTGCTTGGCCGCGCTGACCAAAGTTTGGGCGCCGCAGAGGCGGGACGCCATGTGTTTGGGCGCCATTTTCATAAAGCTGACATCAAGATCGCCGTCCGCTGCTCGCGCCCGATTCCAACCGGGAATCCCCGATTTCGAGGCAGAAGCTAGGCGTCCGCCATCGCGTTGGCGGGCGAATGTGGGGAAAATCCTCCTGCCTCGGAAATGAGCATGGCGCTGGCCGAACGCCTCCCAGGCATAAGGGACTTGTGGGCGCCCTTAGCGCTGCACGAGCGCGCTGTAGCCCAGGTGCGATCCGCCATCGACCAGCAGGGTCTCGCCGGTGACATGCCGCGAGGCCTTGGAGCCCAGGAACACGGTGGAGGCGGCGATATCGTCCGGGGTGGACGCCACCTTCAGCGGCGTGCTGGCCGCCGCATTGGCGCGGATGCGGTCGGCGGCGGCTTCGCCCAGGCCCTTGCCGAACCAGGGCGTGTCGATGAAGCCCGGGCAGACGGCGTTGACGCGGATCTTCGGGGCGAGCGCCCGGGCCAGCGACAGCGTCATGGTGGTCAGCGCGCCCTTGGAGGCGGCGTAGGGCACCGAGGAGCCGATGCCGATGACTCCGGCGATCGACGCGGTGTTGACCACCGCACCCGGTTGCGGCGCGGCCTCCAGGAGGGTCCGGCAGGCGCGGACCATCTGCCAGGCGCCGACGACATTCACCGAGTAGAGGTCGAGGAAGTCCTGGCCGGAGATGGCGTCCATGTCGGCGTGGTTGGCGAACTTGGTCACACCCGCGTTGTTGAAGAGGGCGTCGATGCGCCCGAACGGCTCGGCGGCGGCGGCGATCTTCCTGCAATCGTCGTCAGAGGCGACGTCGCCCTGCACCAGCACGGCCTTGGCGCCCGCGGCTTCGACCAGGCGGCCGGTCTCCTGGGCCTCGTCGGCGGAGCGGGCGTAGTTGATGACCACGGCCTTGGCGCCCTGGCGCGCGGTTTCCACGGCGATGGCGCGGCCCAGGCCCGTCGAGGCGCCGGTCACCACCACCACGAAGTCTTCGAATCCGCCGCCAGCCATGTCGTCCTCCCGGTCTTTGGATTTCTGATAGCGGCTAACGCGCTTGATCTGAAGCTTGCCGGAACGAGGGGTGGCTGCGGCGGCGCGCCATCCAATGCCTACGACGCGCTGGAAAACGAGAGTTGCGCAAAGCGGACCTTCGTCGGTCCCGCAACTCCCGAAGGCGGTGATCTCCGTTATGGACGATGTTCCCGTTGGGCGAGAAACGCTCCAATCCCTGGGCGTTGGGCCATTCCACCTTCGTGATGCCTCAGGCCCGCAGGTGTGTGAGTATGCGGTCGGGAACGGGAGCCACTGGGTGGCGGTTCGATCGCGCGATACGACCGTGGGGCTCGAGGCGATCCGGGGACTGGTCGCCGAGAACTATCCGGCGATAGCTCGCAGCCTGCTCCGGCCCCTCCTGCACCTTCTCAGTCTTTCCCGTGAGGCCTGCGGCGGCGATGTCGACAAGTTCCTCATCATGCTGGTGATCGCAATCCGAACCACGGAACACGAGGGCTTTGCCGCCTACAGCCAAGCGCAGTTGCTCAGTGGCGAGATCCCCGTCTTCCCGACGCTCGGCACAAATGTGCGGTCCGTCGCCGAATCCACCGGCACGCCTAAGGAGACGGTTCGCCGCAAGGTCAGTGAACTCATCGAGGCCGGCTGGATATCGCGCGCCGGCAATGAGCTGCGATTTACAGCGGTCGCCTACCAGGACCTGGCTGGCGTGCGCGTCGCGATCGAAGATCTCGCGGTGAGCAATTTCCGCGTGGTGGCGGACCTGGCGCGCAAGCGTTTCGCGGGATCGCTTGAGGAATAGTTTCACCTTAAGCGCGCGTCTGAAGTGATCACGCGCGCGACAGTGGCCAGGAGCCCTTCGGCCTCTAAAGGCTTGTCCAGCGCGGCGTCAGCACCGAGCTTGCTCGCGAGGTCGAGCAGGTCCAATCCGCCGAAGTAGCGGCGCGCCGCCACGGCGATGATGCGCACCGCGGGGTGAGCCCGCGTCACGGCAGAAATCAGCTCTATGCCGTCGCAGTCGGGCATCAGGATTTCGGTGATCAGAACATCCGGAGGCTCGGCGAGGATACGCGCAAGCGTCCGGCGCCCGCATAAGCACTCGTCGACCGCGTAGCCTGCGCGGTTCAGGATGTCCCGGGCCGACGCCGAAGCGCCGGGGTCCTTGTCCACCAGCAATACCGTCGCAAACGCCATCCGCAGCTCCGCCATCTGCGACCGTGCTAAGCGGCGCCACGTCGGGCCGGTATTCCAGGCAGGCCCAATTTGGGGCCTCTGCCAGAAGAACTTCGCGCGATTTGTGACCAAACGTCGTTTCGGGGCGGGCGCCCGGACGAAGTGTATGAAACAGCCGGAACACGACCCCTGCGCCAATGGCGCGGCGGCCAGGCGAATAACGTCGGTCGACCTGGCCGCCGCCCTCGACCAATTCAGCGATGCGGGACTTCTGACCGAGGGGAAGGTCAATCTCATCGCCCTCGACGCCATCGTCGAGAGGCTGGGCGTGCGCTGGACCACGCGCAGGGCCCAAATCCACGACTATGTCGCTCGATTTATTGAGCGTCGGCTAGGTTCTGACGGCTACCATCTCAGAATCTCCGAGACGGACTTCCTCATCTGCCAGCCGGAGGTTGGCCGATTTGCCGGCCAAGCCGCCTGCCTGCAGATTCTGCGAGACGTCCTGACCCACTTTATAGGCGACGCCACCCTCGCCGACGACTGCGTCCATCAAGTCACGAAGGTCAGTGCGTCCGAGATTCAAGGCACGCGGGTGCGCGCCAGCGAGGTGGAGAAGGGCGAACGGATGGAGCGAGAGGCGCTGGCCTCCGCGCGTCCGCGGCGAACCCTCGACCGTTGGACGCCGTTCGTCGCGTCGGACGGCCGCGAATTGCGGGTCGCCTGCCGTCTCGAACCGGTCGTCGAGCTGAAATCGTTCGGACAAATCGGATTTCGCATCGCCCGGCGGGTGCTCGTCGCCGGCTCGGACGAGGCCGTAACGGCCGAGATGGTTCGTAAGCTTTCTCGCGCCGATATCATGCGGATCGACCTGGCGGCGGCGGCGCGAGGCATGGAGGCGTTACGCATGGCGGACACGGGCGAAGCGCCGCCAAGTCTCATCATGCCGGTCTCGTTCATCAGTCTTGCAAGCCAGCGGGGGCGAACGGCGATCGCCGGGCTGCTGATGGAGGCCCGCGACTTGGTGAAACGCGGGGTCATTTGCGAAATAAGCGACATCGAGGGCGTACCGCAGGGCGTGATGCTGCACGTGGTGTCGCTGATCCGACCCTACTGCCTGTTCGTGGTGGCGCGGATTGATCTTGGACCGCCGGCCGCCGCCACACTTGCCCAGCTGAGGCACTCCGGTGTGCAGGCCCTGTCGGTGGAGTCCCCGCGCGGGCTCACCGACGCCGCTTTCCTCCGCTGGATGAAAACGACGGTCGAAGCGGCGCGTCGCGTTGTCCGGTCGATGCTCCTGTACCAGCTCGCTGCACCCCAACAGGCCGCGCTCGCCGCCAAAATCGGCGCCACCCACGCGAGCGTCGGGGAGTGGGCGCGAGATGACTAGGTCCTCCTCCCTGAGCAAATGCGAGCCCGAACGCCTGCCCAGGGCCGACCAAGCGCCAGTTTGGATCCACCTTGCGGACGCCGAAGGCCTTTCGCGCACCGGCTTTCCCCTCTGGGTCGGCCGACAGGGATTTCGGACCCGTCTTCATCCGTCGGCGGAGGCCCTTGTGGCCGCCGCTCCCTGGCTGGAGCCCGGTTGCGTAGTCCTCGATCTTGCCGGTTCGATGTGGAGCGCCATCGACGTTCTCGATCGATTGCGCGTGGCCGCGCCAAATCATCCGGTGGTGGTCTGCGGCTGCGACGACGTCGCTCTGGCGGTCGCCGCGATGAAGGTTGGAGCCGCCGACGTTCTGGATCGGCCGGTGGGCTGGACCGCGCTTGCCGGCGCCGTCGCGCAGGCCCTGGAGGCGCAGGCGTTTCGTTCGGCCGCGCCGGCGCACTCCGCCGCCACCGCGAGGGTTGCAAAATTGACCCCACGACAGCGCGGCGTTCTCCGCGGGCTGATGGCCGGTAAGTTCAACAAAACGATCGCCCACGAACTGGGGGTTAGTGCGCGCACCGTCGAATGCCACCGCGCCGCCATCATGACCCGCACGGGCGCCGCCAGCCTGAGCGAGCTCATCCGGATCGGGATCGCCGCAGGGCTCTGAGAGTTGCTCGGTTGCGGCCAGTTGCCGTGTGGGAGTCCGAGGGCTAAAGCCGCGCGGATGGACGACACTCACCTGACCCAGCTCGGCCGCGCCGTCGACGCGCCGGACAGCCCGGAGGCGGCCGTGCTGGAGCGCGTGCCCAATCCGCAGGCCGACACGCTCTATCTGGCGCGGTTCACGGCGCCGGAGTTCACCTCGCTCTGCCCGGTGACCGGCCAGCCGGACTTCGCGCACCTGGTGATCGACTATGCGCCGGGCGACTGGCTGATCGAATCCAAGTCGCTGAAGCTCTATCTGGGCGCGTTCCGCAACCACGGGGCGTTCCACGAGGACTGCACGGTGGCCATCGGGCGGCGGATTGTGGCTGTGGCGGAGCCGAAGTGGCTGCGGATCGGCGGCTATTGGTTCCCGCGCGGCGGCATCCCGATAGACGTGTTCTGGCAGAGCGGCCCGCCGCCAGAGGGCCTGTGGCTGCCCGACCAGGGCGTGGCGCCGTATCGCGGTCGGGGCTGAGCGCGCGATTTAAGCAAATCTATTGGCAGACGCCGCGCTTTCGCCTGCGCGATTACTGGGATTAAGGATCTCTCCGGACGCCCTTCCCCTGATGGCGGCGCGCGAGTCCTAGATGTCATCCGGCGACGACTACGAGCGAGCAGCTCTCCTCTGAGGCGAAAAGCGTCGGCTGCTCTAGAATTGGCCGCTTCGGGCTTCCCAGACCGGTTAATCGAGCCTATAAGTCGACTGCCCATCTCTCCTCGGGCGTGTCACACCTCAGGCCTGACGGCGTCCCGCGCCGTCAGGCCGTTGTGCTCTTGGGGGCCTGGCTCAGCGCGCAAGGCGATTGAGGGGGCGAGCCTGGCGCTCCGGGGCCGCCTCCCGCCGCATGTCGGCAGCCCGATTGCGCCCGTTGGTCTCATCGGCGTTGAACGGCGCTGATTTTCCCGCCCGCTGGACTGCCGTCGACGAGACGTCCTGCAATGGCGAGGGAAGACATGAAGGTGATATCGGCCATCGCGATCCTGGCGGCGCTCGCGACGCCAGCGCTCGCCGACGATCGCGCGCTCATCACGCAGTATGAGCAGCAGCTGTCCGACGCCATCACCAACGGCGCGCCCGAGGTATGGGACAGGCATCTCGATCCCGAGGTGATCTTCGCCGAAGAGGACGGCAGCTACAAAGGCAAGGACGGGATGATCAAGGAAGTCCGGCCCCTGCCGAAAGGTCTCGGCGGCGAGATCAAGGTGGAGCTTCTGTCCTATCACGAGGAAGGCGACACCGCGGTGGCGCTGTTTCGGCAGCACGAAATCGAGCGCTATTACGGGCAGACCATCCACGCGAGCTATCTCACGAACACGGTGTGGAAGAAGCGCGCCGATGGCTGGAGGCAGATCGAGGGACAGGTCATCGCCGAGAGGACCGATCCGCCATCCGTCGCCCTGTCCGGCCGCGACCTGCGGAAATTCGCGGGAACCTACCGGCTGAAGAACTCCGAGCCGACCTACAGGCTTGTGTTGACCGGCAGGAAGCTGATGGGCGCGCGAGCGGGCAAGCCGCCGGCGGAATGGAATGCCGAGACGCGCGATGTGTTTTTCATCAAGGGCGATCCTCGCATCCGCAAGATCTTCCAGTACGACGCGGCCGGCAAGGTGACTGGCTTCATCGAGCGGCGCGAAAGCTGGGATATCGTGTGGAGCAAGGTGGGTTAGGCCGTGTCCCCCGGCGCCTTAGCGTCTGGGCCTAGCCCTGCCAGCGGCTGACCAGCGGGCCGACCTGCGGCCGTTCGCGCTCCAGGGCCGGCTCGCGGGGCGTGCCGATCAGCACGAAGCCCGCCACCTGCTCGTCGCCCGACAGGCCCAGGATCGCCTTGGCGTCCTCATCATAGGCGTACCAGTCGGTGATCCAGTTGGCGCCGTAGCCCATGGCGAGCGTCGCATAGAGCAGGGTGGCGCCCACCGCGCCGGCGGACAGCAGTTGCTCCCACTGCGGGATCTTGTCGGCTTTGGGCGCGGAGATCACCGCGACCGCAAGCGGCGGGACCTTCAGCTTGCCGAGCTTGGCCGCGGCGGTCGGGTCGCCGCGGCCGACGGCCAGGGCCTCAAGCCTGGCGGCGAAGGCGGCCTTGGCGTCGCCCTGTAGGATCACGAACCGCCAGGGGGACAGCTTGCCGTGGTCGGGAACGCGGGTGGCGAGGCGCAGCAGGGTCTCGATCTCGCCGGCGCTGGGCGCGGGTTCGGTGAGCGTGAGCGCCGAGGTCGAACGGCGGGTGGCCAGGAACTTCAGCACCTCCGGCGCCGGGGTCAGCGGGATCGGATCGCCGAATTGCGGCGCAGGCGGCAGGTCGGCGGTCACGGGAGGCCTCTGGATCGCGTTTAGGAACAGGTAGGACGGCTTCCTTTATGGGTGCGTCCGCGCGCATCGCAAGGCGAGCCCGAGATATGAGCGACAAACCTGCGTGGCTGACGTCGCATGGGACGCCCTGGAAGCCCGGGGCTGAGCGCGTCGCCTTCGAGAGCGGCTGGATCACGGTCACCGACCAGATCGCCATCGCCCCGACCGGGCGGCCGTCGCCCTATGGGCTGGTGCGGTTCAAGAACCTGGCGGTGGCGGTGCTGCCGATCCATGACGACGGCACGGTGGTGCTGGTGGGCCAGCACCGGTTCCCGTTCGGCGAATACAGCTGGGAGCTGCCGGAGGGCGGCGCGCCGCTGGCCGAGGACCCGCTGGCGGGCGCCAAGCGCGAGCTGGCCGAGGAAACCGGCCTGATGGCCGCCGACTGGCGCGAGATCATGCGGGCCCAGCTTTCCAACTCGGTCACCGACGAGCGGATGGTCGGCTATCTGGCGCTGGGGCTTTCGCCGGCGCCCGCCGCGCCTGACGCCGACGAGACCGAGGCGATCGCGCTTGCCCGCGTGCCGTTCCGCGAGGCGCTGGCGGCGGCGACGGCGGGATATCTTCCCGACATGCTGACGGTGGCGATGTTGCTTAGGGGCCACCATATGGCGGTTGAAGGCGCTTTGCCGGGCGCGTTGGCGCGCGCCATGCTAGGATAGGGGAGCACGCCTTATGGGGCGGGAGGAACATATGAGCCAGCAACGCCTGGAGGTCGTCGACCCGGCCAATCCGCCGCCGGTCTGGGCGTCGCTGCGCAATGAGGCCGAGGCCGCCGGCCAGAAGGAGGCGGCGCTGGCCAGCCTGCTGGCGGCGGTGATCCTGAACCACAAGAGCCTGGGCGGCGCGCTGTCGTACCAGCTGGCGCGCAAGCTGGGCGATCAGGAACTGCGGGCCATGAGCATCCGCGAGATCGCCGAGGAGGCCTATGCCTCCAGCCCCGACCTGGTGGAGATCGCCGAGGCCGACCTGCGCGCGGTGTTCGAGCGCGACCCGGCCTGCAAGGGCTATCTGCAGCCGTTCCTGTTCTTCAAGGGCTTCCTGGCCCTGCAGACCCAGCGGGTGGCGCACTGGCTGTGGGGCGAGGGCCGCGACACGCTGGCGCTCTATCTGCAGAGCCGGATGAGCGAGCTCTTCCAGGTCGACATCCACCCGGCGACCCGCATCGGGCGCGGCGTGTTCATCGACCATGGCACCGGCATCGTGATCGGCGAGACCGCGGTGATCGGCGACGACGTCTCCATGCTGCAGGGCGTGACGCTCGGCGGCACCGGCGCCGAGCGCGGCGACCGCCACCCGAAGATCGGCAAGGGCGTGCTGCTGGGCGCCGGCGCCAAGGTGCTCGGCAATATCGAGATCGGCGACTACGCCAAGGTCGCCTCGGGCTCGGTGGTGCTGAAGCCGGTGCCCGCGGGCTGCACGGCGGCGGGCGTTCCCGCGCGGCTGGTCAACTGCCCGACCTGCGACGAGCCGGCCAAGAGCATGGATCACACGCTGGCCGACGCGGTGTACGTGATCTGAGGTTTTCGCCTTCAGAGGTTTTCGGGAGCGGCGCGACCGGCTAGGTTCGCGCCGCCTGCAGAATCTTGAGGAGCGTTGGCGTGGACGAAAGAATGATCCGCAAGATCGAGGGCCACCTTCGGGGGACCTTCGCCAACGCCCGCATCGTGCTGACGCCGCGCCCGAAGCAGAAGGATTCCGCCGAGGTCTATGTCGGCGAGGAGTTCGTCGGCGTGGTCTTCGAGGACGAGGACGGCGACGGCTCGTTCATGTTCGAAATGGCGATCCTGTCGGAAGACCTGCCCTAGCTCACCGGATCTGCACGACATTCAGGCTGCCGGCCGGCAGAGGGGCGAAGGCCGGCTGCGGCTGGCCTGCGTCGAGCCATTGCGCCCACTGCGCGCGCGGCAGGATGACGATCTGGCGGTCGTGGAAGGGCTGGATGTCGGGGCCCGGCGGCATGGTCAGCATGGTGAAACGCTCGTCTCGCACTAGGCCCGCGATGCAGAAGAGCTCGGCGTCGGCGGCGGTGAACAGCCACTTCGACTTGGGCGCCTTGGGACCGGTGAACTCGTAGAACCCGTCGGCGGGGATCAGGCAGCGGCCCGGGCCGAAGCGGCGGCCGTCGGAGCGGAAGTTGATCAGGGGGCCGCCGCGGTCCTGCTGGAAGCCCCAGCGCAACGGCTTCAGTTCGGCGCCCTGGTTCGAACCCAGGAGGATCGGCGCGGGGTCGGTCGGGCGGATGGAGTCGCGGGGCTCCAGGTTCGGCGCGCCGCCGGCCCAGTGGACGCCGATGTCGAGTTCGCCGAACGTCTCGATGATCCGGTCGAGGGGCTGTTTGAGGCGATATTCATTGCACATGCGCCGTCAGATAGGACGTCGGAGCCGTCCGCGTCGACAGTGCAGTATAAAATATACGTATTGAGTTGATCGGCCGGCGCCTGCTACGCCCTCACTGTGGTCGGCCTTCGGCGTCCGCTCGCCCCTCGTCACCGTATATCGCAGGTCTACAGAAACATGGTGGAATAGGCTGGCGGCGCGGAAACTGTGTTCGCCGCCTCAGTGCAGGCTCAGAATATGACGATGCAGGACGATCGAAGCTCGACATCGGAAGCGCAAGGCTCCCGGCCCGGGACTGCCGCAAGCCGGATCGGGCTGGGGCTCGCCGCGCTTCTGCCAGCGCTGGCGTTCGCTGTGGCGACCCATGCATCGACGATTACGGCTACCTCGGGAACGCTGGTGAAGGCGCTGAGCGCGGTGAAACCTGGCGACACCTTAGCATTGTCCGGCGCCTTCCAAGACGTGACGATTGCCGACCGAAGCTTTTCGCCTGCCCTCAACATCACCTGCGCCGACCCTGAGCATCCGGCGACCGTCCGGTCGTTAGTCATAAAGGAGGTCGCCGGGCTGCATATGAGCTGTGTCTCAGTGGCCTTCACGCCGGACGAAAAGACCGTGTCGTTTTCCTCGGCGGTCAGTATCGAGAAATCGTCGGATATCTCGCTCACGGCCATGAAGATCGTCGGCGGGCCGGCGGTCAGCGGGGTCCCCGAGACGGCGCTGGCGGGCGACAAGACCGGCAATGTCATTGGTCGCCCAGCCGGCCGGGGGATAACGATCTCCTATTCCCACGACGTCTCGCTGGTCGACAGCGAGATTACCTTCTTTCACCGCAGTCTGGTTCTGGCGACGGTGGCGAACGTCACGGTACGCCGCAACGATTTCCACGATCACCGCACGACCGCAATCGCGGGTTCGAACCTTACCGACGTGGTGATCGATCACAACACGATACGCGGTTCGAATCCCTGGCGGTGGGGTCAGACGCCGGTTGGCGACCATGCAGACTGTTTGGCGTTTTGGTCTGACGCAAAGCAGACGACGCCGAACGCAAGGGTCAGTATCAGCAACAACCGGATGGAGCAGCTTTCCGGCGCGGCGATCCTGGGCATGTGGTTCCAAGGGACCCCCGCCGCACCGTTTACGGACGCCAAGATCACGGGCAACACCTTCGTCATTCCCAACCTGCAGGGCATAGCGCTGTGGAACACCGTGGGCGGTCTGATCGCGGACAACTTCATGGTTCAGGCCCCGGTGGCCGGGGTCGATCCCAAACAGCGCCCGACCATACTATTGCGTGCCGGTGTCACGGGTTTGGTGATGAAATCCAACCATGTAAGCTCACCCATAAGCGACACCTCCGGCGGCGCCAACACCACCATCGGCAACGTGGTGATGACGGGAAACGTCAAGATTCCCTCGTGACGCTGGTCGTCGCTGCGGCCGTACAGGAGGCCGGTCAAATCCTGGCGTGCGCCCTCAAGCGGCGCCGTGCTGAATATCCGGCCAGCCACAATAACGCGCGTTTCGCGAAGCTCACGCCGCGCCGCGGATGATCCGGCGGGCCTGGAAGGGTGGGATGATGGCGGTGATGTGGGCCGCCCAGCGCAGGCGGGCGTCCTGCCGCGTGGGGCCGGCGATGCTCTCCAGGTCGTAGCGGCCGGCGCGCGAGCCGCGCAGCAGGCGCTTGACCAGCACCTCCTCGGTGTCGAGCTCGACGACGACGACGTGGCCCAGCATGTCGGGCGAGGGCGCGGTCTTCTGGTCCTCGAAATAGATCAGCGCGCCGTCGTCGGCGATGCCGCGCATGGAGTGGCCGACCACCAGCAGGGCGCGGGCCTGCTCGGTGCCGCCGGGCGGGATCGGGGCGAGGTCGCCGGGCTCCTGGCCGGTGGCGAAGAGCACCAGCCCCTCGGGATTCGCGCCCACGCGGCCGATGATCGGCACGAAGCCGGCCTCGGCGGCGGGCAGCATGGCGCCGGCCGCGTCGTAGAGCCATTCGGGGCGAACGCCGAAGGCGGCGGCATAGTCCTTGGCCCGGCGGTAGGAGAAGGGCGCATAGCCGTTCTCGTTGGAGACATAGGTGTTGCGGTTCCAGCCGAACGCCTCGGCCGCGGCCGACGCGCTCTCGAAGCCCTTGGCCATGCGGGCCTGGCGCAGGCGCTGGCAACGCTCATCCACAGGAAAAATCCGATCTGTGATATCGGATAGCACATAACCTACGATTTTCCTTGGCGCAAGAATCGTATGTTTGATACGATATCTCAATGACCCAACTCGCCACCCGATATCCCGCCCTTACGTCAAGAACGGTCGCAGCGACGGGAGGCGGGAGTCAGACAAAGCCGGGCGATGCGTCCGATCGGACGACGCCGCGGTTCGCCCGGCACGCGGCGCATGTGCGCGCCGTGCTGGCTCAGGGCGGCTTTCCGGTGATGCCGCGATGAGCGCGGTGGATGAGGACGCCGCGGCCATGGTGGCGCGCGCGCTCAGCCGCCGGGCGCCGAAGGAGCGGGCGCGATTCCTGCGCGAGCTGCTGGCCCACACGGCGGCCGGGCTGGTGGTGATCGAGGGCGACCGGGCCGCGGGCGAGGCGGTCTACCGGCTGGCCGACGCGGTGGTGGCGCGCGGCGGGCGCTGATCTTCCCGATTTTTCAAAGAGCCAGAGCCTTTTCAAAGGAGAGATCATGGGACGCGCCTATGACCCCGGCCGCGCGATGCGCGAGCGTCTGAAGCTGCTGGAGGCCCGGGAGAAAGGGCGGGCGGAGGCGCGCGCGGTGGCGGATGGCGTCGCCGAGACGGTGGCGCTGGCCCGCGCGCGGGGCGCGAAGTTCGAGAAGCCGGCGCCCGGGCGCGGGACGCGCGAGACGCCGTACCGGCGGCAGGCCGGCCTCGACTGGCTGGCGCGCAAGGGGCGGATCAGCGCGGCGCAGCAGGCGGCGGGCGAGCGCTACGGCGCCTGCTGGCGGCGCGCGGGCGCCGCACCGACCATCGGCTCGACGCTCGAGGTTCAGCCGAGCCGCGGGCTGGCCGGCGGGCCGCCGCTGAACCTGTTGCTGAAACAGGCGCTGGGCCGGGAGCAGGCGGTCGCCGAGCTGGCGGGGATGCGCGCGCGGCTGTTTGGACAGTCGGACCTGGTCAGCGTCTGCGACCTCATCTGCGGCCAGGAACTGACGCCGCGCGAGGCCGGCGGCGGCGAGCGCGAGGCGGGACGTGTCGAGGCGGTGCTGAAGGTGGCGCTGGATCTGCTGTGCCTGCCCGCGCGGCGGGACTAGCCGTCCACCTCGATGCTGAGCGCGCGTTTGGGCATGTCGAGCTCGAAGGCGAGGCCCTGGGGCGTCCAGGCGGTGGTCACCTGGGCCTCAAGATAGGCCGCGGCGCGGGCGATGACGGTCGAGCCGACGCCGCGGCGCGTGGGCCGCGACACGGCGGGTCCGCCCTGTTCGGTCCATTTGAAGAGGACGCGGTCGCCGGCGGCCCGGCGCCAGGCGATCATCACCTTGCCGCCGGGCGTCGAGAGCGCGCCGTGCTTGGCGGCGTTGGTGGCGAGCTCGTGGACGATCATGGCCACCGACTGGGCCGCAGTCGGCTCCATGGGCAGGATCGAGCCGCTGATCCACACCCGCGGTTGCTGATGATCCATGAAAGGCGCGAGCTCCTCGCTGACCAGATGCTGCAGGTCGGCGGCCATCCAGCGGCTCTTGGCCAGCAGATTGTGGGTGCGGGCCAGGGCCTCGATGCGCCCGTTCAGCGTTTCGCGGAAGTCCTCGACGCTGTCGGACTTGCCGAGGCGCACCATGGCCTGGACGACGGCGAGCATATTGTTGGCGCGATGGTTGACCTCGTTGACCAGCAGCCGCTGGCGATCCTCGGCGGCCTTCCGCTCGCTGATGTCGACCAGCATGTTGACCGCGCCGACCATGCCGCCCCCGGCGTCGAACAGCGGCGTCGGGAAGGGCGTGAAGGTGATGCGGGTTCCGTCGGGCCGCTCGGCGATGGCCTCGGCGCCGCGGTTGGGGCGGCCCTCGCGCAGGGCGATCGCCATCGGGCACTCGCTGTGCGGCAGGGGCGAGCCGTCGAGGTTGTAGAGCTTCCAGGTGACGCACCACTCGTCGCCCAGCGCCGGTCGGCGGCCGGCGAATTCCACGGCCGCCTCGTTGTAGAAGGTGATCTTGCCCTGCGCGTCGGTGGTGTAGATCGCGGCCGGAAGCGCGTTCAAGAGGTCGCGGTAGAAGACCTCGCGGCCCATGAAGGCCTCCTCGGCCTCCGCCAGGCGGACGACCTGCGCCGGGGGCGCGGATGCGCCGCGCGGCCGAGCCTCGGAACCTTCGGATTGCACGGACATGGCCACCCCATGGCGACGCGCGGAGAGCCGCACGACGCTTGGCCCGAACGCGCGACTTCGGGGCGCGTTCCGCGGCATGCGGACGATTTTGCGAATGCGCGACGTTGTTCTCATTTTGTTCTTGACGCGCCCGCACGAATTTGCGATCATTCAGGCAATGTCGAGGGATGCGGCGACCGGCGTTACCTCGGCCAAGCAACCTTTCGGCGGGTCCCCACGTTGCGGCTCCAGCGACCTCGACCCCTCTGGCCCCTTTGGCCGGTGGGCGGGCCGAACTGGAGATTTCCACCATGAAGATTACGCGTACCGCAGCGGCGCTCGCCGCTGTCGTCGGCTTGGGCGCGCTGGGCGTCGCCTCAACCGCGTCCGCCCGCATCGTCTGCAATGCGTCCGGTGACTGCTGGCACACCGACAGCCGGGCCGCTTACCCGCACGTCGTGCTGCAGTCTCATCCCGACGACTGGTACTTCCACCAGAAGTGGGACAATGACCAGAAGCGTCACTGGCGCGAGATGCACGAAGGCCGCGGCTACTACGAAAACGGCGTCTGGGTGAGCCGCCGATAGCGGGACAGCGCTTCAGACAACGGAAAGGGCGGTCTTCGGGCCGCCCTTTTTCGTGGCCGGATCGGGCGGCGCGCCAAGCTGCAAAGCTTAACCATGCGCCGCGGTGCACGCCGTTGCGACTTCGCGCAACGGCCGGGCTGGCGGACAAGACCGGCCGCGCGGCGCCTCAACGTTCGCGCCTGGTTGCGTTTGTCCCGATGAGGTGTGTCGTGAGTCCTTCAATCCTGCTGGTGGCGCTTCTGTGGGCCGCCACCTGTCTCGCCATCGCCGCGCTGAGCGGCCTGTTCCGCCCGCGGCGCCTGCCGTCCACGCGCCACGCGCGGCGCGTCAGCACCGACCCGCGGACCTGAGGGCGGGCCGGACGGAGCGCGCCTAGCGCCCGGCCGGCAGGGCGTTGAACTGTTCGACCAGGTCCAGGCTCTGTTTGTGGAAGGCGGGGCGGGCGTGGACGCCGTCGGCGCCGAACTCCTCGGCGACGTCGGTGGCGGGCGTGTAGGCGGGCCAGGTGGCGGCCGGCGTGCTGGGATCGCTCTTCTTGGCGAAGGCGGCCCAGGCGTCGGTCATCGATGAGCTGAGCTTGCGGTCGTCGGCGGTGGCGGCGGGGACGGTCCGCGTGCCGATCGTGCGCTCGGTGTCGGGCAGGCTGCCGAAGACGTACATGAGCTCTCCCCCGTGGGCGAGGCCGTGGATCGTGGCGCGCTGCGAGGCCGGGATGTAGCTGTCGTAGTAGACCCAGGCCTTCTGGCCGTTCTTGACGTGCAGGCGGGCGAGCAGGCGGTCGGGCTCGATCACCAGGGATTCGGTGGAGAGGTCCCACTGGGCGAGCTGGGCGTTGGACGGCGAGCCGTAGGCGGCGGTGATCTTGTCCTTGAGCGCGCCGGCGCGGTCGAGCGGGGTGGCGGTGGCGAACAGGCTCGCCTCCCAGCTGTTGCCGCCGGCGATGTAGGGCACCTTCTGCTCGCGCCCGGCGGCGAAGGCTTTGGCCGGGCCTTCCGGCAGGACGGTCCCGTCGAGGATGGGGGTGATCTGGCCGGCGGCCTTGGAGAGCTGCAGGGGCGAGAGCGCGCGCAGCTGCTTCATGGCGTCGGGGCCGCTGGCCGTCACGCCCAGGCCGGCGGCGTAGGCAGCGCCGACCTTCTCGGCCTGGTCCATGGGGAGGCCCGGGATGCGGCCGAAGCCCGACTCCGAGATCGCCTTGGCGAAGAGGCCCGTGGCCTTCGGCGAGGCCATCAGGTCGTTGATCAATATGCCGCCGGCGCTCTCGCCAAAGGCGGTGACGTTCTTCGGGTCGCCGCCGAAGGCTGAGATATTGTCCTGCACCCATTTCAGGGCCGCCAGGTTGTCCATCATGCCGTAGTTGGCGAGCGGGCCGGCGGGCTGTTCGGCGGTGAGCGCCGGGTGGGCGAAGAAGCCCAGGCGCCCGAGGCGGTAGTTGACGGTGACCAGCACCACGCCGCGCTCGGCGAAATGGGTCCCGTCATAGAGGGCGTTGACGCCCGAGCCGCCGGTGAAGGAGCCGCCGTGGATGAAGACCATGACCGGGATCTTGGCGCCGGGCTTGAAATTGGCCGGCGTCCAGACGTTGAGCTGCAGGCAGTCCTCGGACTGGTTGGTGTCGCTGGGCACAGCCCGCATCTGCCAGCACTGCGGGCCGAGCTTGGTGGCGTCGCGTGAGCCGGACCACTTCGCCGGGGCCTGCGGCGGGCGCCAGCGCAGGTCGCCCACCGGCGGGGCGGCGAAGGGGATGTCCTTGAAGCTGGTGACCGCGCCCGCGGTCGCGCCGTGCAGCTCGCCCTGGGCGACCTTGACGGTGTCGGCGGCGTGGGCTGCGGTGGCGCTCAGGGCGAGCGTGGCCGCGGCGGCGGCGAGGAGGGTGCGGATGCGCATGTGGTCGTCCCTAGATGTCCCGCTTTACGAGTGGGCGGTCCCGCTGCGGGCGGCGGGGCGCGTTGGCCGTGAGTTGAGCCGGGGCGCGGACGCCAGGTCAAGCGGGGTGGAGTGTGGCGCCGGATATCGAGGTTTGGATTTCAGGGTGGAGAGACGGCAGGTGGGATTCAATGATGTCGGCTCTTGGGCGGGGATCATTGCGAAGGGCTGATAGGGTGGATAACTAGGACGGGACGCGCCAGAAAGTGGAGTTGCATGGTCGAAGCGTTTGAAAACGTCCTGCTCGTGGCGTTCCTCCACGTTCCGCCGCCAGGCGCCCTGAAGCTGTGGAGTGCGGCTTTCGATGAGGAGCCGACGGGTTATCAGACGCCTCCGCCGGGTCTGTCTCCGATCCACAACCAAGCCTTGGTGCAAGGAAACGTCGACGGCTATGCCGTTACTCTGGGTGTGCAATCGGCGCGAGTAGACATAAACATTTCGGCCCCGAACCCAACGCAACCGATGGTGCCTCCTCCGTCTGTGGGCGATCTCCAAACTGCGATAGATTTCGCTATCGCTCGAATGGCGAAGCTTCTCCCGAATCTAAAGGTTGGTCGCGCGGCGATGGTCGTGCAGGGCCACACCGCGACGGAAAGCGACGAGAAGTCGATCGAGGTAATTAGAGGGTGGCTCCCGACGCTTAAAATACCGGATCAGTCAACTGACGTTACATATCAGGTGACCGTTCCTCGGGCCTCGACCGTGCGAGATGGGCGGCTGATCAATCAGTTGTGCCGGTGGCAATCCGTCCAAATGCAGATGATCCAATTTCAAATTGGCACAGCGATGCCCTCCAAGCCTGTCTCAGGTGCCTTCGTCGCGGTCGTTTACATTGATGTTTTTGGCAAAGATCTAGAGGTGATGGACGACGAGGCAGCTCTAGCGGCGCTGAAGGAGGTCTCTGAACGCGCGGCGATATTGGCAAGCGGGGGCATCAATGAGCTCAGTTGACGCCGCAGTCCTGATGGAAATGGCTGGTGGGATGGTCGCTGTCGCGACCGCCGAGCGCACAATCGAGCCTCCTCCGGAGGGATGGAGTGGCAACAAGCTGCCTCAAACCCGGATCGTCACGGAGACGATATCCGCGAATATGGGCGCGGCTGGCATTGGCATCGCCAATAGCTGGAACACCTACTTCGTCGGGAATTATCCGCAGGCCATCGGTGCGATGCAGATGAATGCATTGTCTCCTAAATCCGCGGAGAATTTCTTTACTTACTCGAGCTACGGTTTTCAGCCTCTAGAGAGGGTCGAATTTCCCGTGGCAACGTCATTGGAAGTCCAGCAACTGCGCAAGGATTTCGAGTTATTGGCCTCTGAGGTTCGAAAGCTCTCAGCTGGTGAGCCACGACTTTCGATGCCGGAACTTAGTCCATCCGCTCCCCGCGGCTACCAGGCGGCATCGTTAGACGAGCTGAAGGTCGATTTGGGAACGGAGATTTCCGGTGATGCTTGGTTAGATTTGTTCGACTTCGCGGCCGAAGCAGAGACGCAAATTCCCTCGGTGGTGCTGCTAGCCGCTGAGAAGGGATTGAATTCAGACGACCCGGCGGTGCGCAGCGTGGCAGCGCGTGCCCTAGTGGCTTCTGGCGAGGTCGCGCTCGTCGAGAAGGTGCGTCAGGCCGTCGAGCGCGAGCCGAACTCTCTTGTGGCGCGCACAATCACGAGTGCGTTGAGGGGTGCGGCGGGTTGATCGCACTGCGCAAAATCATGGCTCCCAAGGTTTGGATGCCAAAGTTAGAGCGCGGCGTGGATGCGGCCAATCCTCCCCTCCCGATGTTGGCGGAATTGACCCCATCCGCCGAGGAGGTCGACCACTTTTCAATCTACGAGGTTGAGGACGAAGAGAAAGCCGCTGTGGTCGCCGCAGCGCTCGCCATGGTCAGCGGCATGGGGCCGACAAGGACAGTGTTTGCGACGGCGCAGATTGAATTGCTGGCTGCGGGCGGGTTGAAAATTCAAAAGACAGCCGGCGAGACTCACGTCCCGCCAGTCGATGCGTTGCATCGGAACCTTGGTGTTCCCAATCAGGGGGCACTGGCACTTGTCGCCAGCCATTTCATCAATTCAGAGCCGATAATCGTTGAGCTCGATCAAGTGCGACGGGCGGTGCAGACGTTAGCGCTTGCTGGCCACTATGATTTTGCAGCGATCGCGTATGCGCGTCGCAAGTCGGGTAATCCGCGGGCAATCTGTGAGAGCGCCCTGAGCCTCGTTGCCACAAAACATCTCATTGTTCAGCCACCTGAAGCGGCTGCGGCGTAAGCCGCAGCGCGCCTTACTCCTGGGGCCGTCGGTCCGCAAGCGAGCCTGAGGCTCCGCGCTCAAGGTCGTGCGCAAGGACGTCCGGCGGCTTTACTTCCGCGGCAAGGTGGGTCGACATTCGGGGTCTTCGCGGCGGAGGATGATCCGGCCATGACGCTTGCCGCTGACAGCGCGCCCCTGGCGCCCGACCTCTATGACTATGACTTCGAGAACGATCCGGTGGCGACGCTGGCGCGGCTGCGCGCGGAGGATCCGGTGCACTGGTCGCGGCATGGGGTCTGGTACCTGACCCGCTATGACGACTGCGCCATGGTGCTGAAGGACCCGGTGCGGTTCTCCAGCGCGGCGGCCGGCTGGGGCGGCGGCAACCCGCTGGCCCGGGCGGGCGGCGACGCCGCCGGCGCGTCGGAGACCGAGCGCGGGCTGAGCCGGACGCTGGCGCAGTCGTTCAACCAGATGGATGCGCCGGACCACAGCCGGGTCCGCGCGCTGGTGGTCTCGGCCTTCTCGCGGCGCAGCGTCGAGGCGCGGCGGGAGCGGATCGTCGAGGTGATCGACGGTCTGCTGGACGCGGCGGGCGCCAAGGGCCGGTTCGACCTGATCACCGATTTCGCCTTTCACGTGCCGATCATCGTGGCGAGCGAGATCATCGGCATACCGACTGAGGATCGGGAGCGTTTCCGCGCGGCCTTCGAGCTGACCGGCCGGCTGATGGCGCCCAAGCGCTCGGAGGAGGAGTGGGCGCAGGCGCTGGAGGCGGGGCGGTTCGTGGGCCGCTACACGCGCGACCTGATCGCGCAGCGGCGGGCCGAGCCGCGCGACGACCTGATCAGCGCGCTGATCGCCGCGGAGGATGAGCGGGGCGCGCTGAGCGATCCGGAGCTGTCGTCGGCGATCAGCACGATCTACACGGCGGCCGGGACCACGACGGAGCGGATGATCTCCAGCGGGCTATACCTCTTGCTGTCGCATCCGGAACAATGGCGGGCGCTGGTCGCCGACCGCGGCTTGGTGGCTTCGGCGCTGGAGGAGATCCTGCGGTTCCATCACCCGACCCAGTCCACCTCGACCAATCGTCGGTGCACGGAAGACGTCGAACTTCGCGGCAAGCGGCTGAAGGCCGGCGACACGGTGCGCGTGGGCCTGGGCGCCGCCAACCGCGACCCCGAAGCGTTTCCGGACCCTGAGCGGTTCGACATCGCCCGGAAGATGGCCGTGCCGCCGTTGTCGTTCGGCGCGGGCCCGCATTTCTGCATCGGCGCGGCGCTGGCGAGGTTCGAGGCGCGGCTGGCCATCGAGGCCATCGCCGACCGCTGGCCGGACCTGACGCTGATCACTACGGCGCCGGTGAAGGATCCGCGCCGCCATGACCGCTATCGCGAGCTGATCGTGCAGACGGGCTGAGGCTCTTCGGCGCCTGGGGCCCAACCGCCGCCGCCGTCCCGGCGCGAAGCGGCGAATAGTTGTACAGCGTGGGTCCGTCGCGGCCCGGCCGCCAAGACATGCGGGTCGGCATTGCGAGGCCTCAGCCGCGGTCCGGAGGCGCTTCGCCAGGCCCGCCGCCGAGACGCAGGCGACGATGCCGGGCCAGGAGGCCATCGTGGGTCGGCGGAAGCCGCTGAAGCGGGATCTTGCTGAGCGCGGACGCCGACGCCAGCGAAGGGCTTTCCGCTTCGTTCCCGCGGCATCGGGCCATGGCCAGGCCGCACCAGAGGTCGATGGGGTACCCGGCCATGGTCAGGCGGGCCGCAGCATGGGCGGCGCGGCGAGGGGGTCGGTGTCAATCACGCCGCCGGTCATCGACTGGGACATTGGGAACTGATCTCAAGCGCGGGCCTCCAAGGTCCGCACGAGAAGTCTCCCACAAAGGCCCGCAAGGGTTCGATGCGGCTTTCGCCTGCCGGCGTAAGGGAAAGATCAAGGCCGGGGGCTGAGGCCCCTGTGCATTTTCCACAACTGAAGGAGGTTCCGATGGCTAAAGGCACATCGACGCGCGGGCCGCAGCCGCTGTCCGCTGCGAGCGACGGGCGCGCTGGCAAACCCATGTCCGCGAAGGTCCTGCAGGCGTCGGCTCGGCAAATGAGCGACCTGGCGCTGGAGACCCTGGCGGCGATCATGCGGGGCGACGGGCAGGACAGCGCCAAGCTGGCGGCGGCCCGGGAGGTGCTGGACCGTGGGCACGGCAAGCCGAAGCCGGCGGCGAAGGAGAAGGCCAAGGCGCCGCCAAAGGCCGGCGGCATGACCGTGATCGTAAAGCGCTACAGCGACGTCACGCCGGAGGATGAAGCCGAGCACGACGCGACGCAGGCGCTCTTCGAATGAAGACGCTGATGTCCGGGCGCTGGGAGGCCCGCGACTACCAGAAGCCGCTGCTGGCCTACCTGGAGAACGGCGGGCTGCGGGCGGACATCGTTTCAGGCCGGGGTCGGCGTGGCGATCCCCGGCGCGCAGGTGAGCGGCAGCGTCGACTGCAAGGGCAATCCTGCCGCTCTCCCGACCGTCGCCGCGCCAGGGCCGGCCAAGCCCTAGGCCGTGACGCGACGGGTTTCCGCGATGCGGAATGAAGATGCGTCTGGCCTGTCGGCGCGGCTTCGAGCCATCTATCACCAACGGGGGCGTCGGCGGAGGGCGATCTCCCCAAGGCCGGGAGGTTGTACGCATTGACTGGACCACGCGCCGGATTGCGCCGCCTGCTGTCCGAGCCCTTGACCCATTTCGTGATTCTGGGGGCGATCCTGTTCGCGTGCGGCCAGATCTACGCCGCCCGCACCAACGTCTTCCGGATCGAGATCACGCCGGCCCACGTGGCGCAGCTCTCGCACAAGTATGCGCTCCAGTTCGGCGGCCCGCCCGATCCGCGGACCCTGGACCGGCTGGTTCGCGACGACGTCCACGACGAGATCCTGTTCCGGCAGGGCATGGCGCTGAAGCTCGACCAGGACGATGAGATCGTGCGCCGGCGGATCGTGCAGAAGGAGCAGTTCCTGCTGCAGAACCTGAGCGCGCCCGCGGAGCCGACCGACGCCCAGCTGACGGCCTACTACGCCGCCCACCGCGATCTCTACGCCGCGCCGCCGCGAGTGACTTTCAGCCACATCTATTTCGCCGTCGGGCCGGGTGGCGACGCGGCGGCGGAGGCGCGGGCGAAGGCGGTGCTCGCCAAGCTTTCGACCGGGACGACGCGCGGGCCGGAGTTAGGCGACGCCTTTCCCGACCTCTACGACTTTTCCGCCTTCGAGCCGGAGCAGGTTGAGCGGCTGTTTGGTCACACCCAGCTATCGCAGGCGGTATATTCGGCGCCCGTCGGCCGTTGGTCCGGCCCGTTCCGCTCGGCCTACGGCTGGCACCTGATCCACGTCGACGCTCGCGCAGCCGGCGGCCAGGCGCCGCTGTCCGAGATCGCCGACCGGGTGCGCAGCGATTATCTGCAGGCGGCCAGCGACCGGGCGAACGCACAGGCGTTCGATAAGATCGCACGGCGTTTCACAGTGGTGCGTCAGGATGTGGGGACGCGGCCATGAGGCGGCTGTTGTTGGCCCTGACGATGCTCTTCGGCCTGGCGATCGCCGGGGCGACCGCCGCCCATGAGGTTCGGCCCGCTTATCTGGAGATCGATCAGACTGGGCCCGGCGTCTACCAGGCGATCTGGAAGCAGCCCACCATGGGCGATGTGGCGATCCACCTCGTCCCGCACCTCTCCAACGGCTGGCTGGAGGAGACGCCGGTCGACCAGTACGCGGCCGACGGGTTCCTGATCCGCCGCTGGGTGATCCGCAGCGGCAAGGCCTCGCCACTGGACGGTCAGACCGTCTCCATCGAGGGGCTGCGGGACACCATCACCGACGTCTTTGTCCGCGTGAGGCTGCAGAACCGGACGGGCCTCGACACCATCGTGCGCCCAGAGGCGCCGCAGGCGCGGCTGGTGCTCGGCAAGGGCGCGCCAACCACGGTCCCGGCCTTCCTGCTGCTGGGGATCGAGCACATCCTGACCGGCCCGGACCACCTGCTGTTCGTCCTGGGTCTGTTGCTGATCGTGCGCGACCGCTGGTCGCTGCTGAAGACGGTCAGCGCCTTCACCCTGGCCCACAGCCTCACGCTCGCCGTGGCGACGCTGGGACACATCCAGCTCTCGACGCCGGTGCTGAATGCGCTGATCGCGCTTTCCATCCTGTTCGTGGCGCCCGAGGCGATCCGCGCGCAGCGGGGCGAAGACAGCCTGACCACACGCTATCCGTGGGTCGTCGCCTTCGCGTTCGGGTTGCTGCACGGGATGGGCTTCGCCAACGGCTTGTCGACGCTGGGCCTGGACAAGGGCGCGCTGCTGGCGGCGCTGGTGCTGTTCAACATCGGCGTCGAGATTGGTCAGATCGCCTTCATCGCCGTGGTGTTGGCGCTGCGCCGAGCCTTCAGGCTGATGGCCATCGAGTGGGCGCGGCCGATAGCCCTGATCCCGAGCTACGCCATCGGGGCGCTGGGCGCGATGTGGACGATCCAGTACGCCACGATCGTGTTCGGAGCCACATAATGGCTCGGCGGTTCCTTCGCTCCCTGGCCGCAGCCACATGCGTCGCCTTGATCCCAGCGGTGGCTCAGGCGCACCTCGTGGTGACGGGCATGGGGCCGATCTATGACGGGATCGACCACTTCGGCCTGAGCCCCGAGGACTCGGTTCCGGTGGTGGCGCTGGCCTTCTTCGCGGGGCTGCGAGGGGCGGCGACGGCGCGGCTGTTGCTCGCAGCCCTGCCGCTGGCGTGGCTGGCGGGCGGGCTGATCGCGCTCAGCGGAGTGGCCATTCCCGCGGCAGGTTTGTCGGTGGCGACGGCGGTGGCGTTCCTGGCCATCGGCGGGCTGCTCGCGGCCAATGTGAGACTGCCGCCGGCTGTCAGCGCGGCGGCCGCGATTGGCCTCGGCCTCTTGCGAGGATTCGCCGATCTATCGGGGACGGCATTCAGCGGCGGGCATCTGCTGACGCTGGCCGGCATGGGGGCCAGCGTGTTCGTTGTCTTTGCGCTTGCCGCATCGCTGACCCTGCCGCTGAAGCGATTCTGGATGATCATCGCCATCCGTGTTGGCGGCAGCTGGCTCGCCGCGCTGGGCCTGCTGTTGGCCGGATGGGCCTGGCGCTACGGCGCACGCGCGTTCTGACGAGGTGCGGCGCTGCGTCCACGTACTCGACAGCGGTGAGCGCGGATTGGGGCTTCACGCAGCCCCCGGCGTTGGCTATAGCCGCGCCTCGCCTTTCGCCGCGATAGCTCAGTGGTAGAGCGCATCCTTGGTAAGGCTGAGGTCCAGGGTTCGAATCCCTGTCGTGGCACCATGGTTCCCCAGGCGTTTTCCGACGCTTGGGGAACCACCAATTTTTCCCCGACCCTGCATTGGCCCATGCCGCCCTCTGACAAAGGTCCAAAGCCCGTCCCGCCGTCGCGTGAGGCGAAGCTCGCCGAGGCGCTGCGCGCGAACCTGCGGCGGCGGAAGGCGGGCGCTGCGTCCAAGACGCCGCCCCTGGCAAAACCGAAATCCGTGGACGAGACCTGAGCGGGCCTTTGCGCCTGCCGTGGCGCACGCTAGATATCGAGGGTCGCGCCGCCTCGACGACTCCCCGAAAAGCGCGGCCGTTTCGAAGGATTGGGATTGGACCGCATCGCCATCACCGGCGGCGCGCGGCTGCAGGGGGAAATCCCGATCAGCGGCGCCAAGAACTCGGCCATCAAGCTGATGGCGGCGAGCCTGCTGACCGAAGAGGCGCTGCGCCTCACCAACATGCCGCGCCTGGCCGACACCCGCTTCCTCGGCAAGCTGCTGCAGCGCCTGGGGACCGAGGTCGTGGAATCGGTCGGTGAGGACGGCCCGGAGACCCTGCTTCGCACGCCGGAGATCACCAGCGGCTTCGCGCCCTACGACCTGGTCCGGCAGATGCGGGCCTCATTCAATGTGCTGGGTCCGCTGCTGGCGCGCACGGGCCAGGCCAAGGTCTCGCTGCCGGGCGGTTGCACCATCGGGGCGCGGCCCGTCGACCTCCACCTGAAGGCGCTCGAGGCGCTTGGCGCGCGGATCGACCTGCACGAGGGCTACGTCTACGCCCAGGCGCCGCGCGGCCTGAAGGGCGCGGTCATCGATTTCCCCTTCGCCTCCGTCGGCGCCACCGAGCACGCCATGCTGGCGGCCGTGCTGGCCGAGGGCGAGACGCTGCTGACCAATTCTGCCTGCGAACCGGAGATGATCGACCTCGCTGACTGCCTCAATGCGATGGGCGCCAAGGTCAGCGGGGCGGGGACCTCCACCATCCGCATCCAGGGGGTCAGCCGCCTGCACGGCGCGACCCATGCGGTGATGCCCGACCGGATTGAGACCGGCACCTATGCCCTGGCCGCGGCCATGGCCGGCGGCGAGGTGCGGCTGACCGGAACGCGCAGCGACTTTATTCAGGCGATGATCGACAAGATGATCGAGGCCGGCGTCGAGGTGACCCCGCACAACGACGGGCTGACCGTGCGCCGCAACGGGGCGCTCCTGAAGGCGGTGGAATTCGAAACCGGCGTCTATCCGGGGTTCCCGACCGATCTGCAGGCGCCTTTCATGGCGCTGATGACGTTGGCCGATGGTGAGAGCGTCATCCGGGAAACGATCTTCGAGAACCGCCTGATGCACGCGCCGGAATTGCGGCGCATGGGCGCCGATATCAGCGTGCAGGGCGGCGAGGCGCGGGTCCGCGGCGTGGCGTCCTTGGAAGGCGCCCAGGTGATGGCCACCGACCTTCGGGCCTCCGTCTGCCTGGTGATCGCGGGTCTGGCGGCCCGCGGCGAGACCATGGTCAACCGCGTCTACCACCTCGACCGCGGGTTTGAGCGGTTGGAGGAGAAGCTCGGGGCCTGCGGCGCCCAGATCCGCCGCATCAAGGGCGACGGCGACGGCGACGAGGACTAAGCCGATGGGCAAGGAGGTTGAGCCGAAGCAAAAGATCGGGCCGCTCCGCCTGCTGGCCCAGGACGCCGACGACCTCGCGATCCTCTCGGCCGCCATGCAGGACGCTGTCGCCAAGGTCGGCGACATCAAATACGAGGCCAAGGCGCGGCGGCTGACCATCGCTTTCAACCGCTATTGCTGGGAGGTCGATGGCGGCGCTCGGGTGCGCTCGGGCCTGCAATTAGGCGGCGTGCTGAACGTCCAGGCGCGCCGGATCCGCCGCAATGCGCGCGACGCCGTGCTCGAGGTCCTGGCGGTCACCTTCGACGAAGGCGAGGCGCCCGGCGGCATCGTGACCATCAGCTGCGCCGGCGGCGGCGATCTGCGCGCGGTGGTGGAGTGCGTCGACGCGGTGCTCGCCGACATCTCCGAACCGTGGCCAACGCCCAGGGCGCCGACCCACAAGGACTAGACTGCGCGGCATGGCGCTCGGGGCCGCGCGCGGCTAAAGAGGCCGCGCCATGCGCCGCTTCCGCTTTACAGACCCCGATTTTGAGACGGCCTTCACCGCCTTCATCGAAGAGCGGCGCGAGACCCCGGAAGAGGTTGACGCGGTGGTGCGCGATGTGATCGCCGCCGTGCGCGCGGAGGGCCTGGCGGCGCTGCTGCGCTTTGCGAAGGATTTCGACCGCGTGGAGCTGGACGAGACGTCCATCAGGGTCAGCGAGGCGGAGATCGAGGGCGGCGCCGCGGCCTGTCCGCAAGCGGTGCGCGACGCCATCGCCTTCGCCGCGGAACGTATCCGCAGCTATCACGCACGCCAGCGGCCCGCGGACCTGCGCTTCACAGATGAGGCCGGGGTCGAGCTGGGCTGGCGCTGGACGCCAATAGAGGCCGTCGGCATCTACGTCCCGGGCGGCCGCGCCGCCTATCCCTCCACCGTCCTGATGAACGCCGTGCCAGCCGCGGTCGCCGGCGTCGAGCGGATCGCCATGGTCACCCCGCCCGGGCGACTGCAGCCGGCGGTGCTGGCGGCGGCCAAGGCGGCAGGCGTCCATGAGATCTGGCGCGTTGGCGGCGCCCAGGCGGTGGCCGCGCTGGCCTATGGCGCCGGGCCGATCCGGCCGGTCGACAAGATCGTGGGCCCTGGCAACGCCTTTGTGACGGCGGCCAAGCGCCGGGTCTATGGCGCGGTCGGCATCGACGCGCTCGCTGGTCCCTCAGAGATCGTGGTGGTGGCGGACGGGGCGAACAGGCCCGACTGGATCGCCGCCGACCTGTTGTCGCAGGCCGAGCACGATCCGGCCGCCCAATCCATCCTGATCACCGACGACGAAGCCTTCGCCGCGAAGGTCGAGGCTTCAATCGCCGAACAGCTCAACACACTCTCCACCGGCGAGGACGCCGCCGCGTCCTG
>NZ_DATGEX010000034.1:0-25946 GCF_035309685.1 Phenylobacterium sp.
GGCGAGATCCGCGACACCCGCGGCATGAGCGACCGAGTGGCGGCCGACAACAGCTATATCGAGGAGTGGTCGCCGGCTCTGGACATGGCGATCCTGGCCCGCACCGTCCCCCTCATCTTCCGCGATCCCCGCGCTTACTAGCGGGACAACCGGGGACGGGCGCCAATACAACCGCCTGAGCTCTTCAAAAACTCACGTTCGCTGAGCCTTGGCGACGGGCGCTCTAAATTGTCGAATTAAAGATGATTGCAAGAAGAGACAAATAATAATCATCGAAACAAAAAATGTCTCAATAGGCGTTATTCGAGAAATACTCGGCAAGAACACCCTTCGGACCGATTCTAGTAATGGAAACCCGCTACATACTGCGATGCGCGAAGAGTTCGCCTCCCAGGGGAATTCTGCTCGCGACCCCGCTCAAAAAAATCAAATGACCAGCGCCGCGGCATAAAGACGCCATAATATGCTGAAAATACGAGAGAAATTTTTTTCTCTTTCTCCTCAGGCGCGAATTTTAGCGCCAAACTGCGCCAGTTGGGCGGCTGCTGAGCGTCGGACTTTCAAAGAATTTGCTATGTAATTGTTGACCGTGCGCCGACGCTCCGGTACAGGTAACGAGACGTTAAGAAGGACTGGACCTATGAAATTTTCCACCAAGCTGCTTTCGGCCTCGGCCGTCGCGGCTCTCGCCATGCTCGCAGTCGCAGCGCCTTCGCAGGCCGCTGTGTTTGCCGACTTCAATCCAATCGTGGTGGATGCCAACGGCCACCCGGTGCTTGATACTCACGGCAACTATCAGAAGTCCGCTGTCGACGATTATTCGTGGGCGAACGCTGGCGGCGCCGCGAACAACAGCAAGAACGGTTCCTTCTCGACGCTGACCTCGAAGGGGGCGATCGGCAGTCTGCTCGTTGAATTCAGCTTCAGCGATCCGGCGTTGTCGCAGGACGGTACCGACCTCCTCGCCAACTTCACGGCGAGCATGAGCGAGACCGGCTTCGCTGCCATTCCGCCGGGCGGACCTGGCCAGACTTGGCTTCAGCAAGGCCTGACCAACGGGGTCAGCGCGTTCAGCTTCACGCTCGCCAACGCCACCGTGATCAATGGCCATAGCTACGCCGCTGGTACCAACCTTTTGAGCGGCACACTCAGCGATGCCTGGATCCAGGGCGCTGGTGGGACCGGGTCGACGAACGTGACCATCGGCAACGGTGGGTCGCTCCACTTCACATCGGCCGTTGAACCCTTTACGGGCCTCATCCCGGGCAGCCAGGAATTCGTGCTTGATCTTGGCAGCGTGCATCCGCACTTCGGCGCCCACACCGGCGACGCTCTGGAAAGCTTCAAGGCCAATGGCGGCGGCAATTTCAGCTTCCTGGCGGTTCCTGAACCGGCGACCTGGGGCCTGATGCTCGTCGGCTTCGGCGGCATGGGCGCCATGCTCCGTCGCCGCCGCGCGACTGCGGTCGCTGCCTAAGATCCAGGATATCCAGTCCTAAGAAGGCCGTCGTTCCGTCCGGAACGACGGCCTTCTGCTGTCTGGAACCAGGAGGTTGGGCGGATCGCCCTCGGCGCCGTCGTGAGCCTCCCATTCGGCATGATCGCCTTAATCATTCTCCGCCATGCTGGCGATGTGCGCGCTCTCGGCCTAACCATGGCCGGTCATCCAATGGCGTGCGATAGTGTAAATAGGCGCGCAACGCGCTGGTGAGTCTTGACCTCACGGAGGGGACCTTGAAGGCAAAGTCGTTGATACTGGTTGCGGTCTTGCCCGCGGCCTTGGCGCTCTCGGGCTGCGACAAAGTGAAGAGCATGGTGGGCGGCAAGCCCAAGGGGCAGGTCGTCGCCACGGTGAACGGTGACGAGATCACCACCATCGAGCTGAACCGGGAATTGGGCGGTTTCACCTCCAAGGACCCTAAGGTCATGAAGGCCGCGCAGCAGCAGGCGCTGCAGCAGATCATCATGCGGGACTTGCTGACGCAGAAGGCCAAGGAGGCCAAGCTCGACAAGACGCCGGAGTATACCGTGCAGGTACGCCGTGGCGAAGAGACGCTGCTCGCGCAGCTGTATCAACGCAAGCTCGCTGCCGCGGCGGCCGCGCCGACCCGCGACGACGCGCAGTCTTTCGTCGCCAGCCACCCAACGATGTTCGCACAGCACAAGGTGATGATTGTTGACCAGCTGGTCGCTCAGCCTAATGGCAAGGTCAAGCCGGATGAATTCAAGCCACTGAAAACGCTGGAAGAAGTGAAAAACATGTTTGATGCTCGCGGCGTTCCGTACCGGGAAAACGTGGCGACGCTCGACACGCTGAACACCGATCCGCGCATGATTGAGCAGATCGACAAGCTTCCCGCGGGCGAGGTCTTCATCGTGCCGCAGCAGGGCGCCCTGATGTTCAACCGGATCGCGTCGACCAAGTCTCTGCCGATCAGCGGCGACCTTGCGGTGAACTATGCGCTCGGCGTGCTTCGAAATCAGAAGGCGCAGGATCTGGTCCGCACCCAGATGATCGCCTTGCGCTCGGGCGCCGAGAAGTCGATCACCTACAATCCGGCCTACAAGCCGGATAAGCCCTTCACGCCGCCTCCGGCGCCTGGGGCGGCGCCGGCCACGCCCGCGGCAACTCCGGCTGCGGCGCCTGCCGCCGCGGCTGCGCCCGCGGCCGATGCGAAGGCCCCGCCGGCTAAATAGCGCCGCGCGGCCCTGCCGAAATGGAAAGAGCCGGCGCTTGAGGGCGCCGGCTCTCTTTCATTGTGGATCAGCGCCTCCCGGCGCTGGAGATCAGCGGTTGGCGACGCGGGCCGGGCCCGGCTCGGTGCGGACGTTCTCCTTCGCCCAGGAGATCCACAGAAAGGTGGGAAGGCCTTCCTCGGCGAACTCGTAGCGAAGGCCAGCCTCGCTGTCGTCCTGCTGCAGCAGCAGCCGTTCGTTGGTCAGTTCCTGCAACACATGCTGGGCGCGCTTGGCGTCGATGCCGTTGGCCGCCTGCAGTTCCGCGGCGCCGAACGGGCCGTCGGCCGACAGCGCGGCGCGGGCGGCGAGCGCAAGCACCTCGGACTCGCCGCGTTCGAACATCTGGCGGATGCGCGCCTGGACCGGCTTGCCGATCCGGCCCTGGAATTCCATCACCGCGCGGTCGACCGCATCGGAGACGTCGCGCGGCAGTACGGTGCTGCGCCCCTGGTCGAGCGCGAAGTGCCCGGCGTGGTGGCACAGCAAGTTGGCGATATAGGGCGAGCCCAGCGCGACGGCGACCACCTGGGTGCTCGCCGCGGGATCGAAGGTCAGGCCGGCCTCACGCTCGCCATTGGCCACGATCTGCAGCACCTCGGCGTCGGCCAGCTTCGGCACGCGCAACGCGAAGATGTTGCGCCGGATCGACGGGATGTGCTCGACGAGTTCGGTGAGGTCGGCGGCGACGCCGGCCAGCACAAGCTGCACCCGGCCCAGACGGTCGGAGAGGTTCTTGATCAGTTCGGCCACGTCGCGGCGGAACGCCCCGGACTCGCAGCGGTCGAACTCGTCGAGGATGATCAGGACGCGGGTCCCGGTCAGCTTCGAGCAGAGATCGCCGAACTTGTGGGGCGAAACCGGTCCCGGCGGCAGAAGGTCGGCGAGCGTCGCGCCCTTCTCGGCCTCCGATGTGGTCGGAGCAAAGCCGCTGTGGAACAGCAGCGGGATATCGGCCGCCGCGGCCCGGAAGATTTCGTCGAAAGTCGTGTTCGCGCCGCAGGATGTATAGACGACGATGTAGCGGGCTTCCTGCGCCGCCTGCGACAGCATGTGCAGGAGCGAGGTCTTGCCGATGCCACGCTCGCCATAGAGCACGGCGTGCAGGCGCTGGTCCTCGATGGCCCGAATGACCGTCTTCAGGACGTCTTCGCGGCCGGCGAACATCCGGCGGTCGGCGACCGGCTGAGAGGGCGTGAAGGCCAGGCGCAGCTTGGCGCGCATGGAGGCGAAACGGTCGGGCGCCCAGCCGCTGGCCTGATCGCTGGCCATCGAGTGGAAGCGGGGCAGCGAGCCCTTGTCCTTCAGCTTACGTGCGGAGTCGCGGTGCATCGGCTGGACGACCGCAGCCGGGCCGCGCGGCTCACGCGCTTCCCTCGCGGTCCTGTCCTTCTTCTTGAACAGCGAGCCGATCTTCAGGTCCAAGCCAGCCAACTCAAATCTCCATCGCTTCAGCGCTTCGGTGCTTGGAAGCCCCAAGATGCACGGCAAGCCCGGCGCATCTGAGCGGTCAGGAGCGCCAGGCTGGTATACTGCACGCTCTCTGCCTTCCGTTTACTTAACCGCGGAAGCGAGCGGTTTTGTGTCTAACGCACACGGCCCCTCGCCGTTCGAGCCGGCGAGTTTGGAATCGGTTCAACGCGAGTCCCGACTCGCGACGCTATTAACTAGATACGGGCGCCAAGTCCCGACGGACGCCAGCCCGGACAACGCGGAGTCGCGTAGCTAGAATTTCAGACCGAAGGGCTTGAGGACCAGCACGATGTAGATCAGCACGGCCAGGGCGATGCCCGCCGAGAGGGGCCCTTGTCCATGGTTGCCCACATAGTTCGCCACGGCGCAGCCGATGGCTGGCGGCAGGTAGTGATAGATCGTGTCCTGCGGTTCCTTCTCAGCCATGGACCTTTGCAGGAACAGGACCACCAGCCCGCCGAAGATCGCGATCGTGATCCAATCGTAGACAGTTTCCACAGCTGTGCCCTCCCGGCCGCGAACGCGAGCCCTTCCTATGCCGGATGATGCAAGATACGTGCAAGCGTTCGCGGTGTCGCGTTCGTTGGATCACGCTGGACAAGCCGGCCCGTGGACCTTGGCCGTGGCATGGGCAAGTGGTCGCGCGAGATAGTGATGATTAGTGTCATTCGGCTGAACAGGATAGGACGCGCCGTTGGGGGCGCCGTCGCGTTGGTCTCCAGCCTATCGGCCTGTGGCGCGGGGCCAGCGTCGTCACCGCTTTCCAGCGATGCGTTTGAGCGTTCGGGACGCCTGGCGAGCCTGCCGGACCATCGAAAGCTCAGCCTTCGCTGCATGGGTCACGGCTCGCCGACAGTCATTCTGGAATCCGGCTTCGGGGCCGGCGCGAGCGCCTGGAGCGACGTGGCGCCGCGCATCGCCCAGACGACTCGCGTCTGCGCCTACGACCGCGCCGGCTACGGGTTCAGCGATCCGGGGCCGACGCCGCGGGACGGGGCGGCGATCGCGCGGGACCTTGACTATGGGCTGAACGCGGCTGGCGTCGGCGGCCCCTATGTCGTGGTCGGCCACTCGGCGGGAGGGCTCTACGCCCGGTTGTTCGCCGCCCGGCGGCCCAAAGAGGTCGTCGGAATGGTGTTCGTCGACAGCTCTGTGGAGCACCAGACGCAGCGGATGCAGGCGATCTTCGGGCCCGGCGCAGGGACGTTGGAGGGGATCGAACGGCGTCCGCTTCGCTGCCTCGGCCTGACCTCAGCGGCGAAGACGGCGGTAGACGATCCTGCGTTGCTTGAGTGCGTCCAGGCCGGCGCGGACGCGCATACCCGACAGATCGAGCTGCGGCCCGAAACCTGGCGGACTCAGGTCTCAGAGTTGGACAACCTGTTCACGACGACGTCGGACGAGGTCGACCGCACGGGCGGCATCCTTCGCGACATTCCAGCGATCGTACTGACGGCGGGCAAGGCCGACGGCGCGGTCGCAGGCTCGGACGACCCAGGCGCCAGGGTCTGGCAGGCCTTGCATCGGCAGTTGGCCGACCGCTTCCTGCACGGCGACCAACGGATCGTGAAGTCCTCGCACCTGATGATGAAGGACCGGCCGGAGGTGGTGGCGAACGCCACGATCGAGCTGGTTCAGGCCGCCCGCAAGCGCTGAGTTTCCGTTAGCGCACCACCGCGCTGTCGCCCAGTACGCAGGGCAGGGTGCGGGCCATGATCGACAGGTCCAGCCATACCGATTGGCGCTCAACATATTCCAGGTCGAGCGAGACGCGGCGGCGGACGGCCTCCGGGGTGTCCACTGGCCCGCGCGAGCCGTTGACGGCCGCCCAGCCGGTGAGGCCCGGCTTCATGCGGTGGCGGTGCGCGTAGCTTTCCACCAGCTTGGAGGCCTCGGCGCCGTTGGTCAGCATGCCGATGGCGTGCGGACGCGGTCCGACCAGCGACATTTCGCCCCGGATCACGTTCCACAGCTGCGGCAGCTCATCGAGGCTGGTGCGGCGCAGGAATTTGCCGACCTTGGTCACCCGGTCGTCGTCGGCTGTGACCTGGCGGACGGCGGCGTAGTCGCTCATCTCGGTGCGCATGGACCGGAACTTCCAGACCAGCACCTCTTCGTTCATGTAGCCGTGGCGGCGCTGCTTGAAGAGCACGGGCCCTGGGCTGTCCATCCGGATGGCGATCGAAATGGCGACGAGCGCCGGCGCCAGCACAATCAAGGCGCCGAGCGAGAAGGTGACGTCGATCGTCCGCTTCAGCAGGGCCTGCAGCGCACCGCGGCGAACGCCTGAAAGCAGGGACAGCGGCATGTCGAGCAGGCGCTCCTGCGCGGCCTTTTCGGTGGCGGCGTCGAAGCCGTCCATCAGCAGGCTGACGTCGTTGGGGCAGGGCGCGAGTTCGGCGATCAACTGGGCGATGCGCGCCGTCGCCCCGGACGGCACGGCGACCACGATGCGGTCCACATAGGGCAGCAGGCGATGCGATTTCACATCGGCCGTGCGGCCTAGCACCGGCACGCCGAAGATATGCTTGGGCGCACGCTCGCCCCGGTCGTCGAAGATGCCGAGCACGTTGACGTCTCGATTGGAGAGCGCCAGCGCCACCAGACGCTGGGCGGCCGGCGTCGCGCCGACGATCATCAGGTTGGGGGTCAACAGGCCCTGGCGCCGAAGGCGGCGGATGTAGCTGAACCAGGCGAGGTGTGCGGCGGCGAGCAGGGGCGTCGCGGTCAGGCACCAGTCGACGAGGGTCAGGATGGCGCCCGTCCTGGCCGCCGGGGCGGTGACCGAGGCGAAGGCCAGCATCATGAAGCCCGATCCGCCGACCGCGCCGACGACCTTGTAGAGGTGGGCGTAGGTCCGCTCGCGCGCCGTCAGCTGGTAGGCCTCAAGGCTGACCAGCGTCGCGGCGACCAGGACCGAGGCGGCCAGCAGCAACGGGTTCGAGCCGGAGAGGGCGTCGCCGTGGCATTTGACGGCGAAAAGGGCGGCCAGAAGGGCGAGGTCGCTCGCCTGCACCAAGCGGGTCAGCGAGCCGCCGCCGAGCCGCGACCGCGCGCTCGCCAGGCGTGAGGGCCGCAACGGGCCACGGCGGTCAGCGTCGGATTTTCCGTGCTCGGCGCCTTCGGCGGCCGCGTCGTAGGGCATGGGGTCTTCGCCTCACTTGGTATGCGGCGACCATGCACGAACCGGCTGAGCAAGCCGTTAATCCGTGGGCGCCGACCGGCGCGGCTAGTGGTGTGTGGGCCGATCGTTCGACGCGGCTGGCCGTTCGCCGGGCAGCAGCGAGGTGTCGGCATCGGGTCGGACCAGTCGCAGATTGGGGCGGTTTCCAATGCCCGCGGCCGTGCGCGGCGGGGTCATCTGCATCGCCTCATTGAGAGCGATCTCGTCCTGGCGCACGTAGGAGAGCTCGGTCAGGACGTCGCGGTTGCGCTCCATCAGGAACTCAACGGTGGCCTCGGCCAATCCCAGGGAGCGATAGAGGCTGCGCCGCGCCCGCCGCTCCGCCCGGCTCATTGAGAGCACGAGCCAAGCGGTGGCCGCGATCAGCGTCAGGCCGGTCAGGAAGAGAACCCAGAGTAGCATCGAACCAGTTCAGACCTCGGAGACCAGATGTCCGCTGAGGACAGTCCCGTGATTGGACAAGGACATCCTAGCGGTCCCACCTTGCAAGACCTACGCCTTCAGCATGACAAAAGATGCGTCCGCGGTTGCACCTGGGCTTGTGATCTTGACGCCTTGTCGTGGCCGCCTCAGGTTCGCGCGATGGAGAACGTGCTCGAAATCCTGTCGCTGCCGGGCCTCGTCGTCTGCATTGTCATCGGCACGATCATATTGTCGCGGCTGGACGCCCGCGCCGCGCGCAAGATCCTTGAGGCCAACAAGTCCGCAACGGCGACGGGCGACGACGCCCCAAGTTAGCGGGTTTGGGCGTCCGAAAACCGCTAGTGACTCACCACCGATGTCCGAAAACCGCGAGACTTCGCCGGGCTGAGCCCCCATCTTGCCGCCATGGACATGGATTTCGAAGCCTGCCGCAGAGCCTTTCTGACCCGCGATCCGCGGTTTGACGGGCGGATTTTCGGCGCGGTCAGGACCACGGGCATCTACTGCCGCCCGGTCTGCCCGGCGCGGACGCCGAAGCCGGAGAACATGACCTTCTATCCGACGGCGGCGGCATGCCAGGAGGCCGGCTATCGGCCCTGCCTGCGCTGCCGGCCGGAGTCGTCGCCGGACCTGGGCGCCTGGCGCGGGACCTCGAACACGGTCAGCCGGGCGCTCGCCTTGATCGAGGCGGGCGCGATGGATAGCGGCGACGTCGACGCGCTCGCCTCGCGGCTCGGCGTCGGCGAGCGGCAGCTGCGGCGCCTGTTCCGCCAACACCTCGGCGCCTCGCCCGTGGCGGTCGCCCAGACGCGCCGCGTGCTGTTGGCCAAGCAGCTGATCCAGGAGACGCTCCTGCCCATGGGCGAGGTGGCGCTGGCCTCGGGCTTCGGCAGCGTGCGGCGGTTCAACGAGACCTTCCAACAGCTTTTCGGCCGCCCGCCGGGCGCGCTGCGCCGCAGCCGCGCCGAGGACGTGGGTTCGGCGGCCGGCGGCATCACTGTCAGATTGCCGTATCGCGCGCCCTACGACTGGAATGCGATGATCAGTTTCCTGTCGGCGCGCGCGATCCCCGGCGTCGAGGCCGTTTCACCCAAGCGCTACGCGCGGACCCTGGCGGTCGACGGCGCGCTGGGCGTGGTGACCGTCTCGCCGGGCCCAGGCGATTTCCTGGTGGCGGAAATCCGCTTCCCGAAGGTTCAGGCCCTGCCGGCGGTGATCGCCCGCATCCGGCGGGTGTTCGACCTGACCGCCGACCCAGGCCTGATCGGAGCGCACCTGAGCCAGGACCCGGCGCTGGCGCCGCTGGTCGCCGCCAGGCCCGGCCTGCGGGCGCCCGGCGCCTGGGATGGATTCGAGCTCGCGGTGCGCGCCATCCTGGGTCAGCAGATCACCGTCACCGCCGCGCGCGGCCTCGCCGCCAAGCTGACGGAAGCCTACGGAACGCGGATCGACGATCCCTTCGCCGTCGCGCTCGGCTTGACGCGGGCCTTCCCATCGTCGGAGCAGATTGTCGGCCAGGATATCGCCGCCCTTGGCATGCCCAAGGCCAGGGGCGCGGCCCTGGAGGCGCTGGCGCGCACGGTGGCCGCCGACCCGGCGATCTTCACACCCCGCGGCGACCTCGAAAGCACCATCGCCGCGCTGAAAGCCCTGCCGGGTGTCGGCGAATGGACGGCGCAGTACATCGCGCTTCGCGAACTGCGCGAACCCGACGCCTTCCCGCAGGCCGACATCGGCCTCATGCGCGGCATGGCTGACGAAAGCGGCCAGCGGCCGACGCCAGCCGAACTCCTGGCCCGCGCGGAGGCCTGGCGGCCCTGGCGAGCCTACGCCGCGCAACATCTCTGGGCCGCCGACGCTGACCAGATCACCGCCCCGAAGAGGACCAAGACCGATGCCGACCGCAAACGCGCCGCCTGAGACCCTGACGCTGGACCGGCTCGCGACGCCCATCGGAACAGCCCTGCTGGTCACTGACGAGGAAGGCGTGCTGCGCGCCTTCAACTGGACCGAGTACGAACCTGGCATGCGGGCGTGGATCGGCCGCCACTACCCCAAGGCGACGCTGGTCGAAGGCCGCGCGCCGCCGCCGGTGCGCGGACCTTTCGAGGCCTATTTCAAGGGCCAGGCCGATGCGTTGGAGACCGTGCCATGGAAGGCGTCCGGCACGGCGTTCCAGCTCCAGGTCTGGGAAGCGTTGTGCAGCATCCCGGCCGGCGAGACCCTGAGCTATGCGGGCCTGGCGCGGCGCATCGGGCGTCCCACCGCCGTCCGCGCTGTCGGCCACGCCAATGGGGCCAATCCGGTGGCGGTGGTGGTGCCTTGCCACCGGGTGATTGGAACCGACGGCTCGCTCACCGGCTACGGCGGCAGCCTCCCGCGCAAGCGCTGGCTGTTGGACCACGAAGGGGCGGCTTACCGCGACAAGCAGGCTGCCTGACGACCGATGCCTAATCGCCCGCTGACCGGCGCGCGGGCTGTGCTATGAGCGGCGTCCCCCTACATAGGGGCGGCGAGCCTTTTCCTTCGAAGAGCCTCGGGGGCCAATCACCGGCGAGGCGATGGAAGAGTTCCTGCGACAGTACGGACCGGTCGGGATCTTCCTGGGCGCGGGCTTCGAGGGCCAGTCGGCGGTCATCCTCGGCGGTTTTCTGGCGCGCCAGCATATCCTGCATTTGTGGCTGGTGCTGCTGGCCGCCACGGCCGGGTCCGGCGTCGTCGACCACCTGCTGTTCGTGGCCGGACGGCGGTTCCGCAGCCACCGCTGGGTGGTGCGCGCGACGCAGCAGCCGGCCTTCGCCCGCGCGCTAGGCTTCATCGAGAAATATCCGATCAGCTACACGCTGGCCTTCCGCTTCATCTTCGGCTTGCGGGTTGCGAGCCCCATCGCGATCGGCGTCACCCAGGTGCCGACCTGGCGGTTCACGATCCTCAACATCCTGGGCGCGGTGATCTGGGCCACAACCTTCACCATGGCCGGGTTCATCTTCGGCGAGGCGGTGCATGGCCTGCTGGGCAAGGGCCATCACGCCCGCCGCTGGAGCCTGATCGTGGCGGGCGCGATCGTGGTGGTCGTGGCGATCATCTGGGCGGTCCGCTACCTGTTGCGCCGGCGCAAGCCTGCGCCGGAAACCGCGCCTGAGATCAACTGAGCCGCGAGCTGCGTTGCAGGAACTTTCGGCGCGGCGTAGCCCTCAGTTGTCCATGGACTCTTCTCAACTTTCCCGACGATCGCTCTTTACGCTGCTGACCGGCGGCTTGGCCGGCGCCGCCATGGCCGGGGAAGCGCGGGCACAGCCGCGCGAGTGGCCGGACGGCGCCAAGGCCGCGGTCAGCCTGACCTATGACGACGGGCTGAACAGCCAGCTCGACAACGCGGCGCCGGAACTGAAACGCCTCGGCTGGAAGGCGACCTTCTTCCTGACCGAGACCAACGCCCACTGGCGGCTCACCGACTGGGAGGCCCTGGCCCACGACGGCAACGAGGTCGCCAACCACACCATGACCCATCCCTGCGCGCTCGCCGGCTATTCCGCCGGGCGGTTCCAGAGCGCGGAAATCGACCGGATGGAGGGCTATCTCGACCACAACTTCGGGCCGGATCGGGCGCGGACCTTCGCCTATCCCTGCGGCTACCTGGGCTTGGGTCGCGGCGGCCGCCATGAGCGCTACGCCCGCTACCGCCGCGTGCTGGAGCGGGACGGCGTGATCGCCGCACGCACCACCGCCGGCGGTCCCAACCGACCGGAGGTGGCGGCGGCCGATCCGTTGCACCTGCACGCCTTCGAGCCGACCTACGAGTCCGACGCCGTGGCGCCGGCGATCCGCTACCTCAATGAGACGGTGGCGCAGGGCGGCTGGGCGATCCTGGTGTTCCACGACGTCCTGCCCGCCTGGCGCACCGATGGCGACACCAGCGTCGCGACCCACAACAAGATCCTCGCCCACATCGCCAGCCTCGACGTCTGGTGCGCGCCGATGGGCCAGGTGTTCGACTATGTGGAGAGCCGCTGGGGCCGGCCCGCATGATCGGGCGTCGCGCCGGCGCGGACGCTGCCATCGTCCCGGAACATTACGCAAAATTCACGCGCCGCCCCGTCGCCCTATGGCCGTGCTTGCCGTATAACACCGCTCGACGGAATCGCTTTGGAGCCGGGGATCGGCGATGACGACCTTTACCGAGATTGTCGCCACGGTGGTTGTGCATTCTTCCGCCGTCGCCCTGTCGCATTTTGGCGTGACCATGGAGCCGGCGCAGGTCGAGCGGATTACGCCGCCGGCGGCGGAGCGGGTGATCGCCCGCACCCCAGCCGGTGTCCAGACCTCGACGCACAAGGTCATGAGGCTGACCTCCTGTCCGCAGCCGAAGCGTCCGGCGCACACGCTCAAGGTCTGAGCGAACCATCTCACAACATCGTTTGATCGCCGCTTTGTTCGCCCCTGCGGCGCGCGCGCCTGTTTGCGTCGCGACCTATCGCAGGTAATCCTTTGCCGGGGACTGCCGGGCAGGCCTCGGTTGGGGCGTTCAGCGGCTTAGGGCCGCCGGCGGAAGAGGCGTATGAAGATCAAGAAGCGGACGCAGCCGGCGGATTTTGGCGCCTCGTTACGCGAGCCACTTGCTGAGATGCCGGCTGCAACGGCGACCGCCGTGTACGAGGACGCCGAGCCCCTGGAACTGGACGCCGCGGCCGCCCGGCCGCTGCAGCCGCCGCCGGAGGGATCGGCCGTCACCGCCGCTCAGCCGCGCACGCCCGCCACGCGTTCGGTGGTCGAGGCCTATGAAGACGCCGCGCCCGATCCCTATCGGCCGCCGTCGGCCTGGCCGATCTATCTGGTCGCATTCGCCGTGGCCGCGCTCTGGGCCCTGGCGCCGATCGCGTTCGCCCTGGGCTACCGCGGCGGCGTCGCGCCGTTCCACAACGACAGCTTCGCGCTGGTGGTGTTCGCCATGTTGGCCATCGGGCCGGCGATCTTCGTGTTCGGCTGCGCCTATATGATCCGCCAGGGCCAGAAGCTGGGCGCCGAGGCGCGCCGCGCCAAGGCCATGGCCGAGGAGATGCTGGGCCCGGCCGTGGCCGCGGCCGCCCGCGCCGGCGATGTCACCCGCAGCGTGCGCGACGAGATCGTCCGCGCCGGCGAGGCCGCCGATGAGGCGCGTGAGACCCTGCTGGCGCTGCGCGATGCGCTCGCGCTGGAGAGCGAGCGGCTGGTGGAGAGCACCGACAGTTCGATTCGCACCACCCGCGAACTGACGACGACCATGGGCCGCGAACGCTCGGAGATGGGCGCGCTCGCCCACAGCCTGGACGCCCAAGCGCACCGGGTGATCGACAGCATCAACCAGCAGGCCAAGATGGTGGCGGAGGCGACGGAACTCGCCGAAACCCAGCTGCGCGAGGCCGAGACGGCGCTCTCCGCCCGCGCGGCCGACCTCGCCGCGGCCGCCGGCGAGGCCAGCGATGCGGCCCGCACCGCCGGCGAGGATCTGACCCGCCACATCGCCCGCTTGGAGACCGCCGGCGTTGGCGTCGCCGATCAGGTGCGCGCCGTCGAGGGCGGGCTGACCGAGCAGCGCACTGCGCTGATCACCCTCGCCCAGACCTTGAAGGCCGATCACGAGGGTTTCGCCGTAGAGGCCGAGGCCCACGCCGCCAAGCTGGCCGAATTCATCGATGACGCCCGCGCGTCCTCGGTCGAACTGACCGACCGGGCGATGAAGGGCGGCGAGAGCCTGCGCAACCTGATGGTCGATGCGGCCGCGCAGTTTCGCGATCTGGCCGAGACCGCCTCGGCCGAGCGCGAGGAGTTCGGCCAGTCCACCCTGCGGTCGCTGGAGACGGTCTCCGAGGCCGCCGCCGAGCAGCGTGCGCAACTGGAGGCCCAGACGCGCGCGGCCATCGACGCGCTCGCCGCCGCCGCCGAAGAGACCCGCGCCGCCGCCGCCAGCCATGCCGCGGCCGCGCGCGAACAGGTCGACCAGCTCTCGGAAGCCGCCTTCGAGGCCGGCCAGAAGGCCAATCAGGTGTTCGAGGCGCGGCTCACCGAGGCCCGTGCGCTCGTCGAACAGTCCTCCGAGATGGTCGACCAAGCCGGCGCCGCCGCCGCGCAGCGGCTGGAGGAGGGCGCCGCGGCTGCGCGCGCCTCGCTCGCCGCCCTGCAGGAGATGATGGCCGACGTCGACAAGCGGGCCACCAAGCTGCCGGCCACCGCCCAGGACCAGATCGACCTGGTCCGCGCCGCGGTCCGCGAGGGGCTGGAGGAGCTGACCGCCCAGGCGCGCCACACGGCTGAGGAGGCGCAGGCCATCGACGCGGCGTTCCAGGACCGCGCGCGCCGCAACTTCGAAATGCTGAGCGAGGCGGTCCGCCTGATGGGAGTCTCCGCGACGCTGCCGGCCGCGCCGTTCAGCGCGCCATCCCTGGCGGCGCCCGCCCCGGCGTCCCGCGCCGCTCGGCCTCGCCCGGTCGCCAAGGCCGACGCGCCGCCTGCGCGGCCCAGCCCGCCGCCCGCGCGGGTCGAAGAGGATGAGGTCGATCTGGCGCTGGAGGACCTGATGGAGCCGGCGCCCGCGCGCGCGGCGCCCATGGCCGCGTCCGCCGAGCCGCCGGAAGATCCCGGCCTTCGCCCACGGTTGAAGCTCAAGCTGACGCCCACGGCGACCGACGAGGAGTTCTCGGCTGTTTTCGAGGCCGCCGGCGGGGTCGGCGCCGAGCCGCCGGAGCCGGCGCACGAGGGCGACTCCTGGACCTGGAAGGACCTGCTGGCCTCCATCGACGGCGCCGACGCCGAGGGCGAGCGGCTGCAGGACATCCTGGGGGACGAATTGGCGGCCATGGGCGTCGATCCCGGCAAGCTGCTCCCCAAGGCTCGTATCGACGAGATCGCCGCCGCGGTGCAGGTGGGCGACATCGACGGCGCCCGCGAGGTGGTCAAGCGCCTGGCGCCGGCGGCGACCCGGCGCATTTCGCGCCGCCTGGTCACCGACGAGGCGATCAAGCGCCAGGTGCAGGTCTATGTGCGCCGCTATCAGACCCTGGTGGACGACGCGGTGGTGCGCGATCCCGAGGGGTTCCTGATGGCGTCCCTGCTGGGCGACGATCCAGGCCGCATCTACCTGCTGCTCGACGCCGCGGCGGGGGACATCGTCTAGGCGTGAGGACCCTCAGCGCCGAGGTCGAACGCTGGCCGCTGAAGCAAGCCTTCGTCATCTCCCGGGGCGCCAAGACCGAGGCCGCGGTCGTCGTCGCGGAGATCGCGGACGGGCCGCGCCGCGGTCGTGGCGAGGCCGTGCCCTACGCCCGCTACGGCGAGACGATCGAGGGCGTGGTCGCGCAGATCGAGACCGTCCGAGGCCGCATCGTAGCCGGCGCGGATCGGGCCGAACTGCAGGGCTTGCTGCCGCCGGGCGCGGCGCGCAATGCGCTGGATTGCGCGCTCTGGGACCTCGAGGCCAAGCGCGCCGGCGTTCGCGCCTGGACGCTGGCCGGACGCGCACGGCTCGACCCGGTGAAGACCTGTTTCACCATCAGCCTGGGGCCGCCCGAGGCGATGGCGCAGGCGGCGCGGGAGAACGCGCGGCGGCCGATCCTGAAGCTGAAGATCGGCGAGCGGGACGATCTGGCTGCGGTCGCGGCGGTGCGCGCGGCGGCGCCGAAGACCCGCCTGATCGTCGACGCCAACGAGGCGCTGACCTTCGACGAGCTGCGCCGCCTGGCCCCGGAGCTTGCGGCGCTCGATGTGATGCTGATCGAGCAGCCCCTCCGCGCCGGGGAGGACGCCGCGCTGGAGGGCTATCTGAGCCCGGTGCCGCTCTGCGCCGACGAGAGCCTGCACACCCGCGCCGAGCTCGCCGCCTGCGCGCGGCGCTACGCGTCGGTGAACATCAAGCTGGACAAGGCCGGCGGCCTGACCGAGGCGCTCGCGCTGGCGGCGGAGGCCAGCGCCCTGGGTCTGGGTCTGATGATCGGCTGCATGGTGGCGACGTCGCTGGCCATGGCGCCGGCCATGATCCTGGCGCAGGGCGCGCAGGTCGCCGACCTCGACGGGCCGCTGTTGCTCACGCGCGACCGCGAGCCCGGCCTGGCTATCACCGGCTCCCTGATCGAGCCGCCGTCGCCGGACCTGTGGGGTTAGGAAATGCGGCCCAGCCACGCTTGCGAAAGGATAGGGCGCTACAACATGCATCTCGCCGCGCACCGCCGGCGTTGAGGCCGTCATGGAACCGACCCGAGACCGCGCCGAGCGCGCCTGGCGCAACGCCGAGCGGATCAAGAAGCTCTCCGACAACCTAGTCCGCATCGGGCCCTGGGGCCTGGGCCTGGACGGGGTGCTGGCCTGGGTGCCGGTGGCGGGCACGCTCTACAGCGTCGGTTCCGGCGGTCTGCTGCTCTACGAGGCCGTGCAGGCCAAGGCGTCCGCATGGACCATCACCCGCATGGCGACCTACATGATCGTCAACAGCGCCATGAGCGACGTGCCGGTGATCGGCTGGGCGATGGACACCCTGTTCCGCGGCCAGGCCATGGCGGCCAACGCGCTGCAGAAGGACATCGAGGCGCGGTTTGGGCGTTTGCCCAAGGTGGCGCGTCAGTCGGCTGTGGCGGGTCGAGGGCGCTCCGTCCCAGCGTGACTGGAGGCGATGCGTTCGACCACAGATTCGAGGAACTGGGTCAGGCCTGTCGGCTCGGTGGTGGCCACCACGCGGGCGCGATCCCTGGTGGCCCGCACGGCGGCGGCCAGCTCCTCGGCGGTGTTGGCGACTTGGACCAGGCCGCGCTTTTCGAAGGCTTCAGAGATTTCCAACTGGTGGTCGTCATAGACCTCGCCCAGGCGGAACAGGCGCGGCACGGCGATGACGTGGCAGCCTTCGCGCAGGGCAGTGATCAGCGAGCCGGTGCCGCCGTGGCAGACGACGATCGAGGCGTCGCGTAGCAGCGCCTTCACCTCTTCGAAGGGCAAGGTCTCGACCACCTCAAGGCCCGGCGGACGGACGCCGCCGACTCCGGTCTGGACCAGGATTCTGTCGGAGATGGCGCCACCCGCGTGCGCCTCGGCCACGATGTTCACCAGCCGGTCGAACGGCAGGACCGCGCCCACCGTCGCGAACATCAGCGGCTGCTTGGCGCCGACCTTGGTGTCGAGAATCCGGAAGGGGTCGAAGAACTGCGCCTCGGGATAGTGCGCGGCAAGCGCCGCCGACTGCACCACGAAATCTTGGGCCAGCGGCTTGGTCATCCGGCCGAACACCGACGGATGGTCGAACCGCGCGAACGACTCGACGACCACCACGTGGGCGCCAAGGATCCGGGCCCAGAGGACGGTGAAGAAGACCGCGCCGGCGCCGGTGGTGATCACCAGCTGCGGACGCTTGCGCAGGATCAGGGCCGCGCTCTTGAAGAAGCTGATGAAAGCCCGCCACGCCATCTTCAGCGGTGCGCCGAGTTTGGCCTGGCCGAGCGCGAAGTGGGGCACGAAGTAGGTCGGATGCTCCTCGCGCAGGCTCTGGCCGAGCGCGGTGTCCTCGGTGACGAAGAAGTAGTCGTGCGCCGACCACAGCGAGCGCAGATCGAGGAGCTGGCGCAGGTGGCCGCCGCCGGACGCCGCCATGCAGATGCGCAGGCGTTTCGGCGCCAAGGCCCGGTCGTTCGCATGGGGCTCAGCCGCCGCGCTCATCGGTTTACCTATCTTTTGGGCCGCCTCTGATAGGCTCGATCCTATCTGGGCGACCGTGTAAAGGACTGATGAAGTGATGCCATATCTCGCGCCTGTCGCCTCGCGCGAGTCCAATTGCCTCCCGCCGTCGGCTGTGGGATTCCTCGGCGCCGCGCCGGCGGATCACCTGGCGACCGCGCACTTTCGGAAACCCGTCTGAGATGAGCGAACAGCCGACCGTTTCGGTTATCATTCCGCACTTCAACGACCTAGTGAACCTGGACATCTGCCTGGCCGCGCTGCGGGCCCAGACCTATCCGGCCGGGCGGCTGCAGATCATCGTCGCGGACAACGCCTCGCCCCAGGGCCTCGACGCCGTGCAGGCCGCCGCCGGCGACCGCGCCCAGGTGGTGCTGGTCGAGGAGCGCGGCGCGGGCCCGGCGCGCAATGGCGGGGTCGCGAAGGCGACGGGCGAGGTGCTGGCCTTCATCGACTCCGACTGCGTGGCCGATCCGCGCTGGATTGAGGAGGGCGTCGCGGCCCTGAGCCGCTTCGATTTCGTGGGCGGGCAGGTCACGGTCCTGGTGAGCGACGAGCAGCGCATGACGCCGGTGGAGGCCTGGGAGCGGGTTTTCGCCTTCGACTTCAAGACCTACATCGAGAAGAAGGGCTTCACGGGGTCGGGCAATCTGTTCTGTCCGCGTAGCCTGTTCGAAACGGTGGCAGGGTTCCGCGCGGGGATTTCCGAGGACTACGAGTGGTCGAAGCGCGCCCAGAGCTGCGGCTTCAAACTCGGCTATGCGCCCAAGGCGATCGTGGGCCATCCGGCGCGGCGCAACTGGGAAGAACTGACGCGCAAATGGCGGCGGCTGAACATCGAGACCTATGGCCTGTCAGCTGGCCGTCCAGGCAGGCGCCTGCGGTGGTTCCTGCGCAGCCTGCTGCTGCCGCTGTCGGCAGTCGCTCACACGCCCAAGGTGCTCACCAATCCGGGTTTGCACACCTTCGGCCAACGCCTTGGCGCGCTTCGGGTGCTCTACGCGATCCGCCTCTGGCGGGTCGTGGATTCCTGGGCCGTGCTTGGACGCGACATCCAGCAGGTGCGCGAAGGACGTCCGGGTGTGGAGTCACTGGGCGCCGACGCCGGGGCGGCTGGGCGGTCGTGAGCATGCATGTCGCGATTTGTATCGTAACGTTTCGGAATATCGACGACATCGTCGTCTGCCTGAACGCCCTCGCGCACTCCACCTATGCCGATTTCGAGGTTGTGATCTGCGAGAATGGCGGTCCGGAAGCGTTCGAGCGGATGGTGGCCGCGATCCCGGCGACACTTCCTGGCGGACAGCCGGTGAACGCCCTGCTGTCGGCCGGAAATCTGGGCTACGCGGCGGGGGTCAACCGATGCCTGCGGGAAGCGCCGAACGCGGACGCCTGGTGGGTGCTGAATCCTGATACAGACGCCGGTCCCACGTCCCTGGCGGCTCTGGTCGCAAGGCTGTCCGCCGGCGATTGCGACGCCGTAGCGGGAACGGTCTATACGCCAGAGGGCACCATCGACTCCCGCGCGGGTGGCTGGCGTCCGTGGCTGGGGCGCACCTTTTCCATCGGCTTCGGCGAGGCCCTGGATTCACCGGCGGACGTAGCCGCTGTCGAGCGCCTGACGGCCTATGTTCCCGGGTGCTGCATGCTGCTGAGCCGACGGTTTCTGGAGACGGCGGGACCGATGCGGGAGGACTTTTTCCTCTACTGCGAAGAGGTTGAATGGTGCCTGCGCGCGAGCGATCTGGGCCTTCGGTTCGGCTATGCGCCGGAGGCGCAGGTGCTCCACTACAAGGGCACGACCACCGGCTCGGTCGGCGACATGCGAGGTCGACCGCGCGGCCCGGTCTATCTGGACGAGCGCAACAAGATTCTGCTGACCTGGTTGCGAGGTCCCATCCGGCTGATCACCGTGGCGCCTTGCGCCCTAGTGCTGCTCTGCCTGCGCTTCGGCAAGCGGCGGGCCTGGCGCCAGCTGGGCTATGCCCTGGCCGGCTGGGCGGCCGGGCTCCGAAACGAACGAGGCAAGCCGGCCTGGCTGGGGTGAGGCCGCCAGAGATCAGACCTTGCGCGCAATGACCAGGTGATCGGCGCCAAGGCCCAACAGACGCAGCGCCTGAAAGACCATCCAGCGCAACGTCGTGCCGTCTCGCTCGAACCGGCGCAGGAACTGGATATAGGTGCTGATCGTGTCGTATCGGACGACCTCAAAGCCGGACTTGGCCAACAAGCCGTAGAGCGCCTTGCGGCTGAAGATGTTGATGTGGTGCGGGGGTGATATCATTCCCCATTTCTCAAGCCCCTTGACCCGGGCCTGTATGCAGGTCGGGCTCGGCGTGGCCAGCACGAGCAGACCGCCGTCCTTCACGTGATCTCGCATCTCGCGGATCAACCCGATCGGGTCGACCACGTGCTCAAGGACGCTGAAGGCGGTGACCATGTCGAACTGTTCGGGAATCTCGTTCAGCGATTTCTGCTCGATGTCGACGTCGAGCATGCGCTTGGCGAAGGCGACCTCCTTCTCGGACAGTTCTACACCGCGAGACTTCCAGCCGAATTCGTCGGCCGCGATCTTCACGAAGAGGCCGTTGCCCGCGCCCACGTCCAGGCTGGAGCCGCTGGCGCGTAGGCTCTGAATCCTGCGAAGAATCCACCGCCAGCGGAACCCCCATTCCTGGTAGATCTCCGCAGGGGAGCTGTGCCGCATCGTGTAGTAATCCTGCTCCTCGTATTGTCCTTCCTCAAAGCCGCTTCCGGTCATGATCAGGCCGCAGTCGCCGCAGTGCGAGACTTCGTACTGCCGGAAATTGAACAGGTAGCGAGGGGGCGCGTGGTTGGCGTCCAGGATGCAGGCGGAACTACCGGGCATGGAGCCCCTCTCTCTTGTTCGGTTGGCCAACCCGGCCAATGGGTGGCGACGGTTGCGCGCGCACCGGAAGCGGTCAAGGCCGAACGCCCAGTGCGAGAGTCCGATGGCGAACCCCAGCGATGGGCCCCGCCTCTACAACGCGCGAGCGCCGATCAACGAAGAGTCAACATGGGGGAATTAGGATCATAAGGTCTATCTACAGAGCGCAGATTTTCGGAATAGCTGGGCGGCGCGCACGAGGTGCGACTCCCGTCCGCCATGGGCTCCCGGGACGCAAAACCGGCGTTGACAGATCTTGGAGTGGGACTGAATCGGAATGCCAAGCTTCGATCCGTCGCGAGACGTTTTCCGCGCAGCGCCCATTGTCGACAAACAGGTCTTTGTCGCCGCAGAAAAGCCGGACATTCCCCCGTCCTATCGGCTTGTCGATGCCGAAGGCTTCTGGATCGCGGCGGACCGAAACCTGCCGGTCGTGCCGGTGCTTGCGGCCGGCGGACGCCGGATCGGCTTCCTGCTGGGCAACGCCTACAGCGAATTCCACGGGGAGTTCCTGCCGGAAGGCGAAGCTGAATTTCCGGTGGCGATCGCCACCATCGGCGATCTTGAACTCCTGTTCCTGCCGCGCATTTCGGGAAGCTTTGTCTTCGTCTCATGCGGGGGCTTGCCCAAACGCATCTACATGGATCACGGGGCGTCATTCCCGATCGTCTATTCGCCGTCCGACCGGCGGGCCGCGTCCTCCGTCGCTCTGTTGCTCACGGAAGCGGACTACCAGGCCCGTTTCCGAGCCGACCTGCACAACACTCTGATCGGCAAGGAGGGCACGGGCAGCTGGATCAGTGGCACCTTGACGGCGCATCGCGGCGTCCACCGGGTTATCGCCAACCACTATCTCGACCTGGAGACGTGGACGGCACGCCGATTCTGGCCGCGCCCCGGCGAGTTCGCCCAGTGGCGCGATTTCGACGAAGCGGTCGATGTCGCCGCCAAAGCTGTCACGGAGTTCAGCGCCGCCGCCAGCCGCGCCTTCAGTCTAGGCGTGACCCTCACGGCGGGCATGGACTCGCGGCTCCTCGTGGCCTCCTGCCGACCGATCGTCGATAAGGTGGAATTCTTCACTCTGGAGGCGCCCAACACCGACATGGACGCCGATGTCAGCAGCCGAATCGCAAAGCGATTTGGCTTGGCTCACCGGGTGATGCCGCTTCACGCCGCGAGCGAGGAGGCCATGGCGGTCTGGGACCGAATGGTTGGCGACTGCACGATGGAGGTCACGCGGCGCACCTATACGACGGTCGCGGATCTCACGGAGCGCAACGCCATCCTGACCGGCCTCTACGGCGAGACGGCGCGGTGCCGCCTTTACCGGCAGGACTACGAGACCATCAACCAAGGCGTGATCGATGTGGATTTCATCGCCGACCGGCTGACAGTGCCGCAGCATCCCGAACTTCTCGACAATTTCCGCGAATGGCTCGCCGAACTTGAGGGCCAACCCAACAGTGTAATCATGGAAATGGCCTTCGTGGAGCTGAAGGTCGGTATCTGGTCGATGGGCCAGCGCCCGATCAGCAACTCGGTAAAGCTCAACTTCCTGCCGTTCTGTCAGCGCCGCGTGCTGGAGATGTTCGTGGGAGTCGAGCCTGCCAAGAAGGGGACTGAGGCGCTGTTCATGGCCGTAATCTTGCGCCTCTGGCCGGAACTGATGGAATTCAAGATCAACAAATATGGCGACGCTCGCGACCGCCTGACGATATTCAAGAAGCTCGCCAATCCGAACAAGGTCCGGCGCTATCTCCGCGACAGGTTCGCGAAGAAGATGGAGCGGGCCAAATAGTGTCGTCAGCGGCTCATGGCCTGAGATCGAGGCCGCGTCCCGAGGCCTAGTTCGCCAGCGAACTCCGTGGCCGAGCTGGCGGCTGAAGTGGCGGCAAATTGGGCAGTTCATCTCCCGGAACGCCGTAACGAATTCGGAAGATCAGAGCCGCCACCATCCCCATGATCATAAAGGTCAGCGCGTGATTGTGCGTCTGGCTGAAGATCGACTTGATGACAAAGAATTCCGCAAGCGCGATGCCTGCCGGCACCAGATAGGAGTGTTCGCGGTTCCGCAGAGTGCGCGCCCATCCGTATCGTGCGGCGTTCCACGTCACCATGAGGATCATGCCGTAGTAGACGATGAAGCCGAGGATTCCCCAATCCAGGGCGACAAGCAGGAAGTAGTTGTCGATCGTCAATGTGCCTCCGGGCGTCATGTAGCCCAACTTCTCGGCGCCGCGCCCCGCGCCGTAGCCCCAGGGCCGCTTGAAGATCATGGGGATACCCTTTTGCATCTGCTCCATGCGGCCTTCGTTGCTGGCAGCGGTTTCGCCGTTACCCCAAACGATCGTCTTAAGGCGCTGGACGGTGAAGCTCGCCGCCACGAACGCAAGGAAGAAGGCAGGATAAGCGAGCACGATGGCTGGCCCAAGCAGGCTACCTTTCGCGCTCTTCCAGCGATTCACACCCCACACGACCAGATAGAGCAGAACCGAGAGAAAGAACCCCACCATGCCCAAACGGGCCTGTGTCGAGAGGATCACCACGAAGACCAGCGGCAGCGCCAGGACGGCGGCGATCTTGATGGGAGTCCGAAAAGGTCCGCCGATGTAGTGCAGCAGGAATGGCGTGGCGAGCGCCAGAAACTCGGCCATGCCGAGCGAAGTGGATTCGACGCCCTCGACCCTGTAGTCACCGATCCCGAGGCGCCGGGTTCCTGTCAAGGCGCGCTGTACCGCGTCGTCTCCCGTGGCGAAGAAGCTGGGGACGTGTGTGCCCCAAGGCACGTGCTCTAGACGTCGCTCCCAGATTCCCATGAAACACAGGCCGACGGCGCAAATGCAGAAGGCCGCGATCCATCGCTCGGCCGCGCCCGGGCGGCGGAACATGTAACAGGCGACGAAGAAGACGGCGGTCCAGCCGATCAAGTTATCAATCACACTATCCAGTGAGGTGACGGGCTGGTCCGACACCGCGACGGAGAACACCTGGATGGCGCTGAAGGCCGCCATGAACGTCCCCAGATAGGGAATCGTTCGCACCGTACCTACGACCTGTTCACGGAACGGCGTGGACGTCGAAAGGCGGACGAGCATGGCGATCGCCATTGGCAAGCCCAGCAGTCTAAGGGCCGAGAACCAGGGCAAGCCAGGCAGGGCGACGGACAGGTAGCCCGGCCACAGCATTGCCCCGAGATAAAACGCCCAGAAGAGGTCTTCGACCGCCCTAGTCGGCTTCGTGGCGCTTTCGGGGAGGGCCCAAATGGTCAGACAGGCAAGCGGAAGCAAAGGAGCCAGAAACTGCTTCAGCAGGAACGGCGTCGTGAGCGCATAACCGAAGCCATAGAGGACACAAGCGATACCAAGCAGGACGATGGCGATCCTGCCGGCAATGCGCCAAGGCAACGACATTCGCACAGCGAACGGCTTCAGCACGACAGCGTCCGGCTGCGTTCTTCGGGTAAAGAAGCCTCTCAGTCGATTTAACCCGAGCATGCTCATCTATCGTGCAAATCCGACGGTGTAAGCGCGGGCTGTCGCCGGGCGCTCCCGATCCGACTCATGGCCGCTAGCCTCGGCCGACAACGCCCACGGGTCGACTCCCGATGTCATTTTCGCCGCACAATGCCAAGAGGCAGGAACAGGCCATGTCGGCGCCAGACCACAACAGTGGCCGCGGTGTTGCGGAAGACGGTCGCCGAGCCGCTGGCGATCGCGGCTCCGACGATGCCGAAGTGCGGGATCAACAGGAGACCCAAGGTCAGCACGATGCCTGTACCGATGATGGCGTTGCGAAACGAGGTGCGCTCAAGGCCGGTCATAACCATGAAGCTACCCACAGGGCCGGTGGCGAGGCTGAATAGCTGCGCGGCGATCAGGATCCGCATGGCCGTCGCGCCTTGCGGGAATTCCGGCCCGAGGATCGACAGGAAGAATCCGCTGAACACGAGCAACGCGAGGCAGGGAATGCCGCCAACCAGCAACAGTAGCAAGGTCATCTGCTTCGCGGAATTGGAGAGCTCAGTGAGCTTGTTCTGGCTGTGCAGAGCGGCGATCTGCGGCGACAGCCCGGTCTCGACGGCGGTCAGCAAGAAACCAAGGAGAAGGGCGAACTGAAGGGCGACCCGGTAGACCCCCACTTCCGCGGTGGTCGCAAAGTGCGCCAGGAACAGGGTCACGATCCACGGGCTGGCCAAACTGGCCAGGACCGTGCCGCCGAGGGGCACGCTGCGCACCAGAGCCTCCCGCGGCATTAGCGGCTCGCGTGCGCCGGATTTGCCCTGCAGGATCGCAAACCATCCGAGGAGACCGCCCGCTGCGGCGATTGCAGCCACGGCCACATAGCCGCGCGCGACCTCGTCGAGACGCTGAATGTTCAGCGCGAGCATCAAACTGGCGAGCAGAGCCGGGATCACGCCGCTTTCAAGGGCGTCGGCGATCGCGAAACGGCGGACGGCCCGGAAGCTTCCGACCGCGAGCCGTATCGCGGCGTACGGAATGATGGCGAACGACATGATGGTCATGACTGTCGCCGAGGTGGCGTTCTCCGACAGGGCGCTGGCGATCAGGGGGCTGGCCAGTCGGGTCAGCGCCGTCACAGCACCGCCGACCACGAGCACGATGAGGATACCCGTCCAGGTCCAGGCCCGAGCCATCCCCCAGCGGCCGGCGGCTTTGTAGATCGCGATGGCGCGGGTCGAGCCGTAGTCAAGTCCGCAGAGAGCGACGTAGCCCGCGATGGACAGGATCGTGTTGGCAAGCACCCAGGCGCCGGAACCTGCCGCGCCAAATCGGCGCGCGACCAGGAAGGTGAGCGCCACACCGGCCGCCGCCGCCGCCAGCTTGGTTGTCAGGGAAACCAGCGATCCCGCGAGCGCCGCGCTCAGATGCCCATCCGTCAGCCGCCGCCTAAGCGAGATCATGAGTGTTCAGCTTCCATGTGCCGAGAAACTGCGCTCAGCCCGTTGTGGATCGGTAAAGGAGCAGCCGCAGAGTGGCCACCCTGCGGCTTTGCGCGCGAACGGTGGCGCGGCGCAATCGCCATATTTTCCCAAAATTGAAGAAACATTTCATCAGTCAATGTGACTTGAAGTCATAATGAAGCTTTCAAACATATCTGCCCTCTACATCGCAAAGCGCATACGTAGATATACGGTATCCAGTATGATTAATTCTCTTAAACCAAGACATTTAACTCAGGAGTAAATCGGACTCTCTAGGTTGCTGGGCAATAACTGAGGAGGTCCCGTGAAATCGGTGCGCCCGTCGAGGGGCGCCCGGGGGCAAGTCACGGTCTCTTCAATGTCCAATGAAGAACGAGTGGGGTCCAAGTGACGACTATCAACGTCTCAAGCGCATCGCAGTTGACGTCTGCGTTGGCGTCGGCCCATGCCGGCGACGTGATCAGCCTTTCGTCGGGCGACTATGGCGACGTGTCGATCAGTGGCAAGGCGTTCGCCAGCGACGTGACGATCACGTCTGCGGACCCGGCGCATGCGGCGGTGCTGCGCTCGCTGGATGTAGAGAACAGCTC
>NZ_DATGEX010000035.1:0-82379 GCF_035309685.1 Phenylobacterium sp.
GCCCAATCCCTTGCCAGAGCGCCGCCCATCCCCGAGTGAGGGGCGATGAGCGAGACCGCTGGCATCCTGCCCTGCCAATCCATCGAGGACCTGATCGCCCAGGGCGCGATCCACGCCGCCGATGGCGTTGGCGGCGATCAGGTGCAGCCGGCCAGCCTCGACCTGCGCCTGGGCGCGCGGGCCTGGCGCGTGCGCGCCTCCTTCCTGCCGGGACGCCACACGGTGCGCGAGCGGATCGCTGCGGTGGCGATGCACGAGGTGGACCTCACCCGCGGCGCGGTGCTGGAGCGCGGCTGTGTCTACATCGCCGAGCTGCAGGAGCGGCTGAAGCTGCCGGCCGGGGTGTCGGCGCGGGCCAATCCGAAGAGCTCGACGGGGCGGGTGGACGTGTTCGTGCGCCTGCTGACCGACCGGGGCAACGCCTTCGACGACGTGGACGCCGGCTACGAGGGGCGGATCTATATGGAGATCGCGCCGCAGACCTTTTCGGTGCTGGTGCGCACGGGGACGCGGCTGAACCAGCTGCGCCTGAAGACCGGCACGCCGGGGCGGCTGCGCACCGAGAGCGTCGGGGTCGACCTGACGGGCGAGATCGCCGGCTTCCGCGGGCGGCGGCACGCGGGCCTGGTCGACCTCGACAAGGAGGACGGGCACGACCCGCGCGACTTCTGGGAGCCCTTGCGGCCGAAGGACGGCCAGCTGCTGCTCGATCCCGGCGAGTTCTACATCTTAGCCTCCAAGGGCGCGGTGGAGATCCCGGTGATGGAGGCCGCCGAGATGACCCCGATCGACCCGTCGGTGGGGGAGTTCCGGGTGCACTACGCCGGCTTCTTCGATCCGGGGTTCGGGACGGACGAGGCGCACGGCAAGGGCTCGCGCGGGGTGCTCGAGGTGCGCAGCCACGAGACGCCGTTCATCCTGGAGGACGGCCAGACGGTGGCGCGGCTGGTCTACGAGCCGCTGACCGAGCGGCCGGACCGGCTCTATGGCGACCTCGGGTCGCATTACCAGCGGCAGGGTCTCAAGCTATCCAAGCATTTCCGGGTCTGGGGCGAGCAGGGGGGCTAAGTCGGCCTCCTCATCGGAGGGTCTGCCTTGATGTCCCTGATGCGTGTCCTGGCCCTGCTCGCGGGCTTCGTCGCCGGAATGCTGGGCATGGCGGCCCCGGTTGCGGCCTGGGCGGCGCCGGCCATGTGGCGCGTCACCGGCGCCGGATCGGAAGTCTATCTCTTCGGCACCCTGCATGCGCTTGCGCCCACGACCCAGTGGCGGACGCCCGCCTATGACGCCGCCTACGCCAAGGCGGCCAAGGTGTGGTTCGAGGCTGATCTCGGGACCGCCGACCCGGCCACCGTCGGCCTGATCGTCAGCCGCTACGGCGTCGATCCGGAGCGGGGCCTGTCGGAAAAGCTCGCCGCCGCCGACCTCTCCGAGCTGAAAGGCCTTTCCGAGCTAAAAGGGGGGGCGGACATGGACCGCATCGAGCACCTGCGCCCCTGGGCCGCGGCGCTGATGCTGTCGATGCAGCCGGTGCTGGCCAAGGGCGCCGCGGTCGAGACCGGCGCCGACATGACCGTGACCCGCGAGGCGCGCAGCGGCGGCAAGCAGATTTCTACATTTGAGACCCTGGAGGACCAGGCGCGGATGTTCGCGAGCCTGCCCGAGCCCGCCGAGCTGCAGTACCTGACCGACGTGATCCACGCGCGGCATCCGGCCCCGGCCAAACACCCGCGGCTCAGCCTCAATCCCGGCGCGTCGTCCCTGGAGCAGGAATGGCTGGCCGGCGACCTGGCGCGGCTGGGCCCCAGCTTGGTCAGGGATCTCGCCCACGACAATCCGGCGCTCTACGACGTGCTCTTGAAGCGCCGCAACCTCGCCTGGGCCGACAAGCTCACGGCCGAAATGGGCCTCAGCCCCGGCGTCGAACTGGTCAATGTCGGCGCCCTGCACATGGTCGGCCAGGACGGACTTCCCGCCCTCCTGGCGGCGCGCGGCTTCAAGGTCGAGCGGGTGCAGTAGGCGCTTCGCGTCGCGCATCGTGAAGGCAAAGGCGATCTGTCACGCGCGCGGCGGCTGTGACGGTATCCGACATATGATTTGCGTTTCACCACATTCGCGCGTCAGGCTGGTGGGTGGAAGACGCCAAACGCCTGCGAGAGAAAGCTGCGCAAGCCAGGCGCCTCGGCGCGGATGTGACGAACGCCGCGTACCGGGCCCAAATCCTGAAACTGGCCGACGAGTGGGAGCGCGAGGCCGTCGCCTTCGAAGCCACGCAGGCCCGCTATAGGAACCTGGGCGACGGCTGATCCCGCGTCGGCCCAGAACACCCGCTCCGGGAAAGGAAGGCATACTTTTTGTCATGGGTGCTTGACACGGTTTCGATGTCGTGTTTCCTTGTCATCAAGACAAGGAGACCAAGCACATGTCTGACGCTGCCCGCCCACGCCCGATCATCTTCAAGCCGTCCTGGCGCCGCTACATGCTGCGCTTCACCGCCGCCATGGCGAGCTATGTCGCCGTCCTGCTGGCCGTGGACTTCGCCGTGCGCGATGGCTTCGCGCCGCCCAAGCCCTGGCTCTATCTCGTGGCGCTGGCGCCCGCCCTGCCGGTCGCCGCCGTGGTCTTCGTCGTCCTGCGCTACCTGCAGGAGGAGGAGGACGAGTACATGCGGATGCTCAACATCCAGGCCTACGTCGCCGCCACCGGCCTGACGCTCACCGTCTGCACCGGCTGGGGCTTCCTGCAGGATTTCGCGGGCCTGCCGCGCATCGCGCTGACCCAGGTGTTCGTCATCTTCTGCGTCTGCCAGGGTCTGACGACCGGCTGGACGCGGCTGCGGCGCCGGTGAGGGCCCATGTGACGGGGGGTTGGCGATGAAGAACCGCCTGAAGGTGCTGCGCGCCGAGCGCGACTGGAGCCAGGCCGACCTGGCCATCCGCCTCGACGTCTCGCGCCAGAGCGTCAACGCCATCGAGACCGGTAAGTACGACCCGAGCTTGCCGCTGGCGTTCCGGATCGCCGCGTTATTCGGTATGCCGATCGAGGCGATCTTCGAGGAAACCGACGCATGACGTTTGCCGCAATCTCCGGATGGTTCGCCGCGCGGCCCTATGGGCTGGGGGGCGTGGCGTTGATCGTGCTCTTCCTGATCCAGTCGGAGGTGCGCTTTGGCGCCAAGGCGCGCTCCAGCCGGGCGGAGGGCACGGATCGGCGCAGTTCGGTCGTGCTCAGCGCGACGTCGCTGGTCCCGATCCTGGGCTTCGCGCTTTCGATGAAGCACGCACCCGAGACGGTCGCAGGGGCCCAGGGCTGGATGGCCTGGTGGCTGGGCGAGAGCCTGCCCGGCCTGCCGGCCAGCGCCTGGGCGGCGGCGGCCATCGGGCTGGCGGGACTGGGGCTCAGGCTCTGGGCCGTGCTGACCCTGCGCGAGCGCTACACCCGCACCCTGCTGACGCACGGCGACCACGCGGTCGAGCGCGACGGGCCCTACCGGGCGGTGCGCCACCCGGGCTACCTGGGCTCGCTCCTGTGCCTGAACGGGATCGCCTTCACGTCCGGCTCGGCGCCGGTGTTCGCCGCCTCGCTGGTGGCGACGATCGTCGGCTACGCCTACCGCATCCGCGTCGAGGATCGCATGCTGGTGGACGCGCTGGGCGAGCCCTATGCGCAGTATCGCCGCGAGGTTCGCGCGCTGCTGCCCATTCCGCGCTAGGCGGTCAGTCCTTCTTGTAGAGCGACTGCTTCGGCGTCTCGACCACGCGGCGCAGCATCGGCTCGAAGGCGTCCAGCGGCATGGTGTCGTAGGCCGGATCGAAGCTCGACTGGTCGTAGAGGTGGCAGAACTGGGCGCAGTATTCGAAGTGCGGATGGCCGCGGAACTGCTCGCGCATGTCGCGGTCCAGGCCGATGTAGTGGAAGAAATAGTAGCCCTGGAAGACGCCGTGCTTGTCCATCATCCAGTGGTTGGCCTCGGAGACGTAGGGCTTGAGGATGGTGGCGCCGAGCTCGGCGTGGTTGGCGGGCATCAGGATGTCGCCGATGTCGTGCATCAGGGCGCAGACCACATATTCCTCGTCGCGCCCGTCGCGGTGCGCCCGCGTGGCGGTCTGCAGCGAATGCTCCAGCCGGTCGACGGCGAAGCCGCCGTGGTCGTTGTCCAGCAGCTTCAGGTGCGCCAGCAGCCGGTCGGCCAGCTCGCCCCGGTGCGGGGCGGCGGCGCGCGTGATCGCCGCCCAGTCTTCCTGAGTCCCTTCGGTCATCGAGTGGAACTTGGCGCGGTCCTGCAGCATCTCGCCGTCGGCCATCGGAGCCTCCTGATCTGATCTGGCCTAGGGTGCGGCGTGCGCACGGCGCGGTCAATGTCGCGCAGATTTCAAACCGCCAAGGACGCCAAGAGCGCCAAGGCGTTTCGGGGACACAAAGACCACGAAGATCACGAAGGACACGAAGGGGCCTGCGCAGACCCTCGGCCTTCATTCATACGTCCTGACTGGAATCGGCGCGCGACGCGCGCCACGAAGTTCATTCACGGCCGTCGAGGCTTCGTGGTCTTCGTGTCCTTCGTGGCCTTCGTGTTCCCTGGAGCCCTTGGCGCTCTTGGCGCGCTTGGTGGTTTTCTCTGGCCTACGCCGGCTCGGTTTCCGGTTCCTCGACGAAGCCCTTCCAGGTCTGCATATATTTGACCATGGCCGGGCCCAGGCCCTCGGCGCGCAGGTGGTCGGCGGTGACCGGGGTCTTGATCGGGGTGAAGGCCGGGTCGGCGGCGAGCAGCTTGGGCCAATCGTGATGCAGGATGGCCGCGCGGCCCAGCAGCACGAAGTCCATGCCGCGCTCCAGGCAGGTCCGGGCGTCGGCCGGCGTCATGATCTTGCCCGCGCAGCCCAGGCGCACCTTTCCGCGCGGCAGGTCGGTGAACCAGGCCATCAGCGTGCGGTCCTGGTGTTCCTCCTCCACCGGCAGCTTGGCGTAGTCCCACAGCGACAGGTCGAGGTAGTCGATCTTTCCGTCGGCCAGCACGCGGCGCGCCAGTTCGCGGATCTCCATCAGCTTCAGCTCGAACCGCTCGGGCGACAGGCGCAGGCCCAGGCTGAAGTCGGGGCGGCAGCGGGCGCGGACGCCGTCGATGATCTCCAGGATCGGCCGGGCGCGGTTCTCGGGGCTGCCGCCATAGCGGTCGGTGCGGCGGTTCAGGCTCTCGCTGAGGAACTGGCAGAGGATGTAGCTGTGCGCCCCGTGGAGCTCGACGCCGTCGAACCCGGCCCGTTCCGAGCGCACGGCGGCGGCGACGAAGTCCTCGATCAGCTGCTCGACCTCGGCGGTGGAGAGCCCGCGCGCGCCCGTGCCCTCATCGTCCGACGGCGCCACCGGCGCCTCGCCGATCAGGTCCTTCGGCGAGCGCATGCCGGCGTGATGCAGCTGCACCACGGGAATCGAGCCATAGGCCCTGATCTGGGCGGCGAGCCGCGTCAGCCCCGGCAGGTGCTCGTCGCCGAACACGCCCAGCTGCCCCGGGAACCCCTGGCCGATCCGCTGCACGTGCGCCGCGCAGGTCATGGTCAGCGCGAACCCGCCCTTGGCCCGGTAGGTCAGCCACTTGAACTCGTCGTCCGAGAGCGTGCCGTCGGCATGGCTCTGCAGATTGGTCAGCGGCGCCAGCACGATGCGGTTCTTCAGCGCCGGGCCGTGGCTAAGGGTCAGGGGCTCGAAAAGGTCGGTCAAGGCGAGGGGTCCTCAAACAGTTGTTCGAGGTCTCTCTTAGCGGACCGGTGCGCTGCGCTGCAATGCAGCGGACCTGACAGCGGCTTGAGAGGCGCTGGCAGACCGGCTAAGGAACCGCACCTCCTAGCGATGCGGCCGTAGTTCAGAGGTAGAACGTCAGCTTCCCAAGCTGAATGTCGGGGGTTCGATTCCCCCCGGCCGCTCCAACCGCCCCGTAGAACTGCTTAGGTAACCGACCCGAATAGCGGCGCCTTAGGGCCTGGCTTAGCTTCCTGGTTAACGAGACCGGGAGACATCAGATGTCCATTGCCTTTACGCCGCCGCAGCCGATGCCCGCCGTGATCTCGCGGCCCGGCGCCCAGGCGTCCTACCTGTTGCTGTCCGACACCGGCGCCGCCGGTTGGACGAACGATCCAAAGCAGGCCACCGCCTTCCCCTCGATGCGCGAGGCGACCCGCATGGCGCTGCGCCTGCCGTCCTACCTGCGGGCCTACGGCCTGCCGCGCGGCGGCGAGCTGACCGCGCACTAGGTCACCTGCTGACAGGATGCTGTCAGCGGCCACGGCCTAGACCCCTCCCAGGAGACATCGAGGGAGCAGGGTCATGAGCACGAATTTGCGCCGCGCCGGGCTGTCAGGTCTGGCCGCCGTCGCGGCGGTTTTCTGGAATCCGGGCCTGTCGGCCGCCCAGCCGCCGGCGCCCGCCGCGGCGGCGCTGCACGACGGCGGCCACGACTTCGACTTCCTGATCGGCGACTGGAAGGCGCATGTGCGGCGCCTGCCCGACCGCCTGGTCGGCTCGAACAAGTGGGTCGAGTACGACGGCATTTCCAACCACCACAAGCTGCTGGACTCCAACGCCAACTTCGAGGAGTTCGAGGTCAGGAACGCCGCCGGCGACCACCTGAAGGGCCAGACGCTTCGGCTCTACAACGCCGAGACCCGCCAATGGTCGATCTGGCTGCTGGACGTGAACGCGGGCACGCTCTCGGGCCCGCCGCAGATCGGCGATTTCACCAGCACGCCCGATCGAAAGCGCGGGGAGTTCTACGCCGCGGACCTCTGGAAGGGCCGCCAGGTCGCGATCCGCTATCAGTGGTTCAACCTGACGCCCAAGTCGGCCCGGATGGAGCAGGCCTTCTCCGCCGACGGCGGCCGGACCTGGGAAGTGAACTGGATCTGCGAGCTGACGCGGTAGGGCGGATCGAAGCGTCGATGACAGCGAAGCGAATCCGAATGGTCCTCCTCCCCTTGTGGGAGGAGGAGCATGTAAGCGCCGCCCGCAATCGCGATGAATATCGATCCGCCTACACGCCGAACTGCGCCTTCCAGCCGGCCAGCTTCTCCAGGCTCGTCACCACCCCGCCGCAGGCCACGACGGCCACGCGGGCGTAGGGCTTGAGCGCCGGGTGGTCGTCGTAGGCGAGGCTGAGCGCGGCGCCGCAGGCGGGTTCCACCACCGTCTGATGGTCGTCGGCGAACCTGAGGCACGCGCGCACCGCGTCGGCGTCGGAGACCACCGCCGGGACCACGGTGCGCGTCTGGGTCCAGGCGAACGCTTGATCGGCCACGCGCCGGGCGGCGAGGCTGGAGGCGACGGTGTCGATGCGGTCCAGGGTGATCGGTTCGCCGGCCTCGATGGAGCGCGCCAGGGAGGCGGCGCCCTTGGTCTCCACCGCGACGATGGCGGTGTGCTTCAGGCCGTTGCGCTCCAGACCCTCGGCGACGCCGCACATCAGCCCGCCGCCGCCGACCGCGACCACGATGGCGTCGGGCGCGGGACCGGCCTGGGCGATCTCGTCCACCAGGCTCGCGTGGCCCTCCCACAGGTAGGGGTGGTTGAAGGGTGAGACATAGGCCGCCTCGCCGCGGCCGGCGATGGCCTGGGCGAGCGCGTCGGCGGCGTCCCAGACGTCGCCCTCGATCAGCACTTCGGCGCCCAGCGCCGCGATCCGCTCGCGCATGAAGTCAGGCGTCGTGGAGGGCAGCACCACGGTCATGGGCGCGCCGATCGCCCGCGCCGCATAGGCCGCCGCCAGGCCCGCGTTGCCGCCGGACGAACAGACGAACCGCTGCGCGCCCTCGACCTGCAGCCGCTGGCAGAGCAGGCCGATGCCGCGGATCTTGAACGAGCCGGTGGGCTGGTGGGCGTCCATCTTCACCCAGGTTTCGCGGCCCGTTGCGGGCAGGCCGCGATGCGGCCAGTAGGGCGTCACCAGGTGCAGCGGATCCACGCGTCCATCCCTTTGAAATCACAGAGCGGCCTTTTCGCCTTCTCCGCGCGTGAAGGCCAGTGTCAGATGGCGCCGCCATGCTCCGCGCGCTCGCCCTGCTGTTCGCCGCGCTCGCCGCCGCGCCGTTTCCGGCCGCGCAGCCGCCGGCGCGCAGCGAGGCGCCGATCCGCCAGCTGACGCTCAGCAACGGCGCCCTGCGCTACGCCGTGCCGGTGACGGTCGGCAGGACGGCGATGCTGGTCAGCCTCGACACCGGCTCCACGGGCCTGCGCATCCTGCCGGGTGCGCTCGTCCCGGGCGATGCGGCGGCGACCAAGGCGGAGGAGGTCTACGGCTACGCCTCCGGCTCCCGCTACGTGGGCGTGGTCGGGCAGGCGAAGGTAACCATCGGCGCCGCCAGCGGGACCGGCCGGGTGCACCTGATCCGCAGCATCGGCTGTTTCGACTACCTGCCGAACTGCCCGGCCTCGCGCACCACGCTCGACAAGTACGGCATCGCCAGCGACGGCCTGCCGGGCGAGGGGTTCCGCGCGATCCTCGGCATCGACATGGCCCAGGGCCAGGTCGGCAACCCGCTGCGGTTCCTGGGCGCGCGCCGCTGGATCGTCGAGCTGCCGAGGCCCGGCGAGGGCGACGGGCGGCTGATCCTCAATCCCACCGACGAGGAGGCCGCGGGCTATGCCTTCGCCCCCCTGTCGGCGCCCTACGCCCACGAACCGGGCGGCGGGCTGCACGACGCGGTGCCCGGCTGCCTGGTCAATTCGCGGACGCGCGCGCGGGTCTGCGGCCCGGTCCTGCTGGACACCGGCGCGCCGTGGCTGTCGGTGGTCAATGCGCGGGGCGCCGGCGAGCCCTGGCCGGACGGCTCGCCCGCGGCCCTGGAACTCTTCGACACCGTCGGCGCGATCACGGCGCGGGAGACCCTGGTGACCGGCGCGCGCGATCTCGGCACGCGGCTGACCTGGCGGCGCGAGACCCGCGTCTACGGCCCGGTGATCTATGCCGGCATCGCGCCCTATTTCGCCTGGTCGGTGCTCTACGATCCGGCTCATCAGCGGATTGGGCTGAAGCCCCGGCCGCCGGGCCCAGACCCCGCCAGCCCCAGGGCCGTCGCGATCGAGGCCGCGCGGTGAGCGGTTCTCCCAGGGGCGGAATCGCGGCTTAAGACCTGGTTAACAATCGAAGATTGGAGAATTTGGTTCTCCATGATTCCTCTGTGGAAGAACTTTCTTATCGCCGCGCGGAAATTCAGACTCCAACGCGACAATGATTTTCTCTCCGGCCGGCCGCATCATGCGGGCAAGCTCAAGCCACGGGGTCGCCAGCATGTTTCGCGCGTTCACAGATCACCCCGCCACGGTCGGCGAGAGCTACTTCGAGCACATGCAGGTGGCGTCGTGGTTCGGCTTCACCATGCTCATGGGCGCCCTGGCCTGCCTGGTGCACGCCGTCCTGCCGTTCGCGTTCGAGACCGCGGGCAGCCAGCGCATCAAACTGCTGCACGAGCGCATGGTCACGCACCGCCGCCGCACGCCAGTGACCCATGCCGACGGCGCCCAGGGCTTCCTGGGCTACGCCGAGGGGATCTAGAGCCGCCCTCATCCCTCCTCTTTAGGGGAGGGACAGATCGCGAAGCGATCAGGGTGGGGGACTCGCGTTCAAGCGTGGACGTCGGAGTCCTGGCCCACAAACCCCCACCCGTCCGCGGCTTCGCCGCGGCCACCCTCCCCTAAAGAGGAGGGAACGCTCGCTTGGCTCACTTCACCCAGATGTGCACCCGGTCGTCGGGCGCAACATAGAGCTTGTCGCCGGCCTTGACGCCGAAGGCGTCGTACCAGCCGGCGATGTTGCGGATGGTGCCGTTCACCCGATAGACCGCCGGCGAGTGCGGGTCGCTGACCAGCCGTTGGCGCAGCGCGTCCTCGCGGATCTTCTCGCGCCAGACCTGGGCCCAGCCGAGGAACACCCGCTGGTCGCCGGTCAGGCCGTCGATCACCGGCGCGGGCCGGCCGTGCAGATAGGTGTGGTAGGCGTCGAGCGCGAGCGACAGCCCGCCCATGTCGCCGATGTTCTCGCCCATGGTCAGGCCGCCCTGGACGTGGGCGCCGGGGAAGGGCTCGAAGGCGGAATACTGAGCGCCCAGCTTGTCGCGCTGCACGTTGAACTTGGCGGTGTCTTCCGGGGTCCACCAATCGGTGAGCACGCCCTTGCCGTCGGACTTGCGGCCCTGGTCGTCGAAGCCGTGGCTGGTCTCGTGGCCGATCACCCCGCCGATGCCGCCGTAGTTGATGGCGGGGTCCGCGTCAGGATCGAAGAACGGCGGGGCGAGGATCGCGGCCGGGAAGACGATCTCGTTGTTGGAGGGGTTGTAGTAGGCGTTGACCGTCTGAGGCGTCATGCCCCACTCGGCCTTGTCCACCGGCTTGTGCAGGCGGGCGACATCGCGGTTCCACTCGAAGGTCTGCGAGCGCTTGATGTTGCCGTAGAGGTCGTCGGGTTTGACGATCAGCTTGGAATAGTCGCGCCACTCGGTGGTGTAGCCGATCTTCACCGTGAACTGCGACAGCTTCTCAAGCGCCTTGGCCTTGGTAGGATCGCTCATCCAATCGAGCTTCTCGATGCGAGCCTTCAGCGCCGTCTGGATGTCCTTCACCAGGGCGTCCATCTTGGCCTTGGACTCCGGCGGGAAGTAGCGGGCCACATAGACCCGGCCCACGGACTCGCCAACGATCCCGTCGGTGAAGGCCACCGCGCGCTTCCAGCGCGGCCGCTGCTCGGGCTGGCCGTTCAGCTCCTTGTTGTGGAAGCCGAAGCTGGCGTCGACGAAGGGCTTCGAGAGATAGGGCGCCGCGCCGTCAGCGACGTGGAACGCCTGCCAGGCCTTGAGCGTGTCGAGCGGGGTGTCGGCGTAGATCTTGGCGACCTTGGGGAAGGCGGTGTTGGTGGTGACGATCACCCGGTCCACGCCCGGCAGGCCCGTGGCGGCGAGATAGCGGTTCCAGTCGAAGCCGGGCGTGAGCGCCGCCAGCTCCGCGGGGTTCATGGGGTTGTAGGTCTTGTCGCGGTCGCGGCGCTGGACGCGCGTCCATTGCACCTCGGCGAGCTTCGTCTCGAAGTCGACGATCGCCTTGGCGTTCTCTGCCGGTTTGGCCCAGCCGGCGAGGGTGAGCATCTGCTGCACATAGGCCAGGTACTTGGCCTTCTTCTCGGCGAAGGAGGGCTGCAGATAGTAGTCGCGGTCGGGGAGGCCCAGGCCCCCGGTCGCCGCCAGCACGGCGTATTTGGTCGGCGCCTTGGCGTCGATGGTGATCCCCACCGGCAGGATGGTGGTGAAGCCGGTGTGGTTGCCCTTGCCCATCAGGGCGGTGAAGTCGGCCTTGGTCTTCACCGCGCGGATCTGCGCCAGCTCCGGCGCGATGGGTTTGGCGCCCAGCTTGTCGGCGAGCGCCTCGTTCATGAACGAGGCATAGGCCGCGCCGATCTTGGCCCCGTCCTTGTCTGTGAGCTTGCCGGCGGCGGCGTCGATGTCGATGGCGTGGACGCGGTTCTCGGAGAGCACCGACAGCTTGTCGAAATTGCCGAACCGCACCCGGTCCGACGGGATCTCGGTGCGCGCCGCCCACTTGCCGTTGGCGTAGCCGAAGAAGTCGTCGCCGGGCTTTATCGTGGTGTCCATCCCGCTGACGTCGAAGCCCCAGGTCCCGTACTTCGGCGAGGCCAGGTCGGCGGCGGGAACCGGCGCCTCCGAGGCGGTGCGCTGCGTCGTGACCCGGTGGTGGGCCGGCGCCTTGGCGTCGGGCGCAGCGAGCGCCGCCCCCGCGCTAAGCGCGGCCACCGCGGCGGCGGTCAGCAGGATGTTTCGGCGTGCGGCGGTCATAGGCGTCTCTCTGATGCGCAAAGTTCGGGAATGGCAGGTTCAATCCTGCGTCGCGCGCCAAGAAACGGGGAAATTTCCGCTAGGGCAAGCCGCATCGGGTTTCGCGCCCGCAACACGTCCGCCGACGGCCGATCTAGCCCTCGGGCAGCAGGCGCTCGTAGGTGTGGCGGATGACGCCGTAGCACTCGCAGGCGAGCTGTTCGAGGACGCTGCGGTCGATGATGTCGACGACGCCGCGGCGATAGCGGATGGCGCCCTTGTCCTGCAGCGAGCGGGCGACCGCGGTCACCGTCGTGCGCTGCACGCCCAGCATGTCGGCCAGGAACTCCTGGGTGAGCGCGACGGTGTCGCTGGAGATCCGGTCGTGGCAGGTGAGCAGCCAGCGGCAGAAGCGCGCCTCCACCGAGTGCAGGGCGTTGCAGGCCACCGACTGGATGGCGTGGCCGTAGAGCGCCTCGGTATGGCGGTCGACCAGGTCGCGGATGCGCGGGCTCTTTTCCCAGGCCTCGTGCAGCACCGCCGCGTTCATCCGCGCCGCCCGCGTGGGAGTCTGGACGATGGCCCGCGACAGCGACTGGCGCGGCGCGACGGCGGCCATAAGGCCCAGCGCGCCCTCGCAACCGATGGTGGCGCTCTCGATCGCTGCGCCGTTCTCCATCAGCGTCATCAGCGAGATGACCCCATCGTGCGGGAAGTAGACGGTGTCGATCCGATCGCCTGGGTCGTAGAGCAGGCGGCCCCGTTCAAGGTCGATCTGAGCAAGATGCGGCGCCAGCAGTCCCTGGTCTTCGCTGGGCAACGAAGCGAGCAGTCTATTGTGCACCTTGGTGAGCAACCTTTGCATCGGGGAATCGAAACGTCGCGGTACGGCTTCGGTTTCAAGCTATCGATGCAATCGCGCAAAAACTGTCGAGTACTCGACACTCCTGGCAAGAGAAGTGACTATCCGCAGAAAAGTCTGTGCTTCCGCTGAGTTTTTCCCGAGCTTTCGGGGGTCCTGAGAATGTCGGATAGTCGACTCAACAATATCTGAGACGCGCTGGTCGCCGCCGGATCGCGCGTTGCCATCATTTGGCGCCGAGACTGACGGCGAATCACTTGCCGGGATCAGGCGAGGGCCGCGCCGAATCCTTCCGACGCCACGTCCTAGTGCAGGGTCGCGTGGCGCGGGACGCCGATGTCCAGACCCTGCGGACGCGCCCCGGGCCAGGCCAGTTCCCAGCTGAACTTGGTCAGGCCCACCCCGGACATCCAGACCTCGGCGTCGACGCAGTCCATGCACAGCATGGTCAGGTTCGGATCGTGCAGGCCTTCCGGCAGCCAGGCGGTGACCGTGGCGTTCCAGTAGCGCCCCATGCGCCGGCGGTCCTCGACCACCCGCAGGGCGCCGGCGACCGACGCCATCAAGTCGCCGTCCTGGAACACGAAGGCGCTGCAGCCGCCCTCGCCGATGCTGCGCACCAGGTCGGTGTCGCGGCGCGCGACGAACCACAGGCGGTTTTTCCGGCGCTCCACGAACGCCAGCATCGGCTGGGCGTGCAGGCCCGAGCGGGTCAACTCGAGCATGCCGACGCGTCGGCCCTCGATCGCGTCCCAGAGTTGCTGTTGCGTGGCGTCCCCGCCGTGCCCGCTGTTCGCCATGGCTTTCCCCCGAATGCCCTTCGCGCGGGTCGCGGCCTTAGAGGGCCACGTGACCGCTCTACGCCTGATTTAGTGCGTCTGTCGCCCGGGGCCTTGGCGTGTCGCGGAGTGGATTTTGCGCATGCCGGCCTCAGTCGTCAGAGTTAATTCGCATCCTCCTTAGACCCCCTAAGGCGCCGCTACAATTGAAGTCGCCCAGCAGGCGAGGAATCGGGATTCCGCTCCCCGGGCCGGCGAGCGGCGGCGGGCCTGGAACGGCCGCGGCCAGGGGCCTCATCCGGTCAACCAGCGCCTGGGATGGCGCCAGCCGAGCTCGCGCACCTCGCCGGGCGCGAGGCCCAGCGTCTTCATCTTGGCGAGCGTCAGCGGCCGGATCGCCTGCACCGGCTCCTGGCCGGCCTTGGGGCTTTCGGCGACGCGGCCCGCGCGGCCTGCCCAATCGACGGCGGTCCACTCCGACTTGCCCTGGTCCTCATGGCCGATGGCGAAGTAGTGGCGCAGCGGCGCGGGCTCGCCCGGAACCTCCAGCAGCACCCCGATCAGCCAGCCGCCCGCCATTATTGCCTGCTCCAAGGCGCCGCCTAAGAACGTGTCGCCGACCGCACGCTTATCGATCCTCGAAGGCCTCGGCCAGAATTCCGCAACGGCGCACGTTGAAAGCGTCGTGAACTGCCCATAGGCTAGCGCCTGGAGTTTAGGAGCACCCCATGGCTGACGAGACCACCGGCCCCCGCGCGAAGCCGAAGCAGAAGGACAAGGGCACGGTGGTGCACACCGCCTTTGGCCAGAAGATGGACGGCCACCTCTCCGACATCGCCGACGGCGACGATGCCCGGAACACCAAGGCCGCCAAGCCCGATGACGGCAAGGCCCACCCCGGCCAGAAGGACAAGGGCAAGGTCGTCACCAGCGCCTTCGGCGAAAAGATGGGCGGCCACCTCTCCGACATCGCCGACGGCGACGACTAGGGCCTAGCGTTTATCGTAGACCACCTGGCCGTCGACGACGGTCAGGACGGCATGGCCCTTGGGGATATCCGCCTCGGGGGCGGTCATCAGATCGACCGAGAAGCCGCTGAGGTCGGCGCGTTTGCCGACGCTGATCGTGCCCAGGTCGTTTTCGGCAAAGCGCGCGTAGGCCGCGGACGCTGTGAACAGCTTCAGCGCCTGCGCCCGCGTCAGCTTCTCCTCCGGATGCCAGTCGGCGTCGGAGAAGCCTTTCAGGTCCTTGCGCGCCACGGCGGCGTAGAACTCGATCAGCGGCGCGCCGCGCTCCACCGGCGCGTCGGAGCCGCCGACCACCACCGCGCCCGACTTCAACAGGCTCTGCCAGGCATAGGCGCCCTTCAGCCGCTCGGCGCCCAGGCGCGCCTTGGCGAAGTGGAAGTCGCCGATGGCGTGGCTGGGCTGCATCGAGGCGATGACGTGGTCGGCGTGGAAGCGCGGGATGTCGGCGGGCCGCAGGATCTGCGCGTGCTCGATCCGCCAGCGCCCGGCCGCGCCCTTCGCCGGATCGGCCTTGAAGGCCTCCTCGTAGAGGTCGAGGGCGGTCGCATTGCCTCGGTCGCCGATCGCGTGGGTCGAGACCTGGATGCCGGCCTTCAACGCCTTGGCGAGCGCCGCGCGCATAACCTCGGGCTGGGTGATCAGCGTGCCCTTGAGCGTCGGCGCATCGGCGTAGGGCGCGAACAGCGCCGCGCCACGGCTGCCCAGCGCGCCGTCCATGTAGAGCTTGACGCCCCGCGTGGTGATCCGTCCGTCCGGCGTGGCGCGCGGACCCGAGGCCAGCAGCGGGGCGGCGCCGGCGTAGTCGACCATGTTGTAGACCCGAAGCGTCGCCTCGCCGGCCTTGTCCATCTGTTCGAGCAGGGGCACGTCGGCCATGTCCACGCTCATGGAATGGACGCCCGTCCAGCCGTAGGCGGTCTCGACGCGGAACGCCGCCTTGAAGGCCGCCGTGCGGTCCACGCCGGTCCCGGGCCGCCGCTCGCTGCTCAGGAGCTGCATGGCGTTGTCGACCAGCATGCCGGTCAGCTTGCCGTCGGGCCCTTTGAGGATCTGGCCGCCGAACGGCGCGGGCGTGGTCTCGTCGATGTGGGCCGCCTTCAGGGCCGCGGTATTGGCCACCACCGCGTGGCCGTCGGCGCGGCGCAGCAGGACGGGCGTGTCCCCCGACACCGCGTCGATGTCGGAGCGGTTCAGGAAGCGGCCCTCCGGCCAGCCGGTCTCGATCCAGCCGCCGCCGACCACGGGGCCCTTGTGGTCGGCGATCCAGGCCTTCAGCCGCTGGGTGACCTCGGCGGCGGACTTGGAGCCCTCCAGATTGAGCGTCAGTTCGCGCTCGCCGATGCCGCGCAGGTGGGCGTGGCTGTCGGTGAAGCCGGGGAAGAGGGCGGCGCCCTTCAGGTCGATGACCTTGGTGGCCGGGCCGACCAGGGCCTGGGCCCCGGCCTTGCCGCCGGCGTAGGCGATGCGCCCGTGGCTCACGGCCACCGCCTCGACCTTCGGGTGCGCGTCCACCGCCGTGTAGATCGGCCCGCCCCAGATCACCAGGTCGGCGGGCGGCTTGAGGCTCGCCATCGAGGCGGCTTGCGACCCCGCGAGCGGGGCGAGGAGGGCGAGGCTGGCGGTCAGGCCAAGGAGCGCGGGGGGTACGGTGCGGGTCATGCGGCTTAGCTAGCCGCGCTCCGGTCCAAACGCCAATCCTCAGTGGGCCGCCGACCGCACGAAGGCCAGGATCGCCGGCATGACGCCGGGCGCCAGCGGGCGGTCGGGATCGGCGTAGGTGGCGATGTTGCCGGCCCGGTCGCGCGGCGCCTCCTTGAGGATGTGGTTCACGCCCGGAAGGATCACCAGCCTGGCGTCGGGCCGCGCGGCGTGCAGGCGCTGAGCGTCCTCGACCTGGACCTGCAGGTCGTTGTCGCCTTGCAGGATCAGCACCGGCGCCTTCACCGCCGCCAGGGCCTGGGTGGGATCGAGGGTCAGCTGCGAGATCAGATAGGGCTGCACGCTCGGCCGGAAGAAGGCTTCCAGGCCGGGGATGTTGGCGACGGGGCGGCCGTGCTCCAGCTCGGTGAGCGCCGCATTGGACTGTTCCCGCAGGCTGGCCGGCATCGGTCCCGCCGCCAGTTGTTCGCGCAGTACGACGCCCAGCGGACGCCCGATGCCGGAGACCTCGATCACCCCGCAGGTCGCGACCTTCTGCGCCGCCAGCGCCGCGATCAGGGCGCCTTCCGAATGGCCCAGGATGACGACGCAGGTGACCTGCGGCTGGGCCTTCAGGAAGCGCGCGAATGCGGCGGCGTCATCCACATAGGTCGTGAAGCGCAGGTCCGCCTCCTGCAGCATCGCCGGCGCGCTCTTGCCGAGCCCGCGCTTGTCGTAGCGCAGGCTGGTGACGCCGGCCGCGGCCAGGCCCTGGGCGATCAGCTTCAGGTTGGCGGGCTTCACGCTAGGCGCCGCCGAGTTGCCGTCGCGGTCGGTGGGGCCCGAGCCCGCGATCAGCAGCACCGCCGGTCCGGGCCGCGCGCCCGGCGGGCTGAGCAGCGCGCCGTAGAGCGGGGCGCGGCCGCCATCTACTGAGACTTCGCGGTCGGCCGCCGGCGTGGTCGCCTGCGCGTGGGCGGCGCTGGCCAGCACCATGGCCATCACCAACATTCCGATCGTCAGGCTCGCGATCCAGACCGTCAGTCTGCGCAGCATGCTCATCGCCCCCAAGACACCTGGTTCCCGCTAGCGCTTGCGCTTGGCGGCGTTGGCCGCGGCGCGGGCCACCGAGCGCCGGGCGGGCTGGTTGACCACCGAGGTCTCGGCGGCCGGCGCGCCGGGCTTGGCCTGGGCGCTCATCGCCGCCTGGGTCAGGCCCAGGAGGCCGCCGGGGTTCATGGAGTCGACCATGGCGGTCGGCATCAGGATGGTCGCGCCGCGCTCCTTGGTGGTCTCGTAGATGATGTTCATGGCGCGCAGCTGCAGGGCCGCGGGGCTGCGGGCGTAGATCTCCGCGGCCTCCACGAACTTCTCGGCCACCGAGAGCTCGGCCTGGCCCAGATGGATGCGGGCGGCGGCCTCGCGCTGCGCCTGGGCCTCGCGGCTCATGGCGTCCTGCAGGGCGTCGGGCACGCCGATGTCGCGGATCTCCACCGAGATGGCGGTGACCCCCCATTCGGCGGTCTTGCGGCCGATCTCCTCGCGCAGCATTTCGTCGCCGTGCTTGCGGTCCGCCAGCAGGGTCGAGAGCAGGGACGAGCCGACCATTTCGCGCAGCGAGGTCTGGGCCACCCGGCTGATCGCGGAGCGGTAGTCGGTGATCTCCAGCGCGGCGCGCTCGGGGTCGTGGATCTGCCAGAAGACCACGGCGTCGACGTCGACCGGCACGGTGTCCTTGGAGAGCGCCTGTTCGGCGTTGAACTCGGTGGTCTGGATTCGCTGGTCGAGCCAATAGACCACCTGGTCGATGACCGGCACGATCACGAACAGGCCGGGGCCGGAGATCGATTGCAGGCGCCCGAGGCGCAGCACCACCGCGCGCTCCCAGTGGTTGGCCATCTTCAGCGACGCCGGGGTCAGTATGCCGATCAGCGCCAGCAGGGCGGCGAGCCCGAACAGGGCGTAGGTCTCGGTGCGTGCGGCCTCTTCCGCCGCGAGGCCGGCCAGCGCCAGCAGGATCACGGCGATCAGGCCCGCGGTCGGATTGCCGCCACGGGCGCGCTGCCCGGGCAGGTTCATCGCAAAACCAGGCATGCTCATTTGATCTTCTCCTTAGCGGCAAGCACCGCGATGCGTTCGGACAGCGCCAGGGGATCGACGCCCAGGGCGGCGGCGGCGGCCAGGGTCTGGTGGGCCAGCCGGTCGGTCTCGGTCTCGTGTTCGTGGCCTTCCATGGCCGGCGGCGGCTCGGCGACGAAGGAGCCCCGCCCACGCACCAGGGTGACCGCGCCCAGCCGCTCCAGCTCGTCGTAGGCGCGGCGCACGGTGTTGAGGTCGACCTTCATCTCCACCGCCACCTGCCGCATGGTCGGCATCTGGTCGCCAGGGCTCATCAGGCCGGCGCCCATCGCCCGCAGGAACTGGTCGCGCAGCTGCACGTAGATCGGGACGCCCGTGTCGCCCAGCCGCAACGCGGCCAATATCTGCGCCTGTGTATGCATACACTCATACAATACACCCAGGCGATGGGGAGTCAAACACGGTGATCACCCCTCCCGGTGCGGGTCGGCGAAGCCGCAAAATTGTCCACGAACCACACGAACCACACGAACGGGTGGGCGCTTCCGAGCCTCCGCGGCAGCGGAGGCTCAGTCTTTGAACACCAAGACCTCAAAGATCACGAAGACCACGAAGACGCCCAGCCTGTCCCAGCGCAGCAGCTTCTGCGGCCCCTTCGTGGTCTTCGTGATCTTTGAGGTCTTCGTGTCGCCTTGGCGATCTTGGTGTTCTTGGTGGTTTGAAAAAGGGACTGCCCGCTTCGCGGTCCTCTCAGAACCAGGCGCGTTCGTGTGGTTCGTGGACAGATTCTTGAGGGCCGCTTACGCGACGGCCGAGAACCTGGGCTAAAGCTCCATCAAATCTCGACCGACGACCAGCCTGCCAGCGAAGTGCGGGCGCACGGCGGCGGCCCAGGTGTCGTCGTCGATGCCGGGACCGCCGGGGACGAAGTGCGACAGGACCAGCGTCTTCACCCCGGCCTGCGTCGCCACCTTGCCTACCTCCTCGGCGGTGGTGTGGGCGCTGAGCAGGTGTTCGCGGAGCGTCCTGGCGTTGGTCTCGCCGGCGGCCATCTGGTCCACCGCCGGCAGGTACATGACCTCGTGCACCAGGACGTCGGCGCCCTTGGCCAGCTTCACCAGGTTCTCCGAGGGCCGGGTGTCGCCGGAGAAGACGATCGACCGGTCGGGGCAGTCGAAACGGTAGGCCAGCGCCGGCTTCACCGCCCCGTGGTCCACCAGCGCGGCGGTCACCTTCACGTTGGCGTCGGCCATCACCGGGCCGCCCGCGGCGACCTCGTGGACGGAAATCAGGTCCTTCAGTGGCGGGCGGCCTTCGTCGGCGATCCTTGTGCGAATGTCGTAGGCGTTCATCCGCAGGAACAGCCGGGTCATCTGCTTGAGCGGCGGCGGACCATACGCATCCACGCGCTTCGCCAGATTGGCCGCCCAGCTCAGCAGCAGCAGGTTGCCGTAGTCGGCGTTGTGGTCGGAATGGTGGTGGGTGATGAAGACGCAGCGCAGCGCGTTCAGCGGCAGGCCGGCCAGCACCAGCTGGCGGGCGACCCCGTTGCCGCAGTCGATCACATAGACCTGGCCGTTCACGACGATGGCGTTGGCCGGCGCCGAGCGGTTGGGCTTGGGCGTCGGCCCGCCGCCGGTGCCGAGCAGGATCAGCCGCGACTTGGCCGGCTCTGCACGGGCCGCGAGCGGCAGGCCCGACAGGGCCGCAGCGGCGCATCCGAGAAAGTCTCTGCGGGTGGCCGGAAGGCTCATGCGCCTAGCCCTGCGGGAAGCTGAGGTTGCGCTGCGAAGTCCAGGGGTCGACCGCGCTGCGGGGCGCGGCGACGATCAGCTTGCCGCCCAGGCTGGAGCGGCCGATGCCCTCGGCCTCGTAGAGCGCCTCGAAGTTGTCGGCGCCGGCCGCGCCCTTGGCCAAGGCCTTCAGTGCGTCGGGGTTGGCCATGGCGTCGGCGGCCTCCTGCAGGCCGGTGTCGCGGGCGCCGGCGATGACCACGATGCGGTTGCCGGCCGGGCCCTTGAAGGCGGCGACATAGCCATAGTCGCGCCGGTTGACGTCGCCCTGGCTCGGGCCGCCGCCCTGGCTGACGAAATGGCGGTGGCTGACGTTGTCCTGCAGTTCGTCATAGGTCTCGCCGACCGAGAAGCGCGAGCCGGCGAACACCGGGTCGCGCAGCACGCCCAGGCCTGACAGGTAGCCGAGATAGATGATGTTGTTGCGCTTCAGCATCTCCGGCGTCAGGTCGGACGCCATCACCACGTGCAGGTTCTGGCCGTGGGCGGAGTCGCGCGCGATCACCGGCACGATGCTGCGCAGCGCGAAGGCCGCGCCGACCGGCAGGTAGTAGAGATCGAGGTCGCGGTAGCGGCCCATGGCCTTGGGATTGTCCATCAGCCAGTCGTCGAGGTCGGCCGCCGAGTTGATCGAATATTGTCGGATCAGCCGGTCGACGCCCGCCGGCTCGTCGATCTCGCCGAAGATGTAATAGTCGCCCAGCACCAGCAGCGTCGGGGGCTCGGACTGCAGGATCTGGCGCCAGGGCGCGGCGCCCTGGGCGCGCGCCACCGTCCGCTCGGTCCCATGCGTGGTCCAGAAGAGCGCCCAGGCCGCCAGGTTCAGGAGCGCCAGGACCGCGAGGGCCGCGATGGCGTAGGTCCGCCAGGGCCGCGCCACGGCGACGGCGGCGATCTCCAGCTCCGGCCTGGGCTCGGCCACCATGCGGTATTCGCCCTTGGGGATGGTCAGCCGCACCGGCTCGTCGCGGCCGGGGCCGGCGTAGAAGTCGTCGAGCTTGCGGCGCAGGCGGTGGACGGCGACCCGCACCGAGGCGTCCTGCGAGCCGTCGAAGGCCGAGGTGCGCCCGAACACCGCGGCGGCCACCTCGAACTCCTTGGGCCGCGCGCCCTCCGCCGCGCGCTCGGCCAGGTAGTCGAACAGGCGGTTCAGGCCCTCGGAACGGCCCAGCGCCTGGCGCGCGCGAAGGCGCTGCGCCAAGTCCCGGATCTGGCTGGTTTCCGCCTGCGCGGATCCCTCGGACAAGCGACCTGTAACCCCCTGTAACCCCTCGGAGACCGTATTTAACCGGACAGGCGCGCGAATGGCAAAGTATGGGTTGTTTCAATAAAATCGCCCGCAGACTCCTTGGGGACCCAGGACCTTGAAACGCCTTCTGACCTTCGCGGCCTGCGCCGCCCTGCCGCTCGCCATCTGGGGCTGCCAGCCGCAGAAGCCGGCCGCGCCCGCGTCGCTCGCCAAGTACAACACCGACGCCTTGGACATGAAGGAGTTCATGGGCCACGTGGTCGACCCGGCCTCGTTCGCCTACTGGAAGGGCTCGGGCACCGAGGAGACCGCCAAGGGGACCAAGGACCTGACGCCGACCTCCGACGAGGGCTGGGAGTCGATGGAAACGGCCGCCGCCGTGCTGATCGAGGCCGGCAATGCGCTGCAGCTCCCGGGCCGGCCGCGGGCGCCGGAGGCCGACTTCGACAAGTTCGCCCAGCAGCTCACCGCCGAGGCGATCCTGGCCAAGGCCGCGGCCGAAAAGCATGACAAGGCCGGCGTCTATGCCGAGGGCGCGAAGGTCTATCTGATCTGCACCGCCTGCCACAAAGAGTACGTGATCGACCCGGGCATCAAGGCCAACGGCCCCGCCCAGGGCAATCCGCTCCCCGACTGGCCGGCCGACATCAAGGCCAAGCAGCAGAAGTTCGACGCCGCCAAGCCGGCGACCTAGCCCGAACCCAGGACGACGGATGATCCAAACGACACGCCGCCCCGCGGCGCGAACCCTGCTGCTTGCCTGCGCGTCGGCCCTGGTGCTGGCGACGCCGCTGGCGGCCCACGCCGCCGACGAGGCGGATGGCGCCGACGCCGCGGCGGCGGCGTCCAAGACCGGCCAGGTCAGCGAGGTGGTGGTCACCGCCTCGCGCCAGGACCTGCTGGGAACGGCGGATACCGCCAGCCAAGGCTCCGTCACGCGCACGGAGGTCGAGCTGCGGCCGATCTTCCGCGTCGGCCAGCTGTACGAGACGGTGCCGGGCCTGGTGGTGACCATCCACTCCGGCGAGGGCAAGGCCAACCAGTACCTGCTGCGCGGCTTCAACCTCGACCACGGCACCGATTTCGCGAGCTTCGTGGATGGCATGCCGGTGAACCGGCCGACCAACGCCCACGGCCAGGGCTATTCCGACCAGAACTTCCTGATGCCGCAGGTGGTGGGCGGCCTCGACTACACCAAGGGGCCCTATTACGCCGAGGTCGGCGATTTCGGCGCTGTGGGCTCGACCCATGTGAAGCTGATCGACGACCTTCCGAACACGCTATCGGCCACCGTGGGCACCGAGCGCGACGAGGAGTTCTACGCCGGCGGCACGGCGCACTTCAGCGACGACATGCGCCTGTGGGTCGCCGGCGCCGCCTCGCACTTCGACGGGCCGTGGTCGCCGCCGGAGAACTTCAACAAGGTGGTCGGCGCCGCGCGGCTGAGCCAGGGCATCGCCGGCGACGGCTTCGCGCTCACCGCCATGTACTACAAGAGCGCCGGCGGCCTGCTCACCGACCAGCCGGCCCGCGCGATCGACGCCGGCGTGATCGGCCGGTTCGGGACCCTGGACCCCACCGACCGGAGCGAATCCGAACGCTTCAGCCTCTCCGGCCATTTCGCCCGCGGCGGCGACAACTGGACGCTGAACGTCGACGGCTACGCGATCCGCTCGCGGATGGTGTTGTGGAACGACTTCACCCACTTCCTGTTCGACCCGGTGAACGGCGACCAGGAGCAGCAGGACGAGGCGCGCACGACGCTGGGCCTGAACGCCGTCTACGCCCGCAGCGCCGACATCTCAGGCGTCGGCGTTGAAGGCAAGATCGGCTTCCAGGACCGATACGACGACGTGTTCATCGACCGGCGCCACACCCTGGCGCGCCAGGTCCTCGACTACTGCAATATCGCGATCCCTGCGTCGCCGACCGCGGGTCAGTTGCCGGCGCCGGCCGACGCCCACACCGACCCCGATCAGGCGGTGGCGTTCCGGGCGCTTGGCGGCGCCTGCACCTCGGACGCCGCGCGGCTGAACGACCTGGGCCTGTTCGGCGAGGTGACGATCCACTGGACCGACTGGCTGCGGATGACGGCCGGCCTACGCGAGGAGGTCTACTACGCCCACGACCACAGCCTGACGACGGCGTTCACCGGTTCGAGGTCTCAGACCTTGCTGCAGCCGAAGGGCAGCATCGCCATCGGCCCCTTCTACCAGACCGAGCTCTACGTCAGCGCCGGACGCGGCTTCCACTCCGAGGACGTGCGCGGCGCGTTCGGCACGGTGCCCGGCGAGGGCCAGCCCGGCCTGCTGGGCCCGACGCCCCTGCTGGGTCCGGCGGACGGTTTCGAGGTCGGGATGCGAACCGACCTGATCCCCAAGACCCAGGTGCAGCTGGCGGTGTTCCGCGAGGACTTCCAGTCCGAGCAGCGCTATGTGGCCGACGAGGGCGAGGACACCGCCAGCGCGCCCAGCCGCCGGCAGGGGATCGAGCTGTCTGCGCAGTACCGGCCGCTGCGGTGGCTGGAGCTCAACACCGACCTCGCCTGGTCGCAGGCCAACTACCGCGCCTCGGCGGCGACCTTGGCGCTGTTCCAGCTCGACGGGACGTCGATCGCCAATGCGCCCAGCTTCATCGGCTCGTTCGGCGTGCTGGTGAACAACGCCGGCCCCTGGTTCGGCGGGCTGCAGTGGCGCAAGCTCGGCGCCTATCCGATCAGCGACGGCGACGCGAACCCGAAGGACAAGGGCTACAGCGAGATCAACCTCAACGTCGGCTACACGATCAACGAACGGCTGAAGGCGGAGCTGCAGGTCTTCAACCTGGCCGACAGCCATGCGAACAGTTCGGCCTATTTCTACCAGACGCGCATCGCGCCGGGCGGCCCGACGCCGGCCTGTGACATCGCCAACGCCTCGACGTGCTATCAAGTCCACCCGGAGGAGCCGCGCTCGGCGCGCTTCACCCTGACCTACGGATTCTGACCCGGACAGCCGCCGTTCAGCTTCGAACGGCTAATCGACAGGACCAAGGAGCTTTCCATGCGCAACGCCATCATCGTCACCGCCGCCGTCGCCGCGCTCGCCATCGCCGGCCAGGCCAGCGCCCACGCCCGCCTGCTCTCCGGCACGCCGAAGAACGGCGCGACCGTCGCCGCGCCCAAGGCGATGACCCTGAAGTACAGCGAGGAGCTGGTTCCGGCGGCCTCCAATGTGAAGGTCGCCACCGCCGCCGGCGCCGCGGTCGCCACCGGCCCGATGGCGCTCGACAAGACCAAGAAGATCGTCACCGTGCCGTTCACCGGACCGCTCGCCGCCGGCGGCTACACCGTGACCTGGCACATGAAGACCGAGGACGGCCACGAGACCGACGGCGCCTTCGCTTTCAAGGTGAAGTAGCGCTCCAGTCGCCGGGGTCGCGATTTGGCCGGAGCCTTACGGCGACAGCGGAGTTACGGTCGGAACTTCAAGCTGGGGAACCCCATGGCCGATTCCGCCGACAGCCCTCCGCCCAACGCGCCCGACGATATCAAGCAGCCGGACCGGCCGAAGCTCCTGCAGGTGCTGGGCCCGGGCCTGATCACCGGCGCCTCGGACGACGACCCCTCGGGCATCGCCACCTACTCCCAGGCCGGCGCCCAGTTCGGCTTCGGGCTTTCCTGGGTGATGCTGTTCTCCTGGCCGCTGATGTGCGCGATCCAGGAGATCAGCGCGCGGATCGGCCGGGTCACCGGGCGCGGCGTCGCCGGCAATCTGAAGCGCCACTACCCGGCGCCGGTCGTCTATTCGATCGTCTTCCTGCTGGTCGTGGCCAACGTCATCAACATCGGCGCGGACCTGGGCGCCATGGGCGCGGGGCTGAAGCTGTTGGTCGGCGGGCCGCAGCTGGTCTACGTCGCCGCCTTCGGCCTGGTGACCGTGCTGCTGGAAGTCTTCTCCCGCTACTCGCGCTACGTCTCGATCCTGAAGTGGCTGACGCTGTCGCTGTTCGCCTATGTGGGCGTCGCCTTCGTGGTCCACATGCCCTGGCTGGCGGTCGCCAAGAGCCTGGTGATTCCGCAGATCAGCTTCACCCCGGCCTACATGACCGTGGTCGTGGCGATCCTGGGCACCACCATCAGCCCCTACCTGTTCTTCTGGCAGGCCGAGGAGGAGGTCGAGGAGGTCAAGGAGCGCGACGACGCCAAGCCCCTGGAACGCGCGCCGGAGCAGGCGGAGCCAGAGTTCCGGCGCATCCGGCTCGACACCTACATCGGCATGGCGTTCTCTAACCTGGTCGCGCTGTTCATCATCCTGACGACCGCGGCGACGCTGCACGCCCACGGCGTCACCGACATCCAGACCTCGTCCCAGGCGGCCGAGGCCCTGCGCCCCATCGCCGGGCCCTTCGCCTTCACCGTCTTCGCCATCGGCATCATCGGCACCGGCCTCCTGGCGCTGCCGGTTCTGGCCGGCTCCTCGGCCTATGCGGTGGGCGAGACCTTCGGCTGGCACGTGGGCCTGTCGCGCAAGCCCTACCGGGCCAAGGCATTCTACGGGACCATCGCGGCGGCGACCCTCCTGGGCGTGCTCCTGAACTACAGCCCGATCGATCCGATCAAGGCGCTGTTCTGGAGCGCGGTGATCAACGGCGTGGTCGCCGTGCCGGTGATGGCCCTGATGATGCACCTGTCCAGCAACAAGGCCGCCATGGGCGAGTTCCAGCTCGGCCGCGGCCTGAAGATCGTCGGCTGGCTCGCCACCGCCGTCATGGCCGCCGCCGCGGTGGGCCTCTTCGCGACCTGGGGGAAGTGAGCGCGCAGCGACTCATCCCGGCGAAGGCCGGGATCCATCGGGGCTACCGCTCCAGGTGCAGCCTTAGCGAGACCACGTCCACCGGCCCGCGGTCGCGGTTGTAGGCGGGGTTTGCGACCAGCTGATTGTCGAAGCTGAGCGTCACGCCCTTGGCCAGGCCCACGGCGTAGTAGGCCTCGAAGATGTGCTCGTCGCCAGGATGGGGCAGCCGCCCGTCGCCCACCAATATGCCCAGGCCGCCGGCGTTCAGGTAGCGCTGGCCGGCCGCCGAGATCTGGTTGACCACCACCGCGGCGCCTACCGTGTCGCCCTTGCGGCCCCAGCGCGCGCCGGAGACCGAGACGCCGGCCTGCGCCGTGCGGTCGACGTCGGTGTATTCGTAGGACTCCTGGCTGCCGTCGTCGAAGCCCAGCCGGCCGAACACGCCGACGCCGTCCGCCACCTCCTGCTCGACATTCAGATAGACGCCCGGGCGGCTGCGGTAGCGGCGCACGAGCGCAGTGTCCGCCGGACGGCCCGTCGCGATCGCCAGCCGCACGGCGTCGTCGTAGCTCCCCATGCCGCCGCGGGTCACGAACCCCGCCAGCCGCACCGCGCCCGGATGGCCCTCCCAGGTGAACCGCCGTTCGGCCTCGCCGACCACCTGGAACTGGCTGAAGTCGGAGGTCAGCACCGCGTTGTTCGGCACGATGGAGAGGTCGAAGACGCCCGCCCGCCAGGCCCAGTCGCCGCGGTACCACTCCGCCGCCGCCCCATAGGTGTAGCCCCAGGCGTCGGCGGCGTAGTCGAGGGTCCCGGCGGTGATCGCGCTCCAGTTCAGGAAGTCGCCGCGCGGGTCGTGGGCGTATTTGTTGGTGTCGAAGATGTCGGTGACGTTGAGCTTGCCGGCGGTCAGCACGACCCGATCCTTTGTCCGGCGCTCTCCGAGCGCATTGAGGTCGGCTTCCTGGTCGTCGGCCTCGCCGCCCAGGTCGAAGGTCTGGCGCACGAACAGCCGCGCGATGCGCGTGTAGGGGTGGGCGCGCCCCACCTTGGCGCCGTCGCCGTTCACATAGCCGGCCGCGCCCAGCGTATTGTTGGGGGCATAGCCCTGGTACATCTCCAGGTTCCCCCAGATCTCGCCGCCGGCCCAGGGTTTCACGCCCGCGTACAGGGTCGCGTCAAACGTGTTGCCGGTGGTCGCCTGCGGCTTGAAGCTGTTCTGGCCCTGGAAGGCTGAGTGGAACGGCGGGTAGTACTGCAGGATGTCGGTGGCCTGGACGTGCCAGGCCCAGGTCTCCGGGGTCACCGGCGTCTTCTCGTCGTCGGCGGCTTGCTGCTGTTGCGGCTGGGCGTCTTGCGCCAGCGCCGGCGCGGTGCCGGCCAGGACCAGGAGGGCGGCGATTCCGGCGGCGCCCAAGCGTTGAACAATGCGCATGATCGGTCTCCCCCACGATTGGGCGATCACTGAATTCAGTGACGCTTGGTTGGTTGCCGAGACGGCGGCTTGTCCGTGACAAGCTGATGAAGGCCGCATCCTCCCGGGGAGGATATGCGGCGCTTGACATATCCCCCCGGGGAGGATAGGTCAAGGCGCATGGTTCACGTCGTCCATGCGACCCACCCGGACATCATCAAGCGGCTCAAGCGGGCGGAGGGGCACCTGCGCAACGTCATCGGCATGATGCAGGCGGACCGCCCCTGCATGGACATCGTCCAGCAGCTGCACGCCGTCGAACGCGCGGTCGCTGCGGCCAAGAAGGCGCTGGTCCACGACCACATCGACCACTGCCTGACCCATGCCGTCGAGGACGACGCCAAGACGCCTCAGTCGGCGATCGAAGAGTTCAAAGAGATCACCAAGTACCTGTGAGGCCGCAAGTGACCCCCGACGCCGCCCGCCACGATCACGTCTTCCTTGGGGAGGCGCACGAGCGCAACGAACGGCGCGTCTGGTTCGTGATCGTCCTGTGCGGCGCGATGATGCTGCTCGAGATCGTCGGCGGCGCGATGTTCGGCTCCATCGCCCTGGTGGCGGACGGGCTGCACATGTCCACCCATGCCGGCGCGCTCCTGCTGGCGGCGCTGGCCTACACCTTCGCCCGCCGCTATGCGAGCGACCCGCGGTTCAGCTTCGGCACCGGCAAGCTCGGAGACCTGGCGGGTTTCTCAAGCGCCATCGTGCTCGCGATGATCGCACTCCTGATCGGCTACGAAGCGGTCTCGAGGATATTCTCGCCGGTTCCAATCCATTTCCGGCAAGCCATTCCGATCGCGGTTCTGGGCCTGGGGGTCAATCTCGTCAGCGCCTGGCTGTTGGGCGCCGGGGGCCACGATCATGGCCATCATCACGGCCACGGCCACGGACACAGCCACGGTCACGGGGACGATCACGCCCACGACGACGGCCACGATCTCCCGTTCGGAGACGGCTTCCTGCGCCTGGAGGTGTTCGAGGACGGCGTCCCGCCGGTCTTCCGCCTGCATCCCCAAGGCGCCGCCCTGCCGGACGAGGCGACGGTCGAGACCGTCCGCCCCGACGGCGCACGCCAGACCTTCGTTCTCGCCCGCCGCGGCGACGTCCTGGAGAGTCCCGACGAGATTCCGGAGCCGCACGCCTTCACGGCCGAGGTGCGCCTCGGGGCGGCCGGCGCGGCGCAGCAGACCCGGTCGGTCCGCTTCGAGGAGCACGAGCACGCCGGACACGGCGCCCATCACCGGGACAACAACATGCGCGCCGCCGTGGTCCACGTCATGGCCGACGCCGCCGTCTCGGTGCTGGTGATCATCGGCCTCATCCTGGCGCGGTCGTTCGGATGGCTTTGGATGGACCCGCTGGCCGGGATCGTCGGCGCGCTGGTCATCGCCAGCTGGTCCTTCGGCCTGATCCGCGACACCGGTGCGATCCTGCTGGACATGAACCCCGACCGGCGCCTCGGCCAGAAAATGCGCGAGGTGATCGAGGCCGGCGGCGACCAGGTCGCCGACCTGCATCTGTGGCGCCTTGGCCCCGGCCACCTGGGCGCGATCGTGACGGTCGCGACGGACCGCGCGCGGTCCTGCGACTATTACCGAAGCCGCCTGGCCGGATTTCCGTCGCTCTCCCACCTGACCGTCGAGGTCACCGCGGCCTAGCCGCTCTCGGCGGCGATCAGGCTTGCGAGGGCAGGCGGGCTGGGGGCTCGATGCAGGCGGCGCAGCCGCCCCCGTGAAACTCTCGTGACGGTCGGACAAACGCCTTGACAGCCCGCGCCGACAGGCTCATTTCGCGGCCTGTTGAATATCCTCCCCCGGAGGATGGTTCAATGGAACGGAACTCAAGCCAGATGCCCAGCGACAGTCCCAGTCGATCTAACGCGCCGCGGAGGGCGTCCGGCAGGGCTTGAGGCTCGACCCGTGACGCCCGCACGCGGCGTTCCACGAGGTGAGCGATGGTATTTCTCTCCGGAGACCGGCCTGGATCGCGTCCGCTCGCGCGGTTCCTGCGCGTGGGCGTCGCGCCGTCCTGGGCGGACCTGATCGCCTTCCTGCTGCTGGCCGCCACGGCCGTGCTGATCGTGCGGGGCGCGGGCGAGATGAGCGAGCCCCTGGCCCAGCTTCGCACCACGCCGGTCACCCTCGACCCGGCCCGCCTGCCGGAATACGCGCTGCTCACGACATTGCGGATGTTCGCCGCGCTCGGCGCCTCGCTCATCTTCACCTTCACGGTCGCCACGCTGGCGGCCAAGAACCGCAAGGCCGAACTGCTCATCGTCCCGGCGCTCGACATCCTGCAGTCGGTGCCGATCCTGGGATTCCTGACCTTCACGGTCACCTTCTTCATGGGGCTGTTCCCGGGCCGCCAGCTGGGCGTCGAGTGCGCCGCGATCTTCGCGATCTTCACCAGCCAGGCCTGGAACATGGCCTTCAGCTTCTACCAGTCGCTGCGCACCATCCCGAACGACCTGGACGAGGTCTCGCGCCAGTTCGGCTTCTCCGCCTGGCGCCGTTTCGTGCGGCTGGAGCTGCCCTTCGCCACGCCGGGCCTGGTCTGGAACGTGATGATGTCCATGTCCGGCGGCTGGTTCTTCGTGGTGGCGTCGGAAGCCATCACCGTCGGCAAGACCACCATCGCCTTGCCGGGCATCGGCTCCTGGCTGGCGCTGGCCATCGAGCGCCAGGACATGAAGGCCGTCGCCATCGGCGTCGGCGCCATGGCCGTGGTGATCCTGCTCTACGACCAGCTGATCTTCCGCCCCATCGTCGCCTGGGCGGACAAGTTCCGCTTCGAACAGACCGCCTCGCAGGACCGTCCGGGCTCCTGGGTCTATGACCTGGTGCGCCGCGTGCGGTGGCTGCGGATGGCGGTGGCGCCGCTCTCCTGGCCCGCCCGCGCGCTCACCGCCATCGACTGGCCGATCCCCAAACTTCGCCTGCAGCCCGTGCGGCTGGGGCCCCAGACGTCCCGCGTTCTCGACGGGCTGTGGCTGGCGATTGTCGCGGTCGCGGCCATCGCGGCCGTCTGGTTCCTCTGGACCTTCCTCGCCCGCAGCCTGAACTGGCGCGACGCCTATGTGGCCTTCGGCTACGGCCTGGCGACCCTCATCCGCGTGGTGGTGCTGATCGCGCTGACCAGCCTCATCTGGGTGCCGATCGGGGTCTGGATCGGGCTTCGCCCCGCCTGGGCCGAGCGGCTGCAACCCATCGCCCAGTTCCTGGCGGCCTTCCCGGCCAATGTGCTCTTTCCCTTTGTCGTGGTGGTCATCGTCGCCCTGCACGCCGACCCCAACATCTGGCTCTCGCCGCTGATGGTGCTGGGGACCCAGTGGTACATCCTGTTCAATGTCATCGCCGGCGCCAGCGCCATTCCGAGCGACCTCAAGGAGGCCGCCGGCATCTTCGGGGTGCGCGGCTGGCAGTGGTGGCGCCAGGTCGCCCTGCCGGGGATATTCCCCTACTACGTGACCGGCGCTATCACCGCCTCAGGCGGGTCGTGGAACGCCAGCATCGTCGCCGAGGCGGTGACCTGGGGCGACAAGCATCTGGAGGCCGCGGGCCTGGGGTCCTACATCGCCAAGGCCACCGCCGCCGGCGACTACGGCCGCGTGGCGCTGGGCGTCGCGGTCATGTCCATCTTCGTCATCGCCTTCAACCGCATGCTCTGGCGGCCGATGTACCGGTTCGCCGAGCGCCGTCTTCGCCTGGACTAGGGGAGGTCCCCATGACCGCCATCGACGATCATCGCCTGCTGGACGTCCGCAACGTCCGCCACCTTTACGGCAAGCCCGGCGGCGGCGGCCAGCTGGTGCTCGACGACGTGGACCTGGCGCTGTTCAACAACGAGATCGTGGGCCTGCTGGGCCGCTCGGGCTCAGGCAAGTCGACGCTTCTGCGCTCGATCGCCGGCCTGATCCAGCCTACCAGCGGGGAGATCACCTTTCCGGAAGGCAGCGCCGCGTCGCCCACCCGCGTCAGCATGGTCTTCCAGAGCTTCGCCCTGTTCCCCTGGCTCACCGTGCAGGAGAACGTCGAGGTGGGTCTGGAGGCCCAGCGGGTCGCGCCCGAGGAGCGCCGCCGCAAGGCGCTCGCCGCCATCGACCTCATCGGCCTCGACGGTTTCGAGAACGCCTACCCCAAGGAGCTCTCCGGCGGCATGCGCCAGCGGGTGGGTCTCGCGCGGGCTCTCGTCGTGGACCCGACCATCCTGCTGATGGATGAGCCCTTTTCGGCGCTGGACGTGCTGACCGCCGAGACCCTGCGCACGGACCTTCTCGACCTCTGGTGCGAAGGCCGCATGGGAATCCAGTCGATCCTGATGGTCACCCACAACATCGAGGAGGCGGTCTTGATGTGCGACCGCATCCTGGTCTTCTCGTCCAACCCGGGCCGCATCGTCGCCGAGATCAAGGTCGACATGCCCCAGCCGCGCAACCGGCAGAACCCTGCCTTTCGCCGGCTGGTGGACAGCATCTATGCGCGCATGACCCAGCGCGGCGCGGGGGACGAGCGGCAGAACGACGGCCTGTTCCCGGGCCTGGGCATCGGCATGGTCCTGCCGCGGGTCTCCACCAACACCATGGCCGGCCTGATCGAGGCGGTCAGCGCCCAGCCGTTCGGCGGCAAGGCCGATCTCCCCGACCTGGCGGAAGCCCTGCACTTTGAGGCTGACGAACTGTTCGCCATCGCCGAGACCCTGCAGCTCCTGCGTTTCGCCGAACTGGAGGGTGGCGACATCCGCCTCACCCCCGACGCGCGCCGCTACGCCGAGGCCGACGTCGACGCCCGCAAGCAACTCTTCGCCCAGCACCTGATCACCTATGTGCCGCTGGCCGGCCACATCCGCCGGGTGCTGGACGAGCGCGCCTCGCACCACGCGCCGGGCCACCGCTTCCGCGACGAGCTGGAGGACCTGATGTCGGAGGAGGACGCCGCCCAGACCCTGAAGGCCGTGACCAACTGGGCCCGCTACGCCGAGGCCTTCGCCTACGATGAGAGCGCCGACCTCTTCACCCTGGACGACCCGGCCTGAAGCGCGGCCCTGTTTCTTTGGGTCGGCCTATTTCTTCGGGTCGGCCTATTTCTTCGGGTCGGTGAGCGCCGCGTAGGTCAGCCTGGGCGTGATCACCCGCACGTTCGGCGTCGGGCCGGTCGGGACCGAGCCGTTGAGGTTCTGGATCATGCCCACGAAGATCACGTCGTTGGTCGGGTCGATCCAGAACCAGGTCCCGAAGGCGCCGCCCCAGTAGAAGGTGTCCTTGCCCTGCGGCGTTGGCACCTTCGAGGGGTCCTCGATCACCGCGAAGTCGAGGCCGAAGCCGACGCCCGGCTGGTCGGGGCCGTAGAGGTCGACCATGACGCCCGGCTGCAGCACCGACTTGCGCATCAGCCTGACGGTGTCGGCCTTGAGGTAGCGCCGCCCGCCGCTGATCCCGCCATTGCCGACCATCTGGGCGAACTTCCAGTAGTCCTCGGTGGTGGAGAGCAGGCCGCCGGAGCCCGACAGGTAGGTGGGTTTCTTCGACGGGTCGCGGCCGCCGCCGCCCTGCGCCGGGACGATCTTGCCGTCCTTGTAGGTGTTGATCCGCGCCACGCGGCCGACCTTTTCCGGCGCGACCCAGAAGCCGGTGTCGGCCATGCCGAGCGGCCCGAACAGGTGCTCGCGCATGAAGACGTCCAGGGGTTGGCCCGACAGCTTCTGGACGATGTAGCCCTGGATATCGACGGCCGGCCCATAGGCCCAGTCCGTGCCGGGCTGGCTGTAGAGCGGCAGCCTGGAAAGCTTGTCGATCATCCCCTGCAGGTCGCCCTCGCCGAAGCGCTGATCGGTGTAGTCGTTGTTCACCCCGAAGCCCGCGGTATGGCTCATGATCTGGGCCATGGTGGCGGGCGTCTTCACCTCCTGCAGCGAGCCGTCCTTGGCCTTGACCTTCAGGCCCTTGAACTCCGGGATGTGCTCATCGAGGCGGTCGGTCAGCTTCCACTTGCCCTGTTCCCACAGCATCATCATGGCCACGCCGATGGTCGGCTTGGTCATCGAGGCGATGCGGAAGATGGTGTCCTTCTGCATCGGCGCGCCGCTCTCGAGGTCGCGTTTCCCATAGGCGTCGAAGTGCACCACCTTGCCGTGCCGCGCGACCAGCGTCGTGACCCCGGCCAGCTTCTGGCCGTCCACCAGGGCGTGCATGGTGCTGTTCAAGGCCGCCAGTCCGGCGCTCGAAAAACCGACGCTCTCCGGCGGCGCCAGCGCGATGTCCGCGAAGGCCGATCGGCCCAGGAGCGTCCCGCCCGCCATGGCGGCGGAGGCGGCGAGCAGGCGCCTGCGATCGAATTCCATCTTTGTCTCCCCCGTTTTTATGCAACCTTGCCCGCAACTATCCGCCAACCGTCGCGGCTTGGCCAGGGCGGCCCGGCGTGCGCCTAGCCGGTCTTGGACTGCGTCCAGCAGTGGTCGCCCGGCTGGCCCACGAAGCCATCCATCTGCTTGCGGTCGGCGTCGCTGGGGAGCGCGCCCACCGTGGCGGCGCGTTCGAGGAATTGCTTGGCGAGCAGCGCGCTCGACCAGTTGCGCCGTTCCGCCCGCCCGACCGCGGCCAGCATCCGGCCCCGCATCCCGTCCGCGAGGCTGAGATCGCGGCCCAGCAGGCCAAGCTCGGCGGCGTCGTCCTGGCCGGCGGCGTCCCGCTCCACGAACCGCGGCAGAAAGGCGTAGGCGCTGGCGAAGGCGTTCATTTCGCCGGGCGGCATGTGCGTCAGCGTCCCGCTCGCGAGCGCGGTGCTCCAGACCGAGCTGTCCCAGGACCAGAACAGGGCGTCGTAGCCCACCGGCCGGCCCTTCCACGCCGGCCCGCTCTTCAGCAGCTGGGCGCGCAGATCTTCCAGCGACCGGGCGTTGCACTTGAAGATCACCCGGTAGGCGTAGGCCGAGCCCGCGCTGTCGGTCAGCTCGTTGCGCATGGCCTGGCGCGCCTCGGACACCTGATGGCGCCAGCTGAGCATCTGAACCCCCTGCTCGGCGGCGAGCGCGATCAGCACGCCCAGCACGATCGTCCCGATCTCGCTGATCAGGTCGCCCCAGCTGTGAACCGGCTTTGGCTTGCGGACTTCCACCATGCGGCGACGCTATTTCGGCGGCTTCACGCCGGCGTCCTTCAGGTCCTTGTCGATGTCGTGCGTGTAGAGGCTGTCCTTGGGCCGGACGATGTAGCGGCCGTGGCAGCCGTAGCAGGCGTCGTACATGGCGCTGCCGGCGTCGTTGGTCTTGTCGTGGTTCTTGGCCTGGGCCGCGGTCATGCCGGCCAGGCCCGCGTTGGTCAGCTGCACCGCGTACTTCATCCAGGGCCCGTTGGGGTCGCGGGCGCGGCCTTCCATCTGCAGCAGGTTGCCGGCCTCGACGAGCTGGGCGGCGCTGTCCAGCGTGATCTTCCAGTTCTCGTCGTCCTTGGAGACGCGGTCGTGGGCGCCGCCCTCGTCGTCCACCTCGCCGCTGCGGGCCCAGAAGGCCTCGGCGGCCGGATTGACGATGTGGCGCATCACATCCTTGGTCCCCAGCAGCACGCGGCCCGGGGCCAGGATCGGCGGGATCGGGTTGGCCATGGGCGGCGCGGGCTTGGGCGCCGGCGGGATCGCCGGGTCGGAGCCGGGCGGGGTCTGGGCGAGCGCGGGGAGCGCGCAGGCGGCGATCACGACGGCGATTGTGAGCAGGCGACGCATGACTTCTCCCCGGGGACTCTTTGCGCGCCACCTTAGCGGCCCGGCGGCCATAGGAAAGGCCTCCCCTCGCTGTGGAGGAGAGGCCTTCCTTGAGGTCCGGCTAGGCGCGGCGCCTAGTACCCGTGGATCACCAGGTCGGCGATCAGGCCGGTGGCGACGGCCATCAGCACGAAGTTGCCGTCGGCGTAGATCCAGCGGTAGCCGGGGGGCGGCGGACGCAGGCCGTAGTAGCCCCAGTCCTGCACGTAGTACCCACGATAACCGACCGGGACGTAGGCCCCGCGCCGCCAGCCGTAGTGGCTGATCGGGCGGTAGCCGTAGCCGGGCGCGAACCAGAAGCCCGGGCGCACGCCGCGGAAGTCGCGCCACTCGGCCCGGTCGCGCCAGCTGTCGGCGCGGGCGCGGTCATAGCGCAGGTCGCGGCGGTCCTGGTTGATCTCGCGGTGGTCGCGGTTCAGCTCGGCGCGCTCGCCGGGGCCGACGCGGCCGTCGCGCTCGGCGGCGCGGCGGTCGTGGTTCAGGTCGCGGCGGTCTTCATTCAGTTCGCGCCGGTCGTCCTGCCGTTCGCTGGGCTGGGCGGACGCCGCCATCGGGGCGGCCACGCAGGCCAGCGCCACGGCGGCGTAGAGCAGTTGTTTCATCGTCGGGTTCCTCCTCGGGGTTTCGAGGAAGCCAGAATGTCGCAGGCGCTCTGAACCCGTCCTGAACTCCGCTGTTCAGGTGGCGTTTAGGCTGGCGGCGGGCCTGAGCCGATCAGCAGGAAGAGCGTGAGCAGCCCGCCCACGCCCACCGCCGCGGCGCCGATCAGGGGCGTCAAGCGGCGGTCTCGGCCCCGGTTCCGGCGACGTTGCCGGCGTGCGGGCGGCTGCGGCCGGCGCGCGGCCTCCCCGACGTCAGGCGCCGCGATCCCCAGGCCCAGCACGGTGCGCGCCCTCGCGAGCCGCAGCGGCGCCTGCGGCATCGCCGGCCAGGCGCGCTCGCGGGCGAACGGGTTCTCCTGGTCGTTGCGGAAGGGGGTCATCTCAGCCGGCGCCCCGCCTCACCACACAAACGGGATCAGCCGCTTGGTGCGGGCCATGTAGGCCCGGTAGGGCTCGCCGATGCCGTCGGCCAGCGCCTTCTCCTCCACCGCGATGCGGATCAGGTAGCTCGCCAGCATGCCGCCGCCGACGATCGCAGGCGCCAGGCCGTAGCCCATGGCCAGGCCGATGCCGACGCCCTCAAGTGTGCCGCCGGTGTAGGACGGATGGCGCAGCCAGCGGTAGGGGCCGGTCTGCACCACCTTCTGGTCGGGGCTCACATGCACGACGTAGGTGAAATATTGCCCCAGCGTATGGACCGCCCAGACGCGCAAGCCTGCGCCCAGAATGGCGACCGCGGGCGCCGCCCAGAGCGCCCAGACGCCGAGTCTTGGCGGCGGCGCATGGCCCGCGCCCCACAGCCAGAAGGCCGTGGCGAACGCCGCGATCTGCAGCACATAGATGACGTAGAGCGTGCCGTTGTCGCGCCGCTCGGCCGCGGTGCGCGTGCGACGCCCGGCATAGGCCTCCACGGCCATCATCAGGCCGACCAGAAAGAGCGGCATATTGTGGGCGAGACCCATCGCCGGTCGCGCCTCGGCTCTAGGGCTTCGGCGGCGTGTAGAGTTCGATCGCGTTCCCTTCCGGGTCGGCGATGAAATAGGCGGCGTTCGGGATCACCGTGCGCGCTTCGACGCCCTGGGTCTTCAGCCAGTCGGCCAGCGCCTTGGCGTTGGGGACGCCCAGGATGATGCGGCCCATGGCGTTGGGCCCGGGCTGGCGCTGGGGCGACTTCAGAAGCGCCACGATCGCCGCGTCGGGCCCGCCGCCATAGCCCATGATGTATTCGCGGGGGCTGCCGTCCGCCGCCTTGATGGTGTTGGTCAGCGTCATGCCGAGCTTGGCCGAGTACCAGGCCTTCTGAGCCTCCAGGTCCATGACGTTCAGGCCGGCCCCATCCACCTTGTGCGGCTTCAGTTCGGGCGGCGGCCCTTCGGCGAAGGCCGCGCCCGCGCTGAGCGCCAGGCTCGCGGCCATCGCCGCCATCATCCAGGACTTCATCTGCGCCTCCCCGTTTCCCGGGCGCCATCCTGGCGGGTTCTGGGGTCCTGGCAAGCCGAACGCTGATTTGCAGTCGTTCTAGCGCCTTTCCAAAGCTTCACTTTGGCCGCGCCGGCACCCGTGCCAGCCTCTGTGGCAGGAGGGACCCGCCATGCTGAAATCCGCGCTCGTCGCGCTCGCCCTGTTCGCCGCCGCCCCGGCCTTGGCCCAGGCGCCTGCTGCGGCCCCGACGGTTCAGGCCGTCAAGATCCTCACCGTCGACAGCACGCTGCGCGAGCTGGTGGTCGACCCGCGCACCCGCCCGGTGATCGAGCGCCATTTGCCGGGGTTCGCCGCCCGCCTGGAAAGCGACCGGGACGCCGAGGGGATGTTCGCCGACGTCAGCCTCGCCGGCCTGGAGCACGATCCGCACATCCAGGGCATGACCCCCGCGGCCCTGGCCAAGATCGGCGCCGAACTCGCCGAGGCGCAGAAGGCGCCGCCGAAGACCTAGCCGCTAGCTGTCCAGCCGCTCGTCGGCGGCGTTCATGATGTGCTTGTAGACCACGGTGGCCATGCCGCGGACGTTGCGCGACGCGGTCATCAGGGCGGCGCCGCCCACCAGGGTCGCGCCCTGGGCCGCCATTTCGTCCAGCTCGTCGGCGATCTCGGTGAGCTTCTGATAGACGGCGATGTCGGTCGTGTGGGCCATCGGGCGTCATCCCTACAGAGCAAACATTGCTGTGGGCAAGCGCGGAATGTTTGCAGGCGGGCGCGAATGAAACCCTGGGTTGGCGCCGCTTCAGCCCTCGCTAACCACATAAATTCACTGTGAATTGAGAGGCCGCGCCGTACTGACGGCGGCGTGAAAGACCGCGAACCTCAGATCCTGGCGATCGCCGCCGCGCCGTTTCGGATGATGCGGCTGGTTTCGGCCCTGGTCGTGCTGACCTGCGCCGTGGTGCTGGTCGCGCCGCTGTCGATGCGCGCCGCCATGATCTCCGACAAGCCGTTCGTCGATGTGCTGGCCTTCTATGGCGCGACCTGCGGCGCCTATGGCGTGCTGCCCTTCGTCCGCCGGGGCGACATCTTCATGGTCGCCATGTGGGTGGTGCTGGGCGTCGGCGTCGCGCCCTGCTTCTCCGGCCAGGAGCTGTCGCCGCCCCACATGTTCGGCGGCATGGCCGGGGTGCTGATGGCGGCCGGACCGATCTACCTCGCCCGCTTCCGCCAGGTCGCCCAGGGCGACATCCGCCTCTACCGCCGCCGCGAGACCGAAGCCGGGGCTTGACGCTCCGCTAGTCCAGTCCCTGCAGCCAGCGGATCACAGCCGCCTCCAGGGCGATGCGCTTGTCCGAATAGCTGTGGTCGGTGGTGAGGTGCAGGTTGGTGACCCGCCCGCCGTCCGCCTTCACCGCCGCGGCCAGCTTGTCGTCCATCGCCGCCAGCCCGTCGTCGGAGGTGACGATCAGCACGGGCTTCTTCGACAGCCCCTTGGCCACGTCGGCGTTGAACGAGAGCCTGGGCGAAAAGCCGATGATCTCGTCGGCCATCTTCTCCGGCGAGGTGTTGGCCAGAGTCTCCATGTCGGTCGCCATGGACTTGGCGATCATCGGCTTGGCGGCCGGTACTGCGCCGCGCCCGCCCATGTCCGCCGCCGAAATCATCACCGCGCCCGCGAGGGCCTCGTCGCCCGCCGCGGTCAGTCCGGTCACCCAGCCCCCCATGGAATGGCCCGCGATCACCAGCTTGCCGGTGTCGACGCCGAGGAATTTCGCGTGCTCGGGCGCGCGCACATAGGCCAGCACCGCCTTGGCGTCGGCGAGGTTGCCCTCGAAGCTGAAGCTCCCCGGGCTGCCCCAGGACCCGCGGTAGTTGAAGGTGATGACGTTCCAGCCGGCGCGGCGGATCGCCTGGGCGAGGTCGAGGTTCTTCTCGTTGCCCGGCAGGCCGTGCAGCAGGACCACGGTCGGATGGACGCCGGCGCCGCCGGCCAGGTAGGCGACGCCGTTGATCTCCACCCCGCCGGACGGGATGTGCAGCACCTCCATCCGCGCAGGATGAGCCTTGTCGGCCGGCGGGTCGGTGAAGATCGCGGCCGGGATCGCCGGATGTCCGCTCGCCTTGGCCTGCGCCGCGAAGGGCAGGGCACCCATCGCCAGGGCCGCCACCAGTCCCGTCACGATCAAGCGCCGCATGCCGTTCTCCGTCTTTATATTTACGATGTATATTAAGCCGTCTCCGGCGAGTTTGGCAATGGCTTGCGGCGCCCCGCAGCCTTCAACAGAGCCCAGCGCCGCGCGGCTGTCGACAACCCTCATGGCTTCCGCCAGGCTTTCGTTGTCCGGCGCCTCAGCCTGCGGGAGGAACCGTCATGCCCACCTTCAGCCGCCCGATGATCAACCTCTACGCCCGCGACCTGCCGCGGGCGCTCGCCTTCTACGCATCGCTCGGGTTCGCCGAGACCTTCCGCACGCCCAAGACCGGCGAGCCGTCGCATGTGGAGCTGACCCTCGACGGCTTCACGCTCGGCGTCGCCACCGTGGACGCCGCCCGGGACCACCATGGCCTCAATCCGCGGGGCGAGGGGCGGTGGATCGAGATCGTGCTTTGGACCGACGACGTCGACGCCGCGATTGAGGCCATGGCCGCGCGCGGCGCGCCGGTGGTCACCCCGCCGCACGACTTCCTGGACGGGGCGCTGCGGGCGGCCTGGACCACCGACCCCGAAGGCAACCCGATCCAACTCGTCCAACGGCGCTGACCTCAGCGATCACCGCCCCGCCGCCGCGCGGACCGCCTCCTCATGCCGGGCGCCGGCCAGGACGTTGGGGAGCGAATAGTTCCCCTCGTGGCAGGCGTGCTCGTACATCGGCTTGCTCGTCCGGTACCACGAGAACTCGGCCATCCAGGGGGCGGTGAACACCTTCGGGTCGATCACCGTGAACTGGTAGAGCAGCTCCCGGTCGGAGACCGGCGTGAACCGCTCGACCACGGTCGCCTCGCCGGAGACGATCAGGAAGGGCGCAAACCGGAACCGGTCGTCGTCGGGTTGGCCCACCGTCTCGACGACCAGTGTGTCGCCCTCCCAGCGGCCGATGCTGTCGCCCATCTTGCCCCAGAGCGCCTTGGGCCCGTGCTGGTCGGTGATCGGCACCACGCGCACCTCGTCGCCGTATTCCGTGTGGATCGCCACCTCATTGCCGCTACGGACGATCTGCAGGGCATTCTCGAAGTTGAAGCTCGAGATCGGCGGCTGGCCGAGCCCCGCCAGGCAGCGCTCGGCGTTGGGACGCTGTTCGGGATTGTCCCGCATCTCCGGCGGCGCCTCGGTGGAGTCGATCTCCTTCCGCGCGGCCGGCGTGTAGGGCAGCTTTCCCCCGGCGGGCCGGATCAGCGCGCGGGTGCGGAACTGGCCGCGCACGACCGGCAGGCCCTCCACCTTGGCCATCAGCTCCGGCACCTCGGGATCGAGGTCCATGGAGAAGAAGTCCGACATGGCCTTCTCCTCGGCGGCCGCGACCAGCTTGGCCTGGCTCGCCGAGACGACCAGGTCCGGGACCTTGTCCGGCGCCTCCATGACCAGCACGAAGTTGGCCGTCCACGTGCCCTCCAGCGTCGCGCGCGGACCCTTGGGCGCGGGGCCGGCGGCGGCCGCCCATGCGGCGAAGGCCGCGCACAGCGCCACGCCGGCTGAAATCCTCGTCCTCATGGCTCGCCCCCAAAGCGCCCGGGCGTCAGTAGCCCGTGGGCGAACAACGTTCGCGCGGCGCCCGCCCCATCCCTAGCGCGTCTCGCGGCGCAGCGAAGCTGAACATTTTTGACTCGCCCGGGCTCGCGAAGGCGCTTCCTACGCCACCTCCCGCCTGGCCCCGGACGCCAAGTGATTCAGCAGCGCCCGCAGGCGCGCCGGGTGCAGGGGCTTGTGGATGATCGGCACCCGGGCGGCGTCGGCGGCGGCCAGGACCTCGGCGGCCATGTCGCCGGTGACCAGGCAGAAGGCGCGGGGCGGGTTGGGCAGGGCGGCGAGCGTGGCGATCACGCTCAGGCCATCGCGGTCGCCAGGCAGGCGGTAGTCGGCGAGGCAGATGTCGAACGGGGGGTTGTCGCGGACCAGGGCTTCCGCCGGCGCCAGGTCCTCGGCCAGCGCCACCTCGACGCCCCACTGGCGCAGCAGGAGGCTCGCGCCTTCGCGCACCATGGCGTCGTCGTCGACCAGCAGGACCCTTAAGCCCCGCATCAGGTCGGGCGCGGCCAGGGTCTTGGCGGGCTTGGCGGGCAGGGCGGCGGGCAGCGCGAAGGAAAACCGCGAGCCGCGCCCCTCGATCGAGGCGATCTCGATCCGGCTCCCCAGGATCGCGGCCAGCCGTTGTGCGATGGCCAGACCCAGGCCCAGGCCCTTGCCGCGGTCGCGCTCGGGATTTCCGATTTGCACGAACTCGTCGAAGATCCGCGCCTGGTCGGCGCGGGCGATGCCGATGCCGGTGTCGGAGACCTCGATGGAGATGCGCTGCCCCCGCTTGCGCGCCGCCACCAGCACCCCGCCGGTCCGCGTATAGCGCAGGGCGTTGGTGACCAGGTTGACGCAGATCTGCTCGGTCAGCGCGGGGTCCGCGTCGACCCACAGCGTCGTGTCGCGGAAGCGCAGGTCCAGGCCCTGCCGCTCGGCCATGGGATCGAAATAGCCGGCCAGCCGGTCGAACAGGTCCCGGCAGCTCATCGGCTCGCGGTGGCTCTGCACCACGCCGGCCTCCAGGCGGGAGATGTCCAGGAGGCCGTTGAACAGCTTCTCCATGGCCGCCACGTTCGACTGGATGCGGCTCGCCACATCCTTGGCCTCCTCGTCCAGCGCCAGCGACTGCAGCGAACCTGAGAACAGGCTGAGCGCATGCAGGGGCTGGCGCAGGTCGTGGCTGGCGGCGGCCAGCAGCTGGGACTTGGCGAGGTTCGCCTTCTCCGCCCGGGCGCGCGCCGCCTCGGCCTCGGCCTTCTCCACCTCCAGCGCGGCGAGCAGGCGGCGGTTCTCAAAGCGGATCGCGAAGCCTTCCTTCAGCTCGCGGTTCTGCACCCGGCAGAAGCCGAACAGGATCGCCGAATAGCCGATCGAGGCAAGGCCCAGCACATCGTAGGCGTACTGGCCGATCAGCAGGAAGCGGATCATCACCAGGCCGAAGATCGCGCCCACGAAGGCGTAGAGGCCGCTGGGGTTATAGGCGTTGCCCGGCACGCTGCCGCCGGAGATGCCGTAGAGGCCGCAAAGGGTGAGCGCCACGGTGATCGGCTGGCGGGTCTCCATGAACAGGAAGGCGGTCGAACCCCAAACCAGGCCCGCGATCAGCATGTAGAGGGTGTTGAGCCGCGCCGCGCGCTCCAGCCGCGTCCCGTCGTCGTCGGCCGGGATCTTCCGGTAGCGGGCGACCAGCCAGAGCCGGAAGACCTGGGTCGCCAGCTGCACCGCGAGCCAGCCGGCGATCTCCCGCCACGGCTGGAAGGGCGCCTGGGTGGCGCACATGTAGATGGTCACGACGCCGGCGGCGGCGAAGCTGTTGCGGATCTGCTGGAAGAGGGTGCGGATGCATTCGGCCCGCACCGGATCGATGGTGAGACCGCCGTCGGGACCGGCGGTCGCGGCGGCCTCCGCCGTCACCCGATCAGGCCCAGCTGGCGCGCCTTCAGGATGGCCTGCACCCGGCCGTCCACCTCCAGCAGGTGGAAGATCTCGGTCAGGTGGGCGCGCACCGTGCGCGGCGCGATGTTCATCCGCCGCTCGATCGCCTTGTTGGAATGGCCGTCGGCCAGCAGGGACAGCACCTCGAGCTGGCGCACCGTGATGCCCTCGACCGCGTGGGCGTCGGCATGCGCCTCGAACGCCACCCCGCCGGCCAGCACCTCGTCCAGCATCTCGACGATCCGCTCCGGCGCCCAGGTCTTGGAGATGAAGCCCGACGCGCCGCAGTCGCGGCTGCGCAGCCGCGCCGCGCCGTCCTCCCGGCCGGAGATCATCACCCGGCTGACCAGCGGCGCCCGTTCGGCGATGGCGCGGGCCGCGTCAAAGCCGTCCACGTCAGGCAGCAGGATGTCTATGATCGCCAGGTCCGGGTGGCTGTGCTCCAGCGCGTCCAGCGCCTCGGCCGCGGAATTGGCGGTGCGCAGCGTCCAGTCCGGCCGATGGCGCCGCAGCATCGAGGCGAAGCCGTCCCGGAACAGCGGGTGGTCGTCGACCAGAAGCGCCGTCACCATGCCCGACCCTCACCTGCCTGAACACGCTCAGCGAGGGTTCCGCGATCGGCCTAAATAGGCAATGGCCTAAATAGGCATGTTCGGCGACCGGGATTCGCTTCAGAAGCGATTTATTGAGCAAAATCAATATCAATATGCCTAAATAGGCAATATCTTTGCGCCCGGACCCAGCCCTAGGTTGCGAGGCTAGCGTATTGCCGCGTCGGCCCGACGTGCTGGAGGATCGCTATGAAGAGGCTGTTACTCGTCGGCCCCGTGTTGGGCGCCCTGATCTGCGTGGCCGGTTCGGCTTCCGCATCGATCATTACAGTCGACTTCAACGTCGCCGGCGGCTGGTTCCAAACCGGCAACACCGACACGCCCTTCGGCCTGTCGAACAATCCCAACCTGAACGGCAGCGTGCAGCTGGATACGACGAAGACCGGCGTCGACACCTTCGTTTCCATCGACTGGGTGACCGGCACGAGAACCTGGACGCTCGCGGACCTTGATCCGTCCTCGGCGGGCGCGGATTTCACAGGCGGCGGATTGCTGGACTTCTCCATGGATTTCACGGCGCCCGGCAACTACGTCGACAGCAACAACACCGCGCAGATTTACGACGGCACAGGCGGCATCGCCTGCAACAACTGCGTAACGGTGACCAACAACCCGGGCGGCGGCCCAGGCGTGCCGGAGCCGGCGGGTTGGGCGCTGATGATCGCGGGCTTCGGCCTGGCCGGCGCGGCGCTGCGGCGCCGTCGGACCGGCCTGGCCTAGATATCCAGCCGGTAGGTCCTCGTCGCTGTCCCGCTGAACAGCGCCGTCTTCTCGTCCGCCGAATAGCCCTTGGCGACGTGCTTGAAGGCGTTCCACAGGGTGGCGTAGTCGCAGGCGCCCATGTCGACCGGGAAGTTCGACTCGAACATGCAGCGCTCCGGCCCGAAGGCCTCGATGCAGGTCTCGATATAGGGGCCCCATTCGGCGGCGAGCTGGGTCGACGGCGCGCGGGGTTCGCTGAGAAACGAGGGGAAGTTGCAGAAGGCCATGGCCAGGCCGCCCAGCTTCACCACCACCTTGGGCGACTTGGCGAGCTCGCGGATGTTGTCGCGCCAGATCGGGAACCGCTCAGGCAGCTTGCCCTCATAGGACCCGCGCCCCAGCGGCGTGCCGACGTGGTCGAGGACGATGGTCTGGTCGGGAAAGGCCCGGGCCAGGTCGATCACGTCGGGCAGCTGCGGCTCCAGCAGCCAGGCGTCGAAGGTCAGCCCCATGGGCGCCAGATGCCTGAAGCCCTCGCGGAACTTGGCCTCGCGGTAGAGCCCGGCCTCGACGCGGTTCAGCGGCCCCAGCACCGCCTTGTCCGCGTCGAAGGAGGCGGAGTTGCGGATGCCGCGGAACCGCCCGCCGCCGGCGCGCACATGCGCCTCCAGCACCGGCTTGACGCCGTCGCCCAGCAGCAGGTCGGCCTTGCTGACGATGCCGGCGCAGGCGCGGAAATCGCCGTAGGTCCCGCTGGCGGTCATGGCGGCGACGCCGTTCACGAACTCGGTCTCGCCGATGGGCCGCATCTCCACCGGCCCGTCGGCCTTGTAGAAGGCGCCGCACTCCACGAAGACCGTGGCGACCACCTTGTGGGCGCCGGTGTCGGCGATCAGCTCATCCAGCAGGTAGCGCCGCGCGTCGGCGATGGCGGTGATGAACGGATGCTCCGGCGGATCACCGGGGCCCGGCGGCGGGGCGTAGGCGCGGCGGTCCCACAGGTGATGGTGCGGGTCCACGATCGGCAGATCGGGGTCCAGAATGGCCTCAGCCATGGGGCGCCTCCTCGCATGGCTCTCAGGCGGCCAGCGTTGGGCGATCCTCGCCTATCTGCGGGCGCGACGGCAAACCAAAACGCCGTCCGCCAAACAAGCCGGATGAGCCTTCGTCAGGACTCGGCGGGCAGGGCGTAGGCCCGCATCGTGCTCGGCAGGCGCATGGCCTCCCGGGTCGCGTCGCGGAACGTCTGGAAGCGGTCGGCGCGGTCGGCGGTCGCCGCCCATTCCGCCCGGCCCTTGTTGTTGTGGACGAGATACTCCATCCCCTGCGGGCTGGTACGCGCGACAACTGCGGCAAAGGCCATTGGTGTCTCCAGCGTTAACGGAGCCGACTGTTCTGTTACGGCTCACCGCGGAGAATTGTTTCAAGAGCTGTGCCGAACGGCGTTCAGCGGGGCGGACCGGCCAGTTTCGCCAGCGCGGCCGAGCCTTCAGCGGTGATGTCCCAGCCCTCGCGGCTGCGTTCCGCCAGGCCCAGTTCGACGAGCGCCCGGGCCGCGGAAATGTTGATGAACGGCGTCTCCGCGCCACCCTTCTTCTTCGCCAGGTTCTGCAGGGCGTTGAGTTGCGCGTCGGTCAGGTCGGCCATGGCGCGACCCTACACGGTTCCGCTTCGAAAGGCTCAGCCTCTCGAGCCGACGATCTTCAGCACCAGGCCCAGAACCGCCATGGCGATAAACACCCACATGGCCAGCGAGAACCCCACGGCCGCCAACAGGCCCAGGATCCGGCTCGACCGCCTGGCCGGCCGGTGTTCCCCGCCTATGGGCTGATCCCGGGTCTCGCCCCGCGATTGGCCAGGAGGTGGTTCCATCGATCCCCCGCTCACGCCACCTGGCCCCGCGCGCGCTCCGAAATGCGCGAAAGGTCCGGTGACTCGCGCCTGACAGCGTCTGCGAATAAGGGGCCACGTCCGCGCGCGCCGCGCAAGGGTTCACCGTTACGCATGGTAACTCAACGATTTCCGGCCGGTACGGCTCAGGGCTGCTTGGGTGGCGCGATCGAGACCAGCTCGACATCGAAGATCAGCGTCGCCTGGGGTGGGATGCCGCGTTTCTGGATCGCCTGGCCCGCCGCGCCGGCGGGCGCGGGGGTGTTGAACGGCCGGCCCGGGCCATAGGCCAGATAGGGCGGCATGGTGATCCGCCAATGGTCGCCCGGCCGCATCAGCTGCAGCGCCGCGCTCATCCCGGGGATCACGCCATTGACCGCGAAGGTCGAGACGCCGGTCCCATCGCCCGGCGAGGTCGAGAAGATCTCGCCGCCCTCCAGGCGCCCGATGTAGCGCATGGTCACGCTGTCGGCCCGGGTCGGGTGCGCGCCCGTGGCCGGGCCCGCGGCCAGCACGGAATAGCGGATGCCCGGCAGCGAGACCGTCTCTCCCGACTGGTCGGGGGCCTGCGCCCCGGCGGCCGACGTCACGCCCCAGGCGGCGGCCAGAGCGAAGGCGAAGGCGGCGAGGCGGCGAGTCATGGCCCGACTATAGTCCGTGCGCGCGGCATCTCCACAGCCGCGCCGCTCTAGATTACCGTGTCCGCGGTGAGTCCGGCGCTGAATCGCAGACCGGACCGCAACAGGGAGGCTTCTGACATGAAACTCAAGACATTCGGCCTGGCGCTGGTGGCCACGGCCTTCATGGCGAGCGCCACGCTCGCCCAGCCGGGCACGATGGCGCCCATTCCGAACCCGCCGGAAAAGGCCAAGGTCCACCACAAGAAAAAGGCCAAGCCGGCCGCCGACGCCGCCAAGGCGGACGCGAAGGACGCCAAGGCCGATGCGAAGGCCGACGCCAAGGCTGACAAGAAGAAATAGCCCCGGCGGAGCGCGCGGTTTCGCTCCAACGGCGGGACCGCGGCGCCGCTGCACGGTGTGTAAAGCCTGATCGTGCCATCCTGCCGCCGTGAGCCGGCAGGATCCCAACGGCTACTATCGCCTCCTAGGCCTGGCGCCGGACTGCGCGCAGGACGAGATCGCGCGCGCCTTCCGCACGCTGGCCAAGGCCTGCCATCCCGACCGCAATCCCGACCCCGCCGCCGCGGCGCGCTTCAAGCTGCTCAGCGAGGCCTACGCGACGCTCTCCACCGCCCAGGGCCGCGCCGCCTACGACCGAGATCCCTTCGCGCGCACGGAAGCCACCGCCTCGCCCCGCGCCCGGATGATGGGCCAGATCGCGCTCGGCGTCGCCGCCCCGGTGATCGCGGTCGGCATCTGGTTCCAGGGCCAGTCGGTCGGCGCGCTGAACGCCGCCCGCCCGCCGCCGCCCGGCGCCTCGCCCGCGGCGTCCGAGGCCCAGGCCCAGCCCGAGGCGCCGGCCGCGCCCACGGCGGTCCGCGCGATCCCCGCCGCGGCGCTCTGCGCCCATCCGCCCGCCGACGGGGCGCTGATCGAGGGCGCGGTGGCGCAAAGCGCCTTCGGCCACCACCTGGAGATCACCAACGGCTCGGAGGGCGCCTCGATCATCAAGCTGCGCGACGCCCATTCCGGCCGCGCGCGCCTGGCCTTCTTCGTCAGCAAGGGCGGCCACGCCAAGGTCGGCCCGCTGCCGGACGGCGACTATCACATCCAGTACGCCATCGGCGCGGACCTGGCGGAGGACTGCCGCTCGTTCGTGGCCATCGACCGCGCCGCCGAATTCCCCGACCCGGACCGGCTGCAGACCCAGTACCGCGACGGCGGCGTGGTCACCCAGACGCTGAGCTATGTCCTCTACAACGCACCCAGCGGCAACGTCCGCGCCCAGACCATCGACCCCCAAAAATTCCTGACGGAGTGAGCGCCTAGTGCGGCGCCTGGCCCATGTCCGGCGCCGCGGCGCAGGCCCCGAAACCATCGCGCGCCGAGGCGAGCTCGGCGGCCTTCTCGGCCGACGACAGCTGAAGGCCCAGCGCCTTGCCTCGCTGGATCAGCAGCCAGCCGCCCAGGTCCATGTCGGTCAGCAGCTCGCGCGCCCGCACCAGGGCGCCATACAGCCGGTCGCGCTCCGCCGGCTGCAGCCGGCCGGCGTTCAGCGTCAGCGTGTTGATCTCGCTCAGCGCCGCCCGCTCCTGCGGCTGCGTCGCGTGCAGGACCTCGGCGAAGAAATAGGCCTGTGACCAGGCGGACAGCCGCGCGGTCGGCATGTGGCCGGTGATCTGCAGGGCGCGCGCGCTGTCCCAGGCGTCGCTCTGCCAGGGCCGCCGGGGGCGTCTGTAGGGCGCGATCGCCGCCACCGGCGTTCCCCGATCGCGCGAGGCGGCCAGCGCGCGCTCGATCCCGTCGAGCTGCGCCACCGCGCAGGGCCGGATCGCCAATCGGTAGTAGGCGTCGCGCTCGCCGTGCCTCAGCTCGACGCGCATGGCGTCCTCGGCGTCGGCCACCCGGTGCGCCCAGTGCAGGGCCTCCACCGCCTGCTCGGCGCCGAGCGCGATCAGCACGCCGACCACGATGATCGCGATCTCCTTGGCCAGTTCCCGCAGGCCGTGGATCGCCTTTGGCCGGTGAATTTCCATGACACGCGCTCCCCCCGTTCGCGCCCGACATAGCATTCAGGCGCTTGGGCGGCCCGCGCTTCCGCGCGGTGCTGGCGCGAACATCATCGCCAGCCGCGCCGCCAGCAGGCGCAGAATGAGCTGCGGCGGAAATCCCGGGTAGGCCGGGATGTCGGCGGGGAGCGTCACGCCGGCCGGCAGGCTCGCGGTCTTGTTGCGGAACGCCACCGGCGGCGGATCGTCGGCCACCCGGGCGCGGTAGACCGAGGTCCACCAGCCGGGGCCGTGCTTCAGGTACATCCCGGAATTGCAGCAGGTGGCCACATAGCGCGTGGTCGGCGCGTCCGGGGCGAGCTTGATCGCCTCCAGCGCCTCCTCCCCCGCCACGCAGGCGAAGCGGTCGTTGCGGTAGATCAGATAGGGCGTCGCGCCATAGGCGTCGCGGATCGGCGCGGCGTGCGGCCTGGATTCGATCAGCCGCCCGCCCGCCTGGCAGTCGCTGCAGCAGCACGCTGCGCTGAGGATCGGCGCGCCGGAAAGCCGCAGCCGGACCCGGCCGCAAACGCAGGCGGCGGTTCGCGCGATCATAGGGGTCCTCCCGGCGGCCAGGGCGCCGAGAGGGACCATAGCCTTCGCCGCCCATCCCGCCAAAGCCGGGATGGGCGGAGGAGAGACAGCCTCTACTGCGGGGTGACCTTGGTGGTCGTGGTCACCTGGTCCGAGGACGGGGCCACGGCGCCGGTCGTCGTCGTGGTCGTATGGTGCGTCACCGTGGTGTGGGTGACTTTGTGGGCCGGACGCTTGGTGGTCGTGGTGGTGGTCTCGACCACAGGCGCGGGCGGCGGCGTCTGGGCGGCCAGCGCCGCGGCGTTGCGGGCGGCGGCCGCGTCAGCCGCGGAGGCGGCGGCGGACTGCTCGGCGTTTTCGGCGCGCGCATTGGCTTCCGCCGCCTGGCGCTGGGAGTCGATCGCCTGCTGCTGGGCCGCTGCGGCCTGCTGCTGGGCGTCGCGCGCCTGGTCCTGGGCGCCCGCGGCGCGTTCATGCTCGGCGTTGAGCTGGGCGCGGGCCGCTTCGGCGGTCTCCCGCTGGGCGTCGCGCGCCTGGGCGACGGCCTCGGACTTGTGGTGCTGGGCCATGCCGATCGCGGTGTCGGCGAGCGCCTGGGCGCGGATCGCCTCGCGCAGCGCAGGCTCGCGGTCGCCGCGCTTGAAGTCTTCCCGGGCGTCGGCGAGCGCGGCGCGCGCATCGGCGGTGTCGCGGGGCGCGTCGGTCGAGGCGCCCATGGATTCGGCGGTCTGCAGCTTGGCCTCTGCCGCGGCGATGGCTTCGCGCGCCCGGTCCGAGGTGCTGGCCGCCGAGGCGGGCGCCGCGAGCGCCAGGGTCATGGCGCTTGAGACGAGGAGGGACGCGAGGATGGTCTTACGAAACATGATGGTCTCCTGCCGATGGGGAAGGCTGTCGCCACTGCGGCGACGGTCCATGGGCGATGGCCCCCGTAACGGCTGGCGGCTGGATATGTTGCGTGGCGGCGGGCGCTAAGCCTTGGCGCCGCTCAGCCCCGCCACCCCGACGCCGCCGGGCGGTAGATCTTCGGCGTCAGCCGCCCGATCCGTCCCTCGATGGCCGCGATTTCGGCGTTGGCCTCTGCAATGTTGAAGGCGATGCCCAGGTCGATCGACCGGTCGATGACCATGTCGCGCTCGCACCACAGCCCGACCTCGCGGCGGCGGCAGGCTTCGATGTACGCCGCCTTGAACGCCGGGAATTTCCGCAGCCACGTGTAGACCGCCTTGGACGAGGGCATCCCCGGCCGCCGCACCACGGCGCTCAGCGCCGCCCCGTCCTCGACCGCCGCGCACACCGCCTCGCCCCACGCCGGCGTGTAGCTGCTCCTGCGCCCCGAAACCCAGGTCCGCACGCGCTTGCCCGCCGCCAGCCGCGCCCGGTCCCGCGCCTGCGCCTTCACCCGCCGCAGCTCAGCCCGTTCCTGCTGCTCCACCTCGGCCAGCACCGCGCGCACCCGCCGATAGGCCTCCCCGAACCCGGGCACGACCTTCACCCAGTGGAACACGGTGCAATAGGCCGGCATCCGCGGATCGGCGGTGATCGCCCGGATGGTCTCCCGGTCCGCCATCCGCTGCAGGATCAAACGCCCCATCGCCCACGTGAAGGCCGACGGCTTGTCCCCGCTCTCATGATCCATCGGCGGGATCGGCCAGGATTTGGCGGGACCGGAGGGACGGGCGGCGAAGGTTCGCTCTGACGGCATCCCGGCAGTCTAGGCCGAAACGCCGTCAGACGTGAACAAAAAGAGAACTATCCTGCGCTCCGTCAGTTGGCGGGGACGAGCTTCAGGCGGGTTTGCGCGGGGAACTTCGCCGCCGGCCGCGGTTGGGGTTGCTTCGCGGGGGCCTGGCCTGGCGGCTGCGAGGGGGCGGTTGGTGCTTGGGGCGGTGGTGGCGGCGCCGTCGGAGTCTGTCCCTTGGCGACTTCATCGAGGTTTTTGAACGCCAGGCCTGGGTCGGCCACCAGTCCCTTGTCGACGAAGGCCTGCAGTTGGGTTTGCAGGGACTTGGCTTTCGACTGCAGCGTCTTGGCTTTCTTCGTGTCGTCGGCGGTCGGGGTCGGCGGCGTTTTGGGGGCTGGGGCGCCGCCGGGCGCCGCGCCCCCGGGCGTCGCGCCGGCGGCCGGGGTCGGCGCCCCGCCGCCGGTGTTGTCCGTCTTGTTTCCGGTGTCGAACTTGTCCGAGATCGGCGGCGTTGCCGGCGCGGCCGTCACGGCGTTGTTCGCGATCGCATCCGTCATGTCGGAGATGATCACATAGGGCGTGCATTTGGCCTGGATGTCGCGGATGTCCTGCACGGCGAAGCCGAAGGTGTAGTCGGTTATGTCCTTGTTGCGGACACCGTCCCAGAGCGCCTGAATGTTCGTGCGCACCATCTTCTGCGCCGACCAGGCGAAGGTCGCGCCGAACGTCAGGTGCTTGTGATAGATGTCGGTGGAGGCGGTGACCGTCGAAAAGCCGATGGCGGCGGCGCTGACCGTCCGTGCCGTGGCCCGCGACGCCGAGAGCACCGCCGACCCCAACCCGCTGCCCACCGTCAGCGCGTCCTTGCCGAACAGCAGGTAGGTTTCCTCCTCGCCGTTCGACGCGAAGTAGTTGTCGCAGTTCTGCGTGATCAGCGGCACGGCGGCGGCCACCATCGCCAGCGCCTTCAGGTTTTCATCGGTCGGCGGCTGCGGGGGAGGGGCGTCGCCGGTCGACGCGTCGTTCGACTTGGTCGGCGGGGGAGGCGGCGTGATGTCGGCGGCGCTCGTCTTCGGGACCTTGGCGGCCGCGGCGCTGGCCAGCCTTGAAGCCTCATATGCGTCCCTGAAGGCTTGCAGGACGGGGTCATCGGGATACGGCGTGGTTCTGCCGTCTTCGCGCGGAACAACCGGTCCCTGATTGTTGACCACAGGACTCGCGCCCTTGAACGTCGCGCAGCCGCTGGTGAACAGGCACAGCGCCGCCGTGGCGCAGACGAGCGCCGGCTTGGCGGCGCGGCGCGAGAGCCGCGGCGCGGCCGCGCCATAGACAGTGACCTCGCCGCCGCGCGCAACGACCGGCGACCTTGATTCATGGACCATGGTTCCCCCCAGGATGAAATGCGCCCGCGCACGGGCGAAAGAGTTTTGCGAATGACGACAATGGGTTGTCGCGTGGAGGCGACGGCCTCTCAGCGCGGAACCCAGGCCACTGACTCTACGCGCACGGACGAGCCCTCCTTCGCCGCCGAGGCGACGATGAACGCTCTAGATTGTACTTTGGAAAATTACGCGCCCCGACTGATCGCGCAAAAGCTGCGTTTTGAATGCGGAGTCGTCAAGGTAGAAATATCGGCGGTCCGCAAGTTTGTCCGCCGATGGTCAGGATAGCGGCGCCCGGCGGCGGAGCACGTCTCCGGGCCTGGGCCGCCTCAAGCCCTCGGCCCGCCGCCGGTCCCGATAGGCCATCTCCAGGCGGCGTCTCCATGGTTGCCGGCCTGCCCCTCTCCCAGGCGCGGCAGCGCCGTGGGAGAGGCGGGGAGAGGGCGGCTCCGCCGAGGGAATTCGGCGCCGACATTGGCTCAAGGGCCAGCGGGTCCAACGGCCGGGCCGATCCCGCCGCCCGCGCCGCCCTCTTCCAACCTCTCCCGCGACGCTGCCGCGTCCGGGAGAGGCGCGGGGAAAGCGCAAACACCCCACCCCTTAAACCCCATGGTGGAACGTGTGCCCTGGCGTCGGACTTGGTCAAGGACGCGCCAAGGGCGCGCCGCGCCGCGGCGAGGGCTTGAGCCCTCGTCCTTGACGAAGCCCGGCGCCAGAGCGGCAATCTGGGCATGGGGTTTGGGGAGAGATCGATCCAAGAGAGAGCGTCTCCAGCCTTGACCCCTTCGAAGCTAGAGCTTCAGTTCAACCCGATGGTCGAACCGGAGGTTCAGTGACAGATCAACGGAGACGGCTGCTCGCGTTCGTGGGGCTTGTTGCTGGTGGCGTGCTCTACGCGGCCTTCCAGCATGGCAACGTCGGCCTAGTGGGTACGCTGCTTTCGGCCTCGTCACTGATGCTGCTTGGGCCGGACGTTGAGGGTTTTATCGTCAGCCGACGGAGTTCGAAACAAACCCTCTCGGCTGTTGTCGTCGTCTTGGCGATTGGGGCTGCCTTTCCCGTGCTGTTGCTCCTGGCAGGCTTCTCGGCCGCCTCGAATTCCGATCTCTGGAAGGTCTTTTCGGCGCTACTGTTGGCGGATGGAATATTGGGCAAGTTCGCGATTCAACGGCTGATCGCGCCACTACCCAAGGCGTAGAGACACCCACAGAAAAGCCCCGCCAGCGTCACCGCCAGCGGGGCTTCACTAACTCACAGCCAGCCGCCGGCGCGGCCCAGGCCCTAGTACCCCTGGATCCGCGCGTAGCGGTCCCGATGGAACGCCTGGTTCCCGAACGCCGCTTCGGCCGCGCGGGCGCGCTTCAGGTAGAAGCCCGCGTCGTGGGCGTCGGTCATGCCGATGCCGCCGTGCATCTGGACCATCTCGTTGGAGACCAGGTGGAAGGTGTCGCCCATCTTGGCCTTCGCCAACGACACCAGCTCCGGCACGTCGGGGCTGTCGGAGTCGATGGCGGCCAACGCGGCCTCGACCGCTGACCTCGAAAGTTCCAGGTCGGTGAACATCTTGGCCGCGCGGTGCTGCAGGGCCTGGAAGGAGCCGATCACCTGGCCGAACTGCACGCGGACCTTGAGGTAGTCGAGCGTGGTCTCGAAGGCCTGCAGGGCGCTTCCCAGCATCTCGGCGGCGACGCCGGCGCGGGCGCGGTCCAGCACCTTGTCGATCAACTCCGCGCCGCCCGAGAGCGGCTCGGCGGCCGCGCCCTTGAACTCGATGTTGGCGGCGCCGCGGCTGTCGGCCAGGTGCAGGCGGGTGCGGCTGACGCCGGCGTCATCGGCCTTGACGACGAAGAGGCCGACGCCGTCCGGGCCCTTGGCCGAGACGATCAGCACATTGGCCGCCATGCCTTCCAGCACGAAGGTCTTCTTGCCGGTGAGCTTGCCGCCGCTGACGGTGGCCTCGACCTTGGACGGGTTGTGGTGCGGGCCCTCGTCGATGGCGAGCGCGCCGACCGCGGTCCCCTCGGCGATCTTCGGCAGCCATTCCGACTTCTGCGCGTCCGAGCCGCCCAGGATCAGCGCCGACGCGGCGGCGAGGCCCGACGACAGCAGCGGGGAGGCGGTGAGCGTGCGGCCGAGCTCCTCCAGGATCAGGCCGAGCGACAGGTAGCCGAAGTTGGAGCCGCCGTATTCCTCCGGGATGATCACCCCGGCCCAGCCCATCTCCGCCATCTCGTTCCAGGCGGCGGCGTCGTAGCCGAGCTCGGCCCCGCTATCGCGCATCTTGCGGAAGGCGGTGACCGGGGACTTTTCCTGCACCCAGCTCTTGGCGGCGTCGCGCAGCATGCTCTGTTCTTCGCTCAGAACGGCCATTTCAATTTCCTCTCAAAATCTCAGTTTTTTTAATGGTTTTGGGTCAGGTCGGGCAGGCCCAGGATGCGCTTGGAGACGATGTTCGACTGCACCTCCTGGGAGCCGCCGAAGATCGTGAAGGCCTTGCCGAACAGCCAGCCGCGCACGGCGGCCAGTTCGTCGGCGGTGAAGTCGTCGCCCTCCCAGCCCAGGCCCTGGTGGCCCATGATCTCCAGCGTCATTTCCTGACGCTCCTGGATCAGCTGGGTGCCGGCGTTCTTCATGATCGAGGTGGCGGACGACGGCCCGGCGTTGCCCTTGCTCTCGACCATGGCGCGGATGGCGGTCTGCTGGAAGGCGCGCCAGTTGATGGCGTTGTTGACCAGGCGCGTGCGCAGGTCCGCGTCGGCGATCCGGCCTTGAGCGTCGACCCCGACATATTGCTTGGCGAGCTCTTCCAGCGGCTTGCCGCCGGAGCCGAGGCCCCCGCCGGCGCCGGTCAGGCCCGAACGCTCGTGCTGCAGCAGGCGCTTGGCGATGGTCCAGCCGCCGTTCAGCGGCCCCACCAGGTCCTTCTTCTCGGCCCGCGCATTGGTGAAGAAGGTCTCGCAGAAAGGTGAAGAGCCGGCGATCAAAGGAATCGGACGGACTTCAACGCCCGGCTGATGCATCGTGAACAGGACGAACGAGATGCCTTCATGTTTCTTTGAAGTATCCGTCCGCACAAGACAGAAGCACCAATCGGCCCATTGCGCGCCGCTTGTCCAGATTTTCGAGCCGTTGATCTCGAAGTGGTCGCCTTTATCTTCAGCCTTGGTAGAAAGACTTGCGAGGTCGGAGCCCGCGCCCGGTTCGGAGAAGCCCTGACACCAGGCGATCTCGCCGCCCACGATCGGCGGGATGTGCTCCTGCTTCTGCGCCTCGGTGCCGTATTCCAGCAGCGTGGGGCCGAACATCATCACGCCCATGCCGCCGATCGGGTTGTAGGCGCCGGCGCGGGCGATCTCCTGCTGCACGATGCGGCCCTCGGCCGGCGACAGCCCGCCGCCGCCATAGGCCGCCGGCCAGGTCGGCACGCCCCAGCCCTTGGCGCCCATCGCCTTGCGCCAGACTTCCTGGTCGGCGTTGGGCTTCATCCGCTCCTCGACCGCCATCGGGCTCGGCTTGCCCTTCAGCGACGCCGGGAAATTGGCCTCGATCCACGCCCGCGCCTCCGCCCGGAAGGCCTCCAGGTCCGTCGCGCCAAAATCAGCCATCGCCAAAAATCTCCATCAATATTCCGCTCATCCCGGCGAAAGCCGGGACCCAAGCCGAGCCCGGGGAAATTCCCGGCGCGTCCGCCTGGTCAAAGCCCCGCTTGGATCCCGGCTTTCGCCGGGAAGAGCGGAGTTATGTTATCGCCGATACCCTATCTCGCCTGCGTCACCTCGGGCAAACCCAGGATGCGCTTGGAGATGATGTTGTTCTGGATCTCCTGCGACCCGCCGGCGATGGTCCCGGACTTGCTGCGCAGCATGGCGCGCATCGTCCCGATCTCGTCGCGGCTGAAGCCCTCGCCGTCCCAGCCCAGGCCCCGGGCGCCCAGGATCTCCACGGCCAGTTCGGCGCGCTGCTGGCGCACCTGGCTGCCGACGTTCTTCAGCACCGACGACACCGCCGACGGGCCCGAGTTGGACCGCGTCTCAGCCGCCGCGCGCAGGCCGGTGAGCTGGAAGGCCTGAGCCTCCATCAGGTGGTCGGTTAGCCGGCGGCGCAGGTCCTGGTCGGCCAGCACGCCGGCCTCGTCCAGGCCCACATAGTCGCGCGCCAGGATGTTGAGCGGCGGGCCGGGCGTTGCGCCCGCCTGCGCGCCGGACGTCAGTTGCCCCGCGCCGCTGATCCCCTGCCGCTCGTGCTGCAGCAGGCGCTTGGCGATGGTCCAGCCGCCGTTCAGCGGCCCCATCAGGTTTTCCTTGGGCACCTTCACGTCGGTGAAGAAGGTCTCGCAGAAGGGGGTGGTGCCGTTGATCAGCAGGATCGGCCGCGCCTCGACGCCCGGGCTCTTCATGTCGATCAGCAGGAAGCTGATGCCCTCATGCTTTTTGCTCTGGTCGGTCCGCACCAGGCAGAAGCACCAGTCGGCGAGGTGCGCGCCGCTTGTCCAGATCTTGCTGCCGGAGACCAGGTAGTGGTCGCCCATGTCGACGGCCTTGGTCTGCAAGGAGGCCAGGTCCGATCCGGCGCCCGGCTCCGAGAACCCCTGGCACCAGCGCAGCTCGCCTTTGACGATCGGCGGGATGTGGGTCCGAAGCTGATCCTCATTGCCGTATTCCAGGAGCGTCGGGCCGAACATGATCACGCCCATGCCGCCGATCGGATTGGGCGCGCCGATCGCCGCCATCTCCTCGGCCAGCACCCGGGCCTCGGCCCGCGAAAGCCCGCCGCCGCCCAAGTGCTTGGGCCAGGTGGGCGTGCCCCAGCCCTTTTCGCCCATGCGCTGTTTCCACAGCGCCGCGTCGCCCTCGAGCCGCGCGCCGCTGGCCTCGGCCTCGGTCACCGCGCTGGCGTCGCGCCGCAGGGAGGCCGGGAAGTTCTCTTCGAGCCACGCGTGCGCTTCGGCGCGGAAGGCGTCGAGATCGGTGCTGCCAAAATCGGCCATCTAAGCTCCTCCGATTTCGCCCAACCCCAGGTGTCATCCCGGTTTTCGCTTTGGCGAAAGACCGGGACCCATACGCGCCAGCGGTTCGGGATCGGCCGGAGAGCTTGGCGTCTATGGGTCCCGGACAAGCCGTCTTCGCGGCTTTCCGGGATGACCCCTGGATGGGGTCAGTTATCCGTTCTGCGTCGTGTCCGGCAGGCCCAGGATCCGCTTGGACACGATGTTCGACTGGATCTCCTGGCTGCCGCCGAAGATCGTGGTGGCCTTGCCGGAGAGCCAGGTGCGCACCGCCTCGCGCTCGTCGCGGGAATATTCGTCGCCCTCCCAGCCCAGGCCCTGGCTGCCCATGATCTCGACGGTCAGCTCGGCCTTTTCCTGACCGATCCAGGTGCCGGAGTTCTTCATCACCTAGGTGGTGGCGCTGGGGTTCTGATTGCCCTTCGCCTCGTCCGCCGCGCGCTGCAGGGTCAGGCTGTGGGCGCGGGCGTCCATCATGTGCTTGGCGACGCGAGTGCGCAGGTCCGGGTCGGCGATGCGGCCCTTGTCGTCGAGGCCCACGTACTTCTTGGCCAGCGACACCACGTCCTGGCCGGCCATCATCCGCCCGCCGCCCTGGCCCGAGCGCTCGTGCTGCAACAGCCGCTTGCCCACCGTCCAGCCGCCGTTCAGCGGCCCGACCATGTCGTCCTTTTCGGCGCGCGCGTCGGTGAAGAAGGTCTCGCAGAAGGGTGAGTTGCCGGCGATCAGCTTGATCGGGCGAGTTTCCACGCCCGGCTGATGCATGTTGATCAGCACAAAGCTTATGCCCTCGTGCTTTTTCGTGGTATCTGTTCTGACGAGGCAGAAGCACCAGTCGGCATATTGCGCCCCACTGGTCCAGATCTTCTGGCCGTTGATCTTCCAGTGGTCTCCGGCGTCCTCGCACTTCGTCTGAAGGCTCGCGAGATCGGAGCCCGCACCGGGCTCGGAATAGCCCTGACACCAGCGCAGCTCACCGCGCACGATCGGCGGGATGTGGCGCTTCTTCTGCGCCTCGGTGCCGTATTCCAAGAGCGTCGGGCCGAACATCGAGGTGCCCATGCCGGCCACCGGATTGTCGGCGCCGATGCGGTTCATCTCCTGCTGCAGCACGCGCGCTTGGGCGCCGGTCAGGCCGCCGCCGCCATATTCGGTCGGCCAGGTCGGCGCGCCCCAGCCCTTGTCGGCCATCCGCTGTTTCCACAGCTTGCCGTCGGCGCTCAGGCCCTCGGCGCCCGGGATCATCTGCACTGGCTGGTTCGCCAGCGACTTGGGGAAGTTGGCCTCGAGCCACTCGCGCGCCTCGGCGCGGAAGGCGTCCTGGTCGGAGCCACCGAAGTCGGCCATCTGAAATTCTCCCTAATATCTTATATATTCAATACTTTAGATAAATCGTAGCACGGAAATGCGATGGTTTGGAGTCTCGTGTCTTCGTTCAATTCTTCTGGGGATCGGGCAGGCCCAGGACGCGCTTGGCCACGATGTTCAGGTTGATCTCCGAGGTGCCGCCCTCGATCGAGTTGGCCTTGGACCGCAGCCACGACCGCACGGCCGCCAGCTGCTGCTCCGAAAAGCCCGCGCCGTCCCAGCCCAGGCCCTCCAGGCCGAAGGCCTCGATCATCAGCTCGTTGCGCTCGTGAGCGATCTTGGCGCCGGCGTATTTCATGATCGCCGCGGTGTTCGAGGGCCCGTTGGAGGCCCGTGCATCGTCGGCCGCCCGCTTCATGGTCTGCTGGAACGCCCGGTTCTCCATCAGGTGGTCGGTGATCCGCCGGCGCAGGTCCGGATCGCTGAGCCGGCCGTCCTCGTCGACGCCCAGCGCCGCCTTCGCGGCCTCCGGGATCGTCGGCATGGCGACCGTCTGGCCGATATTGCCCGAGCCCAGCGAGCCCGCGATCGAGTCCCGCTCGAACTGCATCAGCCGCTTGGCCACCGTCCAACCGCCGTTCAGCGGCCCGAACAGCTGGTCCTTCGGAACCTTCACGTCGGTGAAGAAGGTCTCGCAGAAGGGCGAGACGCCATTGATCAACAGGATCGGCCGCACCTCGACGCCCGGCGTCTTCATTTCGATCAGCAGGAAGCTGATGCCTTCATGCTTCTTGGCCTTGTCGGTGCGCACGAGACAGTAGCACATGTCGGCGTTCTGTGCGCCAGAAGTCCATATTTTTGAACCATTTACGAGGAAGTGGTCGCCCTTGTCCTCTGCGAAGGTCTGCAGGGAGGCCAAGTCCGATCCTGAGCCGGGTTCCGAGTAGCCCTGGCACCACCAGACGTCGCCGTTCACGATGCCCGGGAAGTGCTGCTTCTTCAGCGCCTCGGAGCCATATTCCAAGAGCGTCGGGCCGAAGAACGAGATGCCCATGCCGCCGATCGGATTGCGCGCGCCGATGGCGGCCATCTCCTCGGCCAGCACCTTGGCCTCGGCGCGGGAGAGGCCGCCGCCGCCGACCTCCTTGGGCCAGGTCGGCGCGCCCCAGCCCTTGGCGCCCAAGGCGTGGCGCCAGGCCTTGACCTCGGGGCTCTCGGGCTTGGCCTGCAGCTTGGCGAGCTGCGCCATCGGGTCCTTCGCCAGGGCCTTCGGAAAGTTCGCGTCCAGCCAGGCCCGGGCCTCGGCCCGGAAGGCCCCCAAAGAGGCTTCGGTGTCGCCGCCAAAATCCGCCATCGAAATCTAGTCCTAAAAATCAGCTCTCGGGTCCGCTCGAAATAGAACGGGCCGTTTTCGTCTATTTCGGGTCGGGCAAGCCGAGCACGCGCTTGGAGATCACGTTCAGATTGACCTCCGAGGTGCCGCCCTCGATGGAGTTGGCCTTGGTGCGCAGCCAGCCGTGCACCGCCGCGGTCTCGGTGGGCGTGAAGCCTTCGCCGTCCCAGCCGAGGCCGAGGCCCCCCATGGCCTCCACCACCAGCTCGGCGCGCTCCTTGGCGAACTCGGCCGCCGCATATTTGATGATCGAGGTGGCGGCCGACGGGCCGTTGGACGCCCGGCTTTCCGCGGCGATCCGGCCGATGGTCTGGCGGAGCGTCTGGGAGTTCATCTTGCTCTGGGTGACCCGGCGGCGCAGCTCCAGGTTGGCGAGCCTGCCGTCCTCAAGGCCGACGTAGGTCTTAGCGATCTCCGCCAGGTCCGCCGCCGAGCCGCCGCCCACGCCGCCGCCCTCGCCGAAGCCGGCGGAGATGTTCTGGCGCTCGTATTGCAAGAGCCGCTTGGCGATCTCCCAGCCGCCGTTGATCTTGCCGACCAGATTGCCCTTGGGGATCTTCACGCCGGTGAAGAAGGTCTCGCAGAACGGGCTCTCGCCGCTGATCAGCTTGATCGGCCGCGTCTCGACGCCGGGCGAGGCCATATCGATCAGCACGAAAGAGATGCCCTCGTGCTTCTTCGTGGCGTCGGTGCGCACCAGGCAGAAGCACCAGTCGGCCTTGTCGGCGTAGCTCGTCCACACCTTCTGGCCGTCGATCTGCCAGTGGTCGCCCATGTCGACGCACTTGGTGGCGAGGCTCGCGAGGTCGGACCCGGCGCCGGGCTCCGAGTAGCCCTGGCACCAGCGGATCTCGCCGCGGGTGATCCTGGGCATGTGTTCGGCCTTCTGGGCCTCGTTGCCGTATTCCAGCAGGACCGGCCCCAGCATCCAGATGCCGAATGACAGCAGCGGCGGGCGATAGCGGCCCCGCGCGATCTCCTGGTCGACGACGCGGGCCTGGGCCGCGGTCAGCCCGCCTCCGCCGTAGTCCTTCGGCCAGGTCGGGGCGGTGAAGCCGTGCTCGGCGCAGCGCCGCATCCAGACGCTCTGCGGGTCGTCCGAGCCCGCGAAGGCGCGGCCGCCCCAGACGGCCTCGGGATCGGTCTTGGCGTCAGCGTCGCGCAACTCGGCCGGATACTCAGCCTCCAGCCAGGCGCGGACCTCCGCGCGGAAGGTGTCGAGGTCGGCGGCGCCGAAATCAGCCATGGCGGTCTGCAGCACTCTTCAGAAGGCGGAAGCGTGGTTCACCTTAGCGCCGGCGTTTGCGCAACGAAACAGCCGTTTGAGACGCTCAATCCTCACAAATCGGCTATAGATCGTCCACTCTGAAACGGACCGACGGGGCTGGATGCAATTCTTGAGGGACCTTCGCCCGGCGGCGTTTGCGCTGGCGCCCTGGACGGCCGCGATCCTGACCGCGGCGGCGGGCGTCATGCTGCTGGTGTCGGGCGCCACGCCGTCCGAGCCCGTGCGCTTCATGCGGCTGATCCAGATCACCCCAGTCTATCTCATCGAGGCGGCGCACTTCCTCTCCAGTATCCTGGGCCTGGCGCTGGTGCTGCTGTCGTTCGGCCTGCGGGCCCGGCTGGACGCGGCCTGGTACGCGACGCTGGGCGCGCTCCTGCTGGGCGCGACGCTGGCCCTGCTGAAGGGTTTCAACTGGGAGGAGACCGCCGCGCTCGTGGTCCTGGCCGCGGCGCTCGCACCCTTCCACGGCGCCTTCCCGCGCACCTCGCGGCTCACCCGGATGGAGATCACGCCTGGCTGGCTGTTCAGCGCAGCCTGCGCCGTGGTTGGGACCGGCCTGCTGGGCCTGTGGACCTTCCAGCATTCCGACTACGCCGACCGGCCCTGGTGGCGGGTGATGGCCGACGCCGACGCCGAGCGGGCAGTGCGCGCCTGGGCCGGCGCGGCGCTGGTGCTGTTCGCGTTCGGGGTCTGGCGTCTGTTCGTCTCGGCCGCGACCCCGCCGGTGGTCGGCGAGCATGACCCGGACTACGAGCGGGTGCGCGCGATCCTGGCCAAGGCCGAGGTCGCCGAGCCGGGCTCCAACCTGGCGCTGCTGGGCGACAAGCGGTTCCTGTTCTCGGCGTCGGGCGAGAGCTTCCTGATGTTCGGCGTGCGCGGGCGGTCCTGGGTCGCGCTGGGCGCGCCGGTGGGCCGCCGCGACGAGCGCCAGGAACTGCTCTGGCGGTTCCGTGAGCTGGCCGACAGCCACGCGGCGCGGCCGGGCGTGCATGGCCTCAACGCCGAGGACCTGCCGGAAATCGTCGAGCTGGGCTTCGCCATTCAGAAGGTCGGCGAGACCGCCGCCGTGCCCCTGGAGAGCTTCTCCATGGACGGCCGCAAGCGCGGCACGGCCAGGCGCGCCTGGCGCAAGCTCGGCGAGGCGGGCGCGACCTTCGAGGTCCTGCAGGGCGAGGCGGTGACCGCCATGTTGCCGACCCTGCAGGCGATCTCCGACGAATGGCTGTCGCATCACGCAGGCGGCGAGAAGGGGTTTTCCATGGGCGGCTTCTGGCCGGGCTATGTGCAGGAGTTTCCGGTCGCCCTGGTGCGATTCGAGGGCAAGCCCGTGGCCTTCGCGACGCTCTGGACCACGGCCAGCCGTTCGGCCTTTTCCATGGACCTGATGCGGTACGCTGACGAAGCGCCCAACAACATCATGGACTATCTGTTCGTCGAGCTGATCGCCTGGGGCCGTGAGCAGGGCTACGAAGCCTTCGAGTTCGGTATCGCGCCGCTGGCCGGTCTCGACGACCGGCCGCTGGCCCCGATCATGTCGCGCGTCGGACGCCTGCTCTTCGAGCGCGGCGAGGAAATCTACAATTTCCAGGGCGTGCGCCGGTACAAGGACAAGTACGACCCGCTCTGGCAGCCTCGCTATTGCGCGGCCCCGCACAAGTGGTCGATCCCCTGGCTGATGGCCGATGTCGGCCTGCTGTCGTCCGGCGGCGTCTCCGGCCTCTCCAAGCGGCCCAAGAAGACCGAAGAGCCGCGGGGCGAGCCGGCGCCAGACGCCGCCGCCGCATAAGCGTCCCCTTGCTGTGATCTCCCCTTGCCGTGGTGTTCGGGCCTGCCTAGCTGATCGGTGAACTCCGGAGACCCGCCATGACGCCCGACGAACGCAGCATCCTGCAGAGCTTTCTCGCTGACCTCGGCCGCACGCCGAATGTGACCAAGGACCCCGAGGCCGAGGCGATGATCGCCGACGCCGTGCGCGCCAATCCGGACGCCGCCTATCTGCTGGTGCAACACGCTATCCTCGCCGACCAGGCGCTGCACGCCGCCCAGGCCCAACTCGCCGGTCAGGCGGCGCCCAGCTCGTTCCTCGCCCCCGCGGCGCCTGCGCGGGCCGTGCCGAACGTCGCGCCGGCAGACGCGCCGGCCATGGCGCCGGTCTGGGGTGACCGGGGCGGCGCGGCTGGGTCGGGCGATGCGCCCTACGCCGGCCAGGGCTACGGCGGACCCTGGGCCGGACAGGGCGGTGCGCCGATCCAGTCGAGCCCGTTCGCGGCCAACAGCGGCCTGGGTGGCTTCCTGCGCGGCGCGGGCCAGATGGCCGTCGGCGTCGCGGCCGGCGACTTCCTGTTCCAGGGCATCGAGAACATCTTCTCGCCCCGCTGGTAGTCGCCCGCGCTGGCCAAGAATCGACCTCGTCGGCGCAAAAGCTGAGCGCGACTTGAGCAGGCGCCGCCTGAACCGCGCTTCGCTGCAAATTCTGGTTGCGATCGCCGAAAGCCCGTCCGCACCCTGCTTTTCGTGATTTGCGCCCGCGATGGCTGGGCTGACGCCCGCGCGGCGACGAAAGAGGGAAATCAGGCGATGAGTGAAGTCCACACCGAGAGCGAAACGGCTACCGATCAACCGCTGATGGGCCGCCGCTCATTTCTGTTCGCCACCGCGGTGGCGACCGCGATCCCGATTCTCGGCGAGGCCGAAATGGCCCACGCCAAGCTGGCCTCTCAAATGCTGGGCGTCCTGCCGCCGGACGCGGTGATCATCAACGCCAACGAAAATCCGCTCGGCCCCTGCAAGGCGGCCTGTGAGGCGATCACCAAGATCCTGCCGTTGGGCGGCCGCTACGACCGGATGGGCGAACTCACCGCGCTGACGAACGAATACGCCGCCAAGCACGGGTTGAAGCCGGAGAACATCGCCTTCTACGCCGGCTCCTCGGAGCCGCTGCACTACACGACGCTGGCTTTCACCGGGCCGGGCAAGGGCCTGGTCATGGCCGACCCGTCCTACGAGTCGGCCAACATGGCCGCGCAGATCTCCAAGGCGCCGGTCCACAAGGTGCCGCTGACGTCGACCTACTCGCACGACGTCAAGAAGATGGTCTCCGTCGATCCGAACGCCGGCCTGATCTACATCGTCAACCCGAACAACCCGACCGGCACCATCACGCCGCGCGAGGAAATCCTCTGGGCGCTGGAGAACAAGCCGAAGGGCTCGATCCTGCTGGTCGACGAGGCCTATATCCACCTGTCCGACGAGCACGACGTGCTGGACCAGGTGGCGGCGGGCAAGGACATCATCGTGCTCCGCACCTTCTCCAAGATCTACGGCATGGCCGGCATCCGCTGCGGCGTGGCGATCGCCCGCCCGGACCTCCTGGACAAGCTGACGCCCTACTACCAGAACGCCATGCCGGTGACCGCGCTGGTCGCCGCGCGCGCCTCGCTCGCCGACGCCGACCTGATCCCCACCCGCAAGAAGTGGATCGCCGACAGCCGCGTCGAGACCCTCGCCTGGCTGAAGTCCAATGGCTACAAGCCGGTCGGAACCTCGGTCTCCAACTGCTTCATGATCGACACCGGCCGTCCGGCGCACACGGTGATCGCCGGGATGCAGAAGGAGAAGGTCTATATCGGCCGCATCTGGCCGGTGTGGCCCAACGCCGTGCGCATCTCGGTGGGCTCGCCGCAGGACATGGCGGCCTTCCGCACGGCCTTCAAGAAGGTGATGGACGCCCCGATGGTCGCCTCGGCCGCGGATATGAAGGATCCGGCGAAGATCACCGGCACGGGCGGCAAGGCGTTCCTGTCCTAGGCGCGCCGCCCGGGCGGCGGGGCCGGCCCGCCGCCTAGCCCCTGACGTTGCGGTCGATCAGCCGGTCGAGATCGTTATTGTCGCTGTGGCGGTGGTATTCGCCGTCGCGCGTCGTCGCGCGGAACTCGCCGACCACCAAAGGCCCTGCCGCCGGGCCCTTGGCCACATAGCCCACGGCGCTATAGCCGGACGCGGCCTTCCGGTCGCTGGCCAGCACATAGACCAGTGAGGCGTTCGTGCGCCCGACGTCATCGACGATCACCTCGGCGCCGTCATGGCTGGCATGCACGACGGTGTGGGCGCCGCCCAGATGGGTCTGCACGTTGGCGTTGTCGCCGTCCGAGTGGATTTTGATCCCGAAGATCCTAACGTCGGCGTGGTCGCCAACGGTGTGCACGTGGAAGAACGGCAGGTCGACGTTGGCGTGTTCGCCGGGCTCGTCACGGCTGACCGCCGGCACATAGGGCGTGGAGACCGGCAGCAGGGCGCGCAGCTCGGCCTGAGACGGGGCCAGGACTTCGGCGGCCGAGCGCCCGTCGAGCGCCACCAGCTTCAGCCGCACCATCTCGCCCACCGGCCCTTCGTAGTCGCAGGTCCGTCCATCCGCGGACCGGCTGGTGCGCGTCAAGACGCCCTGGGTATCGGGGCAATCCAGCGCCGCGACCGCCCTCAGCGGCGAGCCGCCGACCTGGGAGACCTCGTAGCCATCGTAGTCGACGCGCGTCACGCAGGCCGACAGGGCCAACGCCGAGACGCACAGGGCGCCGATGGTAAGTGTTCGCATTATCCAGACCCCAATACCCGCATCGCTCTCGCCCGCAACGGTCGAGCTTGGCCGGGGTGAAGTCCAATGAATTCCCGGTAAGGCGCTGAGGCCCCGGGGGCTCCCGCCTAGTCCTGCCCGCCCGACACCAGGAGATGGACGGCGTGGCCGAGCACGAACAGGAGGACCGCGCCCGACAGCAGCATGATGAACCGCCAGGGCATCAGACGGGGGCCCTTGTGCGGATTGGGCGGCCGCGCGCCGCGCCATCCGGCGAAGACCGCGACCGCGAAAAAGCCCGCCGCGACCTCCAAAGTGAGCGTCAGATCCATGTGCGACGCCGTATCGCAGTTGAACCCGTCAAACGGAAGCCGCCGCCCCGCCAAGGATCGATCTGTCCACAGCTCAAGCCTGCCTGCCACTACATCTAGCGTTAGGCTTTCGTTTACACCCCAAGAGACGGTGCTAGCGTAACCCCGTCCAGGAGGGGCGATTCGATGACGGCGGCGGCGCCCTGGAGCGTCAAGGGGATCGATCCCAAGGCCCGCGAGGTCGCCAAGGAGCTTGCCCGGCGTTCCGGCATGACTCTGGGAGAATGGCTTAACCGAGTTATTCTAGAAGATGACATGCCGGAGGACGTCACCTCCGAGGAGCATTTCAGCGCGCGGCCGCTCCGGGCCGCGGTCGAACCCGCGAAGTCTTTCATGCCGTCGCCGACGTTCAATGCGAGATCAGACGAGTTGGGGCGGATCGCGTTCGCCCTGGACCGCCTGACCGATCGCATCGAGGCGTCGGAGACCCGCACCGGCCTGGCGATCTCCGGCGTCGAGCACTCCGTGCGCCACGCCATGGCCCGCATCGAGACCGCCGAGCGCGAGCACCTGGCCGTCGCCACCCGCTTCGACGCCGCCGCCGAACAGCTGGCCGCCGAGCAGGCGCGGGCGTCGGACCGCATGCGCCGGATGGAGACCGAGCTCTCCGGGCCGCGCTCCACCGAAGCCCTGAAGATCATCGAAGACCAGGTCACGCGGGTCAGCAGCCAGATCGCCGACGGCGAAGCGCGCAGCCGCGCCAGCCTAGCCGAGCTCGAAGCCCGCCTGGCCAACGCCGAGGCCGGCGAGGATCCGGCCCGGCTGATCGACCAGGTGGTCTCGCAACTGGGCCAACGGCTGGCCGACGCCGAGGCCCGCACGGGCGAGGCGCTGGAGAGCCTGCGTGACAGTCTCGCCCAGCTCGATCAGCGCATGTACGCCGCCGACGGCAGCGTGCGCAGCGACATGGACAGCCGGCTGACCTCGCTGGCCGACCAGCTCAGCCGCCGCGTCGAGGACGCCCGCACCGAGATCGCCGAGCGGCTGGCCGCCACCGGCGGCGCCCAGGTCGAGGCGCGGCTCGGCGAAATGGCTGAGCAGATCGCCGCCGCTGACCAGCGCTCGGCCCGGGCGATCGAGCACATGGGCCGCGAAGTCCTGACCATGGCCGAGACCCTGAACCGCCGGGTCCAGAGCACCGAGCAGCGCAGCGCCGAGGCCATCGAGCAGGTGGGCGGCGAGATCGCGCGCATCGCCGGCGCCGTCGAAAACCGCCTGGGCCGCACCGATCAGCTGCACGCTGAGGCGCTGGAGCGGCTGGGCGCGGAGATCGGCGCGATCACCGAGCGGCTCACCGACCGCATCATCCAGTCCGAGCGCCGCGCGGCCCAGGCCATCGACGACGTGGGCGAGCAGGTGGCCAAGGTCACCGAGCGGATCGAGCAGCGCCACGAGCGGGCGGCCAGCGACCTGGCCGAACGCATCCGCCAGAGCGAGGAACGCACCGCCAAGCTGCTGGCCGAGGCGAGCGCACGGCTGGACGCCGATCCGCTGGTCGGCGCGGCGCACGAGGCGCCCGCGCCGCCGCGGGTGGAGGACGCCGAGAACGAGCTGCCGGCCGCCCCGTTGGTGTTCGGCGCGGAGCTGTTCTCGCGCGCCGAGCCGGTCAGCCAGCCGGCGCTCGATCCCAGCAATCCGGCGTTCAGCGAGGAAGACTTCGCCCACGTCGACGCCTTCGCCCCCAATGCGCTCGCCCCCGATGCGTTCGCGCCGCTGGCCGAGCGGGACGAGGAGGACCAGCTGGAGGTCGCGGCGCCCACCGCCGAGGCCTCGGTCGAGGAACCGCCGCCGGTCGAGGTCTCGCCGCAACTTTCCACCCGCGAGGTGATCGAGCAGGCGCGCGCCGCCGCCCGGGCCGCCGCGGCCGCGCCGAAGCCCAGGATCCTGCACGCGCCGGACCGCCGCTCGCGCGGCCTGCGCGCCGGCGGCCTGTTCCGCACGCTGAAGGCCCGGCCGCCCTCGACCTGGCAGACCGCCCTGATGGTGGCCGGCGGGGCCGCGTTCCTCAGTGTCGGCGCCGCCGGCGTGGTGCTGATGGAAGGCCCGACCGGCGCGCGCGTGCTGCAGCCGTTCGAGGCGAGCCCGCGCGCGGCGCTGGCGCTCACACCCGACGCGGCGGGCCCATCGCCGATCGCGGGCCCGGAGAGCCGGTCGATCCCGGCGGCGCCCGCCGCCGACGCCACCGCTGCCCAGGCTTCCTCGATCGAGGCCGACTACGCCAGGACCGCCGCCGCCGTGGATCAGAAGCAGCCGGGCGCGCTCGCCAGGCTGAAGGGGATCGCCGACGGCGGCTATGCGCCGGCGCAGATGTTCCTCGCCCACCTCTACGAGACCGGCCAGGCGGGGGTGACCATCAATCTCGGGGAGGCCCGCCGCTGGGCGCTGCGCGCCGCCGAGGGTGGCGACCCGACCGCCATGCACAACGTGGCGCTCTACTATTTCCGCGGCGAAGGCGGCCCGGCCGATACGGCGGCCGCGGGGCGGTGGTTCAAGAGCGCCGCCGAGCATGGCGTGGTGGATTCGCAGTACAATCTGGGCCTGCTCTATCAGTCGGGCTCCGGCGTGCCGCGCGACCTCGCCCAGGCCTACAAGTGGTTCACCATCGCGGCCAACTCCGGCGACGCGGGCGCACGCGCCAGCGCGATGGATATCGAGGGCAAACTGTCCGCGGCCCAGCTTGCCCAGGCCGAACACCAGGCCGACGCCTTCGAGCCCGCCGGCGCCGCCCCGACGGCGCAGGCGCTGGCCTACGCCCCCTCCTTGGTCTCGGCGCAGAAGATTCTGGGCCGGCTCGGCTACTACAAGGGCCGCCCCGACGGGGCCAATTCGCGCGACCTGAAGCTTGCGGTCACCGCCTATCAGCGCGATCAGGGTCTGGCCGCCACCGGCACACTCGATCCCGTCACCGTTTCCCGGCTCTCCGTCTTCAACCGTTGAGCCGAGTTCGGCCCGGCCTACCGGGGCTCTGAAACTTGGACATCTATCTGCCCATCGCCGAGGTGTCGGTGAATGCGCCGCTCTTGATCGCGCTGGGCGCCCTGGTGGGTTTCATCTCCGGCCTGTTCGGCATCGGCGGCGGCTTCCTGATGACGCCGGTCCTGGTGTTCCTCGGCATCCCGCCGGCGGTGGCGGTGGCCAGCATGTCGAACCATGTGGCGGCGTCGTCGATGTCGAGCGTGCTGTCCTATGGCCGCAAGCGGGCGGTGGATTTCCGCATGGGCGGCGTGCTGGCGGCGGGCGGCGCTGTGGGCTCGGTGGCCGGCGTCGAGCTGTTCCGCTGGCTGCGCCTCTTGGGCCAGGCCGACCTGGTGGTGTCGCTCTCCTACCTGATCTTCCTGGGCATCATCGGCGGGCTGATGTTCTGGGAGTCGGCCGGCGCGATCCTGCGGCGGCGGCGAAATCTGCCGGCGCCGCCGCGCCGCGACCGCCGCCCGCCCTGGCTCTACGGCCTGCCGCTGAAGCTGCGCTTCCCGCGGTCGCGGCTCTACATCAGCGTCATCCCGCCGATCGCGCTGGGCGCCTTCGTGGGCGTGCTTTCGGCGATCATGGGGGTCGGCGGCGGCTTCGTGCTGGTGCCGGCCATGGTCTACATCCTGCGCATGCCGGCCAGCGTGGTGGTCGGCACCAGCCTGTTCCAGATCATCATCACCACCGCGCTCACCGGCGTGCTGCAGGCGGGCCGCAACCAGACGGTGGACATCCTGCTGGCGACGCTGCTGCTGGTGGGCGGCGTCCTGGGGGCCCAGCTCGGCGCGCGGGCGTCGTCGCGGTTCCGGGCGGAGGAGCTGCGCGCCCTGCTGGCGCTGATCGTGCTGATGGTCGGCCTGCGCATGGGGCTTGGCCTGTTCTTCACGCCGCACGAGCCCTTCGTGCTGATGTCGGGGAACGGCTGATGGCGCTGATCCTGCCGACGCCGCTTCCACCGCCGCACGCCGGCCGCGCCGTGATCTCGGCGGCGCTCACCGAGACCAATGTGCGGGTCAATTCCGACTTCCGCGGCGACCAGATCGTGCTCTACGGCGCGGTCTTCGATCCGGCGTCCCGGCCCAGCGACGTGATCGTCATCGTGCGCGGCCCCGACCAGCCGGTGCGGATCGCCCGGAAGTCGAAGATCGCGGGCCTGTGGATCAACAGCCGCCCGGTGGTCTTCCAAGGGGCTCCGGGCTTCTACATCGCCGCCTCCACGCGGCCGCTGGACGACATCGCCCGGTTCGGGGAGTTGCGCCGCCTGGGCGCCGGGGTCGACCACCTGGCGATGAATGCGCCGGCCGAGCAGAAGATCGAGACCCGCTATGGCGTGCGCGACGTGGTGGTCTCCAGCCTGGGCGCCGACTACCTCGACTGGGAGCGCGCCGTGGTGCGGCTGAAGACGGCCGACCACCTCTATGACGTGGACGAGCACGGGGTCCGCTTCGTGGACAGGGGCCTGTTCCGCGCCGAGATCCCGCTGCCGGCCGAGGCGCCCATCGGCCGGTACGATGTGCGCATCCTGCTGTTCCAGGACCACCAGCTGGTGGCCGAGAAGGATCGCAGCCTCACCGTCGAAAAGGTCGGCGTCGAGCGCGGCCTTTACCTTTGGGCCCATCGCAGGCCATGGTCCTACGGTCTGGCGGCGATGGCGTTCGCGCTTTGCGCGGGCTGGGCGGCGTCTTCGGCGTTTCGGAGAGACTGATCGGTGACGGACCAGCCGCACGCTTCAGCCCCCCGTCCTTCAGGAACCTATGGCGCCATCCCGCCGGCGCTCTGGATCATCACGCTGACCACCTTGGCGCCGTTTCCGGCCGCCGCGATCGCCTACGGCTGGGGCGCGCCGGATGTCGCAAGGCCGGCGCTCACCGTCATTCTCAACTGGTCGGGGTGCGTGCTGGCCTTCCTGGGCGGCGTCCGCTGGGGCCTGGAGAGCGGGCGGGCTGAGCCGCGTCCGCTCCGCCTGATCATCTCGGTCCTGTCGCCAGTGGTGGCCTGGGCGATCCTGTTCTCGCGGCACCGGATCCCGGACGGCTGGGTGATCGGCGGCTGCATCGCCGCCTTCCTGGCCCAGTGGCTGTTCGACCACCAGGCGCCCGACGTGCCCGCCCGCTACCCGAGGCTCTCGACCACCATCACCGCGGCCGCCTGCATCTCGCTGGCCGTCTGCCTCGACCAGGCGCTGAAGACCGGCCACGTCTGATATCTCTAACCGCGGAGATCGCGGAGATACGCGGAGGGCGCACGGCATGGGATCAGAGGCCGTTAGCCAGACGGCAGATGCCGTCCTTGAGCATTTTGACATTGAAATTCAGCAGGTAGCCTAGCCGGTAGTTGCCGAGTTTCAGGTAGCTGAGCAGTTGGGCTCTGTGGAGATCGGTCAGAGCAGTGATCGCCTTCACCTCGACGACCACCTTGTCCTCCACCAGGATGTCGAGCCGATATCCCAGATCGACCCTCATCCCATCGTATTGGATCGGCAGCGCCAGTTGGCGTTGGTGAACGATGCCGGACTTCGATAATTCATGGCAAAGGCACGCCTCGTAGGCGTTCTCCAATAGGCCGGGGCCGAGAGCCCTATGCACCTTCAGCGCACAGCCCAGAAGTCGCTCACCAAGCCCGTTATCGTCCACCGTCGCCTCCGCGTATCTCCGCGATCTCCGCGGTTCGAAATAGCGGCTTCGCCGCGCATGGGGCGGGAAGACCTCAAGCGCCGCTCTAGCGTCGCGGGGGCCCGGTGGCGCGGCGGGCGGCTAGCACCTGGGCGACGTTGGAGGCGGGACTTCGCAGCGGAGGCGCGGGGGCGGCGCCGGAGCCGGTGCGCCGGGACCTCAGACTTTGAGCTGGGCTTGGCGCGGCCTTCGCGTGGGCGATCAGTTCGCGCAGGGTGAGGAGCTCCGCGGGCTCGGCGCCCGGCAGCGTCTCCGCGTCGGCGGCGACGCCCTCCAGGGTGCGCAGCAGGATCGGCAGGCTGGCGCGTTCGGTCTCGCGGTCCCGGTCGCGCTCGTCATAGCCGCGATCGCGATCCTCAGCTTCGGGTGGATCGGCACGCTCCATCAGGTCCTCGCGGTCCGTGGCCGCCTCGTGCGGACCAGCCGGCGTCCGGTCCAGACGCAGCTGCAGCGCGGTTGCGACCCGCACGGCGAAGAAGCAGCGGTCGAATGCGTTGAAGTAGGCGAGCCAGCCGTCCGTGCCCTGCGCCTTCTCGGTCGCCGCACCGAACGCCATCCCCAGCCGATAGGCGCACTCGGCCATCTCGGAGAGCTGTCTGCTGCGGGGGTCGGCGGAGGTCATGGTTGAGAACAAACGTAGAACATAGAAGATCCGGAGTCAAGGCCGAAGGTCGAAATCCATCGATGTCCGCTTGTCGGCGGGGCGTTGAGTGGCCGCTTCCGACAGCGCCTCGGCGCGATCCTTGGTGACCCGCGAGCCGTCCATGGCTTGAGCTTAGCAAACGCTATGGCGCGACCAACCGCTTTGGCGGCTGATGGGTGGTTGGGCTGCAACCCCCTCCGTCTCGTCGCTGCGCGCGAGACACCTCCCCCTCAATCGCGCTTCGCGCTGGGGGAGGATCTTGGAGGTCCCCTCAGTCTCCCGCCAGCGAGCGCCAGCCCACCGCGTGCACGCGGTCCCGGCCCAGGGCGCCGACGATGGGGGCGCGTATGAAGAAGCCCGCGAAGGCCTGGTCGCGGACGTTTAGGCCGCCGGCGTAGGCGCCGAAGGCGGGCAGGATCAGGCGTTCGGCGTCGGTGATGAAGCAGCGGCGGCGGACGCTGCCGCGGGTGGCCTTCACGCGGGCGGCGGGGTGCAGATGGCCGCTGACCTCGCCGGGCTGCAGGCCGGGCCGCGGCTCGTGGCGCAGGGTGAGGCCGCAGAGGCTGAGCTCGTCCGCCGTCTCGCCGGGGAGCGCTCGGGGGCCGTCGGCGTCGTGGTTGCCGACCACCCAGATGAGCGTGCGGCCCCGCGCCAGTTCGCGCACGGTCTCCGCGTCATCGGCCGCCAGGCGGTCCTCGGAACGGCGGTCGTGGAAGGTGTCGCCGAGCAGGATCACGGTCGCGGGTGTTAGCGCGGCCACCTCGGCGCCAAGCCGGCGCAGGGTCTCGCGCGTGTCGTAGGGCGGCAGCATCTGGCCGCGCGCGGCGTAGGAGCTGCCCTTCTCCAGGTGCAGGTCGGCGACCACCAGGGTCCGCTCGGCGGCCAGCCACAGCGCGCCGGAACAGCGCAACAGGGCGTCCGCCCCGCCGATCCGCGTGCGCAGGCCGCCGCAGTCGCCGTTGGCGTAGTCGTAGATGAAAGCCGTCTCGGCAAGCGCGTTCACTGCAGGGCCTCGGCGATCAGGTCTTCTTCGGCTTCCTTCAGGATCATGGTCTCGCCGCTGTGGCCCGGACTGCGTTCCTTGCCGATCTCCAGCAGGATCGGCACCGAAAACGGCGAAAGATGTTCAAGCGGCGAATGCCGGATGCGCCCCTTGATCCGCGCCAGCATCGCGCCCAGGCGGGCCACGTCCACGAGGCCTGTCGCCGCATCGTCGCGGGCGCAGCGCAGCAGGAGGTGGTCCGGCTGGTGGCGGCGCAGGGTGTCGTAGATCAGGTCGGTGGAGAAGGTGATCTGGCGTCCCGTCTTCTGCTGCTGGCCGGGGAAGCGGCGCTCGATCAGGCCGGCGATGATCGCGCAGCCCTTGAAGGCCCGCTTCATCATGAAGCTGTCGGCGAGCCAGGCCTCCAGGTCGTCGCCCAGCATGTCCTCGGCGAAGAGCTCGGCGAAGTCGACCTGATCCAGCGGCTTGATGGCCCAGACCGCCAGCGCATAATCGTTGCAGACGAAGCCCAGCGGCCCGCGCCCCATCCGCTCCAGCCGGCGGGTCAGCAGCATGGCCAGCGTGGTGTGCGCCAGGCGCCCCTCGAAGGGATAGCAGACCAGGAACTGGCGGTGACCGCGGGCGAAGGTCTCCAGCAGCATCTCGTCTTCTTCGGGGATCAGGGACCGGTCGCGCTGCGCTTCCAGCCATTCCCGCACGTCGGCGGGCAGCACCTGCCAGTGCGCCTGGTCGTACATCAGCTGGCGGACCCGCTTGGCGAGGTAGGTGGAGAGTGCGAACTTCGAGCCGCCCCAGGACGGCATCTTGGGGTCGGCGCCGGGCGCGGCCTGCACCAGGACGTCGAGGTTGGTCACCGCCACGAGGCGCCAGACCTGGCCCGCGAAGACGAAGGTCTCGCCGGGCTCCAGCATCTCGACCATGCCCTCCTCGATCTCGCCGATCTTGCGGCCGCCCGCGCCGCGCCGGGTGGCGACGCGCACGGCCAGCATGGCGGGGCTGACGATCGCGCCGACGTTCAGGCGATGGCGCTGCGCGGTCTCCAGGTTGCGCACGCGCCAGAGCCCGTCCTGGCCCTTCACGATGCGGCGGAACCGGTCGTAGGTCTTGAGCGCATAGCCGCCGGTCGAGACGAAATCGACGACCTGCTCGAAGTCCTCCCAGGGCAGGTTGCGGTAGGGGCCGGCGCTGACAACCTCGTCGTAGAGCTTCAGCAGGTCGAAGGGCTCGGAACAGGCGCAGCCCATGACGTGCTGGGCGAGTACGTCGAGCGCGCCGACGCGCGGCGGGTCGCCGTCCAGCTTGTTCTCGGCGATGGCTTCGCGGGCCGCCTGGCACTCCAGCATCTCGAAGCGGTTGGCGGGGACGAAGAGGGCGCGGCTGGGTTCGTCCAGGCGGTGGTTGGCGCGGCCGATCCGCTGCACCATGCGGCTCGCGCCTTTCGGCGAGGCGAGCTGGATGACCAGGTCCACGTCGCCCCAGTCGATGCCGAGGTCCAGCGTCGAGGTGCAGACGACCGCGCGAAGTTCGCCGCGCGCCATGGCCGCCTCGACCTTGCGGCGCTGCTCGGCGGCGAGGCTGCCGTGATGGAGCGCGATCGGCAGCGCGTCCTCATTCAGCCGCCAGAGCTCCTGGAAGGCGAACTCGGCCTGGAAGCGGGTGTTGACGAAGATCAGCGCGGTCTTCGACCGGGTGATGACGTCATAGACCTCCTGCATGGCGTGCTGGGCGGTGTGGCCGGCCCAGGGCACCTTGCCCTCCGAGAGCAGGACCTCGACGATCGGCTCGGCGCCGGCGGGGCCGCGCACGAGGTCGATTGAGGCGGCGCCGCACGATTTCTCAACCGCGGAGGTCGCAGAGATGCGCGGAGAAGCTGCGGTTTCCTCTGTCGCTCTGCGAAACTCCGCGGTCTCGGCGGTTATCTTTGGGGCGCCTGCGGCGTCGCGAGGGCCGACGAGGTCCACTGGCCGGTGACACGCCATCCAGGCCTTAATGACCTCCGGATCGTCGACGGTCGCCGACAGGCCGACACGGCGCATGCGGGGCGCGAACTGGGCGACGCGGGCGAGGTCCAGCGCCAGCAGGTCGCCGCGTTTCGAGGCGTGCAGGGTGTGGATCTCGTCGAGGATCACGCACTGCAGGTTCTCGAAATAGAGCCGGGCGCCCTCCCAGGCGCAGAGCAGGGCGAGCTGTTCGGGCGTGGTCAGCAGGATCTCCGGCGGTTTCACCCGCTGGCGCTGGCGGCGCGAGAGGCCGGTGTCGCCGGTGCGGCTCTCGGCGACGATGGGGAGGCCCATCTGGGCGATCGGGGCGCCGAGGTTCCGCTCCACGTCCACGGCCAGCGCCTTCAGCGGCGAGATGTAGAGTGTGTGCAGACTGGAGGGGCCGTTGGGCGGCGGCCGGGTCGACAGGTCGATCAGGCTCGGCAGGAAGCCCGCCAGCGTCTTGCCGCCGCCGGTCGGCGCGATCAGCAGGGCGTCGCGGCCGGCCCGGGCGCGCTCGATCATCGCCAGCTGATGGGCGCGCGGGCTCCAGCCCCGCTGGGCGAACCAGTCGGCGAACCGCGGCGGCAGGAGATCGGCGGGCAGGCCCGCGCTGTCGGCCATCCTTCGCCTATAGCATGTTCCTGTTATGTTTCGAGGGGCGCTTAGCGCCGCCGCAGCACCGCGTCGCGGATCAGCGGCATCCGGTCGTTGCCGAAGTACATGTCGTCGCGGCCGACGAAGACGGTGGGCGAGCCGAAGCCGCCGCGGGCGATGAGTTCTTCGGTGTTGGCGCGGAGCTGGTCCTTGATGGCAGGGTCCGCGATGGCCTCGAAGACCGTGGCGGGGTCCACGCCGGCCCGCGCGCAGACCTGCGCCAGGACCTCGTCCTGCGAGATGTCGAGGTCGTCGCTCCAGTAGGCCTCGAAGGTCGCGGCGGCGAAGTCGACGAGCTTGCCCTGCGGCTGCAGCGCGATGCAGGCGCGCATGGCCTTGACGCTGTTCACCGGGAAGACGGTGGGCGGGAACTTGATGCGAAGGCCCGCGTGCCGCGCCCAGTCGGCGAGGTCCTTGCGCATATAGCGGGCCTTGGCCGGGACCGGGTCGGCGCGCTGGGCGTAGACGCTGGGGTTGACGGTGTTGAAGACCCCGCCGACCAGGATCGGCCGCCACTCGATCTCGACGGCGAGTTCGGCGGCGAGCGCGCGCAGGTTCGCGAAGGCCAGGTAGGTCCAGGGGCTGGAGCAGTCGAAGAAGACCTCGATCATGCGGACGATCATGGCCAAGGCGGGCGCCGAAGGATAGGCGCGACGCTGCGTCAGGATGGTATGGAGCCGTCCCAAACCCAGCCCGGAAAGGTCCCGCCATGAACCCCAACGCCGAATATGACGTCATCGTCTATGGGGCCACCGGCTACACCGGCCGCCTGGTCGCGGAATATCTGGCGCAGCGCTATGGCGTGGGCGGCGACGTGAAATGGGCCATGGCCGGGCGCAGCGCGGCGAAGCTGGCGCAGGTGCGCGACGAGATGGGCCTGCCTGCGGAAACGCCGCTGATCGTCGCCGACGCCGACGATCCGGCCTCGCTCGACGCCATGGTCCGCCGCGGCAAGGCGATCGTCACCACGGTGGGCCCCTATCAGCTCTATGGCGACAGCCTCGTGGCGGCCTGCGTGGCGGCCGGGACCGACTGCCTGGACCTGTCGGGCGAGCCCAACTGGATGGCCAAGGTGATCGGCGAGTACGACGCCGCGGCCAAGGCGTCCGGCGCGCGGATCGTCCATTCCTGCGGCTTCGACTCCATCCCCTTCGAGCTCGGCGTCTATTTCGCCGAGGAGACCGCCAAGGCGAGGCTCGGCGCCTATGTGCCGCGCGTGAAGGGCCGCATCCGCGGCATGCAGGGCGGGCTTTCCGGCGGCACGGCGGCCAGCGGGGCGGCGACCATGGCGGCGATCCAGAAGGATCCGAGCCTCGGCATGCTGATGATGAACCCGTTCGCGCTGACGCCCGGCTTCCAGGGGCCGGAGCAGCCGGCCGGGATGACGGTGGAGCATGACGCCGACGTCGGCGCGGACGTGGGCCCGTTCATGATGGCGGTGATCAACACCAAGAACGTCCACCGCTCCAACGCTCTGCAGGGCCACCCCTGGGGGACGGACTTCAAATATGACGAGATGTCGATCGTGGTCCCCGGCGCGCCGACCGAGTTCACCGGCATGGGTCCCGGCGGTCCCAAGCCCGGCGAAGGCCCGTCAAAGGCGGAGCGCGAGGCGGGCTTCTACGACATCGTCTTCATCGGCATCGCCGAGGACGGCCGCAAGGTGAAGGTGAGCGTGAAGGGCGACCGCGACCCGGGCTACGGCTCGACGTCGAAGATGCTGGCCGAGGCCGCGATCTGCCTGGTGCGCGACGCAAAAACCGCGCCCGGCGGCGTGTGGACGCCGGGCGCGGTCATGGGGTCCAGGCTGATCGAACGCCTCGAGGCGAACGCCGGCCTGACCTTTGCGGTGGAGGGCTAGGCGCTCTCCGCCGATTTGGGGTTAGCAGGGGTAGGCCTCACGGACCGGCACGCGGCGGCCGTAGTAGGGGTCCCACACCCAGCGGGTGGTGTAGCAGGTCCCGTAGTAGCCGGGGCCGTAGCCATAGGCGTAGGGGCCGGGGCCGTAGTAGCCGCCGTAGTAGCGCGGATGGTCGGACGCGATGGCCGCGCCGAGCGCCAGGCCGGCGATGCCCGCCACGGCCAGGCCGGCGCCGTTGCCGCGGTGACCGTAGTAGTGACCGCCGTAATAGGGACGCGCTTCGGCGCTGGTCACAGCCGTGGCGCTGACCGCGCCGCCGAGGGTCAGGGCCGCCAGAGCGGCCGTCAGAGCTTTTCTCATAGTGGCCTCCTTGTGAGTGCATAACGGCGGGGCAGCCGAAACGTTCATGAAATAAGCCTATGAATTTTAAGCTGAACGCTGGCTGAACGAGGCGGTTAGGAAGCCGGTGGGTTAGGGGCGCGGGCGGCCTGCGCCGCCCTCACGGCTTCAGCCCAAGCGCGCGATCCAGCTCCGGATCGCCAACCCTCGCGGCAAGGTCGCGGGCGGATTCGCCTGCCCGGTTGCGGCGATCGAGGCTCGCGCCGTGGCGGCGCAGGAGGATGGCGGCGGCGGGATGGTCGGCCCGCACGCTCTTCATCAGCGCCGTATCCCCCGCCTCGTCCGGAAGGTCGACCGCCGCTCCCTTGGCCAGCAAGGCCGCCACCTCGTCGGCCTGACCGGCTTCGGCCGCGAGGCGCAACTGCTCCGCTTTCTCGTCGCGGGGCGATTGCCGCTTCTCAGCGGTGACGACCATCTCGCTGACCGTCGAGTTGGCGGCGGCGGCGGGCGCCACGGCGCGCGCGGCCGCGGGCGGCCTCGGCTCTTCGATCCGGTGCTCCACCGGCGGCACGGGGAGCGGCGGCGGCGCAGGGGGCGGCGGGGCCGGCGCGGCGGGGGCCTGTTCCGGAGCGGGCGTCGGCGCAGCCGCCTTGGCGGCGCCGGAGGCCGACGGCGGCGCGCGGGACGCGGGCGGGGTCACGGGCGCCAGGACGGCGGGAGCCTGGGCCTTCGGGGCCGGACCCGCGGCCGCAGGCGCAGGCGAGGCCGGAGGCGCGACCGAAAGCGGCGCGGGCGGCTGCACGCCCGGAGCCGGCGAGCGGATCTGCTGCGCCACCAGCACGCTGAGGCCGGCGACGCTGGCGGCGATCAGCCAGCCGCCGCGGCCCCAGGCGGCGCGCGGCCGCGCGGGCGGCGTCTCGGCCTCCACCGAGTCGGCCGCCACGGCGGCCAGCACTCGGGCGCGGCGCGCCGCCCGCGCCTGGGCGTCATCCAGCATGGCCTCGGCCTGGGCATAGGCCCGATCCATCGGATCGGGGACGCTCTCGTCATGCCCTGGGGTGTCGTGATCAGACATGCGCCGACCTTTCCCCCACGAGCGCCTGGCGAAGTTTCGCCCGGGCGTAGCGCAGCCGGCTCTTCACCGTCTCCACGGTCGCGCCCGACGCCTCGGCGATCTCCGCCAGCGACAGGCCGGCCTGGGCGAACAGGACGAAGGCGCCGCGCTGCTCCAGCGGCAGGGCCTCGACGGCGGTGACGATCTCCTGCGCCAACTCGCGCGACTGCACCTGGTCCAGGGGCGACTGGCCGGGATCGGCGACCATCATCGCCGCATCGTCCTGCGCCTGGGCCACGACGGCGACCTTCTGGCGGCGGAAATGATCGAACGCCTTGCGCCGAGCGATCGTGAACAGCCAGGCGGCGAAGCTCGCCCGGCTGGGATCGAAAGTCGCCGCGTTGTTCGAGACCGCAATCCAGGTCTCCTGGTGCAGATCCTCGGCGGCGTCGGCGTGAGCCGCGCCCAACAGGCGCCGGATGAACCGAAACAGGGCGGGGTCATATCGGTCATAGAGCCGCCCGAACGCGTGCGGGTCGCCGGCGCCGTGGGCGCGCAATAGCTCAGCGTCATCCGCAGCGTCCGGCTCCATCAAGGCCAAGCCTAGCTCCGGCACAGGGCGGCGCGCAAAGCCTAACGGCCGCCTGGCGGGTCGGGCACGTAGCCGCCGGAGTTGGGGAAGGCTCGCGGAATGCGGCCCGGTTCGCCGCGCGGCCGGATGACGCCTAGCGCGACCAGGTTGTCGTAGCTGTCGTACTCGATCCGCTGGATCAACTGCGGCCAGGCGGTCGCGCGTTCGAACGGCACGTTGGTCACCGCCGACCATTCACGGGCCCCATGACCGGTCCCCAGCTTCTCGGCCTTGCGTTCGGCGAGCAGGGGCTGCGACGGGCTCGCCGCGGATGCCGGGGGTCTCGGCTCCTCGATCCGGTGCTCCACCGGCGGGACCGCCAGCGGCGGCGGCGAAGGCGCGGCGCGCGACACGCGGCGCTCGGGGGTGACCACCATCTCGCTGACCTCATTCGAGGGCGCGGCGCTCGCCACGCCGGCCGGCGTCGCGGCCGGCGGCGGCCGCTCGCTGAAGGCGGCGATGCCGATGACGCCGATGTCCATCGGCCGGCCGGTGCGGGCGGCGTAGGAATTGGCCTGCGGCGTGAAGGTGAAGGCCGCGACCTCGGTGTCGGACTTGCGCCAGCCGCTGACGTCGTAGGCTTCGTAGGGGCGGAACACATAGCCGGTCTGGCCGTAGCCGGCGGTCTGGCCGGTGATCACATTGACGCCGTCGACCGACATCACCACCAGCACCCGGCCGGCGGTGTGGTTGGTGACGCGCAGGCTGTAGCGGCCGCCCGGCTGGCCGGCGACGAACAGCCGTCCGTCGTGCCGCCACACCTGCAGCGCCTGCCCGGTCTCGCGATCGACCACCTTGAGGTCGACGAGGTCACCGACCCTCGGGTCGACGAGGTCGGCGCGCGCCGTTCCCGCCAGGCCCAGCACCGAGACCGCCATGGCCAGCAAGGTCCGCCGTTTCAGCATCGTTCTGTCCGCCGTCATGTTCGCCTCCCTTGGCTTTCATGACGAACTACGCAGGCGGCGGACAAACGGGGTTAGCCACCGGGCGATTTTTTCATAAGGACGCCCGCCCGTTCCATAGCGTGACGCACCGCGGTTCTGAGACCCTAGGCCGTCTGCGGCTGGTCGAGCCCTTCGTGATGCAGGGCGAGCTTGACGGCTGGTCGGGCCTTCATGCGGGTGACGAAGGCCGGGAGCGGGTCGGGGAGGGGGACGCCGTTCTTCTCGGCCCAGAGGCACATGACGAAGAGATAGCAGTCGGCCACCGTCAGGTTCGCCCCTAACAGGTAGTCGCCCTTCATGCGCCCGGCCAGATAGCCGAAGCGCTTGGCCAGCAGTTCGCGCGCGGCCGCCTTCTCGGCGTCCGTCGAGTCCGGTTTGAAGAAGGGTTTGAAGCCCTTGTGAATCTCGGTGGAGATGAAGGCCAGGGTCTCCAGCAGGCGGAAATGGCCCAGCCGTCCTTGCGGCGTCAGCTTCGGCGCCATGTCGGCCACGACGCTGAGGATGGCGATGTTCTCGGTCAGCACCTCGCCGTCGTCGAACTCCAGCGCGGGCACATAGCCCTTGGGGTTGATCTGGTTGTAGTCGCGGCCGTCCTCGGTCCGCTTGGCTTTCAGATCGACCTTGATGCGGTCGAACTCCAGGCCCGCCTCGTGCATCGCGATGTGGTCGGCCAGGCTGCAGGCGCCGGGGGAATAGTAGAGTTTCATGGCGGGCCTCCGTTGGGATGGGGAGCGTCTGCAAGAACCCCCGCGCCGCGCCCGTCGTTCCGCAGGGTCATGGTGGACGCCCGCCGGGCGCCGGGCCAAGCTCGCCTCAAAGACAAGAGGGAAACGACATGAAGGATTTCGCGGGGCGGTTCGCGGTGGTGACCGGCGGCGGCACGGGCATGGGGCGCGAGCTCGCCCGCCAGCTGATCGCCGAGGGCTGCAGCGTGGCCATGTGCGACGTCTCGGCGAAGAACATGGCCGAAACGATCGCGCTCTGCGAGGCGGATGGCGTGCCCCAGGGCGCGCGGGTCACGGCCCACATCGCCGACGTCTCCGACGAGAGCCAGCTGATCCGCTTCCGCGAGGAGGCCAAGGCGCAGCACGACACGGAAAAGCTGAACCTGCTGTTCAACAACGCCGGCATCGGCGGCGGCGGCTCGATCGTGGGCGACAGCCGCGAGGAGTGGGAGCGGACCTTCAACGTCTGCTGGGGCGGGGTCTACCTGGGGGTGCGGACCTTCCTGCCCATGCTGCAGGCGGCCGACGAGGCGCACATCGTCAACACCTCCAGCGTCAACGGCTTCTGGGCGAGCCT
>NZ_DATGEX010000036.1:0-84119 GCF_035309685.1 Phenylobacterium sp.
GATCCTGGTGATCGTGAACTTCGTGGTGATCACGCGCGGCTCGTCCCGCATCGCGGAGGTGGCGGCGAGGTTCACCCTGGATTCCATGCCCGGCAAGCAGATGGCCGTCGACGCCGATCTGTCGTCCGGCCTGATCGACCAGGAGGAGGCCAAGCGCCGGCGCAAGGAGCTGGAGCAGGAATCGACCTTCTTCGGGGCCATGGACGGCGCGTCCAAGTTCGTGCGCGGCGACGCGGTCGCCGGCCTGATCATCGTCGCCATCAACGTGATCGGCGGCATCCTGATCGGGGTGCTGCAGCATCACATCCCGATCGGCCAGGCGGCCACCACCTACACCCTGATGACCATCGGCGACGGTCTGGTGAGCCAGATCCCGGCGCTGATCATCTCCATCGCCGCCGGTTTCCTGGTCTCCAAGTCGGGCGTCGAGGGCTCGGCGGACAAGGCGCTGGTCACCCAGCTGGCCATGAACCCCGTGGCGCTGGGCATGGTCTCGGCCGCCGCTGGGGTCATCGCCATCGTACCTGGCATGCCGATCCTGCCGTTCTCGGCCATCTCCATCGGGGCGGGCGTGCTGGCCTGGCGCCGGTCGCAGAAGGCCATGGAACCGCCGAAGGTCGAGATCGTGCCCGACACGCCGGCGCAGGAAGAGCCCATCGCCCAGACGCTGGCCATCGACGAGATCAAGATCGAGCTGGGCTATGGCCTGCTCGGCCTGATCAACGACCTCGAAGGCCGCCGCCTCACCGACCAGATCAAGGCGCTGCGCAAGACGTTGGCCGCCGACTACGGCTTCGTGATGCCGAGCGTTCGCATCCTCGACAACATGCGCCTGGCCTCCCAGGGTTACTGCATCCGCATCAAGGAGATGGAAGCCGGCAGCGGCGAAGTGCGCCTCGGCCACATGATGGCCATGGACCCGCGCGGCGGCCAGGTCGAGCTGCCCGGCGAGCACGTCAAGGAGCCCGCGTTCGGCCTGCCCGCCACCTGGGTGGACGAGAACCTGCGCGAGGAAGCCACCTTCCGCGGCTACACCATCGTCGATCCGGCGACCGTGTTGACCACCCACCTGACCGAGATCCTCAAGGAGAATATGCCGGATCTCCTGTCCTACGCCGAGGTGCAGAAGCTCCTGAAGGACCTGCCGGCCGAACAGAAAAAGCTGGTCGAGGACCTGGTGCCCTCCGTCGTCACCGCCACCACCATCCAGCGTGTCCTGCAGGCGTTGCTGCGCGAGCGGGTCTCGATCCGCGACCTGCCGGCGATCCTGGAAGGGATCGGCGAGGCCGCGCCGCACACCTCATCGGTCACCCTGCTGGTCGAACAGGTCCGCGCGCGGCTGGCCCGCCAGCTCTCCTTCGCCCATCGCGGCGATGATGGCGCGTTGCCGATCGTGACGCTGACGCCGGAGTGGGAGAACACCTTCGCCGACAGCCTGGTGGGCAGCGGCGACGACAAGCAGCTGGCGCTGGCCCCCTCGCGCTTGCAGGACTTCGTCCGCGGCGTCCGCGACGTCTTCGAGCGCGCCGCGCTCGCCGGGGATTCGCCCGTGCTGCTGACCAGCCCGACCATCCGCCCCTATGTCCGCTCGATCATCGAGAGGTTCCGTGGACAGACCCCGGTGATGAGCCAGAACGAGGTCCATCCTCGCGCCAAGCTGAAGACCGTCGGCACGATCTAGGCTAGCGTTCCCGCGATAGCGCCGGGGGGCCGACTGCAATGATCCATAACCTGCTGCTGGCGGCGCTGACTGTCGGGACCGTGCTGTTCGCCCTGGCCCTCTTCCAGGCCTGGCGCAAGGCGCCGGTGAGCCCGTCGCTTGAGGGCGTCGCGATGAGCGCGGTGTCCAACTTCTTCGACACCCTCGGCATCAGCTCCTTCGCCTCGACCACGGCCTATATGAAGTTCCGCCGGCTGGTTCCGGACGAGCTGATCCCCTGCACCATGATGGTGGGCTATGGCCTGCCGGCCACCACCCAGGCCTTCATCTTCCTGAGCGTTGTGAAGATCGACCCGCTGCTCCTGGGCCTGGGCATCGCGGCCTCCGTCGTGGGCGGCCTGGTCGGGGTTTCCGTCGCCGCCTGGTTGCCGGTGCGCCCGATCCGGCTCGTCATGGGCATCGGCCTCTTGATCGCGGCAGCCAGTTTCGCGGCCTCGGCGCTCGGCCTGATGCCGCCCGGCGGCACGGCGACCAGCCTTCCGCTGATCCCTTTCATCATCGTGGTGGCCGCGAGCTTCGTCCTGGGCGTGCTGGTCAACCTGGGAGTCGGCAATTTCGCGCCCACCCTGGTGTTGGTCAGCCTGCTGGGCATGGACCCGCGCGCCGCCTTTCCCCTGATGATGGGCTCCGCCGCCCTCCTGGTGCTGGTCGCGGGGGTGCGGATCATCCGCGCCCGCCCGCTCAACATGGAGCTCGTACTGGGCATGATCCTGGGCGGCGTGCCGGCGGTGCTGGTGGCGGCCTTCATCGTCAAGTCGCTGCCGATCGCCCAGCTGCGCTGGGGCGTGATCGCGGTCGTCACCTACGCCGCCGCGGTGATGTTGCACGCGGCGCTGGCCCCGCCGCCCCGCGCGGCGGCCAAGACCGCCTGACATGCGCGGCGTCCTTCTCGCCGCCGCCCTGTTCGTGGCGGCGCCGGCCGTCGCCGAACCCGCCGGGACCCGCGGCTTCGAAATCTCCGGCGTGGTGCCGGCGCCGCCGGCGAAGGTGTTCGCCGTCTTCACGACGCCCGGAGGCTGGAAGCGCCTGGGCGTCCCCTTCGCCTCGGTCGACTTTCGGCTGGGGGGCACGATCGAGACCAACTACGACGCCAGCGCCCACGTGGGCCAGGCCGACAATATCAAGAACCAGATCGTCGCCTTCATCCCGGGCCGGATGCTGGCGCTGCGCAACATCCAGGCGCCGCCGAGCTTTCCCTACCCCAAGGAGTTCGCGGCCACCGCCACGGTCTTCGAGTTCCGGCCCGCGGGGGCTTATGCGACGCGGGTGGTCGTCAGCGGCGTCGGCTATGGCGACGGCCCGGCCTACGACTGGCTGCTGGACAAGTTCAAGCAGGGCGACGCCTGGACGCTGAAGGCGCTGGCCGACAGCTTCGCGGGCAAGGCCCAGGCGCCGGCCGCGACCGCGCCGAAGTTCGCCAAACCCGCACAGCCTTAGGCCTTGGGCGTCAGACGCCTTTCGGTTCCGGCTTCAGGGCTTCCTCCAGGAAGGCCAGGACCTTGGGCCGCCCGCCGGCCTGTCAAGCCGAGGCCGCGGCCAAGGAGAAAGTCCGTGTGCGGGCGCGGCGTTCGACGCTACCGTCGCGGTTCGCGCCAGAGTGCGGGCTCGCGGCTGAGCGGGGGAGTTTCGCCGTCATGATTCTGATCCTGCTCCTCACCGCGCTCGGGCTCGCCAGCCTCGTGTTCGCCGCTGCGCTGGGCATCCAGCTGCGCAAGCGCCCGAGCCGGCCCTCGCTTGAGGGCGCGGTGATGAGCGCGGTGACCAGCTTCTTCGATGCGCTGGGCATCGGCTGTTTCGCGCCGACCACCGCCTATCTGAAGTTCCGCCGGCGCGTGCCCGACGACCTGATCCCGGCCACGATGGTCTCCGGCTATGCGCTGGCCGCCGCCGTGGAGGGCTTCGTGTTCATCACCGGCGTCGCGGTCGATCCCCTGTTGCTGGGCGCGGCGATCGCCGCCTCGGTGCTGGGCGCCCTGCTGGGCGTCTCCATCGCCGCCCGCCTGCCGATCCGGCCGATCCGGCTGACGCTGGGCCTGGGCCTGTTGATCGCCGCCGCCACCTTCTCGCTCTCAAACCTGGGCCTGATGCCGCACGGCGGGACGGCCACCAGCCTGCCGCCGCTGCCGTTCGCCGTCGTCGTGGCCGTCAGCTTCGGGCTCGGCGTGCTGATGAACCTCGGCATCGGCAACTTCGCCCCGACCCTCATCCTGATCAGCCTGCTCGGCATGGACCCGAAGGCGGCCTTCCCGATCATGATGGGCTCGGCCGCGCTCCTGATGGTCACCAGCGGCGTGCGGATCGTCGCCAAGCGGCCGGTCGATCTGGGGCTGGTGCTGGGGATGGCGCTCGGCGGCGCGCCGGCCGTGCTGGTCGCGGCTTTCATCGTGAAATCCCTGCCGCTCGATATCCTGCGCTGGGGCGTGGTCGCCGTCGTGACCTACACCGGCGCGGTGATGCTGCGTGCGGCGCTTGCCCGCACCGCGGCGAGTTCCCCCGCCGGCGAGGCGCCCGCGGAGCTTCCCGGCTAGCCAGCCGCCATTGCCGCCGCCGGTCGGGGCTGATAGCGGTGCGGGCGACGGAGCGGGGCTCCGACTGAGTGTCTTGGGAAACGGATGCGGCGACCTCTCAACCAACCAAAGGGCGCGGGTTCGGCCGTCCTGTGGGACCTGCTCACCTTCGAGCACCTGATGACCAATCAGGTTATCCACATCATCTATTGGGCAGGCTTGGCCCTGATCGCGCTGGGCGCGTTCGGGACCATGGGCGCGGCCGTCGGCCTGGTGATCCGCGACCCGTCGGTGATCGGCCTGTTGCTGGCCATTCCGGTGCTGATCGGCGGCTTCCTGGTGATGGGAGCGCTGGTGCTGATCTGGCGGTCGTTCTGCGAGTTCTATGTGGCGATCTTCCGGATCAGCGAGGATCTCTCGGTCCTGCGCGACAGCGTCGACGCCGAGCGCAAGCGCAGCGGGATCGCGCCGAAATAGATCGGCGCACAACCGGGCGGCGGGCGGCGGATGCTGCGGTTCGCAGGCCTCGGTTACTCGCCTGATTGGCGAATTTCCTCAATAAAATGAATGGAAATTGCCTAAATAGGCAATAGCCACACTGTCGCCAAGGCGCCTAGGCTTGCCGCCAACCATTGGTGGATTGGGCGACCAGCCGGGAACCGGCCGGTTGGGGACTGTGATGAACCTCAGGGCGATATCGGCCGTCATCGCGATGATTTCCGCGATGCTCTTCGTTTCGACGGCGGTGCGGGCTGACGATCTGCCGGACGCGAGATATTTTTCATACGTGACGACCTCCGGGCTTAGCGCCAACTACCTGTTCGACCAGGGGCTCGTCTCAGGCGCCGACTGCGGGTTCGGCGTGTGCTCTACCGGCACGGCCACGACCACCGACAATAGCGCCTCGGTGAGGACAAACAGTCCGATCGGCTCCGAGCCGGCCACCGCTTTCGCTTCGCTCTTCGTCCACTACGAAGCCCACGGGCCGGACGACATGATCGTGCCTCTCCACGTCATCGCCAACCTCTCAGCAAGCGCCGGCGACCAAGACTCGAACATGCAAGCCTTCGCCGGCCTCTTTAAGACCTCGGACGATGACTTCGACTTTGGGACCTACCAGGGGGTCGGCACGGGCTTTCTGGCCTGTTCGGGCGGCCCCTGCAACTTCAACACTGGTTGCGGCGATGCTTGCACGGACACCATCCACCTCAGCGCCGATTTTGATGTTCCGTCCAATACGGACTTCGAGTTCTTTATGGTGGCGACTTGCGAAGGTGGCGCCAATGGCGCGTCGCCGAACTGCGCCGCCGACGCTGACCCGATGGTCACGATCGACCCCGGGTTCCTGGCCACCCATCCAGGCTTTAACCTGGAATACAGCTCGAACTTCAGTAACACGGTCGGGACACCGCCCGGCCCCACCGGTGGCCCCGGCGTACCCGAACCCGCGGCCTGGGCGATGATGCTGGTGGGCTTCGGCGCGCTGGGCGCCGCGATGCGCGCGCGCCGCCGGCCGGCCGCGATGGCGTTCTGATCGACGGGTCCCCGCCCTAGCCGCCCTGACGCGGACGCCCTCGCCGGCGCCCGGCCAAGCAGAGTTCTTGGCGCCTTCGATCAAATCACGGGATACTTGGGTCATGACTGCGGCGCGGCACGCCTCTGTGGACCCGACGGACGAGTTCCCGTTCGCGGTCGACGACTATCTGCTGCACCTGATCGTCGCGATCTACCAGTTCCGCGACTCCAAGCTGGACGGCGCCCTCCGCGGCCTTGGCCTGAACGTCAGCCGCTATCGGGTGCTGGGCGTGCTGGAGCGGTTCGGGGCCAGCACCATGACGGAACTGGCGAGCTTCACCGCCATGCAACGCACGACCCTCACCCGGATCGCCGACCAGCTGGTGGCCGCGGGATTGATCGACCGCGCCGGCGAGACCCGCGACCGTCGGCAGGTGATCCTCAGCCTCACCGACCTGGGCCGCGAGACCCACCGCCGCGCGATGGGGGTCGTGCTGGCGCTGAACGAGCAGTTGCTGAACAATGTGCCGGAGGCCGAGCGGCGCGCGGCGGCGCGGGTGCTGATGGAAGTGCTGGAAAACCTCGCTCCGAGTCGGCTCGCCCGCGACGGCATCATCCATTTCAGCCGCGAAGGCCTCGACGCCTCGGGATAGGCCTCAGGCGCTCTTGCGGGCCATCCGCATGCCGACTTCGTCGAGTTCGGCGTTTTCGCGGCGCTTGGCTTCCTTGGCCTCGGCGGTGCGGGCGCTCTCGGCCACCTGCTCGTACTTCTTCTGCTCTTCGAAGGCCTGGGCCAGCGCATCGCGCGCGCCGCGCTCCTCGGCCTGGATGGCGTCGATCTCCGCCTGCAGGGCGGCCTTGCGCACCTTCAGGCCCGCGGAATAGCCCGCCAGGTACCAGCCGGCCTCGGCGTCCTGGCCGGCGTGCTTGGCCTCCGCCTCGCCCTCGGCGACCAGCACCGCGAGCCGGATCTCGGCGTCGGCCAGCCGCTTGGTGATTTCGGTCAGCCGCAGCTGACGGTTCTCCACTTCGTAGCCCGCGAGTTTGATCAAGGATTCGGTCCAACTCATTGGGGGATGCTCACGCCGGTACGCTATTGAGGATGCCGCTCAGCCGCTCGAAGCCGGCGTCCAGGCTGGTGACTTCGTCCTTGTCCTGCGCGAGGAAGCCCTCGAGCGCCGGATTGAGGGCGATGGCCCGGTCGACCTGAGGATCGGCCCCGGCGCGATAGGCGCCGATACGGATCAGCTCTTCCATGTTGGCGTAGGCGGCGAGCGTCTGGCGCGCCTGGGTGACGATCGCGCGCTCGTGCGGGCCATGGCAACCGGGCATGGTCCGGCTGATCGACTTCAGGACATTGATCGCCGGGAAGCGGCCGCGTTCGGCGATGGCCCGCTCCATCACGATATGCCCATCGAGAATGCCGCGGACCGCGTCGGCGATCGGCTCGTTGTGGTCGTCGCCATCGACCAGCACGGTGAAGATGCCGGTGATCGGACCTGCCCGCGTGCCGTCGGGGCGGATCGGGCCGGGGCCGGCGCGCTCCAGAAGCTTGGGCAGTTCGGTGAAGACGGTCGGCGTATAGCCCTTGGTGGTCGGCGGTTCGCCGGCGGCCAGGCCGATCTCGCGCTGGGCCATGGCGAAACGGGTGACGCTGTCCATCAGGCAGAGGACTTCCATGTCCTGGTCGCGCAGATATTCGGCGATGGCCATGGTCATGTAGGCGGCCTGGCGGCGCTTCAGGGCCGGTTCGTCAGAGGTGGCGACCACCACGATGGCGCGCTTCAGGCCCTCTTCGCCGAGCGTCTCCTCGATGAACTCGCGGACCTCGCGGCCCCGCTCGCCGATCAGGCCGACCACGACGGCGTCGCAGTCGGCGTTCTTGGCCAGCATGGACAGCAGAACCGACTTGCCGACGCCGGAGCCGGCGAAGACGCCCAGGCGCTGGCCGCGGCAGCAGGTGGTGAAGACGTTCATGGCCCGCACGCCCAGGTCCAGCCGCTCGCCGACCCGGGCGCGGGCGTGAGCCGACGGCGGGGCGGCGCGCAGCGGATAGGCGGCCAGGCCCTGACCCAGCGGGCCCTTGCCGTCGATCGGGTTTCCAAAGGCGTCGACGATGCGGCCAAGCCAGGCCTTGGTCGGGCGCACGGCCGAGCCCAGGGGCTCGATGCGGATCTCGGCGCCCGGCGCCACGCCCTCGACCGGGCCGAAGGGCATCAGGAGCGCGCGGGCGTCGCGGAAACCGACCACCTCGGCCGACAGGGGTTTTTCACCGAAGCGGACGATCTCGGCGCGGGCGCCGACCGACAGACGGGTCAGCCCGCCGCGGGCCTCGATCAGGAGACCGTTCACGGCCGCCACGCGGCCGGAGATCGTCAGGGGATCGAGCCGCTCGACCGCGGCCACAAGACTCTTCAAGAACAGCCCTCGAATTCGAGGCCCTAGAGTCGGGTGATCGCGCTTAAGGAGGGGTGAAGATCAGCGCAGGATACGGGCTAATCTGAGCGCCGGTTTAGGATGTTTGGCCACCAATTGGGCGGCCTGGAGGGGCCTGCGCTTCACCATTCCCATTAAGGCGGGGCGGACAGCGCGGGCCACGCGGGGCCTCGCGGCGGCCGCGGCGCCGGCGATCCGGCCGCGGCCGAACCAGAGCGCCGCGCCGGCCACAGCCAGCAATCCCACGCCCACCAGGACGCTGGGATGTTTGCGCGCCTGGGTGACCGCGGTCAGGCCCTTGCCCCTGGCGGCGAGCGCCATCTCGCCCATGGGCTTGGCGACGGCGTGCAGGGCGGCTTCGGCGGCGGCCCCGAACGCCTTCTGGGCCGGGCTGTCGTGGCGCCAGTCCTTGGGCAGCTTGATCAGGGTCGCGGCGATCCGGCCCTTGGCCTGGCGCAGCTCGGCGCGGGCGGCCTTATCGATCCTCTGGCCGAAGGCGACCACGGCGGCGGCGGCCTCGCCCTCGCCCAGATGCTTGACCAGCGCCTGAACGGCGGGCGCCAGCGCCGCCTCCACGCCCGCGGCGTCGATCCAGCTGTCGATGCGCCCAAAGCGCGCCACCGCGGCCCGCGCCACACGGTCGCACCCGTCGGCGCTCGCGGGATCGGCGGCCACGGGATGGCAGCGTCCGCCGATCTCCGCGCAGGCCGCGCGGACCGTCGCCTCGTCGCCGGCGGTCAGCACGACCGCGGCGCCCGCCTTGGCCGCCAGCCTGGCGATCTGCAGGCCCAGGCCCGAGCCCGCCCCGGTGACGACAATCACTTGCCCCTCAAGGGGTTTGAACCTGGCGCTCATGGTGGTCTCCCGACGGTGCCGCACAGCCTATCTGGGGACCAAACGGGGCAGGTCCAAGGCGCGTTCCCGAAAGGCTCCCGGCCCCGCCGCGTTCGGCCCGGTTGTCCAATCACGAAAGATTCAACAGCCCTGCGACTCCGCGGCAGGGGTGCGACTCTTGATGCCGATTCCGCATCGGATTAACGATTCGGTTCAGACGGACACCCCCGATTAACCAGTCTTAAATTAACTCGGCGGCAGGTTAACGGCGAGGTCCGCGGCGGATTCACTGAATTCGCGGGGCACGCGGAAACGCACTAGGAGAGACAGATGCGGGTACTGTTGATCGAAGACGACAGCGCCACGGCACAAAGCATCGAGCTGATGCTGAAGTCCGAGGGGTTCAACGTCTATACGACCGACCTGGGTGAGGAAGGCGTCGATCTGGGCAAGATCTACGACTACGACCTGATCCTGCTCGATCTGAACCTGCCGGACATGAGCGGCATGGATGTGCTGCGCACCCTGCGCGTTGGCAAGATCAACACGCCGATCATGATCCTGTCGGGTTCAGCCGAGATCGACACGAAGGTGAAGACCTTCTCGGGCGGCGCCGACGACTACATGACCAAGCCGTTCCACAAGGACGAGCTGGTGGCGCGCATCCACGCGGTGGTCCGCCGCTCCAAGGGTCACGCCCAATCGGTCATCAAGACCGGCGACATCCTGGTCAACCTCGACGCCAAGACCGTCGAGGTGAACGGCCTGCGCGTCCACCTGACGGGCAAGGAATACCAGATGCTGGAACTCCTCTCGCTGCGTAAGGGCACGACCCTCACCAAGGAGATGTTCCTCAACCACCTCTACGGCGGCATGGACGAGCCGGAGCTGAAGATCATCGACGTCTTCATCTGCAAGCTGCGCAAGAAGCTGGCCGCGGCCGCCGAGGGCAAGCACCACATCGAAACCGTCTGGGGCCGCGGCTACGTGCTGCGCGACCCGCAGGAGATCGGCGCCGTCGTCGCGGCCTAAGGCCAAGACGACCTGTCGCTGAAGAGAAGGGCGTCCCGCCACGCGCGGGGCGCCCTTCTTCTTTGCGCGCGGCCCCGGACCCGCGCGCCAAAGTTGGGTCCGTCGCAACAGACTCCCACCCCTATGTTCCTAAAGGCCCGCACGTCGCCCGCGCGCACCGTCGCCGACATTGAGAAAGACCGCGAGCCGGACATCCGCCGACCCAACCGAGCAGGATAAGGCCGGGCCGGCGTGGGGCCTAAGATTCGGTGTTCACGAATTGTTTCGCGACCGAGCCCTCGTGGGGACGTGCGGGCGATCGCAGTTCGTCCGTCGGACAGACCGAGCCATAGATCTCATGGCGGCCAGTTTGCCTTGCGGGATCGGCATTCCTCGGCCCTTCGCTTTCGCTACGGGCGTTCGTCGCTGCAAACGCTCCCCCGGAGCGTTTGCTCGCCTTCGGCGACCGCATCTCACCTCAAGGTTCGCCGAAGGCGACCGCTGCGCGGCGGCCCCTCGGGCCGACCTTGACTTGCCGATCCCGCAAGGCTCGCATCTACCGTGAGATTCAAGGCGGGCAAGCGCCTGGCGGCGCTCCCACGAACCCCTTTTCGTGCAGTGCCGAACGTCCCCGATGCGCCAACGGCGGAACTCGAGCTGCTTCCAAAAAGTGAACGTTGGCAGCTAGATCGCTCTTCCACTATTTCGGCCTTCGCGATGTTCGACCGTTGCCCGGTCACGTCTCTCGACACGTCCCGTGCAACTAATTGTGGACGGGCCTGTCGGTAACGTCGCGCCGGACCCGAACCCACGCTACCTAATGGCCTTGGAGCTTCACCAGGAAAGGTAGGGGTCGCCGCCTCGGCCGGCATGTATTCGACCGCCATCATCCCCATGCCGGCGAACGCACGCGACTTCGAGGTGAAGTGCGCGGTTCTGTTCTGCGGCCTGATCGGCGACCCGAACCTGAAGACCTTCGGAACCTCGGGCCAGCGCCAGAAGGGCCTGGATCTGCTGGGGAAGCGCGACCGTGACCCTGACCAGCCGGTGGGCGTGCAATGCAAGTTGCGCACGACCGGCCAAAAGCTGACCGAGGCGCAGGTCCGCCAGGAACTGAAGCAGGCGCTTACGGTCAGGCCCGCGCTCACCGAGTTCTACCTTGTGACCACCGCGCCCGACGACGCGGCGATGGACACCTTGGCGGTGGCCTTGGCGGCTGAGCAGAAACGCGCCGGTCGGATCATCGACGTGCAGATCTGGGGCTGGGGCGCCCTGCAGGACAAGATCCGCGCTGATCCGAAGGCTTACAACGCCTTCGACCCTGGCCATAGCCAGGCGATCGACACCTTGACCGAAGTCGGCCAGTCCCAGACGGCCGCGATCACCCGCATCTCGGAACAGGTGGCCGTGCTCCAGGCCACCGTCGAACGGCTGCAAGTCGTCGGGTCAGTGGGAGACACCGACCCCCGACGACGGTCGGCGGCGGACGCCAAGTTGCACGAGGAGATCGACAGCTACCGCGACCTGCTGCGCGCCGGGAAACCCCGCACGGCGCTCGCCCTGTTGCAAGCGTTGGAGGGCCGCCTGACCGTAGAGGACACCGCCAATGTCCGCGCCCGGGTGCGGTCCAACATTGGCGTGGCCTGGCTACACCTCGGCGAGACAGCCCGCGCCACCGCTGCGGTGGCCGAGGCGCACCTGCTCGATCCCGGGGACCGGAAGATCGCCGCCAACAGCTTTGTCGGCTTGGCGTTCTCCGGCCAGGCGCCGGAGGCGGCGAAGCGCGCGCGGGCGGCGCTAAAGGCGGACCCTACCGACGCCGGCGCGGCGGCCGCCCTGTTCCTCGCCGCCTCGGTATCGCTGGACGTGGGCGACCCGCGTCCGGACATCCCAAAGGCGCTCTACGCTGAGGAGAAGGTGGCGCTGAACCACCTCAGCTGGCTGCGCGGCGCCGGAGAGCCTGGGGAATGGCGCGCGGTGGCCCATGCCGCGCTCGCCGATCATCCGGACGACGAGGTCCTGCAGCGTTTCGCCGCGGAGGCCACCCTCGAAGAGGCGCTCGCGCCCGCCGGGCCGCAAGGCGAACTGGGTCTCGCCAAGGTCGACTTCGCCAAGGCGCGGGAAGCGGCCGACATCCTGCAGGCGGTCTGGGACCGGGTCAGGCGCTACGAGAACGCTGGCGAGGACGCCTGGACCTCCATGGCTTGCAACCTGGTCACGGCCTGGCGCGTGTTGGGCGAGACCGAGAAGGCCCGCCGCACCGCCGACGAGGCGATCGCCTTGGCGCCCAGCGATCTCACCGTGGTCGGCATGGCCGCGCAGTTCGCGCTCGACGACAATCGCCCGCTCGACGCCTTGCGGTTCGCTGAGGGTCTCCCCGACGAAGGGGGACGCACCCTGTTGCAGATGACCGCCCTGTCGAACGCCGGCGACTATGCCGGGGTGATCAAGACAGCGACCGAGGCGCGCCGAGCGGCTCTTGAGGGCGAGGAGCAGGCCGACTTCGACACGATCCTGTTCCAGGCCCAGGTTGTGGAACGCGTGCCGCCGGACGTGCGGGCGGCGGCCGACGCTCTGGTCGCCGCTTGGCCCGAGCACCCGCCCGCCTATGTCATGGCCGCGGGCGCACTACGGGCCACCGACCCGGAACGGGCGGACGAACTGGCGGCGATCGCGCCCGGGCTCCTCAAGCCCGACAGCACCTTCGGCGATCGCGTGATGGTCGCCCAGCTCGCCATGCAGCGGACAGACTTTGACGGGGTCATCGCCGCCCTCGACGGGTTTGTCTCGGTCGTCGCCCATTCGGAGCCGCTGGCCTGGCTGGTTTGGGCGTTCGCCAACGGCCACCCGCGGCCCCGCACACATGCCTTCTTCGCGAGCCTGTCGCCCCAGGTGCTCGCCGATCCTCGTTACGCGCGCCTGGCCGGCCACGCCGAGGCGATGCGCGGCGACCTACGCGCCGCCGAGGCCCACCTCAGGGCGGCATTGGCCGCAGCGCCCAATGACCTGCGCGCACATCTCGAACTCATGGATGCGATGGAACGTGAGGGCCGGTCGGAGGCCGCCGCCAAACACCTCCTAGCGCTGGACGAAGGCAAGCTGGAGGGTGATCCCCGGGCGTTCATGCGCCTGGCGCATCTGCTCCGGCTGAGCGGCGCCGGCGCCCGCGCGCTCGAACTGGGCTATCGCACGGCCGCCCGGGCTCGGGACGACGCCGGGCTGATCAGCTTCTACCCAGGCCTGGTGTTCATCGGTGACAGCTCCGAGGACGTCATTCCGGCGGCGCGGGTGGCGGGTCCGGGCGTCTGGTTCGACCTTCAGGGACTGAACGGCGCCGCTGACGTCACCGGCGTGATCGAGGCTGAGAACGTGAGCGGGATCGGCTTGGCTCCAGACCATCCCCTGGCCCAGGCCATGGCCGGCAAGGCGGTCGGCGACGAGGTCGCGCTGGACACGGCCGGCGGGCAGACCCGCCGCTACCGGCTGCGGGCTCTGAAGCCGAAGGTCGTGTGGCTGCTGCACGACATCATGAGCAGCTACGCCACCCGTTTCCCGGGCGAGACCGGCCTCATCGAGATGTCGGTCCAGGACGGGGACCTGGAGCCGATGCTGGCCATCGTGCGCCAGGCCGGGGAGCGGGACGAGGCGATCCTGAAGGCCTATGCCGAGATGCCGCTGCCGCTCAGCGCGGTCGCGGCGATGATGGGGCGCAATGTGCTCGAACTCGCCGAGCACCTGCCCAATATCGGGCGCGATATCCGCACCTGCGCCGGGATCCACGGCGAGCGCGAGGCGACCTTCCCGGCCCTTCAGGCGGCCCTGGGCAACGGGTTGGCGCTCGACCTCCTGACGGCCTGGACCGCCTATCGGCTCGAGGTCTTGCCGCAGCTCAGGGCCACCTTCGGGCGGCTGCTGCTGCCGCGCTCGGCCGTCGATAGCCTGATGGAGCTCCTCCGCGAGCGCGAGCTGCAGTCCAGCCAAGAAAGCCTCAGCCTGGCCTTCATCGACGGTCGGCCAGTGCGCCAGACCCACACGGTGGAGATGAAGGCTGCGGCGATCGCGGCCATGAAGGCCGGACTCTCCGCCATCCAGGCGCATTGCGAGATCATGCCCACCGACGGCTCCGAGACCCTGCGCCTCGATGGCGAGGAGATCGACCGCTTCACCTCGGCCGCCGTGCTCGATCCCGCGCACCTGGCGATCAATCACCGGGTGCCGCTGCTCTCCGACGACATGCCGCTGCGGAACCTCGCCGAACAGAACGGCGCGCCGGTCGGCGCGTGGATGCAGGCCGCCATCACCGTGGTGGCGGATGAAGGCGAACTTGACCTTGGGGCCTATATGATCGCCACCGGCCAGCTCGCGGCCATGCGTCATGGCCACGTTTGGCTCACGGCTGACAGCCTGCTGGCGCTCGCGACGGTGGACGATCCTCGCGTCGAATATCTGTTCGACGCCGTGACGCGCTACCTGGGCGGCCCCAAGTCGGACTGGGCGTCCAACACCAGCGTCGGTATCGCCTTCCTGAGGGAGCTGTGGACGCACGACTTCTCGGACGTCCGGGCGGGTCACTTCACCGGGCGGGTGCTGGAGCGGCTGACCGATCAGCGCCCCGACTGGGCCGACTTCCTCACCGGCCTGCATGGCGCGTTCCAGAAGCTGGGCCAACAGAGCTATCACTTCCGGCGCGCCGCCGCCTATGTCCGCGGCTGGGTCCGCGGCCACTTCCTCCCGATCGATCTCGATCCGGGCCCAGGCGTTTATCCCTAAGAGCTGTGCCGTGGCCGCGCGGCGCACGTCTAGTCGCCTCGGAAGTCGCGGGCCTTTGCCCTAATGCGGCCTCTGCGAATGTCGCCAATGAGTAAGAAGCCGCCCCAGTCGCGAACTCCGGCGTCAGTCGAGCGCGGACACCTCCGCCCCGCGCGGCGGGCCGACCCGTATCGCCCTAAGGGCTAGCTGACGCCCCTCCCTCCCCCTACAGCCCCGCCAGCAGCGCCATCCGCACCAGTTCGGACAGGCTCTTGGCGCCGGTCTTCATCATCATGCCGGCGCGGTAGACCTCGACGGTGCGGGGGCTGATGCCCAGGTCGTAGGCGATGACCTTGCTGGTCTTGCCGACCACCACCTGCTCCAGCACCTCGCGCTCGCGCTTCGAGAGGCCCGCGAAGGCGGCCCGGTAGCGTTGCCGGTCGCCCTCGTCCTGTTGGTCTCGCGTCTCGGTGTTCAGCGCCTTCTGCACGGCGGCCAGCAGCACCTCTTCCTTGAACGGCTTTTCCAGGAAGTCGACGGCGCCGCCCTTCATGGCCTCAACAGCGAGCGCGATATCGCCATGGCCGGTGATGACGATGGTGGCCAGCGGCAGACGCTGTTCGCTGAGCCGCCGCACCAGCTCGATCCCGTCGATCCCGGGCATCCGCACGTCGGTGATCACGCAGCCTGGGGCCAGGCCCGGCGCCTCGGCCAGGAACGCCTCGGCGTCGTCGAAGGTGCGCGACGGCAGGCCGGCGGTGCGCAGCAGGAACGACAGCGACCTTCGGATCGCCTCGTCGTCATCGACGACATAGACGTCAGACGAGTTCGCCATGAGCCATCTCCTGTTCGTGCACCGCACGCACGGTGAAGTGGAATGTCGTGCCCTTGCCGGGTTCGCCTTCGGCCCAGATGCGGCCGCCGTGCGCCTCGACGATGGTGCGTGAGATCGACAGGCCCACGCCCATGCCGTGCTGCTTGGTGGTGACGAAGGGCTGGAAGAGCTGACCGGCGACCTCCGGGCTCAGGCCCGTGCCGGTGTCGCGCACCGAGACCATCACCATGTCGTCGGCCGCCTCGGCCGCGGAAACGGTCAGCTCGGGGGCCGGCGTGCCGGCCATGGCCTCGACGCCGTTGCGCATCAGGTTCAGCACCACCTGCTGAATCTGCACCTTGTCGACCATGACCAGGCCGACGGTGGGCGCGATGTCATAGATCAGCCGCACGCCGCGGTCCTTGGCGCCGACCATGGCCAGCGCGCCGGCCTCCTCCAGGAGCTGCGGCAGGTTCTCGATCTGCCGCTCGGTCTCGCCCTTGGAGACGAAGTCGCGCAGCCGCCGGATGATGTCGCCGGCGCGGAACATCTGCTCGCCGGCGACGGTCAGGGCCTCGGTGACGACGGCGCGGTCGACCGGCTCTTCCTTGAGCAGGCGCAGCGAGCCCTGGATGTAGTTGGCGGTGGCCGAGAGCGGCTGGTTCAGCTCGTGGGCCAGGGCCGAGGCCATCTCGCCCATGGCCGAGAGCCGGGACACGTGGGCCAGCTCCGCCTGCACGTCCTGGAACCGCCGCTCCGCCGCCTGGCGCTCGGTCAGGTCGCGGACGAAGCCGGTGAAGAACCGGCGCTCTCCGGACCGCATCTCGCCCACCGACAGCTCCATCGGGAAGGTCGAGCCGTCGCGCCGCTGGCCCACCACCACCCGGCCGATGCCGATCACCCGGCGCTCGCCGGTTTCGAGATAGCGCTTCAGGTAGCCTTCGTGGCCTTCGCGGTAGGGGCTTGGCATCAGCATGGCCAGGCTCATCCCGACCGTCTCGGCCGCCGGCCAGCCGAACTGCCGCTCGGCGGCGGCGCTGAACGATTGGATCACGCCGTGCTCGTCGATGACGACCATGGCGTCGGGCACCGCGTCGAGGATCGAGCTCAGATGCGCCTCGCGCGCGGCGAGGTCGGCGAAGGCCCGCTCCTTGGCGGCGCGGTTCTCGACCAGCTCCTCGATGTCGACACAGGCGCCCTTCCAGCGATGGATCCGGCCGTCCTCGTTGCGCACCGGCTGGACGCGTTCGAGGAACCAGCGCGGCCCGCTCTCGCCGACCAGGCGGTATTCGACGCCATAGGGCTCTCCGATCGAGATCGCGCGCCGCGCATTGGCCTCGACCCGGGCGCGGTCGTCGGGGTGGACCCGGTCCAGCCAGCCCCAGCCGTCGTCGGCCGCCCCGCCCTCGCCGACGAACTGGCGCCAGCGGTCGTTGTAGAAGTCGCGCATCCCCTCGGCGTCGGCGGACCAGACGAGCGCCGGCATGGCGTTGGCGATGGCGCGATACTTGGCCTCAGAATCCGCAAGCGCGTCGCGGGTGGCGTAGGATTCGGAGATGTCGATGGTCAGTCCCGCGACGCCGATGATCGCCCCGTCGCCATCCCGCAGGGGGAACTTGGTCGAGCGATAGACCTGTTGCGCGCCGTCCGGCGAGGTGAAGCGCTCCTCGGAGGTATGGGTCTGGCCGGTCTCGAGCACCTCGCGGTCGGCGACGTCGAGCTCGCCCTCCACATTGTCGTTGATGACGAAATCGGCCCGGCGCCGGCCCAGGATCTCGTCGAGGGGTCGGCCGATCACAGCCACGGCGGCGGGGTTCAGGTAGACGTAGCGGAGCTCGCGGTCCTTGGCGTAGATCATGTCGGGCGTGGCCGTGCCGATGCCGTCCAGGAACGCGGCGTTGCGGCGGGCCTCGATCTCGGCGGCGCTGAGCTCGCGGGTCGCCTGCTCCAGCGCGCGGTCGGACCGGCGGATGCGGCGCAGGAACAGGACCAGCGCCCAGACCGCCATGGCGAGTCCGGTCAGGATCAGCGCCAGGGCCCGCAGGGTCTGCAGCCATTGCTGGCGGAACGCCGCGCCGAGGGCGCCGGCCTTGGCGCGCTCGGCGGCGAGCACCTCGCCGACCGCGAAGCCGGCGGCCCGGGTGTCGGCCTGGGGCGAACGGGCGAGGCCAGCGACCTCGGTTTCGGCCAGGCGACGCGCGCGCTCGACGCGCGCGGCCTGCGCCGGATCGGCGCGGGCCAGTTGCGTCAGCGCGTCAGCCTGAACCCGCATCGCCCGGACGTCGGCGTCGAGCGCCGCGGGCGCGCGGCGGTCGAGCTCGGCCCGCGCCAGAGCCAGCGCCATCTGGTCGGCCGCATCGATGATCCGGAAGGTGGTTTGCGCCGACCTCAGCGCCCGGTCGCCGTCGCCCCAGGTCCGCGCCCGAGACGCCGCGCCGGCCAAAAGCAGCAGGGCGGACAGGACAAGCAGCGCCTGGGAGGCCAGCCGGCTCCTTCGGTGGGCGTCGTTCATGCCGACCCTCCGCAAGCGCCGGCGCGCCTCAACGGCCGACGAAGTCGGGCACTATGATCACATGATGCGCGGGACAGTTGCCTAATTCCCTCCCCGGTTGAATTTGCCCAACTTCGACGAGTATCGCCATGTGGCGTTTTGTCGAGTCCCAATCGGCGGATCCAGCTTCGGAAAACGATGTTAGATAATTGATTTTCATGACAAATGATCGGCCGTATCGAGACCTCGATACGTAGCTCTACCTAGGTAGCGCTCCCAAATTTGGGGCGGAGTCGGCGGGTGGTAGGCCAGGATGCGGACGCAGGATGCGCTCCGGACGTCACGGCAGCGCACGATGGATCCGCAAGACGAAACCCCCAAGGACGGCCCGCTGATCCTGCTGGTGGAGGATGACGCTTCGGTGCGCCAGGCCCTGATGTTCGCCCTGCAGATCGAGGGCTACCGCATCGAGGTGCACGAGACCGCAGACGCGCTGCTGGGCGCCGCCGAACCGCCCGCCGCCGCCTGCCTGGTGCTCGACCAGAACCTGCCGGGCACGCTGGGCGTCGATGCGCTTGAGGTTCTGCGCGGCCGCGGCATGACCTGCGCGGCCATCCTGATCACCACCCAGCCGAAGCCCGAGGTGCGCGCCGCGGCCGAGCGCCTGGGCGCGCGCATCGTCGAAAAACCCTTGCTGGGCGGCGAGCTGCCGCTCGCGATCCGCGAATTGCTGGGCGGCTGAGCGCCGAACCGGCGGATTGCCGATCCTCGGCGAGCGGCGTTTTCGTTTTCCTGGGCGACACGATAGGCTCCGCGCAAAATCGCGTCGGAGGGACGTCTTGGGACGATTGCTTGCGCTGGTCGCTGCGCTGCTGGCCGCGGCGGTGATCGCCTGGACGGGCGAGCGGACCCCGGCGCCGCAGCCGGTCACCGCGCCCGCCGCCGGCTTCTCCGCCGACCGGGCCATGGCCGACATCCGCGGCTTCGCTTCGGTTCCCCACCCGGTGGGCTCCGCCGCCGACCGCGCGGCGCGCGACTACCTTGTCGGGCGGATGACGGCGATGGGACTGAGCCCGCAGGTGCGCCCCGGAGTCGGCATCGACCGGCCAAGGTTCGCCAGCAACGTCCTGGTGGGCGGCGCGGTGGAGAACATCGTGGGCGTCCTGCCGGGCAGGGACCGCAACGCCCCGGCCGTGGCGCTGATGGCCCACTACGACAGCGTGCCGGGCTCCACAGGCGCCTCCGACGATGCGGCCGGCGTGGCCTCGGCGCTGGAGATCGTGCGGGCGATCAAGGCCCGCGGGGTCCCGGCCCGCGATGTCCTGGTTCTGCTCACCGACGGCGAAGAGGCGGGCATGCTCGGCGCCGACGCCTTCTTCGGCCGGGACCCTGAGGCCAAGCGGGTCGGCTTCCTCTTCAACATGGAGGCGCGGGGCTCGGCGGGCCGGGTGCAGATGTTCCAGACCGGCGACGCCAACGGCGCGGCGGTCCGGCTGATGGCGGCGACCGCGCCGCGCCCGGTGGCGTCGTCGCTGACCGGCTTCGTCTACAGCCACATGCCCAACGACACCGACTTCACCGTGTCCAAGCGGGCCGGCGTACCCGGCCTGAACTATGCCTTCGTGGGGCGCCAGTTCGACTACCACGCGGCCTCCTCGGTTCCCGCGACGCAGGACCGCGGAACCTTGCAGGACATGGGCGACCAGGTGCTGGCGACTGCGGCGGCGGCGGCCTTTGCACCGAAGCTTCCGGCGGCTGAGCCGGACCTGGTCTACAGTCAAATCCCCGGCGGCGTCACGCTCGCCTATCCGCCGTGGGGCGGCTGGGCGGTCCTCGCCGGCGCCGCGGCCCTGCTGGCCTGCGGCGTGATCCGCGCGCGCCGGATCGAGGCCTTCCCGTGGTGGGACCTGGCGCGGGGCGCCGGCGGCGGCCTGTTCGCCGTCGTCGGCGGAATCGCGGTGCTGCATTTCGCCCGGCGCGCCACCGGGGCGCACACCGGCTACCTGGAGCAGCGGTTCCTGCTGGCCCAGGCCCCGCTGTGGGAGACCGCAGTGTTCCTCACCGGCGTCGGCGTGCTTCTGATGGCCGCCGCGGAGCTCGCCCGCGGCCGGCGCAAGGCCGCCCTGCTGCCGCTCGCCACCGGCATCGGCTGTTGCCTGTTCGGCGGCCTCGACCAGGTCGGCCTGGGCCTTGGCCTCGCCGCCGCTGCGGTCGGTTTCGCGGCCTACGGCCGGGCGGCGACCCGGCCGGGCGCCTGGGCCGGCGTCCTGCTGCTGGGCCTCGCGCTCGCGATCGCGGCCCAGGCGCTGGCGCCGGCCGCCGCATTCATCGTGGCCTGGCCGCTCGCGATCGCCTGCCTGGGCGCGGCCGGGACAGGCTTGGCCGCCTACAAGGGGCCGGGCAGCCTTATCCTCCTCGCTGTCCTGGCCGCCATCGGGGCGGCGTTCGCAGCCTCCTTCGCCCACGCCGCCTATCTCAGCCTCGACCTGATGGAGCTGCAGGCGATCGCCCTGTTGGCCGCGGTCCTGACGCTCTGGCCGCTCGCCCAGACCGAGGAAGGCGCCCCGCCGGCCCGGCTCGTGGGCCCCGCGCTGATCCTGGCGGGCCTGGCGGTCACCGTGGCGGTCCGCTTCAACCACCCTTACGACGCGCGTCATCCGCAGGCGACCTACGTCAGCTACCGGCTCGACCAGGACACCCACAAGGCCTGGCGCTACAGCGACGCCCCGGAACGCACCGCCTGGTCCGACGCGGTGATGACCGCGGGCGGCGGCAAGATCGGCAAGCTGAAGGTCGGCTCGCGCGGCCGCCAGGTCGACGCCGCGCCCTCGCCCTATATCGACATGCCGGCGCCGGACCTGACCTTCGCCAAGGGGGCCGACGGACGGCTGACCGTGCACGTCGTCCCGCCGCCGGGCGTGCGCGTCATCCAGCTCCGTCTGGTCGCCAATACCGCAGCGACCCTGGTGGGCGCGGGCGGCGCGCCTGTCCATCTGCCGATGACGCCGGGCGGCGACACGCTCATCCAATGGGCGGCCGCTCAGCAGGGCTTCGACCTGATCATCCAGCCGGGCGGACCGGGCAAGCTGACCCTGCAGTACGACGCCACGCTGGAGCGCTGGCCGGACGGCGTCCCGCCCCTGCCCAAGCGACCGGCGAACCTGATGGGCTTCGACATGTCGGACTCGACCCTGATGGAGGGGACGCGCACCTGGACGTGGTGAGGCCGCGCTCCGGCGACGCTTTTCCTAACTGCCCGGCCGCGCTAAGCCGCCGCCATGAGTGACGTGACCATCTATCACAACCCCGCCTGCGGGACCTCGCGCAACACGCTGGCCCTGCTGCGCGAAAAGGGGATCGAGCCCGAGGTTGTGGACTATCTGAAGGTCGGCTGGACCCGCCCACAGCTCGAAGGCCTCGTGCGGCAGGTCGGCCGCCCAGCCCGCGAGCTGCTGCGGGTGAAAGGCACCCAGGCGCACGAGCTTGGCCTCACTGACCCGGCGGCCTCCGACGCGGCGGTGATCGCCGCCATGATCCTCGACCCCATCCTGGTCGAGCGGCCGATCGTGGTGACGCCCAAGGGCGCGGCGCTCTGCCGGCCCGCCGAGCTGGTGCTGACGCTCCTCTGACCTCCTGCGACACATCGCCGTGATCGCGGCCGGTCAAGCTGGTCCCGCCTTCTTTTGGCCGCCGAAGCTGCGGCGTCTGGCGTCAGCGCCAAGGGTTGGCTTTGCGGCGCGCAGGCCTTAACCAGATCGGCTTCAAGCTCGGGGGCTGGATGCAACTCAACGACCTGCGGCCGCTTTTGGCGCGTCATGCCCGGCCGGTTGCGGCCGGCGCCACCGTGGCGGTGGCCCTTGCCGCCGGCGCCGCGTTCGCCCTCCTGCACAGCTCGCCCAAAGCCGCCGCGCCCCTCGACACCGCCGCCATCGCGGCTCTGCAGCACACCGCCTTCACCCGCGCCGAAGCCCTGGCCGGCTTCGCGCCCGCCGAGAGCGTGCCGGTCAAGCTGCAGCGCGGCGAGACCCTGGAAGGCGCCGTGCGCCGGGCCGGCGTCGGCCCCGCCGAGGCCGCGCTCGCCGTCCAGATGCTGTCCAAGGCCATGGACACCGTCCACATCAAGGCGGGCCTGCTGATCGAAACCGCCATCGCCAGGCCGCGCGCAGGCTCTGTCGCCGGCGAGGCGGGAGAAACCAAGCTGATCGGCCTTTCCCTGCGCACTGGCCCGGCCAGCGCCATCACCATCTCGCGCAGCTTCGACGGCGCGCTGCGCCTGCGCGAGCTGGACGAAAAGCTGCGCGACGAAACCACGGTCGCCGACGGCTCCATCCAGGGCTCGCTCTACGAAAGCGCCGAGCACATCGGGGCCACGCCGCAGATCACCGCCAAGGTCGCCGAACTGTTCTCCCACAAGATCGATTTCCAGCGCGACCTGCAGCCCGGCGACGCCTTCAAGCTGGTGTTCGACCGCAAGGTCACCGAGGCCGGCCGCACGGTCGAGGCCGGCGACCTGCAGTACGCCGAGATCCACGGGGTGAAGTTCTACCGCTTCGCGCGCGGGAACGACGTCGAGTACTTCGACGAGCTCGGCAAGAACATCAAAGGCTTCCTGCTGAAGACCCCGGTGGACGGGGCCCACATCACCTCGCTGTTCGGCATGCGCAAGCACCCGGTGCTGGGCTACACCCGCGCCCACCAGGGCGTCGACTTCGGCGTCGGCTGGGGGACGCCGATCGTGGCCGCCGGCGACGGCGTGGTGGCCCAGGCCGGCCCTTGGGGCGGCTATGGCAACTGGCTGCGCATCCGCCATTCGGAGGGCTGGGACACCGGCTACGGCCACATTTCGCGCTACGCCGCCGGCATCCATCCGGGCGTCCACGTGCGTCAGGGCCAGGTGGTGGCCTATGTCGGCGCCACCGGCCTGGCGACGGGCCCGCACCTGCACTACGAGATCTGGAAGAACGGCCAGCGGGTGAACCCCATCGGCGCCAAGGTCCCGCAGGGCTCGGCGCTGGCCGGCGCGGAGCTGCAGCGTTTCGACAGCGAAAAGGCCCGCATCGACGGCCTGCTGGCGCATGGCGCGCCCGCGGCCCTGGCGGTCGCCGACACCCACCCGGGGCCGGCCGCCCTGCGACGCTGAGCCGGCCATGCCCTCGAGCTTCACGACCCAGTATGCCGACCTTATCGTGCAGCGCACGCAGGGCTGGCCCGAGGGCGCGGAGATGGAGGATCTCGAGCAGGCGCTGCGGCTGCTGTCGCGCTGGCGCTCCCACGTGCTCGCCAACACCTTCATCAAGGAGCAGGGCGCCAAGATCTGGAGCGGGCCGTTCGCCGGCATGGAATATGTCAGCCAGGCCACCGAGGGCTCGCTGATCTCGCGCCTGCTCGGCACCTACGAATCCGAGCTTCACCCCTATCTGACCGCCATCGTGGCGGCCGGGATCGATTGCGTCATCGATGTGGGCTGCGCCGAGGGCTACTACGCCGTGGGCATGGCCAGGCTGGCGCCGCAGGTCACGGTCTACGCCTATGACATCGAGGAGCAGGCCCGCCTCGCCTGCGCGGACCTGGCGGCGCGCAACGGCGTATCCGACCGGGTGATCATCGGCGGCGAGTTCGCGCCCGACGGCTTTCAGGCCTTCGCAGGACGCCGCGCGCTGGTGCTGGTCGACGCCGAGGGCGCCGAGGTCGACATCCTGCAGCCGGAGCTCAGCCCGGCGCTCGGCGGCATGACGGTGATCGTCGAGACTCACGACGTGTTCCGCCGCAATGCGCTGGCCACGATGGTCGCCCGCTTCGCGCCGACCCACCACATCGTGCGCGTCGACCAGGGGCCGAAGACCTTCACTCCACCGCCCTGGTTCGTCTGGCTCTCGCACCTGGACCAGCTGCTGGCGGTCTGGGAGTGGCGGGCCAAGCCGACGCCGTGGCTGGTGATGACGCCCAAGCTGTAGACAGCGCTGCTTGCGCTTCGGCCTGACCGGTCGTTTGATAGGCCCACGGCCCCCGAGAGCACAACGAGAGGCCGGCGGAGGATCCAGCGATGGCGGACGACCTGGCGCTCGCGCCCCTCACCCACAGCGATGTCGTGGCCACCTCGAACGGCCCGGTTCGCGGCTACGTCGAGGAGCGCCTCGATGTGTTCAAGGGCCTGCGCTACGGCGCGCCGCCGACCGGCGCCGCCCGCTTCAAGCCGCCCTCCTACCCGGCGCCCTGGACCGAACCCGCCGAGGCGACGGCCTACGGCGCCCCGGCGATCCAGTCGGGCCTCGCGCCCGGCGAGCGGCGCACCTCGCCCGGCGATCCACCGGCGCCGGACGAGCCGGCGTCGTCGGAGGATTGCCTGTTCCTCAACGTCTGGACGCCCGGTCTCGATTCAAAAGCGCGCCCGGTCATGGTCTGGCTGCACGGCGGCGGCTTCGCCAACGGCTCGGGCGGGGCGGCGATGTACGACGGCGGCGCCTTGGCCCGGAAGGGCGACGTGGTCACGGTCACCGTCAACCACCGCCTGAACGTCTTCGGTTACCTGCATCTGGGCGAGGTGTTCGGGCCAGACTACGCCCAGTCGGGGATCGCGGGCATGCTGGACATCGTCCAGGCGCTGGAATGGGTGCTCGACAACATCGCGGCGTTCGGCGGCGATCCCGGCGACGTCACAATCTTCGGCGAGAGCGGCGGCGGCTGGAAGGTCAGCCTGCTGATGGCCATGCCGGGCGCGCGCGGCCTGTTCCACAAGGCGGTGATCCAGTCCGGACCCGGCCTCACCGGCAAGACCATCGCCGCCGCCGACAAGATCGCCCGCCAGGTGCTGAAGGAACTCGGCGCCGACACGCCGGCAAAGCTGGCCGCGCTCTCCACCGAGGCGATCAGCCACGCCAGCGTCAAGGTCCCGGGCGAGCCCATGCGCCTCTTCACCCCGGTCGTGGATGGCGTCGCCCTGCCCCGCGACCCGTTCGAGCCGGACGCCTCGCCGCTCAACGCCGACGTGCCGCTCTTGATCGGCACCAACAAGGACGAGTCGACGCTGTTCATGCTGGGCCATCCGAAGTTCGGAAATTTCGATGAGGCGGACCTCGAGAAGCACGCCAAGAGCAGCGCCGGCGACAAGGCCCACGCGCTCACCGCCGCCATCCGCGCCGCCTATCCGGACTACAGCCCGACCCACGTGGCGTCCGGCGTGGCCACCGCCGCGGGCATGTGGGCGGGTTCGATCAAGCTCGCCGAGCGCAAGGCGGCGCAAGCCGCCGCGCCGGTCTGGATGTACCTGCTGACCTGGGAGACGCCGGTGGCGAAGGGGCGCCTGCGCAGCCCGCACGCCATCGAGATTCCGCTGGTCTTCGACAATGTCGAAAAGGCCCGCAACTTCGTCGGCCGGGGCGACGAGCCGCAGGTGGTCGCCGACCAGATGTCGACGGCCTGGCTGGCCTTCGCCAAGACCGGCGATCCGGGCTGGCCGGCCTATGATGCGAAGACGCGGGCCACCATGCTGTTCGGCCTGGAAAGCCGGGTCGTGAACGACCCGCTGCCGGGCGTCCGCGCGGTGCTGCAGAGCTAGAGCGGATTGGCTTTCGCCCGCCGGCGCGGGCCACTTCCGAGCCCTTCCCCTCGATGGGGAAGGGTTGGGTTGGGGTGTGACCCCGACGTCGAGCCGGGGCGCGAGTTGGCGCCCTCGCCGAACAGCGGGGCCACGTCATCACGGTGTGCACGCCCCATCCCCGACCCTTCCCCATCGAGGGGAAGGGAGATTCGACCCTGAATCCGTCCTAGGCGTCGAAGACGATCACGGAGCGGGCCAGTTCGCCCTTCTTCATGTCCTCGAAACCCTCGTTGACCTGCTCCAGCTTGATCCGCTGGGAGATCATCTGGTCGAGCTTCAGCTTGCCGGACATGTAGAAGTCCACGAACCGCGGCATGTCGACCGGGAAGCGGTTGGAGCCCATCAGCGAGCCCTGCAGCTTCTTCTCGCCGAGGAAGGCCGCGCCCATGATCGAGACCATCTGACCGACCGGGATCATGCCGATGATGTTGGCGGTGCCGCCCCGGCGCAGCATGTTGAACGCCTGCTCGGCGGTCTTCGCCAGGCCGATCGCCTCGAAGGCGTGGTGGACGCCGCCCTTGGTCATCTCGATCACTTCCTTCACCGCGTCGGTCTCCGACGCGTTGACGAAGTCGGTGGCCCCGAACTCCATGGCGAGGTTGCCCTTGGTGGCGTTCATATCGATGGCGATGATCCGGCTGGCGCCGGCGATCGCCGCGCCGTTGATCGCCGACAGACCCACGCCGCCGCAGCCGATCACCGCCACGGTCTCCCCGGGCCTAACGTTGGAGGTGTGGATCGCCGCGCCAACGCCGGTGGTCACCGAACAGCCGATGAGGGCGGCGCGGTCGAGCGGCATGTCCTTGCGGATCGCCACGCAGGCGTGCTCGTGGATCAACATATGCTCGGCGAAGGACGACAGATTGAGGAACTGCATCATCGGGCCGGTGGGGGCCGACAGGCGCGGTTCGTCGTCCTTGCCGCGCTTGGTCTCGGGTGAGACGCAAAGGCTCATGTGGCCGGTGAGGCAGAACTCGCAGTGGCCGCAGAAGGCCGAAAGGCAGGTGATCACGTGGTCGCCCGGCTTCACCGTGCGGACTTCCGAGCCGACCTGCTCGACGACGCCCGAACTCTCGTGGCCCAGCACGGCCGGCAGCGGGTGCGGATAGGAGCCCTGCATGAAGTGCAGGTCGGAGTGGCAGAGGCCTGCGGCGGCGGTGCGGATCAGCACCTCGTGCGGGCCCGGCTTGTTGATCTGGACTTGCTCGATCTGGAGCGGCTGACCCACTTCGCGCAGCACGGCGGCCTTCATGGCGGTTTCCTTAGGCTTTTGAGCCCGCTCACCGGGCCTTCGCGAGAAGCCTTATCGCCGATCAGATCGGCCGGCCAAGGGGCTTTCGCCTTTACGCGGTCCAAAAGCAGCCGCCTTCTGCCCGTCAAAGGAATCGACAGCCTGCGCCGCGAGCCGCAAGACAGGACCTGATGGACGAGCCCGCGTCGCAAGAGGTCGCCGACAGCAGCGGCGCCTGGCCAGGAAAGGCCCTGGAGGTTTTCCGGGCCTTCCTGGTCCAGGGCCTGACCGCGTTCGGCGGGCCGGTGGCGCACATCGGCTATTTCCGCCGCGAGTTCGTCGAGCGGCGCGGCTGGCTCAGCGAGGCGGCCTTCGCCGACCTGCTGGCGCTCGCCCAGTTCCTGCCCGGACCCGCGTCGAGCCAGCTCGGCATGGCGATCGGGCTTAGGCGCGCCGGCTACGCCGGCCTGCTGGCCGCGTGGCTCGGGTTCACGCTGCCGGCGGGCGCGGCGATGATCGCGCTGGGCTATCTGACGCCGCGCCTGGACGGGGTCTGGGGCGAGGGCGTGCTGCATGGGCTGCAGATCGCCGCCGCGGCGGTCGTGCTGAACGCGCTGGTCGCCATGGCGCGGACGCTCGCGGTCGGGCCGATCCGCGCGGGCCTCGCCATCGGCGGCGGCCTCGGCCTCATCGTCGCCCACGGACCGGTTGCGCAGATCCTGGTGCTGCTGGCCGGCGCGGCCTTCGGGGCGGCCTTCCTGCGCGAGCCGCAAGGCGAGAGCCCGCCCGACGATCCGGCGACGCATCGCGTGCCGCTGGAGGTCTCGGCAGGCGCGCTGGCGGTCTTCGCCCTGCTGCTCGGCCTCCTGCCGTTCCTGGCGGCCTTGCTGGACAGCCCCAGCCTCGGTCTCGCCAGCGTTTTCTACCGGGCCGGCGCCCTGGTGTTCGGCGGCGGCCATGTGGTGCTGCCGCTGCTGCAGAGCGAGGTGGTGGGCCGGGGCTGGCTGAACCTGGACGACTTCCTGGGCGGCTATGGCGCGGCGCAGGCCCTGCCCGGCCCGCTGTTCAGCTTCGCGGGTTTCGTGGGCGCGGCCCAGGAGGTGGCGCCGGGCGGCTGGCGGGGCGGGCTGACAGCCCTGACGGCGATCTTCCTGCCGGGTCTGCTGCTGATCCTGGGCGTGCTGCCGCTCTGGGACCGGCTGAAGGGCCAGCCGCTGGCGCGGGCGGCGATGGCGGGGCTGAACGCGGTGGTGGTGGGCGTGCTGGCCGCGGCGCTGTGGAACCCGGTCTTGATGACCGCCATCCGCAAGCCCAGCGACTGGCTGCTGGCGGCAGGCGCGTTTGTCTTCCTGTCGGTCGCCAAGCTGCCGCCCTGGCTGGTGGTGCTGGGCTCGGCGGCGATCTTCGGCCTCCTGGCGAAATCCCCCATCTAGGCTCAGGCGGTCTGGCGCGGCGCGCCGAGGCCAAAGACGCCCGGCAGGCTGATCGCCGGCAGTTTCGGCCAGCGGAAGGTCCAGGGCTGGCGGGCCGGGATGCAGGCTTCCAGGACGGCGATCAACTGCTCGGCCGGGCCGTCGTTCAGGAAGTGGTTGCCGCCGGGCGTGCGCACGAAGTCGATCGGCCGCCGCGTCGCGGTCTCGGCGGCCAGACGCTCGGCGACCTCGATGGGGGCGAAGTCGTCCTTGTCGCCGTGGATCATGTGGATCGGGATCGAGAGCCTCGCCAGCGCGCGCTTGGCGTAGGCGAGCTGCGGCCGCTGGCCGGTGCATTCGATGACCGCATGGCGCAGGTCGCGCGGCAGCAGCTTCAGCGCCTTGCCGCCCATGTCGAGCAGCCAGCGCGCCGTGGCGCCGGGCTCGGAGAAGAAGCCGGACAGCAGCACCAGGCTCTCCACCTTACCGGGGTTGTCCTGCGCCATCAGGGTGGCGATCGCCGCGCCGTAGCTCTGGCCGACCAGGATGATCTTCTGCCCGCGCGCCGCGTTCAGCAGGGGCGCCAGCGCCAGCGCCTGGGTGCGGATGTCGGTGACCGGCTCCTGCGGCTCCGACGCGCCATAGCCGGGGCGGTCGACGACGATCATCTCGCGGTCCAGCGGCAGTTCGGCCAGCGTCTCGGCCCAGTACTCGGCCCAGGACGGCGCGCCGGTGATCACCACGATCTTCCAGGGCGCGGGCGCGGCCCGGGGCGTCTCCAGCGCCGAAATCCGCCAGCCGAGGCCCCCGCCGGCGGTGAAGCTCGTGCGGCGGACCACGCTGTCGGGATAGTCGGCGGAGGTCGGGGCATGTTCGGTGCGGCCGCGCGCGGCGCTTTCGAAGCTGGCCCAGCCCATGGCCAGGACGCCTTTGGGTCTTTTGCGCGAGATGGTGGCGGCGGTCACGGCGGCAATCTCCTCAGGTCCGCTTAGACTGTGACCTGGGTACTCGGAACGCCGTCTGAAAGGCTTGGTTCGCTCCTGTTCAGCTTCAGGCCGCGCTTATCGGCGCGCCTGTGGCCAGCCGATCACGCAATTCGCGTTTCAGGACCTTGCCGGTGGGCCCGATCGGGAGCGCGTCGACGATCCGCACCTCGTCCGGCGTCCACCACTTGGCGACCCGGGCGGCGACGTGGGCCTTGAGGTCTTCCGGGTCCGCGGTCTGGCCGGGGCGCAGCGTCACCAAGAGCAGCGGCCGCTCGTCCCACTTGGGGTGCGGCACGCCGACCGCGGCGGCCATGGCGACCGCCGGGTGGCTGCAGACCGCGTCCTCCAGGTCGAGGGTGGAGATCCACTCGCCGCCGGACTTGATGACGTCCTTGGCCCGGTCGGTGAGGCGCAGATAACCCTGGGCGTCGATGGTGGCGATGTCGCCGGTGTCGAACCAGCCGTCTGCGGTGAACACCTCGCCGCCGTCGTGCTTGAAATAGGCGCCGACGGTCCAGGGGCCGCGGACCTGCAGGGCGCCGGCGCTGACCCCGTCGCGGGGCAGTTCGACGCCGTCCTCGCCGACGATGCGCAGGTCGACGCCCCAGAGGCCGCGGCCCTGCTTCAGCTTGCGCTGCGACGCGGCCGCGGCGTCCTCGTCCGCGTGCTCCGGCAAGGGCGTGTTGATGACGCCGAGGGGCGAAGTCTCGGTCATGCCCCAGATCTGGCGCACCTGGCCGCCCAGGCGGTCCTCGATGCGCGCGACCAGGGCGGCGGTCGGCGCCGAGCCGCCGACCGCGATGGTCCTGACCGAGCTCAGCCGCTCGCCGGTCTGGTCCAGGTGATCGGCGACCCCCACCCAGATGGTCGGCACGCCCAGCAGGAAGGTCACGCCCTCGCTCTGGATCAGCTCGGCGATGCTCTCGCCGTCGAGCGCCCGGCCCGGCAGCACCAGGGTCGCGCCGACCAGAGGCGCCGCATAGGGCGTGCACCAGGCGTTGGCGTGGTACATCTGGGCGCAGGGCATCACCACGTCGCGGGCCGAGAAGTCGAAGGCGTCCGGGAGCGCCAGCGCCATGGCGTGCAGCACCGTGGACCGGTGCGAATAGAGCACTCCCTTGGGATTGCCCGTCGTGCCGGAGGTGTAGCAGAGCCCCGACGCCTGCTTCTCGTCGATCTCCGGCCAGGTGAAGTCCGCCGAATTGGCCGCGATCAGGTCCTCGTAGATCAGCGCGTCGCCCGGCGCATCGGTGGGAAGGTGCGCCGCGTCGGTCATGGCCACGAAGGCCTGCACCAGGGGCATGCGGCCCTTCAGCTCGGCGACCTGGCCCGCGAAGGTGATGTCGAAGAACAGGAACGCGTCCTCGGCGTGGTTCGCCACCCAGACGATCTGGTCGGAATGCAGCCGCGGATTGATGGTGTGCAGCACCGCGCCGACGCCGGTCACCGCGAAATAGAGCTCGAAATGCCGGTGCGTCGACCAGGCCAGCGTCGCCACGCGGTCGCCGGGCCTTACACCCATCGCGATCAGCGCATTGGCCATCCGCTTGGTGCGCGCAAGCGCGTCCGCATAGCCGTAGCGGTGGATCGGCCCCTCGACGGTGCGGTCCACCACCTGCCGGTGCGGGTGATACCGGGCGGCGTATTCCAGGATCGAGGGCAGCGTCAGCGCCCGGTCCATCATCAGGGATTGCATGCTCACCTTCCCATCACGCACATCATCCTCGGAGCCGCCGCGACAGCGGCGGCTCAGTCATTCGACACGAAGACCACAAAGGGCACGAAGATCACGAAGGCGCCCTGCCTGCCGCTGCGTCAGCGATCGCGCACGCCTCTTCGTGGTCTTCGTGCCCTTTGTGGCCTTCGTGTTGGCATTGGGCGCCTCCGCTGGTGCGGAGGCCAGGAGCAGGGACGCCTTCATTTCTGCGCGTCCCAGGCCTTTTCGGCGACGGCGACGGCGGCGGCTTCGATGTGGTCCTGCAGCGGTGTGGGGTGCTCGGTGTGGGGCGCGGCGTCGATGTGCATGTAGGGCGAGGCGGTCTTGGTGACCGGGTCCCAGTGGGGGGCGACGCCGCCGTTGGGGTCGCCGGTCTTGGCGAAGTTGGTCCAGTAGTCGCCCGTGAGCTGAGACACGTGGCGGTCCTGGTCGTCCCAGACCTCCTTGTCGATGCGCGTGCCGAACAGGAAGCTGAGCTCGCCGCCGTGGTCGGTCCCCTTGGCCTTGGCGCGGTCGGAGCCGGCCACCTCGTCGAAATAGTAGGAGTAGGACGGCAGGCCCAACGCGGCGTTGCGTTCCGCGAGGTAGCGCGAGGACTGGATCGCCGCGGTCTGGGTGATCAGGTCGGACTCGGCGCCGGCCTTGGACGGATGAACCTTGGCCTCCTCCAGCAGCGCGGGAAAGGCGGCGCCCAGGCCTGCCTTGGCGACGGCGACATTCTCGCCGAACAGGCTCGCCTCGTGCGAGTTGCCGCCGATCATCAGGCCGACGCGCAGTTGCTCGCCCTTGCGGTAGGCGTCGCCCGGGCTGCGCTTGAGCATGACGCCGTCGATCATCGGGCCGACCGGGCCGGTCTTCAGCACCTCGGCGGCCGGGATGGCGCGCAGCTGCGCGGGCGTGGCGTCAGGGGCGCCGGCGGCCTTGGCCCAGGCCGCGCCGACCGTCTCGTAGGTGAGCCCGGGCCCACGGATCGCCGCGGCCGCCGCCGTGCCGCCGCCGGATTCGGCGATGGCGCGCACGAAGAGGCCCTTGGCCGCCGGGCTGGTGGTCAGCATCTGGACGGCCACCGCGCCGGCGCTCTCGCCAAAGACCGTGACGTTCCTGGGGTCGCCGCCGAACGCCCTGATGTTCTTCTGCACCCACTGCAGCGCGGCGATCTGGTCCATCAGGCCGTAGTTGCCCAGCCTGCCGCCATCGGCGTTCTCGGCGGTCAGCGCCGGGTGCGCGAAATAGCCGAAGCGGCCGAGCCGATAGTTGATGGTCACCACCACCACGCCGCGCCTGGCCAGCGCCGAGCCGTCATAGAGCGGCACGCCGCCGGAGCCACGGATGAACGAGCCGCCGTGGATGAACACCATCACCGCGTCGCCGCTCTTTGGGGTTTTCGCGGGCGCGAAGACGTTGAGGAACAGACAGTCCTCGCTCTGCGCGCCCACCTGCGCCCAGGGATCGTCGCTGAGATGCGGCTGCAGGCACGCCGCGCCGTTGGCCGTGGCCGGCCGCGCGCCGGCCCAGGGCTTCACCGGCTGCGGCGCGCGCCAGCGGAACGCGCCCGAGGCGGGGCCAGCGTAGGGGATGCCGCGCCAGACGGCCACGTCGCCGTTCGCCGATCCCTCGACCACGCCGGCGTCCAGCTTCGCGGTCAGCCCGGCGTGCGCCGCGCCGGCGATGGCGGCGGCGACGGTCGCCAGCAGCATCTTCAGGATCGTCATGTGGTCGCTTCCCCGCTTTACGAACCACGAAATACACGAAATACACGAAAGAGGGCGTGGACCCCGCGAGCCTAGCTCGCTGTCCGGTCCAGCGGCGCGCACAATATTGGCCTTCGGCCGCTCATGAGGTCGAGATTCGAGAGGGCGGCGCGCCTCTATGCGCCATCATGGGCTCCGCCGAATAGCGATCATGCCGACAGACCTTCCTGCGGCGACGGCTGAGGTTGCGGCCATGGGACGACGTCTTGACGCTCTGGGTGTTCAGCCGCTTTTTGCGCGACGGGCTCGAAGCGCGCCGCCGGGGGAAATCGCAAATGAGTGACGACGGAGCGGATCCCAACGGCCGTGGCGCCGCGCTTGGACCGGACATCATCATCACGGCGGACGCCCGCGGGGTGATCCTGTCGGTGTCCGCGACCTGCCGCATTCTGGGCTACGAGCCCAAGGACCTGGTTGGCAAAATGGGGGTGGATTTCGTGCATCCCGACGATCGAGACCGGTTCATCGCGAACACCGCCTCGGTCTTTCGCCCAGGCGACGCGTCGAGCGCACGCGTTCACCGGTTCAGGAAGAAGGATGGGTCCTGGGCATGGTTCCGGGGCAACCCCAAGGCGCTCCCGAGTTCTCCTCGGCGGCACGGCGAACTGCTGAACTTTTTTGAGCCGATATCCGAAGACACCTTCAACGAGATTCTGCGGGGATAGCCGACGGCCAAAAAAGCTGGACCCCGCTTTCCCGGGGGATGAGCGGTGTTGAGGGTGTGCTTAGGCCGCCATCCGCGCCTTGAACACCCCGTCGGGCAGGCGTGCGGCCCGCGCCGGGTGGATGAAGAAGTAGTCCTTCCAGGGCTTGTCGGTGACGACGCCGAAGCGTTCTTCCAGGCGGTCGCCGTTGAGGGCGAACATGCGGTAGCCGCGGTCGGTGAAGAGCTCGATCACCTGTTCGGCCGTGCCGCCGAAGCGAGCGGCGAGCATGGTGGGGTGGATTTCCAGGAGGACGTGGGGGCGGTCGCGGTCGAGGATGTGGGCGGCGCCTTTCAGCGCCATCAGCTCGGCGCCTTCGATGTCCATGCGGATGAAGTCGACCTTGCCCAGGCCCCGCTCGGCGCAGAAGGCGTCGATGGTGGTGACGGGCGTGGTCTGCAGCTCCATGCCGGTGTCCTGCAGGTCGGGGCGAACCTCGCCCACCGGCGCCTCGTCGGCGACGAAGGCGTAGGCGCGGCCCATGCGGCCGGTGATATTGCGGGGCGTGATCAGCAGCATCTCGCCGGGCTTGTCGCCGACCGCGGCGTGGACCGGCGTCACGCGGTCCTTGATGCCGTGCCAGGCCAGCGTCAGGTTCAGCACCGCGAAGGAGAAGGCCGAGGGCTCGATGGCGTAGATCGTCGCCTTGGGCGCGACCTGGGTCATGACGTAGGAATGGCGCCCGTCGCTGGCGCCCACGTGCAGGCAGGTGGGCGCGCCCGACAGCAGGTCGGCGAGGTAGGGCGTCTCAGGTTCGTGCTTGCGCCAGCGCCGGTTGCGTCGCCAGGCCCGGAAGGCGTGTCCCAGCACGCGTAACGAAGGCATCGGTGACGTTTGCTCCCCAGCCATGGCGAGACTTAGGCCGCGTCGCGCGCAACCGTCATCATGTAGTTGATGTCGGCGTCGTGGCTCTGGCTCCAGCGGCCGCTCAGCGGATCGAAGACGACGCCGTAGGGACCGTCGACGGCCAGTGGCGTATCCGCCAGGAAGCCGCGCAGTTCCTCGGGCTTGAGGAACTTGTTCCAGTCGTGGGTGCCGGCCGGCAGCCAGCGCAGGACGTATTCGGCGCCGACCTTGGCGAGCGCAAAGGCCTTCAGCGTGCGGTTGAGCGTGGCGACGATCATCAGGCCGCCCATTTTGCCTTCAGAGGGGGGTTTGAGCATGGCGGCGCAGTCGCGCAGGAACTGGCCCGGGTCGGCCACGTGCTCGATCACCTCCATGTTAAGGATCACGTCGAAGGCCTCGCCGGCCGCCAGCAGGGCCTCGGCCGTGGCGCAGCGGTAGTCGACGGTGGCGCCGACCTCGGCGGCATGCGCGCTCGCGGTGCCGATGTTGCGCTCCGAGGCGTCGACGCCGGTGACCGTGAAGCCCAGACGGCTCATGGGCTCGCTCAAGAGGCCGCCGCCGCAGCCGATGTCGAGCAGGGTCAGGCCCTCGAACGGGCGCCGCTGGGCGCCGTCGCGGCCGAAACGGTGCAGCGCCTGATCGCGGATGAAGGCGAGCCGCGTCGGGTTGAATTTGTGCAGCGGCGCGAACTTGCCCTTCGGGTCCCACCATTCGGCGGCGATCCGCGAGAACCGCTCGACCTCGGCAGGATCGATGGAGGATTTGACGACGGCGGGATTCATGACCTCACCGTATCAGCACGACTTCCACCCCAAGGTCCAGTTCGGCCCAGGCGCGGTCCCCTGTGAGCACGGCGGCGCTCTCGCGCTCGGCCAGGGCCAAGCAGGCCCGGTCGCCGAGTGATAGACCCTTCGCCCGGGTCAGGCGGCGCAACAGGCCGGCGCGCAGGGCCAGCGCCGCGTTGAAATCGACGACCTCGCAGGGGAGCTTCGCCAGCACCGTCGCCACCATGTCGTCCGGCCACTGATCGTTCAGGCGCTGCGCCACCTCCGCCAGATTAACCGCCGATAGCTTCGCCCGGTCCAGGCGAGCCTCGACGGCCGCGCCGCCGGGCTCGCCCTGGATCAGGGCGAGAACTGCCGAGGCGTCGAGCACGGCCTCAGTCATCCTGAGCAGCCTCGGCCCGGCGCTCCGCGATCAATTCGGCCACCAGATCACGTTTCGGATCGATCCCGAATTGTTTGACCAGGGCTCTCACCCGGTCCCATGCAGCGCCATTGCTGAACAGTTTGACGCCGTCGTCCTGGACTTCTGCGATGACCACTGAGCCCGGCTTCGCCTGGAGCACGGCCAACAACTCCGGCGGCAGGCGCACGACGCCTCCCGCCTCGACAGACAGACGCTGGCTGCTCTCGAAATGGCGGCCCGCGTCCTGAACCCCAGGACTGGGATCGGCGGCGAGGGGCTTTTCCTTCGGCGGATGAAGCTTGTCGGCTTCCAGGACATTGCGGACGTGCTGATAGCGCTTGCCCAGGACACGGGCGATATCGGCTCGCGGATAGCCCTCCGCATCCAGAGCGCGGATCTTGTCAGACACCGTCATGTCTCCGCCGACGATGCGAGCGACATTGGGGCTATCCATTTTCGACCTCCACTTGATAGTTAGTTAGATAGTTTCGAATCTCTTGCCGGTCAAGGCCGTTGTGCCGCTTCCGGACCATCGTTAGAACGGCGCCCTCTTGTCGAAGGGGTCCGGCGCGACGTGTCTCGCCTTGTCATGAAATTCGGCGGCACGTCGGTGGCCGACCTGGAGCGGATCCGGCGCGTCGCGCGGCTGGTGAACGCCGAGGTGGCGGCTGGGCATCAGGTGGCCGTGGTGGTCTCGGCCATGGCCGGCAAGACCAACGAGCTGGTGGCCTGGACCGACGGCTCGGGCGCGGCGGCGCAGGGGCTCGACCCTTCCGACGACGAATATGACGTGGTGGTGGCGAGCGGCGAGCAGGTGACCGCGGGCCTGCTGGCCATGACGCTGCGCAACTCCGGCACGCCCGCGCGCTCCTGGATGGGCTGGCAGATCCCGATCATCGCCGACGACGCCCATGGCCGCGCCCGGATCGACGACGTGGAGCCGGAGAAGCTGATCGCCGCCATGGACTCCGGCCAGGTGGCGGTGATCGCCGGCTTCCAGGGCGTGACCCGCGACGGGCGCATCGCGACGCTCGGCCGGGGCGGTTCCGACACCAGCGCGGTCGCCATCGCCGCGGCGGTGAAGGCGGTGCGCTGCGACATCTACACCGACGTGGACGGGGTCTACACCACCGACCCGCGCATCGAGAGCAAGGCCAGGCGCCTGGCCAAGATCTCCTACGAGGAGATGCTGGAAATGGCCTCGCTCGGCGCCAAGGTGCTGCAGACGCGTTCGGTCGAGCTGGCGATGGCGCAGAACGTGCCGGTGCGGGTGCTGTCGAGTTTTGTAGAGCCGGGGGAAGCGCCCAATCTTGACGGTTCGGGGCAGGGTACAATCGTCTGCGACGAGGATGAGATCATGGAAAAGCGGATCGTGAGCGGCGTGGCCTTCAGCCGCGACGAGGCGAAGATCAGCCTCTTCGGCCTGCCCGACCATCCGGGCGTGTCCTCCTCGATCTTCGGGGCGCTGGCCGACGCCAACGTCAATGTGGACATGATCGTCCAGAGCCACGCGCGCACCGCCGACACCGCTAATATGGAGTTCACCGTCGGCAAGCGCGACGCCGCCCGCGCCGTCGAGATCGTCCGCGCCGCCCAGTCGACCATCGGCTTCGACGACGTGGCGGTGAACGACGAGGTCTCCAAAGTCTCGGTGATCGGGGTCGGCATGCGCAGCCACACCGGCGTCGCCAAGACCATGTTCGCCGCGCTGGCGGAAAAGGGTGTCAACATCCAGGTGATCTCGACGTCGGAGATCAAGATCAGCGTGCTGATCGACGCGGCCTATACCGAGCTGGCGGTGCGCGCCCTGCACGCCGCCTACGGGCTGGACCAGCTCTAGGCGAAGTCGAACATCACCACGTCGTCCGGCGGCGGGCTGACACCGCCGGCGCTGGCGTAGAGCGCCATGGCCGCGGCGTTCGAGCGGTTGGTGAAGACAAACATCTCATCCCAGCGGCCTGTCCGCCCCTCCGCCGCAAGCGCCTGAAGCATGGACTTGGCGATACCCTGGCGCTGGTGGGTCGGCGCGGTGTCCACCGAATAGATGAACAGGCTCGTGGCCTCGAAGCGGCGCAGGATGTGCCCGTAGATGAAACCGACGACTTCGCCGGCGTCCAGGCCCACGATGCAGACCAGGTCCTTGTCGGCGAGGTGGCCGGGCGCGGCCTCCGACGGGCAGTCCTCGTCGGTCAGGGCCACGGCCTCGATGAGGAGATCCTCGTCTCCGGGCTGCAGGCGGCGGATTTCCATACGCGAACCCTACGCCTTCTCCGCGCTCCCCGTCAGCCTGAACGCCGCCCAGGCGCCGACGAGCGCCAGCGGGATGACTGAGACGTAGATCCACAGCGAGGTTGATCGCGCGCTGGCGTCGGTCAGCCCGGTCGAGAAGCCGGAGAGGTTGGCCGCGACGCCGCTGATCGCCGAGCCGGCCGCGGCGCCGGTCTGCCGCACCGCGGTGATGGCCGACGAGCCGATGGCCTTGTCTTCCTCCGAGAGCGCCATCAGCAGGCGGCGGCTCATGAACGACCAGGAGAAGCCGAAGGCCGTGCCCATCAGGGCGCCGCCGGCCAGCACCCAGAGGAAGGGCCCGTCCGCCTGGCTCCAGGCCAGCACGACGAGGCTGACGACCAGGCAGATCACGCCGACGCGAATCCAGCGGCCGTCCCAGAGGCCAGTCGCGCCGGCCACCAGCATCGCCGCCAGGGTCCAGGCCGCCGACTCCGAGCCGATGGCGTAGCCGGCGCCGAGCGGGCTGAAGTGGCGCAGCTGCTGCAGGATCGGCGGGCAGTAGATGGCGAAGCCCATGGTCGCGGCGGTGAGCGCGAACATGGCGAAATAGCCCGAGCCGCAGACGGTGCGCAGGTCGCCGGCCCTGTGCGGCAAGAGGCGCACAGGGGCGAACCGGTCGATCCAGACCACCAGGCCCAGCACCGCGATCCCGGCGGCCACCAGCCCGATCGCAAGCGCCGGCGCTTGAACCACATCGCCGAGGGCGATCGCCGCGACGCCGACGCCCAGCACGCCAAGCTGGGTCCAGGGGATGCCCGGCCCGCCGCCGGCCTTGGCGGAGCCGCGCAGCAGGAAGGGCGCGGCGGCCGCGAAGACGCCGGCCTGCAGGGCGAACAGCCAGAACACGTCGCGCCAATTTCCGGCCTGCAGCACCGCGCCGCCGAACAGCGGCCCCAGCACCGTGGCGATCCCCCAGATGAAGGTCACGCTGGCGAACACCCGCGCCAGATGCCGCTCCGGGAACATCAGCGCGATGGCGACCATGGCGAAGCCGCTGATCCAGCCGGAGCCCAGGCCCTGGATCAGGCGGCCCACGAGAAACGTGCCGACGTCGGGCGCGAGCGCGCTCATCACGCAGCCGGCGGCCATCAGGGCGCCCGCCGCGGCCGTCGCGCCGCGCAGGCCGAAGATCTCCGAGACCCGGCCCGAACTCGCCCCCGCCAGGATCGCGCCGACCAGGAAGCCCGCCGTCGCCCAGCTGAAATAGGCGTAGCCGCCGAGCTGGGCGCCGACGCTGGGCATGATGGTGGCGGTGACCAGGCTGTCGGCGGCGTTCAGCCAGACGCCCAGGCAGATCAACGCAAAGCGCGGCAGCCGGCCATCGGCCAGCAGGTCGGCCCAGCTGTTCTCGTTCGCCCTGCTCACCCCGTCGGCCTAGTCCCCGAAACCGACGAACACCGTCGCCTCGGCCACCGGCTTGCGTTCGGAGACCACCGCATTGGCCGGGAAGCTTTCGTCGGGCCAGCCGAGCGCGATGCTTTTCATGATCACCTGATCGTCGGCGATGCCGGCGTGCTGGCGGACGACCGGCGACTGCATGATGCCCTGGCTATTGATCACGCAGCCCAGGCCGCGCGACCAGGCGGCGTTGACGAGCGCAGTCGCCACGGCGCCGCAGTCGAAGGGCGTGTCGTCGCTGTCGGCCAGCACCTTGTCGTAGGTGATGATCACGCAGACCGGCGCGTCGAACTGGCGGAAACCGCGCAGCACCCAGTCCTGGCGGCCGGCCGCATCCTCACGCGCGATGCCCATGGCGGAAAACAGCTGCTTGGCGACGCCGATCTGCCGCTCGCGGTGCGGGCCGGCGAACGCCTGGCCGATGCGGAACTCCCGGCTGTGCGGCACGCCCGCCAGATTGCGTTCGGTGTTGCCGGCGCGGATCCGGTCGAGCGGCTCGCCGGTGATGATGTAGAAATTCCACGGCTGGGTGTTCATCGACGAGGGCGCGCGCATGGCCAGGCCGATGATCTCCTCGATCAGCGCCCGGGGCACCGGATCGGGCTTGTAGCCGCGGATGCTGCGGCGGCCGAGGATGACGTCGTCGAACTGCATGAAGGATCCTGGACTCGTTGGGCGCGTGTCAGCCGGTGGACCTCTGTCGCCCACCTCCTCTGCAATGACAACGGGCCTTTCCCTACCGCGCCCTCGCCGCCCCCGGCGTCGGCAGCTTGAAGCCGGGATACCAGTGGGTCGCGGTGCCGGCGGTCACGTACCAGCTGAGCAGCAGGGCGCAGATCAGCGCGCCCGGGACATAGGAGTTGGTGCGGCGGTAGGTGATCGCCGCGATCGCGCCCACCACCGCCAGCAGCGGCACGAACTGGATCGCCACGATGGTGTTCAGGGGCTCGGTCGGCGTGAACAGGAAGCCGGTGCGGAACAGGGTGGAATACTCCACCACCAGCAGGACGATGAAGCCCAGGCACGCCGCCAGCTTCCAGGCGCCGGTCTGGAACATGAAGCCCTCGCCCTTCACCGCCAGGTTCGCCGCCATGGCCCGTAGCGCCACCAGGAAGTAGACGGCCCAGAGCAGGGCGTAGGGAATCGCCATCAGGGCGTGGCGCCCGTCCAGCGGATGCAGGCCCAGCACCCAAAAGCGGTAGTCGACCTTGAACACCGCATCGACGACGGCCAGCGACAGATAGCCCACCGCGATGGTCGCCACGGCGATCCCCGCCGACTTCAGCCAATCGTGGGTGAACACCGGCTTGCCGCCGCGCAGGACGAAGCTCAGCACCAGCGAGATGATGGCGTTGGCGAGCGCCCAGACGATGAGCTGGTTCTGGATCGACTGCGGGAAGAGCTGCATCGGGAAGAAGAACACGCCGGCCTTCATCACCGGATAATACGTCAGCGCGGGAATCGCCGCGGTCAGCAGGGCGGCCAGCCACCACTTCCAGCCGCGCCGCTCGGCGACCGGCTCCATGGGGTGGTTGAGGCTGGCGAAGACCCGGGTGGTCAGCAGCACCTCGAAGGTCCCGATCAGCAGGCAGATAAAGCCCGCGAAGCCGATCGCGGTGCCGATGTCCTTCCAGAGCCAGATCTGGTCGCCGGGCGGCAGGGGATTGGCCTCGCCCGTCAGGGTCTTTTCGAACCAGTCGACGGCGCCGCCGACGCCGGCGCGGCTGAAGTGCTCCCAGGGGTGCGTCACCGGCGGGTTTTCCAGGATCCGCGCGCTGCCGTCGGCGATGGTCCCGTAGATCTTGCCGACCAGGATCGGGGATGGCTGGCCAAACACCTTGGCGAGCTTCTTGGACGTCGGGACGAGCGAGCCCTTGGGCACGCCCCACATCAAGGGCGCGAACTCATCGAACTGCCCGTAGACGACCGCCAGGTCGTGGTAGGTCGCGGGCCCTTTGACGCCCAGGAAGCTCGGCGTCGAACCCTCGAAGACGATGGCCTTGTAGCCGTCCGGCTGGGCGGCCGCGGCGCCGGTGATCGGCACGCCGCCCATGGAGTGGCCTTCCAGTCCGATATTGGCCTTGTCGACCATCGGCAGGCTCTGCAGGTATTTCAGCGCCGCCGGACCGCCCAGATCCCTCACCTGCCCCACTGCGCCCTCGGAATAGCCGTGGCCGACCATGTCCATGGCCAGGACCACGAAGCCGCGCCGGGCGAGTTCGATGGCGAACGGGCTCTGCATCTCGCGGGTGTTGATGTAGCCGTGGCTGACCAGCACCGCCGGGGCCGGATGGGCGGGCGTCGCGCTCGCCGGCACATAGAGCAGGCCAGCCTGGGTCAGTCCCTTGTCCCCGGCGAAGCGCACCTCGCGCAGCGAGACGTGGCCCGCGGTCTCGATCTGATGGGCCAGGACCGATCCCCCCAGGATCAGCACCAGGCCCAGGATGAAGAAGCCCCATTTCCGCAGCATGGCGTCCCCCCGAGGACAGGTGTTTTCTGTTCGTTGGGCGCGACGATGCGTCGACTGGAGGGAAAGCTCAAGCGTGGGCGCCCGATTGCTGTGCAACGGCGTCAAACGGTGGAAACGTCCCTTTCGGTCTCCGTTCGGCGACACAAACCTGCTAGGACGCGGAAAAGAATGAGGGAGAGTCCGGAAGGCCGATGGCCCAGCCTGGGGTAGCCATACGCGGTCAGCGCAGTCTGCTTCGGCAGATCCGGGAGGCGCTTGCGGGCGGCGGCCCGGCGCAGGCGCGCCTGGACATGGTGGTGCGGATCATCGCGCGCTCCATGGTCGCCGAGGTGTGCTCGCTCTACATGCGCCGCGCGGCCGGCGACATGGAGCTGTTCGCCACCGAAGGTCTCGACCCCGCCGCCGTCCACGTCACCCGCATGAAGCCGGGCGAGGGCCTGGTGGGCGAGATCATGAAGCTCGGCCGGCCGCTGAACCTGGCCGACGCGCCCGAGCACCCGGCCTTCTCCTACCGCCCGGAAACCGGCGAAGACCCCTACCACGCGTTCCTGGGCGTGCCCCTGCTGCGCGGCGGCCGCGCCATCGGGGTGCTGGTCGTCCAGAACCGCACGGCGCGCAACTACACCGACGACGAGGTCGAGGACCTGCAGATCGTCGCCATGGTGCTGGCCGAGATGGTCGCCGCCGGCGAGCTGATCGGCGAGGCGGCGCTGAAGGGCGTGGAGATCGCGCCGCACCGGCCCGAGCGGCTGAAGGGCTCGCGGTTCGGCGACGGCCTGGCCTATGGCGTGGCGGTGCTGCACGAGCCGCCCGTCGCGCCCTCGCAGCTGCTGTCGGAGGACGTGGCCGCCGAGGAGCGCCGCCTCGCCGCCGCCATCGCCAGCCTGCAGGCCCAGATCGACCAGATGCTGGAGGGCAACGCCGGCCTGGTCGACGCCTCCTTCGAGGTGCTCGACACCTACCGGATGTTCGCCCATTCGCAGAGCTGGTTGCGCAGCCTGCAGGACGCGGTGAGCAACGGCCTCACCGCAGAGGCCGCCGTCGAGCGCGTGCGCTCCGAGCACCGCGCGCGCCTCGGCCAGGCCCGCGACCCCTATCTGCGCGAGCGGCTGCACGATCTGGAGGACCTCAACGACCGGCTGTTGCGCCACCTGTCCGGCGACGGCCACGAGGCGCGCGAGCTGCCCGACAACGCCATCCTGATCGCGCGCAACCTGGGGCCGGCGGACCTCCTGGAATACGACCGCACCAAGCTGCGCGGCCTGCTGCTCGAGGAAGGCTCGGCGGCCAGCCACGCGGCGATCGTCGCCCGCGCGCTGGATATCCCCTGCGTCGGGCGCCTGCCGGGCCTGCGAGACGCGGTCTCCGAAGGCGACATGGTGATCGTCGACGCCGAGACGGCGGAAGCCTACCTGCGCCCACGCACCGACGTGGTGAAGGCGATCCAGGCGCGCATCGACGTGCGCCGGCAACGCCGCGCCGAGTTCGCCAAGCTGCGCGACACGCCTGCCTTCACCCGCGACGGCGCCAAGATCACGCTCTTGATGAACGCCGGCCTCGACGTCGACCTCGACATCCTGGCCGAGACCGGGGCGGAGGGCATCGGCCTGTTCCGCACCGAGTTCCAGTTCATGGTCGCCGAGGAGATGCCGCGCTTCAACGCCCAGACTGCGCTCTACGGCCGGGTGATGGACGCGGCCGGCGACCAGCCGGTGACCTTCCGCACCCTCGACCTCGGCGGCGACAAGGTGCTGCCCTACATGGAGGCCGAGCGGGAGGACAATCCGGCGCTGGGCTGGCGGGCGATCCGCATGGGCCTGGACCGCCCGGCGCTCCTGCGCCTGCAGCTGCGGGCGCTGATCGCCGCGGCGCGCGGGCGGGAGCTGCGGATCATGTTCCCGCTGATCTCCAACGTCGACGAGTTCCGCGCCGCCCGCGCCTGGGTGGACGTGGAGATCGCCTGGGCGCAGCGGCGGGGCCGCGCCGCGCCGTCGCGCCTGCACGTGGGCGCGATGATCGAGGCGCCGTCGCTGGTCTGGCACCTGGACGCGCTGCTGCCGCTCACCGACTTCGTCAGCGTCGGGACCAACGACCTGATGCAATATCTGTTCGCCGCCGACCGGGGGAACCCGCGGATGGCCGAACGCTACGACCCGCTGTCGCCGCCGGCTCTGCGGGCGCTGGAGCAGATCCAGCGCGCCTGCGCCGAGACCGGCACGCCGGTCAGCGTCTGCGGCGAGATGGCGGGCCGGCCGCTGGAAGCCTTCGCCCTGGTGGCGCTGGGCTTCGAGCGGCTGTCCATGCCGCCGGCCGGGGTCGGTCCGGTGAAGCAGATGGTGCTCTCCTGCGACCGCGAGGCCGCGCGGCGCGGCGTCGCGGCGCTGTTGAAGAGCAGCGCGGGGTCGGTGCGCAACGAGATCGAGACCCTGGCGCGCAAGATTTCGGCGGCGGTCTAGGTCCGGGGTCCTACGCGCTTGGCTATCGACAACACTCCGCCCGACCTGCACTTCGGCAGCGACATCGGCCAGGCGCTGAAGGCGATCCGCGAGCAGCGCAAGCTCACGCTGGAGGAGGTCGCCGACTTGACGCGGGTCCGCCGCGCCTATCTCGCCGACATCGAGATCATGCGGCTGGACCGCCTGCCCTCGCGGCCCTTCACCATCGGCTACATCCGCGCCTACGCCGAGGCCATGGGGCTGGACGGCGACGCCGCGGTGGAGCGCTTCAAGGCCGAGGAGCCGAACCTCGACGAGCCGCTGCGCGCGCCGGTGGGGGTGGTGCAGAGCGGCGATCCCCGGGTGGCGGCCATCGTCGTCGGCATCGTCATCATCCTGGCGGCCATCGTGCTGTGGAACGTCGCCCAGCGCGCGATGCTGGCCAACGCCCCGCCGCCGCCGACCGCCTCGCCGCGCTCCACGGCCAATGCGCTGGCCGCCCAGAAGGCCGGCCCGGTCGAGCTCGGCGCGCCCCTGCCGGCGCCGGTGGAATCCACCGTGCCGCCGCCCTACGAGACGCCGGGCATGCCGACGCTCAATCCCGACGGGACCTGGACCAAGCCGACCAGCGTCGCCAAGCCGGGCCTCCCCACCGACACGGTGACGGTCGACCCCAAGACGCTGTCGCCGGTGTTCGTGGCGCAGGGCAAGATCTATGGCGCCGTGGCGCCGCAGCCCTCGACGGTCACCCTGCAGGCGCTGAAGTCCGCCTCGCTGATCGTGCGCGGCCAGGATGGCCAGATCTACTTCGCCCGGCAGTTCGGCCCGGGCGAAGCCTACCGCGTCCCGGAACTGGCCGGCCTGACCGCCACGGTCTCGGCGCCCGCCAGCTTCCAGGTGTTCGTCGGGGGCCAGTCGAAGGGCGTGCTACCCGCCGCCCAGGTGTCGCTGGGCAAGCTCGCCGAACCGCAGGGCTGAAACCGCGTTTCCCATCCAGCCCCGGCTGCGTGGAAAGGCCTCGGATGACCCTCAAATTGGCGCCGCTCGCCATGGTCGCCATCGGCTTGTCGATGGCGGCCTGCGTGTTGGTCTCGGCCCTTCGGCTGGACAACATCTACCTCGCATACGCGATCTTGGGCTTCGGGCTGGCAGCCAGCCTCCTGCAATGGCGGTTTCTGCGCCAACTGAACGCGAACCAGGGGATTCCAGGCCAGCCCAGCTTGTTTGGGCAACTCTACGGCATGATGTTCCTGACCGGGCTTTGCTCCGCGCCCGCGGTCCTCATCGGCCGAGTGATCGGCGGTGCGCCGATCTGGACTGGCGTCTGAGATCGCGGCTTGGGTTCGCGCGCACAAACGCCTATTTTCGCAAGATCATGAGCGTCAAAGACCACGTCCAGGACCACACCGCGCTGCGCCCCTGGCGTTCGATCCAGCGGCGCAAGAGCCGCCAGATCATGGTCGGCAAGGTGCCGGTGGGCGGCGATGCGCCAATCACCGTCCAGTCGATGACCAACACGCTGACCGCCGACGCCCAGGCGACCATCGACCAGGTCCGCCAGCTGGAGGAGGCCGGCGCCGACATCGTGCGCGTCTCCTGCCCCGACGAGGACTCCACCAAGGCGTTCCGGGCCATCGTCAAGGCCTCGAAGGTCCCGCTCGTGGCCGACATCCACTTCCACTACAAGCGCGGCATCGAGGCGGCCGAGGCCGGCGCGGCGTGCCTGCGGATCAATCCCGGCAACATCGGCAGTCCCGACCGGGTGCGCGACGTGATCCAGGCGGCGCGCGATCACGGCTGCTCCATGCGGATCGGGGTCAACGCCGGCTCGCTGGAGCGCGACCTCCTGGAAAAGTACGGCGAGCCCTGCCCCGACGCCATGCTGGAGAGCGCGCTGCGCCACGCCCGCATCCTGCAGGACCACGACTTCCACGAGTTCAAGATCAGCGTGAAGGCGTCGGACGTCTTCATGACGGTGGCCGCCTACAACCTGCTGGCCGAGGCCATCGACTGCCCGCTGCACCTGGGCATCACCGAGGCCGGCGCCCTGCGCACCGGGACCGTGAAGTCCTCGATCGGCATGGGCAACCTGCTCTGGGCCGGGATCGGCGACACCATCCGCGTCAGCCTGGCGGCTGACCCGGTGGAGGAGATCAAGGTCGGCTTCGACCTGTTGAAATCGCTCGGCCTGCGCCACCGCGGCGTCAACATCATCGCCTGCCCCTCCTGCGCGCGGCAGGGCTTCAACGTGATCAAGACCGTGGAAGCGCTGGAGGCCCGGCTGGCCCACATCGCCCAGCCCATGAGTCTGTCGATCATCGGCTGCGTGGTGAACGGCCCGGGCGAGGCCTTGATGACCGACCTCGGCTTCACCGGCGGCGGCAAGGGCTCGGGCATGGTCTATGTGGCCGGCCGCCCGGACCACAAGATGGACAACGACCAGATGGTCGACCACATCGTCGGCCTCGTCGAAGCCCGCGCGGCGGCGCTGAAGGCCGCCGAGGCGCCGCTAGCGGCGGAGTAGACCAGGAGATGCTCCCCCTCAGGGGGAGCTGTCTGCGAAGACAGACTGAGGGGGTTCCATCTCCTGAGTCGGTGGCTGAAACCCCCTCCACCGCTGCGCGGTCCCCCTCCCCCTGCGGGGGAGGATCTAAAAAATGACGCCCGTGTCACTCTTGCGCGGCTCTCGCATCCGCGCTTAGGTGCGGCTGCCTTTTTTGGGAGCGAGACCATGGCCGCAGCCGACGGAAACTGGAAGATCACCATCAACACGCCGATGGGCGCCCAGGAGGTGACCGCTTCGATCACCACCAACGGCGACACCTTCACCGGCAAGACCTCGGGCCGCATGGGCGACAGCGAAGTCAGCGGCAAGGTCGACGGCGACACCCTCACCTGGAGCGCCAACATCACCCAGCCGATGCCGATGACCTTGGAGTTCTCGGCCACCGTGGCCGGCGACGCCATGACCGGCAACGTGAAGCTCGGCGCCTTCGGCAACGCTCCGCTGAGCGGCGTCCGCGCCTAAGCCATTCCGCGCCTCCGGGCGTGAGCGTTGAGGCCTCCCCCAGCGATGGGCGGAGGCCTTTTTGCTAGCGCGAGGCGGCGAGCGCCGAGGACGCGCTCGGCACCGCGTCGGTGCTCAGCGGCTGGTTCTGCCGGGCGTGGAGCAGCAAGAGCACCGTGAAGCCCACCAGCACCGCGGCGATCAGGCCGATCAGCACGGCCTTCCCACTCAGTCCTGTCCGTTCGCCTGCCATCGCGGTCTCCAACGCTACGAGGCGTCTTAACGGGCGCCCGGCGGCGATGTTCCGGCGACCGGACTAGCGTCGGCGGGCCGGGACGACGTCGCTGAAGATCTCGAAGGTCTTCCATTTCGGCTCAAGCGGCGGCGCCTCCGGGTCGGGGAGGTAGGCCGACGGCTCGACCAACGCCAGGTTCGGCACATAGCGCGGGCAATTGGGGAAGATGTCGACCGGCGTGACTTTCACCAGCAGCTGGGCGCCGGGGATATCCGCCATCAGCGGGTCGTCGCCGACGACCTGCGCCACGCCGTTCAAGCGCAGCCGCTTGGGCGCCTCGCCAAAGGCGATGAACAGGATGCCGACGTGGCGGTTTACGCCGAGGTTCCCCAGGCTCTTGAACATCCCATTGCCGTCGTAGTCGGGGAACACCAGCAGGTCCGGCGCCGCGACGCGGACGAACCCCGGCGGCCCGCCCTTGAACGAGCAGTCCGGCCGTCCCTGCGCATCCGCCGTCGCCAGGAAGAAGAAGCCGAGCGAGCCGATGAAGGCCGCGTCGTCGTCGTTGAACTGGCTGCGCCGCAGCTTCTCGTCCAGGCGGTCGGCGAGCGCGCGGCTGCCGAAGGCGTCTTGCAGCGCGCGGTTACCCTCATGGTACATGGGGCCCTCCCTCTCGCCGCCGGTTTGGCATCCGGACAGCGGAAGGCTAAGGAAGCTCCCCTTCTCTTAAGGCGTCCAGACCCTTGCGACTTCCCCAGGCCAGGCTCGATCAGGTGCTCGACCGCTTCCGCGAGATCGAGGCGCGGATGGGCGCGGCGACCGACGGCCAGGAGATCGTGCGCCTGGGCAAGGAGCACGCCGAGCTCAAACCCGTGGTCGAGGCGGTCGAAGCGGTGCAGCGCGCCCGCGCCGAGGGGCCCGAACTCGAGGAGATGGCCGCCGGCGACGACGCCGAGATGGCCGCCATGGCCCGCGACGAACTGGACGCGCTGAAGGCCCGCCTGCCGGTCCTGGAGCATGAGGTCGCGCTGCTGCTGGCGCCCAAGGACAAGGACGAGAACGCCTCGGCGATCCTGGAAGTGCGGGCCGGCACCGGGGGCGACGAAGCGGCGCTGTTCGCCGGCGACCTCTTCCGCATGTACCAGCGCTATGCCGCCGAGCGCGGCTGGCGGGTGGAGATCGACAGCCTCTCGGAGGGCGACGCCGGCGGCTACAAGGAAATCATCGCCGCGGTCACCGGCGACGGCGTGTTCGGCCGCCTGAAGTTTGAGAGCGGCGTCCACCGCGTCCAGCGCGTGCCGGCCACCGAGGCGCAAGGGCGCATCCACACCTCGGCCGCCACCGTCGCCGTCCTGCCCGAGCCCGAGGACGTGGAGATCGACATCAAGACCGAGGACATCCGCATCGACACCTACCGCTCCAGCGGCGCCGGCGGCCAGCACGTCAACAAGACCGACTCGGCGGTGCGCATCACCCACCTGCCGACCGGCATCGTGGTGACGAGCTCGGAGAAGTCGCAACACCAGAACCGCGCGCGCGCCATGAAGGCGCTGAAGGTCAAGCTCTACGACCAGCAGCGCGAGGCGCTGGACACCGCCCGCTCCGACGCGCGCAAGAGCCAGGTGGGCTCCGGCGACCGCTCCGAACGCATCCGCACCTACAACTACCCGCAGGGGCGAGTGACCGACCACCGCATCAACCTGACCCTCTACAACCTGCCCAAGATCATGGAGGGCGAGGCGCTGGACGACGTCATCGACCCGCTGATCGCCGAGGATCAGGCGGCAAGGCTGTCGGCGCTGGAAGACGAGTTCGGCTAGGGCCTATGCTCGCGACGGTCCGAGCGGTCCTCTTGCCATGGTAGTCACCCGATGACGCTTTCCTGCCTTTGCGGTCACGTCTGCCTCACGCTGGAGCGGCGACCGGAATACATCAACGAATGCAACTGCACGCTTTGCACGAAGGCGGGCGCTCGCTGGGGGTATTTCCACCCGTCGGAGGTGCGCGTCGACGGCCCGACGACAGGCTACTGCCGAGCAGATAAGGACGCCCCGAACGCCGAAGTCCATTTCTGCGCCGAGTGCGGCTCGACGACCCATTTCGTCCTGACCCAGAGCGCGGCGTCGAAATTCGGAAACACGCTGATGGGCGTCAACATGTGGCTGGCGGCGGAGCGGGACCTGTCCGGCGTCGAAGTGCGCTATCCGGACGGGCAAGCCTGGCCTGGCGTCGGCGATTTCGACTATATCCGAGAACCCCGGATCATCGGTTGAGACGCGGCGCAGCTAGCGCTTGGCGTCGCCGAGGCCCACGCCCCAGCCGAACTTGACGTCCTTCGCGCCGGCCCGCTCGAAATAGTCCTGCCAGGTCGCCTCGTGCGCCGGGCCCTGCAGGCGCCGCAGGCTTGGGCGCAGCAGGTAGTGGACGCGCACGGTCGCGCCCTTCAGGTCGGGGCGGAAGACGCCGAGGTCGCTTGGCAAGGCGACCTGCGCGCCCCGATTCTTGTACTGCGAGAAGTTGGCGCTGTTCTGGGCCATGTCGGAGATGATCACCAGCCGGCGCTGGCCGACGCCCGGCCCGAAATCCTCCTCGCGGGAGATGTTGCTGAAGGTCTCCACCAGCGGCGAGGTTTCGGCCTCCCCGACCCGGGCCAGCGAATCCAGGTAGCGGGCCATCGGCTTGCCGGCGACGACCTCGAAGCGGTGGGCGACCTGGTCCTCGTTGACCGCGATGCCGTAGACCTCATCGCGTTTCAGCACCCGGCAGAGCTTGAAGTTGCGCATCGGCGTGTCGGCGTTCTCGCCGACGCCGCGCACGGTCAAGAGGTCGTAGCGGTGCAGGCGGTCGTATTCGTAGAGCAGCACCTTCTTGGCGTAGCTGATCTGGGCGGGCGTGAAGCGGTCGGTCTGGTCGATCACCAGCACCGTGTGGGCCTTGGGCAGCAGCTGGTCGGTCTCGCAGCCGGTGGCCACGTCCACGGGCTTCGGCCGCGCCAGGATCGCGAGGCCGAGCAGCAGGGCCGCGCCGACGCCGACGGCGGCGTAGAACTTCAGCGCCCGGCGGGTCTCGGCGACCCGCTCGGCCGACGCCGGACGGCGGCGCGATGACAGAAGCCGCCGCCGCGGGCCCCGGCCCAGCGCCATGGCCTCAGGCCACTCGGGTTGTGGGGATGGCCGCGGCGGCCAGCTCCCGGCGTTGCGAGACCTGCCGGTCGGCGACTTGCAGCACCTCGGCCTCGATCTCGCGGACGCCGTCGCCAAGCACGGCGAGCAGCCCCTCGCCGTGCAGGCGCAGGCGCTTGGCGATCCGGACGTTTTCGGCGACCTGATCCTGCGCGCCTTTGAGATGGTCGCGGAACGCCGCGAGCCTGGCCTCGACCGTCTGCAGCGAGCCGTGCAGCTCGGCCTTTTCACCCGCCTCGCCAAACCGTCCGTCGCGGTAGTCGGAAAGGCTCGGGAAGCTGCGGAAATAGGCCGGTTCGGTGCCTTCGTGGCGGACCTTCAGGTTCTCCTCGCGGTAGGCCTGCAGCAGCGAGGCGCCCTGGCGCACCCATTCCGCTTCCGCGGCCAGCGCCTCGCTGTGGCGCTGATGGGCCTGATCGTTGACGTAGCGGGTCTGGGCCGCGGCCTGCTCGCTCTCCGCCACCGCCCGGTCGAGCTCGGCCAGGGTCTCTTCCATGGCCGCCCGCGCATTGTCCTCGACCTCGGCCATGGCGTCGGTGAAGGCGTCGCGGGCGTGCTGATAGCGCCGATCGACCTTCATGTAGTCGAAATAGCGGTCGGCCAGGTGATCCCAGGCTTCCTTGCTGACCAGCAGGTGCGCGCCCAGCCCCAGGACCAGCAGCGCCCAGCTGTACATGGTGTGCAGCCCGAACAGGCCCTCGCTGCGCACGTGGCGCCAGGCGTCGAGCGCGGCCTGCGGCAGGGCGCCTGAAGCATACTGGCTGGCGGCCAGCTCGGCGACCTCGCGGAAGTGGGCGACGTAGATGTTCCAGACCACAGCGGCCGTCAGGCAGGCCGCGCTCACCGCCCCGCCCAGCAGCCGGGTCTGCCACCGCACATGGCCCATCAGCCGCCAGCCGAACCCGCCGGCGGCGATGCCGAGCGCCAGGTTCACCGCGCTGATCAAGAGCGCGATGAAGATGCCGCCGATCCAGCCCTCGTCGGAGATCTTGCGCAGCAGCAGGCCGTTGAAGCCGGACTCCACCAGCATCAGGAGCGCCAACAGCGAGGCCAGGCCGTGCGGCGAGGCCCGGTAGACCGCGGCGCGCTGCAGCTTGTTGTTGGCGCGGAAGTAGCGGAGGTCCAGGAGGGCGTCGAGCTCGCGCTCCTTGAGGTCGATCAGCTCGGCGCGGTGCTCGTTCAGCGAGCGCGTGACCACCTGATCGATCCGGGATTTCTCCAGCGCCTCGTCGAGGGCCGCGGGGCGCAGGCCGGCCAGGAGCTGGGCCGCGCGGGCCAGCTGTTCGGCGAGGAACCGATGCACCGAGGCGATGCCGCGGAAGATCTCCTCGCAGATCCGCCGCTGCATGGCGTTGAGCTCGCGGTCGTCCTTGTGCGGCAGACCGTGGGCGCCGTCGTCGCGGGCCTGCTGCTCGAGCTTCAGCTTCTGCTTGAGCCGCTCATGGTCGGCGGCGTGCTCGCGGCCGAGCGCCGGAATGGCCAGATGTTTCGGCCACTTGTCCGACGCGCCCGCACCGCCCCCCTCGCGTCTTGGCGGCAGGATCCCGGCCTTGTTGTCGTTCGTCGCCATCGCCTTGCATGTAAGAGCGCGGCCGCGGCCAACGCAACGCGCCTCAGGGCCTGCGCGGATTACATCGCGACAATGTTTGCGGCCCCGGTTACGGCCGACGACCGCGGCTCAAGGCTCCGCGCCGACCTGGTCCTCGAGCTCGGAATTGAACTCCGCGCCGGCCAGCACGATGGTCAGGGAGAGCCATATCCAGGTCATGAAGCCGACGATGGCGCCCAGCGAGCCGTAGGTGCGGTCGTAGCTTCCAAAGCGGCCGACATAGGCCGAGAAGGCCACGCTCATCCCCATCCAGGCCACGGCCGCCAGCACCCCGCCCGGCGTGATCCAGCGCCAACGGGCGTGGGGGCGCGAGGGGGCGAAGCGATAGAGGATCGACAGGGCGCCCACCGCCACCAAGAACATGGCCGGCCAGCGCAGGAGGCTGGCGCTCGCCCAGGCCCGCAGGCCAAGCCACGACAGCACTTCCGGCGCCGCGACGACGGCGGCCATGGCGGCGGTGGTGAACAGGATCGCGCCGGCGGTGAAGGTCAGGGACACCAGGTTGAGGACGAAGAAGTTGCGCTTCTCCTTGCACTCGTAGGCGACGTTCAAGCCCCCGATCAGGCCTTTCATCCCGGCGTTGGAGGTCCAGACCGACAGCAGCAGGCTGACCAGGAAGGTCAGGCCCAGGCTGGCGTGCGAGGTGATGGCGAGCCGCGCGATCTGTTCGCTGAGCACGCTGACGCCGCCGGCCGGCAGCAGGCCCTGCAGGTCGGCGATCTGGCGCTGCGCCCCCTGCAGGTCGCCGACCAGGCCGTAGAGCGAGACGAAGACGCCGAGCGCCGGGAACAGGGCCAGAAGCGCGTAGAAGGCCGAACCCGCCGCCACCGCCGGGATGCGGTCCTCGGTGAATTCCTTGAGCGTGCGCCGGGCGATCAGCTTCCAGCTGCGCGCGCTGACCTCGGCCACATCGTCGGCCGGCTGGACGGTGGCGAGCTTAAGGGCCTTGAGCAGCACCCCGTCCGCCGCGACGGTCGCCAGCCCCGCAGCCGCGCCCGCCAGGAAGGCGCTCCAGCGGCCGAACCGCAGATGCGGCGCGCGCGGGGCGCGGGCTGGAGTTTGGCTGGCCGTCATCCTCGCCCCGAAGTCGTCGTTCAGGGCATCAAGACGAACCTGCGCCTTCTGGTTCCCGCCGCGCCGCCTCGCACACCGCGTCCACCACCGGCGCCCAGTCCCCGGCGCGCGCCTGCGCGAAGAGCCGCGCGCTGGGATACCAGGGCGAGGCGCCCTCGCGCGGCCACTGCCAGTCGTTGGCGTGGCGGGCCAGCATCACCCAGACCGGACGGCCCATGGCGCCGGCCAGGTGCGCCGTGGCGGTGTCGACACTGATCACCAGGTCGAGGCCGGCGATGAGGTCCGCCGTCGCCTGGAAGTCCGCCGCACCGCTGTCGGCGGGGTCGAGGCTGACCGCGCCCGGGAGCGCCAGCAGACGCTGCGCCTGCTCGGGCGGGAGCGAGCGGAAGCGGTTGTTGGCGTTGGCGGCCTCGCCCTTCCAGACGACGCCGATCCGTGCGCCGGACGCCGCCGGACGGCCGCTGAAATAGGCCGGCTGCGGCAGGGTCTGCGGCGTCGCGCCAAGCCGCGCCGGCAGCGACTGCGGCAGACACCAGTAGTCGCTCTCCGGCACGCTGAAGCGCCCCTGGCCGAAGGGCATGAAGCTGACGCCGAGCTGCTCGAACAGCCGCTGCAGGGCCGCGGGCCCGGCGTAGGTGATCTGCGCCGCGCCCAGCCGGGTCAGGAAGCGCGCCATCATGATCTGGTCGCCGAATCCCTGCTCGCGCCAGACGAACAGCCGCTTGCCGGCCAAGGGCTCGCCCCGCCATTCCGGGAAGCTGAGGTCGTGCTTCAGGAACTGCTGGCGGGGCGGGCGCCGCTCGTTCAGCGCCCAGCCCTCGGCGAAGCGGCCCTGGGCGAGCAGCACCATGGCGAACTCGACCGCCGCATCGTCATCGCCGGGCGTCAGCTCCAGCACCCGGCGATAGAGCGGCTCGGCGGCCGCGAAGTCGCGCATGATCCGGTAGTGGGCGGCGAGCGTGCGGACGGGCCTGGGGTCGTCCGGCGCCGCCCGCGCCGCCCGGCCATAGACCGCCGCGGCCTCCTCGGCCCGGCCGGTCCGCTCCAGGATCACACCCAGATTGTGCAGCGAAGCCAGGTGGTCGGTCTCGGCGACGATGGCGCGGTAAGCCTGCTCAGCCTCCGCCGTGCGGCCCGTGTTCTGGGCCTCCAGGGCGGCCTTGAAATCGGCGTCGAAATCCATAGCCGGGAAGCTTAGCGGAGAGGCGCAATTGCGCGCGACCCCGAAACCGTTGTTACCTGCGCCTTGGGGGGAGCGACGCGATGTCGAGCCATGTTGAAACAGGCGCCGCCGGAGGAATCGGGCCCGACCTGATCGAGGCTTTGCGGGCCTCCCTGACCGCCTTCGCCGTTGAGCCCGGCGAGCTGTTGTTCCGCCAGAACGACCCGGCCGACGGCATGCATGTGATCGCGCAAGGGCGCATCCGCGTGCAGGGCCGCACGCTGGCCGACGGCCTGGTGCAGCTGGCCGAGGTCGGGCCGGGCGACATCGTCGGCGAATTCAGCCTGATCGACCTTGGCCGCCGCTCGGCCACCGCCGAGGCGGTCGAGGCGACGAGCGGCCATTTCCTGGCCCGCGAACAATTCGAGCGGCTGATCTTCATGGGCGACGCGGCCGCCACCGGCCTTGCCCGCCACATCCGTCACCTGGCCTGCGCGAGGACCCGCAGCACCATCGCCGCGATCGCCCAGACCCCGTCCGGCGCCGCCGAGATGCGCCCCGCGCCGCCGGCCCAGGCCTCGGCCAAGGCCCGCGCCAAGGACGGCGCGGCGGCCATGTTGCAGGCCCTGCACCAGTTCAGCCATTTCAGGCCCGAGGAGATCGCCCAGCTGCTGCGCGCCGCCGCCGTCGCCGACGCGGCGCGGGGCGTGGTGCTGGCCGCCCCCGCCTCGCCGCCGGACGGGCTCTGGGTGATCCTGCGCGGCGCGGTGCGCACCGGCCTGCCGCTCGGCGGCGGCATCGAGCAGCTCTTGATCCACGGCCCCGGCAAGATCGTCGGCGCCGTCGCCGCTATCGACGGCGGCCCGCAGCCCGCCCAGCTCGACGTGCGCGAGGACGCCATCCTGATCCACCTGCCGCAGGAGCGTATGGCCAAGCTGGAGGCCGACGCCGGCTCCGCCGCGGTCAAGCTGGTCGACATGGTCAGCAAGCAACTCACCGCCGACCTGCGCGCGCTGTCGCGCCGCCAGGGGCGCCAGCGCAGCATGGCCGCGCTCAACGCCCGGCGCGCGTCCGGAGAGGCCGCCCATGTGTAGGATGCTGGGCTATCTCGGGCCGCCGGTGCTGCTAGACGACCTGCTCTATGCGCCCGACAGCTCGCTGCTGAAGCAGACCGTCGACGCCCAGATGCTGGCCATGCTGAACCTCGCGGGCTTCGGCTTCGCCGCCTGGGATCCGGACTGGCCGAAACCCGAGGCGCCGCTCTGCTACCGCAACACCCAGGTCGCCATCTTCGACCGCAACGTCCAGGCCATGGCGCGCAAGCTGCAGGCCCGCGCGGTGGTGGCCCACCTGCGGGGCGTCCCCTACCGCTCCGACACCCAGGTCAATATCGAGAACGTGCACCCCTTCCACTTCGAGGGCCTGCCCATCGTCATGGCCCATAACGGCGATCTGTCGGGCTTCCAGCAGATGCGCTTCGACCTGGTGGAGCACATCAGGCCGGAGTTCGCGCGCCGCATCCACGGCTCGGCCGACTCCGCCTGGATCTACGCCATGGTGGTCTCGGCGCTGGAGAACCCCGAGGGGCCGCTGACCACGGTCGAGATCCTGCGCGCCATCGAGCAGACCCTGACGACGCTGCGCAAGATCCGCGAGCGCCACGGCATCCACCGCTCCTCGTCGGTCAACCTGATCTTCGGCGATGGGAAGAACCTGGTGGCCACCCGCTTCACCTTCGATTTCGGCCGCTTCGACGTGGCCCCGTTCCAGGGCGGCATCGAGTTCCTGAGCCAGTGGTACACGCTGGGCCGCGACTACGGGCTGCACGACGGCGAATGGAAGATGATCGGCGGGCCCGAGGGCGCCGACGCGGTGATCGTCGCCTCCGAGCCGCTCACCCGCGACGTGGCCACCTGGGTCGAGGTGCCGGAGTATTCCGCGCTCTGCGTCACCCGCGACGGGGGCGATCTGAGGGGCGAGGTGGTGACGCTGGACGCCTGAGCCTGCTTGCTCCCGGCCGCCGCTTGCGGCAAGGCCTCCCGCATGAGCGGTCACGTCGCGGCCATCTTCCGCCACCCGGTGAAGGGCTTCACGCCCGAGGCCCTGGACGCTGTCCAGCTCGCGCCGGGCGAGGGGTTTCCGTTCGACCGGCTGTGGGCGGTGGAGAACGGGCCCAGCGGCTTCGATCCCGCCGCACCGGCCTTCGTGCCCAAGCAGAAGTTCACCGTCCTGGCCCAGATCGCCAAGGTGGCCGCCGCCCGCACCCGCTATGACGAGGCCACCGACGTCCTGCGCGTCACCGGCCCCGACGGGCGCGAGTTCGCCGCTCGCATGGGCGATCCCGCCGCCTGCGACGCCTTCGCCGCCTGGCTGACCGAGCTGCTGGGCGAGGACGTGCGCGGAAAGCTCAAGGTGCTGAAGGCGCCGGCCGAACACCGCTTCACCGACCACCCGCTGGGCCAGGTCTCCATCGTCAACCTGGCCAGCGTCCGCGACCTTGGCCAGCGGATGGGCGTCGAGCTCGACCCCTTACGCTTCCGCGCCAACCTCTATGTGGAGGGCTGGCCGGCCTGGGCGGAGAACGATTGGGCGGGCAAGCCCCTGATGGTCGGCTGGGCGCGGGCGCAAGTGTTCAAACCGATCGTGCGCTGCGCCGCGACCCACGTGGACCCGACGAGCGCCGAGCGCGACCTGGACGTCTGCAAGGCGCTGTTCGACAACTACGGCAATCTGTTCTGCGGCATCTATATCCGGGTGACCTCGGCCGGCGCCGTGGGTCTCGGCGATGCGGTGACCGCGCCTTCGCTCGAACCGCAGCCGGAGGCCGTGGCATGAGCCTGAACCTGCTGCAGGCGTGGCAGAGCGCCAAGAAGCGCCTGGAGACCGCCGGGCTCTCAGGGCCGGTGATCGACGCGCGCCTGCTGGTCGAGGCCGCCGCCGACGCCACCCGCGCCGACATCGTCGCCGACCCCTACCGTGCGCTGACGCCGGAGCAGGAGGCCAGACTCGAGGACTACCTCAACCGCCGCGAGCACCGCGAGCCGGTCAGCCACATCCTGGGCCGCAAGGGCTTCTGGAAGATCATGCTGAACGTCACGCCCGACGTGCTGACGCCGCGTCCCGACACCGAGACCGTCGTGGAATGGGTGCTGCGCGACTTCCCCGAGCACGCCGCCTGGTCGGTGCTGGACCTGGGCGTCGGCTCCGGGGCGATCATCCTCTCCATCCTGGCCGAACGGCCCGCCGCCAAAGGGCTGGGGATCGACGTCTCCGAGGAGGCGCTCGCCGTGGCGCGGGACAACGCCGCCCATCTGGGCCTGGCGGGCCGGCTGGCGCTGCTGCGCGGTGACTGGACGGCGGGCCTGGAGGGCGACCGCTTCGACCTGGTGGTCTCCAACCCGCCCTATATCGCCAGCCACGTCATCGAGACCCTGGAGCCGGAGGTGCGCGACCACGAACCCCGCCTGGCGCTGGAGGGCGGCGACGACGGATTGATGCACTATCGCACCCTCGCGCCCGAGATCCTGCGGGTGCTCAAGCCCGGCGGCCGCTTCGCCGTGGAGATCGGTTTCGACCAGAAGGACGCCGTCGAGGCCCTGTTCCGCGAGGCCGGCGCGCAGGGCGTCCAGACCCTCAAGGACCTCGGCGAACGGGACAGGGTTGTCGCAGGCGTGAAAAAGCCCTTGGAAACTAAGGTCCGACTCGCTAGTTAAGTAGTGTCTCCATCCAAAATCTTCGGCTTCAGGTAGAGGCGTCCCGCGAAGGACGCACGCCGGACCCGAGGGGCGCGACGGCTCCCAAGCCTCTCGCGTGAAAAGCTCCGGGTGGTGACGGGGAACACTCAAAAGTCTTCGACAATCGAAACCGGGCCAGGCGCCCAACCCCCAAACCAAAGATGGCCCGCTGAAGGCTAATGCAGGCCGAGCCTAAAAGGTCAGGCCCCAGGGAAACCAAGACGGTTATCAAATAATGAGAGATTTCAAGGGTATGAAGCGTCAGCGCGGTCGCAATCGCGGCGGCGGCGGGGGTGGCGGAGGCGGCGGCAAGCCGCAGGCCCAGAACGCCAACCGGGCGTTCGATTCCAACGGCCCCGAGGGGTCGAAGGTCCGCGGCAACGCCCAGCACGTCTTCGAGAAATACCAGCAGCTGGCGCGCGACGCGTCGGCCGCCGGCGACCGGGTGCTCGGCGAGAACTATCTGCAGCACGCCGAACACTATTTCCGCCTGCTGCGCGCCATGCAGCCCACGCGCCCGGCCAGCGAGATCCTCGGCCGCGACCACTTCTCCTCCGGTTTCGACATCGATTTCGAGGACGAGACCGCCCAGGCGCAGTCCGAGGCCGCCGACGCCGCCTCCGCCGAGGCCGGCGACACGCCGGAGTCCTGGCAGGCCCGCGAGGCGAACGGCGAGCAACGCCCCAGAGACGGGCAACGAGACGGACAACGAGACGGGCAACAGCCGCAACAGCGCGACGACCGGCCCAGAGACGATCGCCCCAGAGACGACCGGCCCAGGGATGGACAGCCGCGCGACGACCGCCCGCGCTACGAAAACCGCGACCGGGGCGACGGCAATGGCCAGGGCCGCCGCGACCGCCCCTGGCGCGACGAGCGGCCGCGCGACGGTCAGCAACAGCAGCAACGTGACGATCGGCCCAGGGATGGGCAGCGAGACGACCGGCCGCGTGACGATCGGCCCAGAGACGAGCGGCCCAGAGACGAGCGCCCCAGGGATGATCGTCCCCGGGACGACAGGCCTCGTGACGACCGCCCCCGCTACGACCGCGACGACCGCGGCCCGCGCGAGGACCGGCCGCGCTTCGAGCGCAACCGTGACGACCGTCCCGAACGCGATCCGCTGGCCGTGGTCGAGCCGCAGGCCCAGGCCCCGCTGGCCACGCCCAAGGCGGCTCCGGAACGCAAGGCTCGCGTCCTGCGCGACAGCGACGGCGGTGAAAGCCACGCGCCGGCCTTCCTGCAGGCCCCTACGCCCCGCGCCGAGAGCGCCGACGAGACGCCCAAGCCCCGCCGCCGCCGCGCCCCGCGCGGCGACATCACCACCGCCTCCGAGGGCGACGACGTCTAGGACGGTCTGCGAACTTCAGACAATCAAAAGCCCGCGGATCGCTCCGCGGGCTTTTTTCGCCGCGCCGGAAGACGGTTGCGGCCCGCCTGCCGGGGGCGTTAGCTGACCGCCATGCATTCGCCGGACTGCCACCATGAGGACGGCGCCCATCCGGGGCTGAAGGGCCATGCGTTGCGTCACGCGCTCGCCGACGCCGAGCGGCGCTGCGAGCACACCCAGGAGCGGCTGACCGCGCCGCGCCGCCGCGTGCTGGAGCTGCTGCTGCGGGCCGACGGGCCGCAGAAGGCCTATGACATGATCGCCGCCTTCGGCGAGGGCGGCGAGCCCGCCAAGCCGCCGACCGTCTACCGCGCGCTGGAGTTCCTCGAACGCCTGGGCTTCGCCCACCGGATCGAGAGCCTGAACGCCTACGTCCCCTGCCGGCTGGAGGGCGAGAGCCACGCCGCGGCCTTCCTGATCTGCAGCTGCTGCGGCGCGGCCGAGGAGTTCGAGCCGGACTTCGCGCCCGGCCGCGCCGCGGCCGCCGCCCGGGGCTATGCCGTCTCCTCCGTGACGCTGGAGGCCCGCGGCCTCTGCCCGGCCTGCCAGGCGGGCTGAGTTCAGGCGGAGTGAGGAAGCAGATCTACCTCGACTGCGATGGGGTCCTGGCCGATTTCGACAAGGCGGCCGGGGCGATCTTCGGCATGCCGCCCGACGCGTTCGAGCGGCGCCATGGCGTGGCGGCGTTCTGGAGAGCGCTGGCCCGCGCCGACGGCTTCTTCGAGCACCTGGAGCTGATGCCCGACGCCATGCAGCTCTACGCGGCGGTGGAGGCCAAGGGTCCGATCATCCTGACCGGCATGCCGCACGGCGAATGGGCCGAGCCACAGAAGCGCGCCTGGGCCGCCAGGCACTTCCCCGGCGTGCCGCTGATCGCCACGCTCGCGGCGATGAAGCGGGAGCACTGCGCGCCGGGCGACGTCCTGGTCGACGACCGCGAACAGCACCGCAAGCTCTGGGAAGACGCTGGCGGCCTGTTCATCCACCACACCAGCGCCGCGACCTCGATCGCGGCGCTGAAGGCGGCGGGCTACCTCGACTAAAGCTACCAGAAGATCTCGCGGACCACCTGGACGATGCGGCCGGTGAAGCGGTCGATCATCAGGGCGTCGGGGCCGACCCGCACCCAGGTGTAGCCGGGCGGCGGATAGGGCAGGTCGAAGTCGAGGAAGTCGTCCAGCCAGTAGTCGCGGGCGAACCAGGGCCGGGGCAAGAAGTCGCCGAAGCCCCAGGCGCGCGAATAGTAGCCATAGGGCGGCCGGTAATAGCCGGCGCGGAAGCGGTTCTGCGCCGACATCACCGGCGGGAAGCGGCCCGGCTGCCAGTGCTGGGGCGCGCCACGCGATCCGCCGAACTGGGCGCCGCGGGTATCGGCGCGGCCGGACGGGAACTGTTCGCCGCGGCGCTGGTCGAACTGGCGGGGCGCGCCGGGGCCGGGGCCGGCGTCGCGGTTGAAGTGCTGCGGCGCGCCGGCCGGAGCCTGCTGGGCCCGCTCCTGGCCGCCACGGAAGGCGCCGGGCGGCGGGCCGCCATGGTCGCCGGGACCGGATTCGCGGGCGCCGGGGCCGCGCTGGCCGCCTTCCATGTGCGGCGGGCCGCCCGGGTGGCCGCCGCCGCCAGGCGGCGGGCCCGCGTGCTGCGGCTGCGGATGGGCCTGCGGGGCGGCCTGGCCCCGCTCGCCGTGGTCGCGGTCCTGCGCCATCGCCGCGCCGCTGGCGCCGGCAAGCAGGAGGACAGCAAGTGTGGCTGTGAGTTTCGTCTTCATGGTCTCGCTCCAAGGGCGCAAACCGCCCAAAGGTTGCGTCATTTGCGACCCAACTATTGCTGATCCCCCTGAACCACGCTTGAACGTCCCGTTCCCTGATCTTCATCAAAGGAGCAGCGCACAGACGTGACGGCCCACCCCAACGACGTGGTCGGCTTCTGGCTGGGAGCCGGCCCGGGCAAGTGGTTCAAGAAGGTCATCGCCTTCGACGAGGCGATCCGGCTGAAGTTCGAGTCGACTCACCACAGGGCGGCGCGCAGCGAATACGACGCCTGGGCCGAGACCCCGGACGGGGCGCTGGCGCTGCTGATCCTGCTCGACCAGTTCCCGCGCAATCTCTACCGCAACTCCGCCCACAGCTTCGCGACCGATCCCAAGGCGCGGGCGATCGCCCGCGCGGCCATCGAGCGGGGCTTCGACCGGCAGGTGGACCCGCGCTTACGCAACTTTTTCTACCTGCCCTTCGAGCATTCCGAGGACATCGCCGACCAGGACTATGGCCTGGCGCTCGTCGCCGAGGCGGGGATCGAAGACGACCTGAAATGGGCCACCATCCACCGCGACATCATCGCCCGCTTCGGCCGTTTCCCGCACCGCAACCACGCACTCGGCCGCGTGACCACGCCGGAGGAGCAGGACTTCCTGGATGAGGGCGGGTTTGCGGGATGAGACGCAATTCCCTGTGAGCAACTGATTCGCCGCGTTTGAGATCGTCACGAATCACTGCGCTTTTAGCGGTGTGAACGCCCACGCCGCCATTCAGCCGATCTGTGCGGCCGAGCCGGACCATCCGGAGCGGCAGTATCTCGACCTGCTGGCCGATATCCTGGCCAACGGCGTGCAGCGCGGCGACCGCACCGGCACCGGGACGCTGGGCGTGTTCGGGCGGCAGATGCGCTTTGACCTTTCCAAAGGCTTCCCGCTGCTGACCACCAAGAAGCTGCACAAGAAATCGATCATCCTGGAGCTGTTGTGGTTCCTGCGCGGCGACACCAATGTGCGCTGGCTGCAGGCGCGCGGGGTCTCCATCTGGAACGAATGGGCCGACGCCGAGACCGGCGAACTTGGCCCCGTCTACGGCAAGCAGTGGCGGTCGTGGAGCGCGCCGGACGGCCGCGTGATCGACCAGATCGCCGCGGTGGTCGAGGGCCTGAAGACCAATCCCAACAGCCGCCGCCACATCGTTTCCGCCTGGAACCCGGCCGAGGTGGAGGACATGGCGCTGCCGCCCTGCCACTGCCTGTTCCAATTCTTCGTCGCGGATGGGAAGCTGAGCTGCCAGCTCTACCAGCGCTCGGCCGACGTGTTCCTGGGCGTGCCGTTCAACATCGCGAGCTACGCGCTGCTGACCATGATGGTGGCCAAGGTCACCGGCCTGGAGCCCGGCGAGTTTGTCCACACCCTGGGCGACGCGCACCTCTACCTGAACCACCTCGACCAGGCCCGCGAGCAGCTGACCCGCGAGCCCCTGCCCCTTCCGACCCTCGAGATCGCCGACCGCGACGACCTGTTCGCCTTCGAATACGAGGATTTCAAGCTGCGCGGCTATCAGGCGCACGAGAAGATCGCCGCGCCGATCGCGGTCTAGGTCTCGGCCCCTCTGCCGAGGTGAGCTATTAGCCGCTCGTCACACTGGACCATGTGGTCGCTCAGATCGAAGACCTCCTGCAGCAACGGGTGCCGAAGCGCCTCCTCTCTCGTTAGGCGACGGCCAAGGAAAGTCGTCGTCCAGGGGGTCTCGTCGGGATCTATCATCCCGAGCGCGTAAGCCTCAGCGCCCAGGGCCAATTGAAAAGCGAACGCCGTCCGCGCGGCCACTGGATCAATATTGTCGGCTCCCCAGTCACCGAACCCCACTAGACCGTAGGCTATAGGGCGCTGATCGGCGTGGTTGAGATCGAGGTAGTAGACGGCGAAGGCGTCGCCGCGTCGATGGACGAACCTTGTCAGCGATGTCAGCGTCCTTCCGCAGCAAGTGCACTTTCGGAATTCGGGCTCCTCGAACTCAATTTCGTAGTCCGCTGCCACACCAACGCTCCCACGCCCCACACCACGCAGCGCTCCTGCCTGGAGGGGCTAGCTTAGCAGGGTAAAATGCACGATCGAGCGGTGGACGTCGTGCATGTATTCGTCCGGTGAGCGGCGGAGCGTGATCAGCGCGCTGGCCTCCATGGCGTTCCACGACAGCAGCGCGGTGATCAGGTTGAAGGCCAGGCGCTCGTCCATCTCGTAGACCAGGCGCGCGCGGTCGCCCTCACCGGTCTCGGCGGCGACGGCGGCCTCGTCGTGGTCGGTGGCGAACTTGAACAGGACCGACCGCGATCCGTCGGGCTTGCGCAGATCCAGGTAGATATCGGCGGCCAGCTCCAGGCCCATCCTGGCGCGGCGGGCGGCGTAGTTGGCGGCGCACTTCTTCAGCGCGCGTGGCCAGTCGAAGGCGAGGTCCGAGGGGAGCACGGTCTCCGCAAAGCTCGCCGTCCGGTCGGCGAGGGTCAGCGCGTAGGCCGCCCGCTCGTCGTCGGTGAAGCCGCGGTGCGTGGCTCGCGCGTCTTCGGTGACCTTCAGTGTGGCGCTGTCGAGCAGGTCCCCGGGATAGAGCTTGGCCAGGACATCGGCCCCGACCTCGGCGACAAGTTCGCTCGCCAGCGGCTGCGGCAGGAAGCGCGAGAGGCCCGCGGCCTGGCCGCCCAGCACATATTCGCCGCCCGCCGGGATCACCCGCTTGGCGCCCAGCGCCTTCACGTTCTCGCGGAAATTGCCCCGCGTGCGCTCCCGAAGCGCGGTCATCGCGGCGGTCTTGGCGGCGTCATCGTAGTCGCCCATGCCCATCGGGTAGAGCGAGGCGGAGGCATAGGGCAGCATGGCGATGTCCGGCGCGCCATACTCGGCCGCGATCCGCGCGGCGTCGGCCGGCAGAATGGTGTTGTCGACGGCGTTGAACAGCCGCGTCCCGTCGGCGTCATAGAGGTAGAGCGAGGTGTCGAGGTCGTAGTCGACCTGGGTCTCGTCGCCGCGGGTGTTGCCGTGGAAATCCTTGAAGATCACCGCCTCGCAGGCGCCGCGCCCGATCGGCGTGCGGGTCTCGAAGGGGATCTCGGTGATGTTCGTGAAGCCGCACGCTTTGACGGCGTTGCGCAGGTTCGGCGTGTTCAGCTTGCCGACGATCACCGGCGTCGCCTTGTCGAAGGGCGCCAGCGTCTGCGGGTGCAGGTGATCGTGGTGCAGGTGGCTGATGTAGATCAGGTCCGGCCGGCTGGCCCAGATCTCGGCCTTCAAGGCGTCCGGGACCGGCGGGAAGTTCCACCAGGTCTGCTGGCAGGGCCCGTCGAACCAGGGGTCGGTCAGCAGGGTCTCGCCGGTCGACAGCGTGATCCGGAAGCAGGCGTTGGCGATGTAGCGCACCTGCATGGTCAGAGGGTTCTCGGGCTGGCGATCACCGTCAGGCTGCGCCCGGCGCCGCAGGCGTAGAGCGCCTTGGCGAGGCCCAGGTAGGCCTCCATCCCCTGCTCGGCCAGCGTCAGGTCGATGGCCATCCGGGCGCGGTGCGCGGGCTTGCCGGCGGCCGGGTCGGCGACGTAGTTCGAGCCCGGGTGCAGCAGGAACCAGTCGATCGGAAAGCTCGCGAAGCCGAGCTTCACCGCAAAGCCCGCGCGCTCCAGGAAGGCGCCGAGGTTGGCGGCGTTGAAGTAGTTGAGGTGCTGTGGCGCCGCGATCCAGAAGTCGCGGTCGACGGCGCCGGCGGCCCGCGCGGCGAGCTGGATCGGGCTGAAGTCGTTGGGGACGGTGATCGCCAACACGCCGCCCGGGTTCAGCAAACGCGGCAGACGGGCCAGCAGGGCCTCCGGGTCGACCACATGCTCCAGCACATGCTCCATGACGCAGACGTCGGCGGTCTCGCCCGCCGCGATCAGGCCGTCGAGGATCTCGAAGGCGTCGCCGAACCGCGCGCGGTCCAGGAACTGCGGGTGGAACTTGGCGAGGCCGGCCCGCGAGAAATCGATCCCCTGCACCGCGTAGCCGGCGGCGTCCGCGGCGGACAGGAACCAGCCCTCGCCGCAGCCGATCTCCAGCAGCTTGCCGCCGGCCGCCTGACCCCGCGCCTCGCCGATCGCCGCCAGCATCAGGCTGGCGACCAGGCTTCGGTGCGCGATCTCGGTCTCCGAATAGGCCTGGGCGTAGGTGCCGTGCGAGGCCTGGAAATATTCGCCGGCGTAGAAGGCCTTGAGTTCCCCGGCGCTGGGGCTGGGCGTCACGCGGCGCCAGCCCTCCGGCTGGACCGCCAGGCCGCTACCTTCGCCATCGCTGTCGCCAGGGCTCATGGCCAAAGGCTCGCAGGGGCCGGTTAATCTTCGGCTAACCATAACCGCTGGAGGCGAGCTCGCGGGCTCTGCTATGAATCCTGATGCCTCCCATCACCCTCACCGCCGGCCCCATCGCCCGCGCCCGCAATGGCGTCATCGGCAAGGACGGGGGCCTGCCCTGGCGGCTGAAGACCGACCTCGCCAACTTCCGCGCCGTGACCATGGGCAAGCCGGTGATCATGGGCCGCAAGACCTGGGAGAGCCTGCCGAAAAAGCCGCTGGTCGGGCGCACCAACATCGTCCTGTCGCGCGACGGCTCCTTCGAGCCCAAGGGGGCGCTGGTCTGCGAGGACTTCACCGAGGCCGTGGCCATCGCCCGCGAGCAGGCGGAGGAGGACGGCGCGCGCGAGGTCTGCGTGATCGGCGGCGCCTCCCTGTTCGAACTGGCGCTGGGCAAGGCCGGCCGCATCTACCTCACCGACGTCGACGCCGACATCGAGGGCGACACGGTGCTTTCGCCCATCGACGAGGCCCGCTGGACCGAGGTCTCCGCCAAGGCCTATCCCGCCGGCGACGGCGACGACTACCCGTTCATCATCCGGGTGCTGGAACGCCGCTGAGCGCTTCGCTAGGGTTGCCGGCAACAAGCAAGAACGACGAGGGGACGCCATGGACTATGCGCTGGTCACCGAGGGGCTGGAGTTTCCGGAAGGGCCGATCGCCATGGCCGACGGCTCGATCATCCTGACGGAGATCAAGGGCCAGCGGCTGACCCGGGTCACGCCCGACGGCGGGAAGGAAACCGTCGTCGAGACCGGCGGCGGCCCGAACGGCGCGGCCATCGGCCCGGACGGCGCCATCTGGATCACCAACAACGGCGGCTCCTTCGAGTGGCTCGAAAACCAGGGCCTGACCATCCCGGGGCCCACGCCGGCCAGCCACAAGGGCGGGTCCCTGCAGCGCTACGACCTCAAGAGCGGCAAGCTCGAGACGGTCTACGACGGCTGCGAAGGCCGCCCCCTGCACGGCCCCAACGACCTGGTCTTCGACAAACAGGGCGGCGTCTGGTTCACCGACCACGGCTGCGGCACGCCCGAGGGCCGCAAGTACGGCGGCCTCTATTACGCCAAATGCGACGGCAGCCACATCAGCCGCCAGCGCGACCACCTGATCTCGCCCAACGGCATCGGCCTGTCCCCGGATGAGACGACCGTCTACGCCGCGGACACCCAATTGGGACGCCTCTGGGCCTTCGACGTGGCCGAGCCAGGCGTGCTCGCGCCCGGCCCCGGCTTCGCGCCCGGCCGGGTGATCTGCAACCTGCCGGACTATCAGCTGCTGGACAGCCTGGCGGTGGAAGCCGGCGGCAAGGTCTGCGTGGCGACGATCATCAACGGCGGCATCACCGCCTTCGACCCCGATGGCTCGACCGAGCATTTCCCCTTCCCGGACCTGATCTGCACCAACATCTGCTTCGGCGGCGCGGACATGATGGACGCCTGGATCACCGCGTCTTCGACCGGCAAGCTGTACAAGGCCCGCTGGCCGCGTCCGGGTCTCAAGCTCAATTTCAACGCGTAGAATTCCCTGCGGAATCCCTCCGCACACGGCGCTTGTTGCGGTGCGACATCCCGCCGCAACAGGGTTTGGCAACCTTCTTGCACTAGCCTCCGTATCTGATGGCGAACGAGCTGCGCTGTAGCAGCCACGGGGGATTTCTGATGAGCGGTTTGGGTAAGTTCGCGGCGGGCGCGGTTGCGGCCCTGGCGATCAGCGGCGGCGCGGCGCAGGCCAGCACCTGGGTGATCGACTACACGGCCAACAATCTGGGCGACACGCCCTTCTCGGCGACGGTCGACCTCGTGGCCTCCGACACCCTCAACACCGTCAACGGCTTCAACGTGCTGAGCGTCAGCGGCAATGTCGACGGCGATGCGATCACCGGCCTGGTCAACAACCCGAACCAGCCCACCGTGTCGACGAGCCCGGACGGCCTCTTCTACTTCGACAACGTCGTGTGGCCGGGCGCCGCCGAGCAGCTGTCGAACCCGGGCATCCTGTTCACGGGCGCGTCGGGCACGGAGTACAACCTGTTCTCCGACGACCCGGTGCACTACGAGCTCTACACGGCGATGAACGGTTCCTGGGGCGCCCACTCCTACGGCACGATCGCCATGGCCCAGACCTTCACCCAGGGCGGTTTCGACCGCGACAGCCTCGGCGTGCCGGAGCCGGCGAGCTGGGCGCTGATGATCCTGGGCTTCGGCGCGGTCGGCGCGGTCCTGCGCCGGCGCCACCACGGGGCCCTCGCCTCCGCCTAAAGGGCTCGCCCTTCACCTCTCGCAAGACGCCGCATCGCCGGGGGAACCCCTGAGCGGATTGAACGCTTAAGCTGTTCAGGCACATGGGCGTCAGGTGGCTCTCGGCCATCGCAGTTGCGAGAGAGATGAGATGTTGGCGAAGGGGTCAGCCGGCGAAGCCGACGCCTCAATGGGCATTGCTGGACTTGACGACATCCTGGCCGGTGGCTTGGCGCGCGAGCGGGTCTACCTGCTCGAAGGCAGCCCCGGCACGGGCAAGACCACCACGGCCATGAGCTTCCTGCGCGCCGGCGCGGAGCTCGGCGAGAAGACGCTCTACATCACCCTCTCCGAGACCGAGGAAGAGCTGCGCGACACAGCCCGCTCGCACGGCTGGAATCTCGACGGCGTCGAGGTCTTCGAGCTGGTGCCGCCGGAAAGCCTTCTGGATGAACAGCAGCAGCAGAGCCTGCTCTACTCCTCGGACCTGGAGCTGGGCGAAACCACCCGGATGATCTTCGAGGCGGTGGAACGGGCGCAGCCGCGCCGGGTGGTGATCGACAGCCTGTCGGAGATTCGCCTGCTCGCGCAAAGCTCGCTGCGCTACCGCCGCCAGGTGCTGGCGCTGAAGCACTACTTCGCCAAGCATGGCGCGACGGTGCTGCTGCTCGACGACCTGACCACCGAGAACCTCGACAAGACGGTGCACAGCGTCGCCCACGGCGTCATCCGCCTGGAGGAGCTCGCCCCCGAATACGGCGCCGAGCGGCGGCGCGTGCGGGTGATCAAGTATCGGGGCCGCAAGTTCCGCGGCGGCTTTCACGACTTCACCATCCGCACCGGTGGGCTGGAGGTCTACCCGCGGCTGGTCTCCGCCGAGCACAGGACCGACTTCGACCGCAGCCCGCTGCCGAGCAGCGTCGCCGGCCTCGACGCCGTCCTGGGCGGCGGGGTGGAGCGTGGCTCCAGCTGCCTGATCCTGGGGCCGGCGGGCACGGGCAAGTCCCTGATGGCGCTCTATTTCCTCCTCTCGGCCATCAAGCGCGGCGAGAAGGCGGCCCTCTTCGCCTTCGACGAGGAGCTGGGCCTGCTGTTCAGCCGCACGACCGCCTTCGGCATCGATCTGGCGGCCCTGCGCGACGCCGGCGACCTGATTGTCCAGCAGGTGGACGCCGCCGAGCTGTCGCCCGGCGAGTTCACCGCCCAGGTGCGCGATTGCGTCGACCGCAAAGGCATCAAGACCGTCGTCATCGACAGCCTCAACGGCTACCAGGCGGCCATGCCGGAAGAGAACTTCCTCATCCTGCATATTCATGAACTGCTGCAGTACCTGAACCGCCAGGGCGCCACGACCTTCCTGACCGTCGCCCAGCATGGCCTGGTCGGCGAGATGAAGGCGCCGGTGGATGTCACCTACCTGGCCGACACGGTCATCCTGCTGCGCTACTTCGAGGCGGCGGGCGAGGTGCGGCGCGCCGTTTCGGTGATCAAGAAACGGAGCGGCCAGCACGAGAAGACCATCCGCGAATTCGAGATCGGCGACAGCGGACTGTCGGTCGGCGAGCCGCTCACCAGCTTCCACGGCGTGTTGCGCGGCGTCCCGAATTTCGTGGGCCAGGGCTCCGGCCTGATGGGAGATGCGTCCGCATGAGCCCCGTGGCGGCTGTCGTCTCGGCGCCTGCCGCCTCGGAGTCGGAGCGCGTCCTGATCGTCGCGCCCACCGGCCGCGACGCCGCCATCGCCGCCGCGATCCTGGCCGAGGCGCGCCGCCCGCTGCTGATCTGCGCGGACCTCGCCTGTCTAGTGGCCGAACTCCACAACGTCGGCGTGGCCCTGGTCGCCGAGGAAGCGCTGCAGACCGCCGACTACCCCGCCCTCGTCCGCTGGATCGAGGCCCAGCCGCCCTGGTCCGATCTGCCGATCGTGCTGATCGCCCACCGCGGCGGCGGCATGGAGCGCAATCCCGCCGCGCGGCGGCTGGCCCAGGCGCTGGGCAACGTGACCTTCCTGGAGCGGCCCTTCCATCCGACCACGCTCGTCAGCATCATCGAAACCGCGCTGCGCGGCCGGCGGCGGCAGTACGAGGCGCGGGAGCGGATCGAGGCCATCCGCGCCGCCGAGGCGCTGCTGGAGCGCCGCGTCGAGGAGCGCACCTCCGAACTCGCCAGCGCCAACCGCCAGCTCGCAGACCAGATCGTCGAGCGTGAGCGCGTCGAGACCGTGCTCCGCCAGGCCCAGCGCCTGGAGGCGGTCGGCCAGCTGACCTCCGGCGTGGCGCACGACTTCAACAACCTGCTGATGGTCGTGCTGGGCAACATCCGCCAGATGCAGAAGTCGCTGGACGATCCGACCGTCCAGCGCCGGCTGAAGATGATGGCTGAGGCCGCCGAGCGCGGCGCCCAGCTCACCGCCCAGGTGCTGGCCTTCTCGCGCCGCCAGAAGCTGGAGCCCCGCGCCGTCGACCTGAACGACACGGTGCGCTCCATGCGGGACCTGCTGCAGGCCACCATGGGCGGCAGCGTGCGCATCGAAACCGTGCTGCAGCCCGGCCTGTGGCCGGCGATGATCGACCCTACCCAGATCGAGCTGGTGATCCTGAACCTGGCCATCAACGCGCGCGACGCCATGGAGGTCGGCGGGACCCTCACCGTCGAGACCGGCAATGTCGTCCTGGGGCCGCCGGTCCGGCCCGAGGAGCCGGGCGCCGGCGAGTATGTGATGATCGCGGTCACCGACACCGGCTCGGGCATGAGCGAAGAGGTGATGGCCAAGGTCTTCGAGCCCTTCTTCACCACCAAGGAAGTCGGCAAGGGCTCGGGCCTGGGCCTGAGCCAGGTGTTCGGCCTGGCCAAGCAGTCTGGCGGCGGCGTGCGCATCGATTCCGCGCCGGGCGCGGGCGCATCGGTCAGGGTCTTCCTGCCCCGCGCCGGCGAAGCGCCGCGGGCCGAGGACGCCGCAGCGCAAGCCGCCAGCGAACCTGCGCCCAAGGACCTGAACGTGCTGCTGGTCGACGACGACAGCGCCGTGCGCGAGGTGACCGCCGGCCTCCTGCAGGACCTTGGCTACCGGGTCGTGGAGGCCGGCAGCGGCGGCGCCGCGCTCGACATGCTCGACCGCCAGGCGGACATCGATGTCCTGCTCGTGGACTTCGCCATGCCGGGGATGAACGGCGCGGAGGTGGCGCGCGAGGTGCACGCGCGGCGGCCAGGCCTGCCGATCCTGTTCGTCACCGGCTACGCCGACACCGAGGCGCTGGCCGCGGCCGGCGACGACGGCATCCTGCGCAAGCCCTTCGTGGAACGCGACCTCGCCGCCAAGCTGCGGACGGCGCTTCGGGTCTAGACGGCCTTAGACCGCCTTGCCGATCGCTTCGGCGTTGGCCGGGTCGATCAGCGCGCTGTCGCCGACCACCGCCGCGGGCCTGGCCTTGTCCTCGTCCTCGCCCAGGCCCTGGTGGAAGTCCTGCAGGATGTCGAACAGCTCATCGAGCTCGACGCGCAGGGGGCGGCCCTTGGGGAAGCGGTAGCGCCAGAAGCTGGCGATATGGCTGACCATGCCGGTGCGTTCGCCCAGCGTGATGAACATCTCCGGCGACTTCAGCAGGAAGTTGCGGAAGGCCATGGGATTGCCGGCCTGGGTCAGTTCGGCGAAGGCGTCGTCATAGACCTGCAGCGTCGCGCGCACCTTGCGCACCTGGCCCAGGATCGCCTGGTTCACCCGGCTGCCCACGTCCTTGACCTGGTTCAGCATCTCGTAGTCGCGCGGGCCCACCACCTTGATCTCGGTGAGCTCGGAGATCACCCCGCGCAGCTCGGGCCACAGGCTGTTCAGCACCCACTTGTAGTAGAGGAAGCCCTTCCAGCTGAAGATGCCCTCGCGGAAGTTCTCGCCTTCCAGGCCGAGCGTCAGACGTAGCGGCTCGAGGCGCGTGTCGTCCTGGCCGGAGAGCAGCAGGCTCACCAGCTTGGAGATGTTGGCGTTCGGCGCGCCGGACTTGCCGCCGCCATAGGCCAGATCCACCAGCTTGGAGATCTCGCCGGAGACGAAGCGCTGCATGCGCTCCAGGTCCGGCGCGGAGATCGCGTAGTAGCAGTTGGCGATCTTGAAATCGCGGCGCTTGAGGTGCTCGCGCAGCAGGAAGGGGTCGAGCGAGGGCAGCTCGTCCAGCGCCTCCAGCAGGGCGACGTCGCGCGCCTCGTCGTCCTGGGTGCCGCGCAGCTGGTTCAGCAGTTCCTGCCAGCCGCGCTGGCCCACGAACAGCGACCGGCCGCCGAGGCTGAGGTCGGTGCGCTCGAAGGGGATGATCACCTTCGTCGAGATGCGCTTCGATTGCTCGAAGATGTACTGCTCGTCGTTGCGGATGCGGTGCTTGATGATCACCGCCCCGTTCAGGGCCGCGGCCTTGAAGAAGGGCGCGCTCTCGTATTCCGGATCTCCGGCATTCTGGCTGGCGATGGCGGCCAGGTTGAGGACGCGGCTGGTCGACGCGGTCTTTTCGAGGCCGCTCAGGCTTCGAAACGATCGGTCTGGCGTGCGCGCGACCACATCAACCTCCAGAAGCCGGACCCGGTCCAGCTTCACCACCCCTTTGAGTCGCGCAGTTTCAAGGACGGCGGACACGGCGCGTCGCCGCGAAGACCGTCCCCCGACTGCACTCCAGCGGCGAGTATCCCGCTGAAGCTCTACAAATGCGTTAAGGCTGATGCGTTCAGTGAACATGGTTTCCCAATTCGGGCGGTTGCGTCCTGCGCCTTCCCCTCGCCGTGGTTTGGCGCGAATACTGGCGTCATAGAGGCGGGGCCCGAACGCGCGCTCCAACGCGCCCCGAAGGAGGACCAAGGCCATGGACGACGGCTCGATCGACGTGAAACGCGCGGCCCGCGACGCCGCCTACGCCATGCCGCTGGCGGACATCAATCCGGTCGATCCGGAGCCCTTCCGCACCGACACCTGGGGCCCCTATTTCGAGCGCCTGCGCGCCGAGGATCCGGTCCACTGGTCGGTGGACAAGGACGAGGAGGTCGGCGGCTACTGGTCGGTGACCAAATGGAACGACATCATGGCCGTGGACACCAACCACGAGGCCTTCTCGTCGGAGCCCACCATCGTCCTGCCCGACCCGGCCGAAGACTTCACCCTGCCCATGTTCATCGCCATGGACCCGCCCAAGCACGACGTGCAACGCAAGACCGTGAGCCCGATCGTCGCCGGTCCGAACCTGGCGAAGCTGGAACCGATCATTCGCGAGCGCGCCGCCGTCATCCTCGACGCTTGCCCGATCGGCGAGGAGTTCGACTGGGTGGACAAGGTCTCCATCGAACTGACGACGATGACGTTGGCCACCCTGTTCGACTTCCCCTGGGAGGACCGGCGCAAGCTCACCCGCTGGTCGGACGTGGCCACCGCGGCCCCGGACAGCGGCATCTTTTCGACCACCGATCCGGAGGGGGCGGAGAACGAGCGCCGCGCCGAACTGTTCGAGTGCGTCGACTATTTCATGCGGCTGTGGAACGAGCGGGTGAACGCCCCGCCGGCCAGCGATCTGATCTCCATGCTCGCGCACGGCGAGGCCACCCGGCACATGGACCGCATGGAATATCTGGGGAACCTGATCCTCTTGATCGTCGGCGGCAACGACACCACGCGCAACACCATCACCGGCTCGGTCCTGGCCTTGCACCAGAACCCCGACCAGGATCGCAAGCTGCGCGACAACCCCGAGCTGATCCCCTCGATGGTCTCGGAAACCATCCGCTGGCAGACGCCGCTCGCCTATATGCGCCGCAGCGCCACGCGGGACATCGAGCTCGGCGGCAAGACCATCAAGGCCGGCGACAAGGTGGCCATGTGGTACGTCTCGGGCAACCGCGACGAAGAGGTCATCGAGCGGCCCAACGACTACATCATCGACCGCGAGCGCGCGCGCCAGCACCTGTCGTTCGGCTTCGGCATCCACCGCTGCGTCGGCAACCGGCTGGCCGAACTGCAGCTGAAGGTCATCTGGGAAGAGATCCTCAAGCGCTTCCCGAAGATCGAGGTGGTGGGCCCGCCCCGGCGGGTAAACTCCTCTTTCGTGAAGGGCTACGAGACCCTGCCGGTGGTCATTCCGACGCGGCTCTGAGGCCCGAGGCCGGGACCCCAACGCAAAAGCCCCGGCCTTCCGGCCGGGGCTTGAACGCTTGCGATCCGGATCAGGCGATCCGCATCGAACCTCAGGCGGTCGCGGTCACCTGGCGGCGGCGCAGCATGGCGCCGGCGGCGCCAAAGCCCACGATCATCAGGGCCCAGGACGCCGGCTCCGGAACCGCGTTGCCGGCCACGATGTAGGCGCGGTCGACGACGAAGTCGGCGGCAGGCGCCGGGCCCGAGTTGTAGGTGAAGGCTGCGGTTTGGGGCCCGGCCGTGGCGATATTCACGACGCCGCGGAACGCGAACCATTGACCCGCCGCCACCGAGTGGGCGCTGAAGTGGGCGAGGTTCACGCCGGCGATGGAGCCGTCGAAGGTCGCGTCACCCGAATTGCGCTCGCCGTTGAACGGCACATAGACGTCGAAGCCGATGGTGTAGAAGCCGGTATTCAGGTTCACCGTCTGCGACAGGCTCTCCGTCGAGGCGTCGGCCACGAAATAGAGCGCGTTGTTGCCGACCGGATCGGGGCTGCCGGAAAGCGGAGCATTGTCCGGCGGGATCGGCTCGCCGAACGCGCCGCCCGGATAGTTCGCGCTGGAATTGTAGGGGATGACCACGGCCATGTGGCCCGGCACGTCCGCGCCGCTGCCCGAATAGGTCCAGTCGAGCGTGCCGCTTTCAAAGCTGCCGTTCGAGATGAGGTTGCCGGAGGCGCTTGCGCTGCCCGCGACGACGAGTCCGGCCGCGACGGCGGCGGCGGCGATAAGCTTCATAGTACTCCCCAGGTCCATTGGGCGCGCCGGACAACTCCAGCGCGGTAAATAAAGTCTTTATGTGCCCTGAGCGGCATTACAAGCAGATTCCACCCGTTTCGCGTGCAACGCACAATTTTCGCCTGCAGATTCCCCTGTAAGGCGAAAACCTATGGTAAATCGGGCTCTTGTTTCGGTTATCCGACAATGTCGAACGGCGGTATCGATGGTCTGGGGCCGCCGGTCAGCCCACCCCGTCCAGGTATTCGATCTCCGGACGTCCAGCCAAGACCGCGCCGAACTTCGGGCCCGCGGCCTTGAAATAGTCGGTGCCGCCGTGGTGGGTGAGCGCGTCCTGGTCCTTGTAGAGCTCTAGCACCTTGTAGGTGGTCGGCTCGGCGCGGCTCCTGGTCAGCTGGTAGGCGAGGTTCCCCGGCTCGTTGGCGTGGACCTGTTTGGCCAGTTCGCCGAAGAAGGCCTCGAACTCGTCGGTCTTGCCTTCTTGGATCTTCAGGGTCGCGATCACACCGATGGTCATGCCGTGCTCCAAACGTTTGTTTGAACGAACGGTAGAGAAGCCCTCACCGCGTGTCATCCCGGTTTTGCGAAGCAAAGACCGGGACCCCTACGCCCAGCGCCGCGAGGCGTGGTGCGAAAGCAAGACGGCGTCTTGTCGGGGAAATTCGGAGTCAATGGGTCCCGGACATGGCCCCGCCATTGCGGGATGACAACCGAAGGAGCGTGGAAGAGCTAGCGGCTCTCGTTCCAGCCATAGGCCACCCAGTGGTGGCCGCCCAGGTGGCGGGCTTCGATGACGCCGTCGCTGCGGGCTCGCGCGGTGCGCCGGGCGCGCAGAGCGAGGCCCGCGAAACCCAGCAGCGCCGAGGCCATCACCCCGATCACCGCGACGGTGGCGGCGAACACCACGGCAAGGACCGCGCCCACCACGACGGCGGCGACGGTGGCCAGCAGGCCGACGAGCACAGCCAGGCTGCGCAGGGCGGATCCGTGCCGGACGGCGAACTCTTTCACCATGGCGTCCTCATCGGCTCAGTGGCTGAGCCTAAAGCAATTATGTCGTCCCAAGGTTGCTGCGCGTCAACCATGGAGCGCCCGAAACGGGGACGAAAGCGAACTTATGCCACGCCCTGCAAGGATAGTGCCCGCCGTTCACGCATGGCGGCGTCAAAAGCGGCGTTGATCGCGCCGGCCTTGATCTCGGCCACCTCGACGAACTCGGCCGGCAGGCCGCGGGCCCGCGCGCGGTCGGGGTGCGCCTCGGAGAGCATGGCCCGCCGGGCGGCGCGGAGTTCGGCGTCGGAGCAGTCGTGACGCACGCCCAGCACGGCGTAGGGGTCGCCCGCCTCGGGGCCCAGGTGCGTCGCCTTCAGGCGGCGGAACACCAGCGGGCTCTGACCGAACAGCTGCGAGACCCGCTCCAGGTAGGCCAGCTCGTCGCCGGTCACCACCCCGTCGGATTGGGCGATGTGGAAAAGGCCGTCGACCACGTCTTCCAGGAGCTGCGGGCAGGCGTGGTAGCGCTTCTGCAGACGCCGCGCGTAGCCTTCGAAGCCGCGCGTGGTCTGCTGCGCCAGCTGATAGAGCCGCCGCACATTGCCTTCGCTGGCCTCGTCGGACTGGAAGACCTCGGAAAACGCCAGCCACTCGCTGGACCGGGCCTGGCCGTCGGCCTTGGCCAGTTTTGCGCCCAGCGCGGTGACCGCGGTCGAGAACGCGGGGTCCTCGCCGGGAAGGCCCGGAGGGCAGACGTCGCACTCGGCCTCATCGAGGTTGCGAGCGGCGAGACCGGCTATCTTGCGCCAGAAGCTCATTGGGATAAGCAGCCATACGAGCGTGCGGGCCTGAAAACAATCGTGGGACGGGTTAAGTTTTGGACAGGTCGTGGCGCTTCTGGATCGCCCCCTTTTCTGTGGAGCGCCGGTAGGTGGTCGAAACAACCTGGCGTTTCTGGATCGACAGGGGCGGCACCTTCACCGATGTGATCGGCCAGGACGACGCCGGCGCCGAAACCTCGCTGAAGCTGCTCTCCGCGTCCGCGGCCTATCCGGACGCCGCCGTCGAGGCCATGCGGCGCATCCTGGGCGCGGCGGCGGGCGAGCCCTTCCCCGCCCATCGCGTCGACGCCATCAAGATGGGGACGACGGTCGCCACCAACGCGCTTCTGGAGCGCGCCGGGGCCAGGACGCTGTTCGTCACCACCCAGGGCTTCGCCGACAGCGTGCTGATCGGCGACCAGGCGCGGCCCGACCTCTTCGCGCTCACCATCGTGCGGCCGCCGCCGCTCTACGCCGGGGTCATAGAGGCCGACGAACGGCTGGACGCTCAAGGGCAGGTCGTGCGCCCGCTGGACCGTGAAGCGCTGCAGCGCCAGCTCCAGAGCGCCGCGGACCGGGGCTTCACCTCGGTCGCCATCGCCTTCCTGCATTCCGATCTCAACCCGGCTCACGAGCAGGCGGCCGGCGAGATTGCGCGGGGGCTCGGATTCCCCTTCGTCGCGCTGAGCCATGAGGTTTCGCCCCTGCCGCGGTTTATTCCGCGCGCCGAGACGACGATCGCCGACGCCTATCTGACGCCCATCCTGCAGGACTACGTGCGCCGGGTGGCGGACGCAGTGGCTGGCGCGCCCCTGTTCTTCATGACCTCGGCCGGCGGCCTGGTCCGCGCCGAAGCCTTCCGCGGCAAGGATGCGGTGGTCTCGGGCCCGGCCGGCGGCGTGGTGGGCGTGGCGCGCACGGCGGCGCAGGCGCAGGCGCCGGCCGTGCTCGGCTTCGACATGGGCGGCACCTCCACCGACGTCTGCCGCTTCGCCGGCCAACTGGAGCGCCGTGACACGGCACGCGTCGCCGGCGCCAAGATCAGGAGCCCGATGCTGGACGTCGAGACGGTGGCGGCCGGCGGCGGCTCGATCCTCACCTTCGACGGCATGCGCGCCCGCGCCGGCCCGGCCAGCGCCGGCGCCGATCCCGGCCCCGCGGCCTACGGGCGGGGCGGCCCGGCCACCGTCACCGACGCCAACCTGGTGCTGGGCCGCCTGGATCCCCGCTTCTTTCCCTCGGTCTTCGGCCCCAGGGGCGACGCTCCGCTCGATCCCACCGCCGCCCGCGCCCGCCTCGCGGACTTGGCCGCGGCCATGGACGCCGCGAGCGTCGAGGCGGCCGCGGAAGGCTTTGTCGCCGTCGCGGTCGAGCAGATGGCCCAGGCCGTGCGGCGCATCTCCACCGAGCGCGGCTTCGACCCGCGCGACCACGCGCTCACGGCCTTCGGCGGCGCCGCCGGCCAGGTCGCCTGCCAGACCGCCGAGGCGCTGGGCGTCAGCGAGATCCTCTGCCCGAGGTACGGCAGCGTGCTTTCCGCCTGGGGCATCGGGCAGGCGCGGATCACCGCCCTGCGCCAGGCAGGGCTGGAGGTTCCGCTGGATGCGGCGGGCCTCGCCCGCGCCGAGGCCCTGCTGGCCGATGTCGAACAGGCGGCCCGCGCCGCCATGGCCGAGCAGGGCGCGGAGACCGCCGCCATGCGCCAGACCCTGCGCCTGCGCTACGACGGCGCCGACGCCGAACTGCCGGTCCCGCTGGCCAGCCTGGCCGAGGCCAAGGCCCAGTTCGAAGAGGCCCACAACCGCCTGTTCGGTTTCGTCGAACCGGACCGCACCATCCTGATCGTCGCGGTGGAGGCGGAGGCGTCATCCCAAAACACCGCTCATCCCGGCGAAAGCCGGGACCCAAGCGGACTCTCGACCCTGCGACGGTCTCAGAAGGATCCCGCCCTCGGCTTGGGTCCCGGCTTTCGCCGGGATGAGCGGGTGAAGATGTTCGCTCATGGCCAATGGCGCGACGCCCCGGTGATCTCCGCCCATGAGCTAAGTGAGATCGAAGGCCCCGCCCTCATCGTGCGCCCCGACACCCAGATCGCGCTGGCCCCCGGCTGGCGCGCGACCGCCGAGGCGAACGGCCTGATCCGGCTCACCGCCACCGGCGCCGCCCGCAGCCACGCCATCGCGCTCGACAAGCCCGACCCCGTCACTCTGGAGCTGTTCAACCGCCGCTTCATGGGGGTCGCCGAGGCCATGGGCGCGGCGCTGGAGCGCACCGCGCACTCGGTGAACATCAAGGAGCGGCTGGACTTCTCCTGCGCCCTCTTCGACGCCGACGGCGGGCTGGTGGCCAACGCGCCGCACATGCCGGTGCACCTGGGCAGCATGGGGGCCAGCGTCCGCGCCGTGCGCGACCGCCACCCGGTGCTGCACGCGGGCGAAGCCTTCGCGCTCAACAATCCCTACGCCGGCGGCACCCACCTGCCGGACATCACTGTGGTCATGCCGGTATTCCTCCCCCTTGAGGGGGAGGTGTCAGCGAAGCTGACGGAGGGGGCTTCATCCCCTGAACCAACCTTCTACGTCGCCGCGCGCGGGCATCACGCCGATGTCGGAGGCGTGCAGCCCGGGTCCATGCCGCCGTTCTCCAAGACCATCGACGAGGAGGGCGTCATGCTGGACGCGCTGCCGATCATGGCCGACCACCGCTTCCTGGAAGCCGAGACCCGCGCGGCGCTCGCGTCCGGCCAATGGCCGGCGCGCAATCCCGACACCAATGTCGCCGACCTGAAGGCGCAGATCGCCGCCTGCCAGGCCGGCGCCGCGGCGGTCTCGGAGATGATCCGCACCTACGGCGCCGACGCCGTGGCGCGCTACATGACCTTCGTGCAGCAGAACGCCGCCGCCGCCGTGCGCCGCGCGGTGGGCAAGCTGACCGACGGGCAGGCGCGCATCCCGGTCGACGGCGGCGGCGAGATCGTGGTCACCACCACGGTCGATGCGGCGGCGGGTACGGCCACCCTCGATTTCCGCGAGAGCGCCGACCAGCTGCGGACCAACTTCAACGGCCCCTCGGCGATCGTCGACGCCGCGGCGCTCTATGTCTTCCGCACCCTCGTCGACGACGACATCCCGCTCAATTCCGGCTGCCTGGAGCCGCTGAAGATCCTGACGCGGCCAGGCTCCATGCTCGATCCCAGGCCGCCCGCCGCCGTGGTCGCCGGCAATGTCGAGACCAGCCAGCATGTGGTCGACGCCCTCTATGCGGCGCTGGGCGTCATGGCCAACTGTCTGGGCACCATGAGCAACTTCACCTTCGGCGACGAGACGCGGCAATATTACGAGACGATCTGCGGCGGCTCGGGCGCCACGGCGAACGCGCCCGGCGCCAGCGCCTGCCACACCCACATGACCAATTCGCGCCTGACCGACCCGGAGATCCTCGAGCGCCGCTTCCCGGTCCGCGTCGAGAGCTTCGGCGTGCGCCATGGCTCGGGCGGCGTGGGCGCTCAGGCCGGCGGCGACGGCGCGGTGCGCCGCATCCGCTTCCTGGTCCCGATGGAGGCGGCGCTGCTGTCCTCGCGCCGGATCAATGCGCCGCAGGGCCTGAAGGGCGGCGGCCCGGCCAAGCCCGGCGCCCAGCGTTTGATTGCAGCGTCGGGCGCGGTTACAGACCTGCCCGGCTGCTTCGCCGTCAATGTCGAGGCCGGCGACATCATCGAGATCGAGACCCCCGGCGGCGGCGGCTTCGGTCCCGCCCCCAAATCGCCGACGGCCTGATTTTCGGCGAAATCCAAGGTATCTCTCAACTTATGGCTCCCTTCGCTCTCGCTCTCGCCCTCTTCCTGCAGGCGCAACCTGCCCCAACCGAGCCGGCGACCACCGATCCCGCGACGCTGCTCGGCGCCCCCAAGCCGGAGGACAAGGCGGAGGATAAGATCGGCGACAAGCTCGCCGAGGCGCCGCCCGCCGCCGACGAGGCCGCGGCGCCTGAGGACCGCTTCCCGGCCGGCGCGCCGCACGACGACTATCAGTTCGTCGCCTGGTGCTACGGCAACCTGCGCGCCTACCTCGACCTGCACGACCAGGTGATGCCGGAGGTGACCCGCATCGAAAGCACCTTCCGCCCGCCGAACCGCAAGCTCTCCGATGACCTCAAGGTCTATGCCGACATGCAGAAGGAGGGCCGCGCCCAGCTGAAGCAGTTCCAGGCCGCCCTGACCGCCGCCGAGAAAGCCAGCCTCAAGCCGATCAACACGGTCGGCGCCGCCGCCGTCTCCAAGGGCGCCGACGTCTGGCGGGTCACCCCTGACATCACGCCCGCGCGCCTGGCGCAGGCCTGGATGAGCTGGGACCTGCCGGCCCGCTGCGAGGTCACCGCCAAGACCCTGCAGACCAAGGCGACGCTGATGGGCGGGGCCTTCAAGGTCAACGAAGAGCCCGACCCGCCGCCCGCCGAAGCCGCAGCGCCTGCCGCGGACGCCCCGCCGCCCGCCCCGCCGGAAACCCCGACGCCGCCGTCGGGTCGCTAAAGAACCACGGACGGACACAGACGCACACGGACGCGCCTTGGCTGTCGCGAGCGCAGCTCGCCTTCTGATCGTAGGCAGAGCCTGTCGGAAGATGGCCTTCGGCCTTTCAAGCGGCAGGGCGCGTCCGTGTGCGTCTGTGTCCGTCCGTGGTTTGAAAAAACCTTCAGCCGCCGAGGTACGTCCCCAAGCGCCTAAGGCCCTCGGCGTTCTTTTCCGGGCGGTTGGCGAAGCACCAGCGCAGCCAGCCTTCGCCCTCCGGTCCGAAGGCGGAGCCGGGGGCGAGGCCCATGTCGGCCTTGGCGATCAGGTCCTTGGCCAGCGTCATGGAGTCGCCGTGGCCGTCGACCCGGAAGAAGGCGTACATGCCGCCCTCCGGCTCCGGCGCCTCGACGCCCGGCAGCGCCCGCAGGCCGCCCAGCACCAGGTCCTTGGCCGCGGTGAGCTCGGCGCGCAATTCGGCGATGTACGGCTCGCCGTCGCGCAGGGCGGCGATCGCCCCGCTTTGGATGAAATCCGGCGCGCAGGAGGTGTTGTACTCGATGACCACCCCCATGGAGTCGACCAGCGACGTCGGCAGCACCATCCAGCCCATCCGCCAGCCGGTCATCCGCCAGGCCTTGGAGAAGGTGTTGGTGGCGACCACCCGTTCGTCCTCGTCGGCCAGCGGCAGGAACGAGGGCGCGCTCTTGCCCGGCCCGAAGATCAGCCGCTCGTAGGGGTCATCGGTGATCAGCCAGATGCCGTATTGCCGGCACCGCTCCAGGATCGGCGCGCGATCCTCGGCCGGGAGCGTCCAGCCGGTCGGGTTGTTCGGCGAGTTGAGGAACAGCGCCTTGGTGTCGGGCGTCAGCGCATCCATCAGCTTGTCGAGGTCGAGCCGCCAGCGCCCCTGCGCCGGGTCGAGCGCCACGGTCTGAAGCCGCGCCGACAGGATGCGCGGGATCTCCACGATGTTCGGCCAGGCCGGCGTGGTCACCACCACCTTGTCGCCGGGCGAGACCACCGCCTGGCTGACCAGCATCAGCGCGTTGACGCCGGCGCTGGTGATCGCCAGGCGCCCGGTGTCGACCGGGCGGTCGTGCAGGCGCTCCAGATAGTCCGAGAGCGCCTCGCGCAGGTCCATGCGGCCGAGGTTGTGGGTGTAGTAGGTCTCGCCCGCCATCAGCGCCTTGGCCGTGGCCTCGCGGATAAAGTCGGGCGTCGGGCGGTCGCTCTCGCCGACCCAGAACTTCAGCACGTCCTCGCGGGCCATGCCGGCGTTGGCGACCTCGCGGATCTGCGACATGCGCAGGGCGAGGACTTCGTCGCGGGCGACGGCGGCGCGGCGCGATGGAGCGTCCATCAGGCCTCGCCCGGGGTGACGAGCTTGAACGGCTGATTGATCGCGTGGAACGCCGGCAGGGCCTCGCAGCGCGCGGCATGGGCGGCCAGCGCCGGCCACCGGCCCCAGTCGAAGGCCTTCGGCTGGGCGCCCGTCAGGAAGGTCCACATCACGCTTAGCATGACGTCAGCGTGGCTGGGCGCGCCGTCGAACAGATAGGGCGTCGAGCGCTCGGCCCGCACGGCCTCCAGCAGGTCCAGGGTCTCGGCCACCTGCGCCGTGCAGCGTTCGACCCACATGGGCAGGGCCGCCTCGCGGAACGCTCCCTCGTAGACCAGACTCACGCCCTTCTCGGCCGCGCCGGCCGCGAAACCGCAGAGGCGGAGAAGCTCGCGCCCCTGGGCGCCCGGCCGCGCCAGACTGGCCCGCGCGCCGGCCATCTCGTCGATGACGCCGAGGATCAGCGCGGAGTCGACGTAGGCCACGTGGTCGTCGGTCACCAGCGTCGGCACCCGGCGCAGCGGGTTGAGCTTGGCGATCTTGTCGGCGTCGCCGAACGTCGACCAGGGCTTGTGCTGGAAGGCCATGCCGTAGGTCGTGAGCGCGATCCCCACGCGCCGCACGAACGGCGAGTCGTACTGTCCGATCAGCAGCATGGCCAAAGTCCCCGAGAATCGTCCCGACGATCTCTAGATAACCGTGGCCGCGGTTTCTGAAAGGCCGCCGGCAAACAAAAACCTCCCCCGTAGCGGCAGCGTGCGGGGGAGGTGGCCCGAAGGGTCGGAGGGGGCGCTGGGGCCGCGCGCCCGCCTCAGTGCGCCGGCAGCGCCCCCTCCACCACATTCGTGGTCCCCCTCCCCCGAAATCGGGGGAGGTTTTTTGGCGATCGGCTCTTAGGCCGCGTCGACCAGGACTACTTCGGCGTCTTCCAGGGCGGTGACGCGCAGGTTGGACTCGCCGGTGATGGCGGCGCCGTCGCGGGCGTCCAGCCTCACGCCGTTGACCTCGATGGCGCCGGTCGCAGGCACCAGATAGGCGCTGCGGCCTTCACCCAGCCGGTATTCGGCCTGCTCGCCGGCCTTCAGCGTGGCGCCGAGCACGCGGGAGTTCGTGCGGATCGGCAGAGCGTCCTTGTCCTCGGGGAAGCCGCTGGCGAGCGCCACGAACCGGCCGGAGCGGTCGGATTTCGGGAACGGCTTGGCGCCCCACGAGGGTGCTCCGCCCCTGCGATCGGGCATGATCCATATCTGGAACAGCGTCGTGGTCTCGCCTTCGAGATTGTACTCGGCGTGGCGGATGCCTGTGCCGGCGCTCATCACCTGTACGTCGCCCGCTTCGGTGCGCCCCTCGTTGCCGAGGCTGTCCTTGTGTGTGACCGCGCCCTTCCGGACATAGGTGATGATCTCCATGTCCGAGTGCGGGTGCGGCGGGAACCCGGTGCCGGGCGCGATCTCGTCGTCGTTCCAGACGCGGAGAGCGCCGAAATTCATCCGGCTCGGTTCGTAGTAGTCGGCGAACGAAAAATGATGCTTGGCCTTCAGCCAACCGTGGTCGGCGCCGCCCAGCGCGGCAAATGGCCTTCTCTCGATCATCTGGATCTCCTTCGCGGCGCTCGGCCGCGGTCAATTGCTTTCGAAGCGATAGATAGGTCACGGCCGATAGGCTATAAATAGAAACGTGGGAAACTCATTGTT
>NZ_DATGEX010000037.1:0-32428 GCF_035309685.1 Phenylobacterium sp.
GATCTCTTGCCAGGTCGAGAGGTGCAGCAGCATGGGAAGGCCTCGTTCAGGGGATGGCCCGGCATAGGGCTTCAGACGCGCCGACGCTAGCGGGGCTCGCCGTCCGTGGTCGCGGCGTGCGGGCCCTGCGAGGTCGCCGCGGCGGCCGGCGGCGGGGTGAAGGCCATGGCCGCCAGCTTCCAGGTTCCGTTTTCCCGCCGGAAGGAGAGCAGGCACTTCTTCGTGGCGGCCTCCTCCAGGCAGACGAAGGTGAGGCCCCGCGCCTTCATGTGTGGGACGATCTGGGCCGCCGTCGGCGCGGCCGGCCAGCCGGGCGCGACGCGCGCCGCGGTCAGCCGGATCGCCTGGGGCGAGATCATCCGGTCGAGCGCAAATTCCGAAGGGCCGCCGACGTCGACCTCGTGGGTCTTGCCGACATCGGCCAGCTGTTCGCTGAGGTCGGAGCGCAGGGCGGGCCGGTCGAGCGCCGCCTCGAAGGCCGCCCGGTCGTCCTTCTGGGCCGCGGCCAGGAAGTTCGCGATCGCCGCCGAGCCTGAGCGCCGGGCGCCCAGGCCGCAGCCGCCCAGGAGGAGCGCAAGCACGCTGAACGCGACGACCGGACCCTTCACCTGCATGCCCGGGACCATGGCCGGGCTCGCCGGATGGGGCAAGCATCGCCGGCCCATTGCTGTCTTGGGGTTGTTGCCTAAGCCTGCCCTCTCCGCATACTCCAATCTGGGGACGGAAAAATTCGGGAGTGAAGTGCGGTGTCCGACAGCGAAGTCTTTCCGGTTCCCGAGGCCTGGGCCAAGAACGCGCGGATGACCGCGGCGGGCTATGAGGCGGCCGTGGCCCGCGTCGAGGCCGATCCCGAGGGCTATTGGCGCGAGGTCGGCCAGCGCCTCGACTGGATCACCCCGTTCACCCAGGTGAAGGACGTCTCGTTCGACGCCAAGGACTTCCGCGTGAAGTGGTACGCCGACGGGGTCTTGAACGTCTCGGTCAACTGCATCGACCGCCACCTGCCGGCCAGCGCCAACCAGACGGCGCTCATCTGGGAGAGCGACGACGGCTCGATCAGCGACGAGATCACCTACGGCCAGCTGCACTCCGAAGTCTGCCGCATGGCCAATGTGCTGAAGGCCAAGGGCGTCAAGAAGGGCGACCGCGTCACCATCTACCTGCCGATGATCCCGCAGGCGGCCTACGCCATGCTGGCCTGCGCGCGGATCGGGGCGATCCATTCGGTGATCTTCGGCGGCTTTTCGCCCGACAGCATCGCCGGCCGCATCCAGGACTGCGACTCCAGGATCGTCATCACCGCCGACGAAGGCCTGCGCGGCGGCAAGCCCGTGCCGCTGAAGAAGAACGTCGACGAGGCGCTGGCGTCGTGCCCGGGCGTCACCGACGTGATCGTGGTCCGCCGCACCAAGGCCGAGGTGCCGATGAAAGACGGCCGCGACGTCTTCTATTCCGACGTGAAGGCCAGCGTCTCCGACCAGTGCGACCCCGAGCCGATGAACGCCGAGGACCCGCTGTTCATCCTCTACACCTCCGGCTCGACCGGAAAGCCGAAGGGCGTGCTCCATACGACGGGTGGCTATCTGACCTGGGCGGCTCACACCCACGAGCTGGTCTTCGACTACCGGCCGGGCGAGGTCTTCTGGTGCACCGCCGACGTGGGTTGGGTCACCGGCCACAGCTACGTGGTCTACGGCCCGCTCGCCAACGCGGCGACCAGCGTGATGTTCGAGGGGGTGCCGAACTACCCGACCTCGTCGCGCTTCTGGGAGGTCTGCGACAAGCACAAGGTCGAGATCTTCTATACCGCGCCCACCGCCATCCGCGCCCTGATGCGCGAGGGCGAGGCGCCGGTGACGCGCACCTCGCGGTCGTCCATCCGCCTGCTGGGCACGGTCGGCGAGCCGATCAATCCGGAGGCCTGGCTCTGGTACCACCGGGTGGTCGGCGAGGGCCGCTGCCCGATCGTCGACACCTGGTGGCAGACCGAGACCGGCGCCTGCCTGATGACGCCGCTGCCGGGCGCGACGGCGCTGAAGCCCGGCTCCTGCGCCAAGCCCCTGCCGGGCGTGAAGCCGCAGCTGGTCGACGCCGACGGCAAGGTGCTGGAGGGCGCGATCAGCGGCAACCTGTGCCTGACCGACAGCTGGCCCGGCCAGATGCGCACGGTCTACGGCGACCACGAGCGGTTCATCACCACCTATTTCACCACCTATCCCGGCAAGTACTTCACCGGCGACGGCGCCCGCCGCGACGAGGATGGCTATTACTGGATCACCGGCCGCGTGGACGACGTGATCAATGTCTCCGGCCACCGGCTGGGCACCGCCGAGATCGAGAGCGCGCTCGTCGCCGACCCCAAGGTCGCCGAGGCGGCGGTCGTCGGTTATCCGCACGAGATCAAGGGCCAGGGCATCTACTGCTTCGTGACGCTGAAGGCCGATGTCGAGATCACCGCCAGCCTGGAGCCGGAGCTGAAGGGCTGGGTGCGCCGCGAGATCGGCCCCTTCGCCGCGCCGGACGTGATCCAGTTCGCGCCGGGCCTGCCCAAGACCCGGTCCGGCAAGATCATGCGCCGGATTCTGCGCAAGGTCGCCGAGGGCGACATCGCCAACCTCGGCGACACCTCGACCCTGGCCGACCCCAGCGTGGTCGACGACCTGGTGCGCAACCGGGCCGAGGACGGCGGCGCCGACATCCTGACGGTGGCGGGCGTTCGGCTCGACGCCGGCGAGATCGAGCGGGTGCTGGAGGGCCACGACGACGTGGCCGAGGCGGCCTGCGTCGGCGCCGCCGACGGGGTCCACGCCTATGTGGTGGTCGCCGCCGGCTCCAAGGCCAGCGACATCCTGGAAGCCGACCTGAAGGGCCTGGTCCGCCGCGAGATCGGCCCGGCCGCGGCCCCGGTGGAGGTGCGGTTCCTCTCCGCCCTGCCGCGCGCCAAGTCCGGCTCGGTGGCGCGCCGCATCCTGCGCAAAGTGGCGGCGGGCGACCTCGCCAACCTGGGCGACCCCGCGGGGCTCGTCGATCCGGCGGTGCTGGACGAACTGCTGAAATCCCCGGCGAGCGCCTAGGCGCTTAGCGACCGGCTGGCGCCATGCGCACCCTCCTCCTGATCGGCGCGCTGGCTGTCGGCGTGCTGGCGGCTGCGGCGAGCGCTGCCTGCGCCGCCGAGCTGCCGGAGCGCGCGCAGGCGCAACTGGCGCGCGGGCGGCCGTTCGTGGAGGTCAGCCCGGCCGCCGACGGCTCGTCGGGCGTGATCCTGGCCGCCATCGACGTCGCCGCGCCGCAGGCCGTGGTCTTCGCCGTGATGACCGACTGCGACCTCGCCCCGAAGATGGTCGCCAACCTGAAGAGCTGCCGGGTGCTGGAGCGCGACCCGCAGGGCCGCTGGGACGTCCGCGAGGAGATCAGCAAGATGACCTTCGCGCCCTCGGTGCGCACGGTCTACCGCGAGGATTTCGAGCCGCCGCGGGCCATGGCCTTCCACAGCACCGGCGGCGACCTGAAGATCTTCGAGGGCGACTGGAAACTGGAGCCGCACGGCGACCAGGTGCGGGTGACCTACCAGGCCCGCGTCGCCGCGCCTTTCGCGGTCCCGGGCTGGGTGGCGAGGCTGGCGCTGCGCCACGACGTCCCCATGGCGCTGCTGGCGCTGCGGCGCGAGGCCCTGGCGCGCGCGCCGGCGCCATGAACCCCGACCTGCCGGCGCCCCTGCGCGCCGCCCTGGACCGCGCCCTGGAGGGCGTGCCCCGCAAGGGCCTGGCCGAGCGCGCGGCGCGGACTTCGGAGGCCTACCGCGCGGGCCGGCCCTCGTCGGGGGTGATCCGCGAGGCCGACGACGCCTTGGCCTATGCGCTGACCCGGCTCCCGGCCACCTATGCGGCCTGCGCCACCGTGCTCGCCGAGGCGGCGCGGAGGGCGCCGGGCTTTGCGCCCCAGACCCTGCTCGACGCAGGGGCCGGGACCGGGGCGGCGAGCTGGGCGGCGGCGCAGGTCTGGCCGGGGCTTGCGGCGGTGACCTGGCTCGACGCCAGCACGCCCTTCCTGACCCTGGCGGCGCAGCTGGCCAGCGGCGGCCCGCCGGCGCTGCAGGGCGCGCAGGCCCAGCGGGGCGACCTCACCTCGGCCGGTCCGTGGCCGAGGGCCGACCTCGTTGTCGCCAGCTACGCCCTGGCCGAGATCGCACCTGACAAGCAGACTTCGACAATCACCGAATTGTGGGCCGCCACAACCGGCCTGCTGGCGATCGTCGAGCCCGGCGCGCCGGCCGGCTATGCGCGCATCCTGGCGGCGCGCGCGACGCTGCTGGCCGCGGGCGCGACCGTGCTCGCCCCCTGCCCACACCAGGCGGCGTGCCCGCTGGTGGGCGAGGACTGGTGTCATTTCTCGGTCCGCCTGCCACGCAGCCGCGACCATCGACTGGCCAAGGACGCGGTGGTTCCCTTCGAGGACGAGCGGTTCAGCTACCTGGTGGCTGCGCGGTCGGGGGTCGCCGCGGGGCCCCCGCGGCCGCGCGTCCTCGCCCCGCCGCGCACAGCCAAGCCGGGGATCGCTCTGAAGCTCTGCGGGCTGGACGGTGAGGTGGAGCCGCGCGTGGTTCCCAAGCGCGACAAGGCGGCTTACGCCCTTGCGCGCCGCCTGGACTGGGGCGACGTGGTCTAAACCACCCTCGTCATCCCGGACGGCCGAAGAGCCGATCCGGGACCCAGGGGTCGCCGCACAGCCTGAGCCCCTGGGTCCCGGCTCTCCGCTTCGCTGCGGCCGGGATGACGGGATTAGATGTTCAGTTCAGCCGCCGGGAGGTGGTGGCTTAAATCTCATGGCGGCCAGTTTGCTTGGCGGTCCGGGCAACTCAAGGACGCGCCAGGGGCGCGCCGCGACGCGGGCGGCCAAGGGCCGCTCCTTGACTTGCCCGGACCGCCAAGCTCGCATCATCCATGAGGTCTAAGGCCGGGTGGCATCTGGACGATGCGCCCTCAACCGATCGCCTCGGCGGGTCCGGCCCCGATGACACTTGAGGGGGTGGCGGCGCGGGTTCACAACGTCCCGGCATTTCCAGATCGAGCATTTCAAAGAAGAGCCATCCCATGCCCAAGAGCCGTGAGATCCATCTCGTGCAACGTCCGACCGGCGCGCCCACGCCGGAGAACTTCGCCCTGGTGGAGCGCGAAGTGGGGGACGCCGCCGACGGCCAGGTGCTGGTGCAGAACCTCTTGATGTCGGTGGACCCGGCCATGCGGCCCAGGCTCACCGCCGGCCAGGCGCTGGACGAACCCATGATGGGCGGCGCGATCGGCCGGGTCGTGCAGTCGCGGCTGGACGGCTATGCGGCCGGCGACCTGGTCTCCCACCGGCAGGGCTTCCGCGAATATTTCACCTCCGACGGCAAGGGGCTGAACAAGCTCAGCCCCGACCCGGACCTGCCGTTGAGCGTCCACATGCACGCGCTGGGCGGCACCGGCTTCACGGCCTATGGCGGCCTCTTGCATATCGGGCAGCTGAAGGACGGCGAGCAGGTGTTTGTCTCCACCGCCGCCGGCGCCGTCGGCTCGGTCGCCGCCCAGATCGCCAAGCTCAAGGGCTGCTATGTGGTCGGATCCACCGGCGCCGACGACAAGGCCGCCTGGCTGCGCGACGAGATCGGGCTGGACGCGGTGATCAACTACAAGGTCCAACCCATCCGCCAGGCCCTGGAAGAGGCGACACCCAAGGGCCTCGACGTCTATTTCGACAATGTCGGCGGCGACCACCTGGAGGCGGCGCTCAGGCGGATGAATACGCTGGGCCGCATTCCGGTCTGCGGCTTCATCTCCGGCTACAATTCCGGCCATTCCAATGTCGGCAACCTGTCGAACATCATCTATTCGCGGGTGATGCTGCGGGGCTTCGTGGCGCCCGACTTCATGCACCTGTGGGGCGACTTCCTGCGCGACATGGCCGGCTGGCTGAAGGACGGCAAGGTCAAGTACCAGGAGACGGTGCGGGACGGCATCGCCGCCGCGCCCGCCGCGCTGATCGGCCTGATGGCCGGCGAGAACAGCGGCAAGATGCTGGTGAAGCTGGCGGAGTAGCGGGCGCCCAAGCGAACGGATGACGAAGCCGTAAGCTTCCGAAGGCGCGACGGAGTGCTAAGGACATCGGCTCCACGCGATCTTTCGGGAAGCCCCATGATCCGCCACGCCGTTCAAGCCCTCGCCGTCACCTGCGTCCTCGCGCTCGCCGCGCCCGCCGTCGCCGCCCCCAGCACGGTCCCGCCGATCGTCTACAAGCAACGGACGCTCGCCAACGGCCTGCAGGTCTACGAGAGCCTCGACCGCACGACGCCGAACGTGACGGTGCAGGTCTGGTACGGCGTCGGCTCGAAGAACGACCCGGTGGGGCGCTCCGGCTTCGCGCACCTCTTCGAGCACATGATGTTCAAGGCGACCCGCGACCTGCCGGCCGAGAGCTTCGACCGCCTGACCGAGGACGTCGGCGGCCTCAACAACGCGTCCACCAACGACGACTTCACCAACTACTACGAGGTCGTGCCGGCCAGCCACCTGCAGCGGCTGATCTGGGCCGAGGCCGAGCGGATGGGCTCGCTGGTCATTGACGAGGCCAACTTCAAATCCGAGCGCGACGTGGTGAAGGAGGAGCTGCGCCAGCGGGTGCTGGCCTCGCCCTACGGCCGCCTGTTCGCCCTCTACCTGCCGCAGGCGACCTACACGACCCATCCCTATCACCGCCCCGGCATCGGCTCGATCGAGGAGCTGGACGCGGCGACCATCGACGACGTTCGCGCCTTCCACGAGACCTACTACCGGCCCGACGACGCCGCCCTGATCGTGGTTGGCAACTATGACGAGGCGGAGCTCAACGCCTGGATCGACAAGTACCTCGCGCCCCTGAAGAACCCGGCCAAGCCGATGCCGCGGGTGACCGTGACCGAGCCGCCGCGCGTGAAACCCGGCGTCTACGACGGCTATGGCCCCAACGTGCCGCTCCCGGCCGTGGCGATCACCTGGCTGGGCGTGAAGGCGTCGGATCCCGACGCACCGGCGCTGAAGGTGCTGGACGCGGTGCTGTCGGGCGGCAAGTCGTCGCGGCTTTACGACGCGCTGGTCTACGACAAGCAGATCGCCGCCGAGATCTATTCCAACGCCGACCTGCCGGCCCAGCCGGGCAATTTCGCGGTCGGCGCGATCCTGGCGTCCGGCCACACCATCGCCGAGGGCGAGGCCGCGCTGCTGGCGCAGGTCCAGCGTCTGCGCGACGCGCCGCCGACGGCCGCCGAGCTCGACTCCGCCAAGACCCAGCTGATCGCCGGCAAGCTGCGCGAGCGCGAGACCATCGACGGACGGGGCTTTGCGCTCGGCTATGCGCTTCGCGTCGACGGCGACGCGGCCAAGGCCAACACCGAGCTCGCCGACCTGCAGGCGGTGACCGCCGCCGACGTGCAGCGGGTGGCCAGGAAATACCTCGAGCCGAACCTGCGCATGACCATCCGCTACCGCCCGGAGAGCGAGCGGCCGAAGGGCGAGGCCGCGGCGAAGGCGCCGGAGCCGCCGAAGATGGTCACGACCTACACCGGGCCGGTGTTCACGCTCGCGCCGGAAGGCCAGCGCCAGGCGCCGCCGCCGGTGGGGACGCCGATCACGCCGGTGCTGCCCAAGCCCGCGGAGAAGACGCTGGCCAATGGCCTGCGGGTGATCGTGGCGCACTCCTCCGACCTGCCGCTGGTCAGCGCCGACCTGACGATCAAGACCGGCGGCTGGGCCGATCCGGCGGGGCTCTCCGGCGTCGCCGGCATGACCGCCGACATGCTGACCGAAGGCACCAAGACCCGCTCGGCCCGCGCGATCGCGCGGCAGACCGAGGCGCTGGGCGCCAACCTGGAATCCGGCGCCGGCCTGGAGTCCTCGTCGGTGACGCTGAACATGATGCCGGACAAGCTTGCCACCGGCATGGCGATCATGGCCGACGTGGCCCGCAACCCCGCCTTCGCGGCCGACGAGCTGGAGCGCGACCGGGCCCAGACCCTGGATGGCCTGCGGGTCGCCTATCAGGAACCCGGCCAGATCTCGGCCGCGGCCGCGGCGCCGGTGGTGTTCGCCGGCACGCCCTTCGGCCACGTGCCGGCCGGCACGCCCGGCTCCATCGCGCGGCTGAAGCCCGCCGACCTCGCCGCCCTGCACGCCGCCTGGTACCGCCCGGACAACGCCGTGCTGGTGATGACCGGCGACATCACCCCGGAGCAGGGCTTCGCGCTCGCCGAAAAGACCTTCGGCGGCTGGGCCAGGCCCGCCGCGCCGCTGCCGCCCCCGCCAGCGATCGCGCCGCAGGGCAAGCCCCGCGCCATCGTCATCGACCTGCCGGGGACCGGCCAGGCGGCGGTGAACCTCGCCAAGCCCGGCATCGCGCGCAGCGACCCGGACTACTATCCGGGCATCGTCGCCAACACGCTCTTGGGCGGCGGCTATTCCTCGCGGCTGAACCTGGAGATCCGGGTCAAGCGGGGCCTCTCCTATGGCGCGTCCTCGGCGCTGTCGGCCAACCGCACCACCGGCTCGTTCCGCGCCGCGGCCCAGACCAAGAACGAGACCGCGCCGCAGGTGCTGGACCTGATCGTCGAGCAGATGACCGCGCTGGGCGCGACGCCGGCCTCGGCCGACGAGCTCACCGCGCGCAAGGCGAACCTGGTCGGCAGCTATGGCCGGAACCTCGCGACCACCGGCGGCCTGGCCAACACCCTGGGCGCGCTCGCGCTCTACGGCGTGCCGCTGGACGAGATCACCCGCTACACCACCCGCGTCGAGGCGGTGACGCCGGCCCAGGTGCAGGCCTTCGCCGCGCGCGTGCTCGATCCGGCCAAGGCCAGCGTGATCATCGCCGGCGACGCCAAGACCTTCGCCGCGGCGCTCAAGGCCAAGCGGCCGGACGTCGAGGTGATCCCGGTGAGCGAGCTCGACCTGGACAAGCCGTCGCTGCGCAAGTGACGCCCAGGTGAACGACCGCTTCGATGTGGTGGTGGTCGGCGCGGGCGCCGCGGGGATCGCGGCGCTGCGGCGGCTGAAAGCGGCCGGCGTCGACGCCGTCGCCCTGGAGGCGCGGGACCGGGTCGGGGGCCGGGCGCACACCATCGCCACCGTCGCCGGCTTCCCGGTCGACTGCGGCGCGGGCTGGGTTCATTCCGCCGACGAGAACCCGCTGGCGAAGCCCATCGAAGCGGCGGGCTTCACGCTGGACCGTTCGCCGCCGCACTGGATGAAGCAGGCCCTCAACCGCGACTTCTCGGAGGCCGACCAGCGCGCCTATCGCGCGGCGTTCAACGCCCTGGACGAGCGGCTGGAGGCCGCCGCCAAGACGGGCGTCGACCGGCCCGCCTCCGACTTCTTCGAGCCGAACGGCCGCTGGAACCCGCTGCTCGACGCCTTTTCCAGCTACTACAATGGCGCCGAGTTCGAGGCCGTCTCGGTGCTCGACTACGCGGCCTACGAGGACTCGGGCGTCAACTGGCGGGTGCGCGAAGGCTATGGCGCGGCGGTGGCGAGCTTCGCCGACCTGGACCGCGTCATCACCGGCTGTCCGGTGACCACGATCCATCATGACGGCCCAGAGATCGTCGTGGACACCGCCAAGGGGCGGATCACGGCGCGGGCGGCGATCGTCTGCGTGCCGACCCCGGCCCTGGCGCAGGGGCGGCTGATATTCTCACCGGGCCTGCCCGACAAGATGGAGGCCGCCGCCGGCCTGCCCCTCGGACTGGCGGACAAGGTGTTCATCGGCCTCGACGCGCCCGACGACCTGCCGGTCGAGGGCCACCTGTTCGGCCACAAGGACCGCACGGCGACCGGCAGTTACCATCTGCGGCCCTTCGGGCGGCCCTATATAGAGGCCTTCCTGGGCGGGCGTTGCGCGCGGGCGCTGGAGGCGCAGGGGCCGGGCGCCATGGCGGACTTCGCCCTGGCGGAGCTCGCCGAGCTGCTGGGCGCCGGCGTCCGGCGGCGGCTGCACGTGCTGGGCGAGACCCATTGGGCGAGCGATCCGTGGGCGCTCGGGTCCTATTCGCACGCCCTGCCGGGCCACATGGGCGCGCGCGGCGTCCTCGCGGCGCCGGTCGAAGATCGCATCTTCTTCGCCGGCGAGGCGACGCACCGGACGTTCTACTCGACCGTCCACGGCGCCTGGCTGAGCGGCGAGCGGGCGGCGGACGAGGCGCTGGCGGCGCTGGCCTAGAGCGCGGCGGCCATGGCGGCGAGCTTGGCCACGGTGTTCATGTTGCGCGCGGTGCCGGTCTTGGCGGCGGGGATCTTCAGCTTCGAGTCCGCCATGCCGTCGCTGTAGAGGACGTAGACCTCGCGCCTGCCCAGACGCACGTCTTCGTCCTTTTGGCCCGTGGCGTGGGCCAGGGCGTCGGCGGGCGGCGCCCCGTCCAGGAAGATCGCCACGGTGCGGTTCCCGGGCGCGTCCGGGAACGGATTGGCGTCGCGGACGGCGGCCATCTCGGCGGCGGTGCGGACCATCACGCCGACCGCCTTGCCGGCGTAGGCGGCCAGCCGCGCCTCCAGGTCGGCCTTCACGGCGGCCTCGGACTTGCCGCTCGAAAACACCACATTGCCGCTGGCGATGTAGGTCTTGACGCCGGTGTGGCCGGCGGCCTGGCACATGGCGGCCAGCTCGGTCATCGGCAACTTGCCGGTCCCGCCGACGTTGACCGCGCGCAGCAGGGCGACGTAGCCGGTCATGAGGCCTCCGAGGATCGCATGGTCCAGCGCGAAAGATCGCGCTCGCGGCCCATCAGCGCCAGCCCCGAGGCGATGGATTCCAGTTCCGCCCCGGTCTCGATTTTTCCGGCATCGAAGCGGCGGTGGAAGATGGCGCGGACGGCGGGCACCAGGGACGAGCCGCCGGTCAGGAACACGCGGTCGACGCCATCGGCGGTCAGGTTGGCGTTGGCGAGCGCTGCGTCCACCGCCGTCTCGATCAGCTTCAGCTCCGGGGCGATCCAGCCCTCGAAGGTCGCGCGCCGCACGCCGCCCTTCAGCGAGATCGACCCCGCCTCGAACTCGAACAGCGCCGCCTCGTCCGCCGACAGCGCCTCCTTCAGGCGGCTGACCGAGCGGTAGAGCTGGTAGCCGTAGTTTTCGTCCAGCGTCTCCACCAGCCGTCGGATCTTCTCCGGCTCCATGGCCTCGCGGACCAGGGCGCGGATCTCGCGCATGTCGCGGCTGGCGCGCATCAGCGCCAGCTGGTCCCAGCGCGCGAAGGCGGAATAGTAGCGGTTGGGGATCGGCAGGACCTTGCCGAAGGAGGCATAGCTCGACCCCTTGCCGAGCGCGGGCGAAACCAGGTTGTCGATGATCCGGTAGTCGAAGGCGTCGCCCGCCACCCCGACGCCGGAGCGGCCCAGCGGAAGCGCGCGGATCTCGCCCGCGTGACGCTCGAAGCGGATGATCGAGAAGTCGGACGTACCGCCGCCGAAGTCGCCCACCAGCACGGTCGCGTCATGGTCCAGCTCGCGGGCGAAGAAGAAGGCCGCGCCCACCGGCTCGTAGGCGTAGAGGATCTCGGAAAACCCCATCCGTTCGAACGCCGTCTCGTAGCGCGACAGCGCCAGCGGCTCGCTGGGCGCGGCGCCGGCGAAGGTCACCGGCCGGCCGACGATCACCCGCTCCGGAAGCTCCGCCATGCCCGCGTCCGCATAGGCCCGCAGTTTCAAGAGGAAGGTCGAGAGCAGGTCCTCGAAGCGGTAGCGGCGGTTGAGAATCGTCGTCTCGCTGAAGCTTTCCGAGGCGGCGAACGACTTGAACGACTGGATGAAGCGGGTCTCGGCGGGGTCTTCCACATAGGCCTCGATCGCCCAGGGGCCGGCGGCGATGGCGCGGTCGTTGGGCCGGTCGCCCGCATGGAACGAAAGGCAGGAGCGGAAGGCGAAGTGCTCCCGATCCGGCGCCGGAAACTCCACCAGATGCGCCGGCCCCGACGCGTCGGCCAGCGCCACGACCGTGTTGGTCGTGCCGAAATCGATGCCGAGGCTTAAAGGTGATGACACGCGCGCGCTCCGTGCGGGGCGCGCCCCATAGCAATTCCAGTGTCATCCCGGAAGCCGCGCCAGCGGCTGTCCGGGACCCATAGACACCAGACGTTGCAGAAGAGGCTCAGACTCAGCCGCGTATGGGTCCCGGTCTTTCGCGCGCCGCGAAAACCGGGATGACACGCTTTTGCTTAGGCTTCGGTCTCCGAAAGCTGCCGCTCGTAGGCGCAGACCGTGGCCATCTGCAGGATCTTCGAGACCGAGGCCGACAGCGGGCAGATCTGCACCGCGCGGTCGAGGCCGAGCAGGATCGGGCCGATCACCGTGGCGCCGCCGAGCGACTGGATGAGCTGGGTCGAGATCGCCGCCGAATGCACCGCCGGCATGATCAGCACATTGGCCGGGCCGGTCAGGCGCATGAACGGGTAGTTGCCGCGCAGCTCCGGCTCCAGGGCCAGTTCCGGCGGCATCTCGCCCTCGTACTCGAAATCGATCCCCTCCATGCCGTCGAGCATGGTGACCGCGTCCCGCACCCGGTCGGAGCGCAGGCCCATGGGATTGCCGAAGGTCGAGTAGCTCATGAAGGCCACGCGGGGCTCGTAGCCCAGCGTGCGCACCGCGGTCGCCGCCTGCTTGGCGATCTCCACCAGGTCCTCGGCCACCGGCATCTCGGTGATCGAGGTGTCGGCGATGAAGATGGTCCGGCCCTTGGCCAGCACCACGCTCATGCCGATCATCCGGCCGCCCGGCACAGGGTCGACGACCTGCAGCACCTCTTCCAGCACCTGGTCGAAGGAGCGCGTCACGCCGGTGACCATGCCGTCGGCGTCGCCCAGCGCCACCATCGACGCGCCAAAGGCGTTGCGGTCCTGGTTGATCAGGCGCTGCACGTCGCGGCGCAGATAGCCGACCCGCTGCAGCCGCCCATAGAGATAGTCCACATAGGTCGAATTGCGGTGCGAGAGCCGGGCGTTGAGGATTTCCAGCTTGGCCTCGGCGGGGACCAGACCCACCGACACCATGTTCTCGTGCACCAGGTCCTCGCGGCCGATCAGGATGGCCGAACCCAGGCCCGCGTTCTGGAAGGCGTAGGCGGCGCGGATGACGCTGGGCTCCTCGCCCTCGGTGAAGACGATCCGCTTCTTCTTCGGCGACGACAGCACCGCGCCCTGCAGTTTCTGCAGGAAGGCCGCCGTCGGATCGAGCCGTTGCGCGAGGCTGGCGCGGTAGGCGTCCATGTCCTCGATCGGCCGGCGCGCCACCCCGGTGTCCATCGCCGCCTGGGCGATGAACGGCGGGATGTAGGAGATCAGCCGCGGGTCGAAGGGCGTCGGGATGATGTACTGCGGCCCGAACTTCAGCTGCACGCCGTGATAGGCGGCGGCGACCTCGTCGGGCACGTCCTCCCGCGCGAGCAGGGCCAGCGCGTTGGCGCAGGCGATCTTCATCTCCATGTTCACCCGCCGCGCCCGCACGTCGAGCGCGCCGCGGAAGATGTAGGGGAAGCCGAGCACGTTGTTGACCTGGTTGGGATAGTCGCTGCGCCCGGTGGCGACGATCGCGTCGGGGCGCACCGCATAGACCTCTTCCGGCCGGATTTCCGGGTCCGGGTTGGCCATGGCGAAGATCACCGGATTGGGCGCCATCAGCTTGACGTCGTCCTGGGTGATCGCGCCCTTCACCGAGGTGGCGATCAGGACGTCGGCGCCGGTCAGCGCGTCCTGCAGGGTCCGCTTGTCGGTCTCGACGGCGTGGGCCGACTTCCACTGGTTCATAGCCTCGGTGCGGCCGCGGTAGAGCACGCCCTTGGAATCCACGGCGATGCAGTTGTCGTGCGGCACGCCCATGGCCTTGAGCAGGTCGAGCGTGGCGATGCCGGCGGCGCCCGGGCCGTTCAGCACCACCTTGACGTCCTTCAGCTCGCGGCCGGTCAGGTGGCAGACGTTGATCAGGCCGGCGGCGGAGATGATCGCGGTGCCGTGCTGGTCGTCGTGGAACACCGGGATGTCCAGCAGTTCCTGCAGGGCGGCCTCGACGATGAAGCACTCGGGGGACTTGATGTCCTCCAAGTTGATGCCGCCGAAGGTCACCCCGATGTTCTTGGCCACGGTGATGATCTCGTCGGGATCGGTGGCCGTGCATTCGATGTCGATGGCGTCGACGTCGGCGAAGCGCTTGAACAGCACCCCCTTGCCTTCCATCACCGGCTTGGACGCCAGCGCGCCCAGGTTGCCCAGGCCCAGGATCGCCGTACCGTTGGAGAACACCGCCACCAGGTTGCCCTTGGAGGTGTAGTCGTAGGCGGTGTCCGGGTCGGCGGCGATCGCCTTCACGGGCACGGCGACGCCGGGCGAATAGGCCAGGCTCAGGTCGCGCTGGGTCGCCATCGGCTTGGTGGCCGCAATCGCGATCTTTCCCGGCGTGGGGTACCGGTGGAAGGCCAGAGCCTCCTCATCGGTAAAGGTGCGTTTCTCGGCGTCGCTCATGGCGGCGGAGCATCCTTCGTAAGCGATTGCGATGAGAGCGGAAGCTTAGAGTCCCCGCTCCGGCGAAACAACCTTACTCAAGCTTGGCCATTAACTGTTCACATCTCGGCGTCGGTTGCGACTCCGGAACAATCTGCGGCGGCGCTCGCTTTGGAAGCGGCTGGTCGGGGAGCTTCTGAGACGGGAAACCCACCGATGACCAAGACCCTCGCCTATGCCGCCCTGATCGCCGGCCTGACGATCGCCGGCCCGACGCTTGCGCAATCGCCGGCGCCCGCCGCCCAGCCGGGCACGCCTGCGACCACGCCCGCCACCACCCCCAGCTCGCCGGCCCCGGCCAACGCGACGCCCAGCACGACCAATCCGCCGACCGCGCCTTCGGCCGCCCCCGCGGCGCCGGCCAGCGCGGCCGCGACCGGCGCCAGCGCCGACACCGCCGCCCACGCGGGCTCGGCGACCCTGATGAGCGGCATGTCGGTGAAGGACAACACCGGCGCCCTGATCGGCGAGGTCAAATCCATCAAGGGTGGCGTCGCCACCATCGCCATGGGCTCGTCCACCTTCACCGTCGACAGCGACAAGCTCGGCGTCGCCAACGGCGCGGCGACGATCAACGCCACCCAGGCCGAGATCAAGAGCATGCTGCCGAAGAAGTAGCGACCGCTTGCTGAGCCCTCCTCCCCTTGTGGGAGGAGGTGTCGGCCGAAGGCTGACGGCGGTGGGGTTTTGCTCCGCCCTCCGCTGCGAAACGAAGCTTCGGTCAAAGCAGGGAATTCTGAGAGACCCCACCTCCGACCTGCTCCGCAGGCCACCTCCTCCCACAGGGGGAGGAGGGTGTCGAACGTCAACGGCTTGGGTTCATTGATCCCTTGACTCCTTCGTTAGTCTGGACTTACGGTAAGTCATGACTAACGCTCTTGCCTTTGCCGCCCTGGCCGATCCGACCCGCCGCGAGGTGTTCGAGCGCCTCGCGGGCGGGCCTTTGCCGGTGGGCGAGCTGGCGCGGGGCCTGCCGGTGAGCCGGCCCGCCGTTTCGCAACATCTGAAAGTGCTGAAGGAGGCCGGCTTGGTCACCGATCGGCCGGACGGGACGCGCCGCGTCTATCAGATCGATCCGCAGGGCCTGGGGCAGATCCGGGCCTGGCTCGACCGCTTCTGGGACGAGGCGCTGGAGGCCTTCAAGGCCGAGGTCGAACGCGATCAGGACACCGAAACGGGGGACAAACCGTGAGCCAGGCGACCATCAAACCCGCGGCCATCCGCAAGACCTTCACCCTGCGCGCGGCGCCCGAGCGGGCGTTCCAGGTGTTCACCGCCGGCTTCGGCGGCTGGTGGCCCAGGACCCACTATGTCGGCCCCTCGCCGCTGACCGGCGCGGTGATCGAGCCCCGCGAAGGCGGCCGCTGGTACGGTGAGCATGAGGACGGCGTGGAGCGCCTGTGGGGCGACGTGCTGACCTGGGATCCGCCGCGGCGCGTGGTCCTGGCCTGGCGGCTGAACGCCGAGTTCGCCTACGACCCCGACCTGCTGACCGAGGTGGACGTGCGCTTCACCGCGCTCGACAGCGGCGAGACCCGCGTGGACTTCGAGCACCGCGGCCTGGAGCGGTTCGGCGACAGCGAGGCCGCGGTCCGCACGCTGACCATGATGGACGGCGGCTGGGACCTGATCCTCGGCAATTTCAAGACCGCCACCGGCGAGTGACCCCAACCCCAAGGCGAAAAGGAGACCCCTCATGTCCGACACCATCATCGTCCACGGCATTCCCGGCAGCCCCTATGTCCGCAAGCCGCTGATCGTCTGCGAGGAGAAGGGCGCGCCCTATCGCCTCGCCCCCATGGCCTTCGGGACCGGCGCCAACAAGACGCCCGAGTACCTGGCCCGCAATCCGTTCGGCCGCCTGCCGACCATCGAGCACGGCGACTTCGTGCTCTACGAGGCCCAAGCCATCGGCCGCTACATCGACCGCGCCTTCGACAGCCCAAGCCTGACGCCCAGCGACCCACGCCAGGCGGCGCGCATGGACCAGGTGCTGAACATCGTCGACTGGTACGTGATGCCCTCGATCAGCAGCGCGATCGGCTTCAACCGCGTCGTGAAGCCCAAGTTCGGCATGCCGGTGGACGAGGAGGCGATCGCGGGCGCGCTCCCCATGGCCCGAACCTGCGTCACGGCGCTGGAGGACATCCTGGGCGCCCAGCCCTATCTCGCCGGCGACGCGGTGAGCCTGGCCGACCTCTTCGCCTACGGCCACTTCGAGTTCCTCGGCCAGACCCCGGAAGGCGGCGACCTTTTGGCCGGCTCTCCCCTGCTCGGCTGGATGGAGCGGATGGCCGAACGGCCCAGCATGCAGAACACCACCTGGGAGCGTCTCGCCGAGACCGCCGCAGCCTGAGCTTGACCCGGCGTTGCGGGAAGCTCTTGAAGGGAAGCCCTCCTCCTCGATGGAGGAGGGTTGGGTGGTGGTGTGCCCGCAGAGTTGCAGCAGGTTTCTAGGTCGGAGCCGACCTTGCTGTTGACCTCGTCGCCCTGCCTACACCACCATCCCCGACCCTTCCTCCATCGAGGAGGAAGGGAGCCCTGGATGGCCCGCCGGAGTGACCTCGCTGTCTGACACCAAGATCAAGATCGCCGTCGGCGGCGCGCTGGGCCGTATGGGCCAGGCGATGGCCGCCGCCGTCGAGGCCGACCCGGCCATGGTGCTGGCCGCGCGGTTCGACCGCCCCGACCTGAGCGGCGAGGGCCTCACCGACCGCGACACGGCGCTGGCCGCCGCCGACGTAGTCATCGATTTCACCACGCCGGCCGCCTCGGTTGACTTAGCGCGTGCCTGCGCGGAACGCGGAGGCCCGGCCCTGCTGATCGGCGCCACCGGCCTCGATGAGGCCCAGGTCGCCGCGATCGTCGAGGCCTCGGCCAAGGTCGCCATCGTTCGGGCCGGCAACTTCTCGCTGGGCCTCAACATGCTGCTGGGCTTCGTCGAGCAGGCCGCCCGGCAGCTGGGCCCGGACGCCTATGACATCGAGGTCTTCGAGGCGCACCACCGCCGGAAGGTCGACGCGCCGTCGGGCGCCGCGCTGATGCTGGGCGAGGCCGCCGCACGGGGCCGGGGCGTGAGCCTCGGCGATGTGGCCAAGCGGGGCCGCGACGGCATCACCGGCGCGAGGCCTGCCGGCGAGATCGGCTTTTCCGTGGTGCGCGGCGGCGGCATCGTCGGCGAGCACAGCGTCTCCTTCATCGCCGAGGACGAGACGCTGACCCTCTCGCACTCGGCGCGCGACCGCGGCCTCTTCGCCCGCGGCGCCCTGGTGGCCGCCCGCTGGGTCGCGGGCCGCCCGGCGGGGCACTACGCCATGCGCGACGTCCTGGGCTTCACCGGGGCTCCCTGAGCCATGGACGACCACCTCCTCAAGCTCGACGCCACCGACCAGCTGGCGCTGCTGAACAAGAAGAAGGTGTCGGCCACCGAGCTGCTGAAAGCGTCGCTCGCCCGCCACGAAAAGACCCACGCCAAACTGAACGCCGTGGTCGCGGTCGATCTCGATCGGGCGCTGTTCCACGCCAAGGCGCTCGACGAGCTGCGGGCCAGGGGCGAGACGCTGGGCCTGCTCGCCGGCCTGCCGATGACGGTCAAGGACACCTTCGACGTGGTCGGCCTGCCGGCCTCGTCGGGCCTGAAGCATCTGCGCCAGCGCCAGGCGGAGGACGCGACCGCGGTGGCGCTCGCCAAGCACGCCGGCGTGGTGATCTGGGGCAAGACCAACACCCCGGTGCTGGCCGGCGACTGGCAGACCTTCAACGGCCTCTACGGGACCACCAACAATCCGTGGGATGTGACCCGGACCTGCGGCGGCTCCTCCGGCGGCGCGGCGACGGCGCTGGCGGCCGGGATCACGGCGCTGGAGATCGGCTCGGACATCGGCGGCTCGCTGCGCGTGCCGGCGAGCTTCTGCGGCGTCTACAGCCACAAGCCCACCTGGGGCCTGGTGGGCCAGCGCGGCCAGGTGCCGCCCTCGCCCGGGTCCTGGAGCGAGCGCGACCTGAACGTGGCCGGGCCCATGGCGCGTTCGGCCCGCGACCTGCGCCTGCTGCTCTCGGTGATCGAGGGCGGGCCGCTGGCGGCCAAGGCGCCCGGCGCCGACCTGAAGACCGCCAGGATCGCGCTCTGGCTCGACGAGCCGAGCTTCCCGCTGGACCCGCAGGTGCGCACAGCCATCGAGACCTTCGCCGCCGAGCTCGCCGCCGCGGGGGCGGAGGTGACGCCGATCGCCTCCCCCGCGCACATGCCGACCCTGATGGCCGCCTACCAGACCCTGCTGGGCGCGGTCATCGGCGAGGACATGCCGGACTCGACGATCCGCGCCATGGAGCGCATGCGCGGCCTCGCCCGCTGGCAGATGGCGCGGGGCGCCGCACCCACCTCCGCCGCCGCCATGACGCTCGCCTACACCGCCACGCACCGCGAGTGGCTGGCGGCGGACGCGGTGCGCGCGCGGCTGCGGCACGAGATCGGCGAGGTGTTCGGCCGCTTCGACGCGATCCTGGCGCCGATCGCGCCGGTCACCGCCTTCGCCCACGACCACCGGCCGTTCCAGAGACGCCGGCTGACGCAATCGGACGGCGCGGTCATGCCCTATGCCTCCATGCTCAACTGGATCTCGCTGGCGACCGCCCTGCACCTGCCCGCCACCGCCATTCCGGTCGGCCCCGCCGCCAACGGCCTGCCGGTCGGCGCCCAGCTGATCGGCCCGCTCAACGGCGACGCCAAGACCCTCGCGCTCGCCCAGGCCATCGAGGATGACATCCGCGGGTTTGTGGCGCCGGAGATGGGGCGGTAGGACCGTCAGCGTCCTCCTCCCCTTGTGGGAGGAGGTGGCCCGCGGAGCGGGTCGGAGGTGGGGTTTCTCAGAGCCTGGGAACCGGCCCCAGCTCCCCAATGGCGGCCAGGATTCGATCCGCCACGACATTTAGCGAGTTATGGATTTCCTGATTGCTGAACCTCAGCACCCGGAAACCCTTCATCAAGAGCCAGGCGTCGCGTATCGCGTCACGTTCCGGATCGTGGAACGGCCCATCGGCTTCCACGACGAGCCGATGCCTAAGGCAGAGAAAGTCGAGGACGTAGGGGCCCATCGGGACCTGGCGGCGGAATTTCAGGCCGCCGAGCTTGCGCTGGCGCAGTCGGTCCCACAGCACCCGTTCCGTCGCTGTCGGGTTGTTGCGGAGGACTCGCGCCCTTTTGACTATCGCGTTGCGATCCATGGCTCAGCTTAGGTGCAGCGGAAGGGGTTTTCGACCCCACCTCCGACCTGCTCCGCAGGCCACCTCCTCCCACAGGGGGAGGAGGAACATACAACCCGTCTGATGGCGATGAAGGCGCCGCCTCTACCGCTTCGCCGGCGGCGGGTTCTGCTTGGCCCACGCCGCGTCGACCGCGGCCTGGGTGTTGGCGCCGACGCCGTGGCGGATCAGCGACAGGCCCTCCAACTCGACCTTGTCGGAGCGCAGGACGCGGGGATGGGCGCGGTAGCCCAGCTGGTAGAGGGCCGTGTCGCTCTTGGTCTGGCCGTCCTCGATGAAGCTGGTGACGATGGCCACCGGCAGGGGGCCCGGGCGGAGCTTGCCGCCCCGGGCGTGATCGGCCTTGGTGACGCCGCCCTCGATCCAGCCGGCCTCGATGCGCGGATTGCCGGTGGTCTGGACCGGGTCGCCGCGGATCTCGCTGGGGAAGGTGAGCGTCTGGGTCTGGATGACCTGTTCCGGATGCACGCTGGAGAGCTTCAGCCGCTCGCCCTCGCCCTCCGGCGCGCCGGTCAGCAGGAAGGTGAGCTTGAGCGCCCCGGCGCGGGCCTCCGCCTTCTTCTCCTGCGCCTCGGCGGCGCGCTCGCGTTCGGTGAGCGCGCGTTCGCGGTGGCTGTCCCAGTAGCCGAGCGCGGCGATGACCAGAGCCGCGAGGCCGACGATCTCCGCCACGGTCAGGAACCGCAGCCGCCGTTTCCGCTCGCTGGGGGTCTCGCTCATGATCTCAGCGACCGGTCGATCCGAAGCCGCCGGCGCCGCGCGCCGTCTCGTCGAGGCTCTCGACCTCGGCCCAGACGGCCTGGACGACCGGCGCGATCACCAGCTGGCCGATGCGTTCGCCCCGGCGGATGACGAAGTCCTCTTCGCCGTGGTTGATCAGGATAACCTTCACCTCGCCCCGGTAGTCGGCGTCGATGGTGCCCGGCGTGTTGAGGCAGGTGACCCCGTGCTTGAACGCCAGGCCCGAGCGTGGCCGCACCTGGCCTTCGAAGCCGGGCGGGAGCGCGAAGGCGAGACCCGTCGGCACGGCGAACCGCGAGCCCGGGCGCAGCGTCAGCGGCTCGTCCTGCGGCACGGCGGCGCGCAGGTCCATGCCGGCCGCCTGGGCGGTCTCGTAGGCGGGCAGCGGCAGGTCCGCGCCATGCGGCAGGCGGGTGATCGGGACGGTCGGGTTCACTTAAGCTCCTGGGCGATGCGCTGGGCCAGCCGGCGGGCGACCTCGCCCTTGGCCATCCGCTCCCATCGCTCGATTCCGCCCTTGGTGACGAGGGCCACGGCGTTGTCGTCGCCACCCATGGTCCCGGCCACGCTGACGTCGTTGGCGACGATCCAGTCGCAGCCCTTCTTGGCGAGCTTGGCCTTGGCGTGGACCTCCACATCGTTGGTCTCGGCGGCGAAGCCGATCACCAGCCGGGGCCGGGCCTTGCCCTTCGACAGGCTCGCCAGGATGTCGGGGTTTTCGGTGAGCGCGATGGCGCCGGGCGCCTGGCCGTCCTTCTTGATCTTCCTGTCGCCGGCGGCGGCTGGGCGCCAGTCGGCGACGGCGGCCACGCAGACGGCGATGTCGGCGGGCAGCGCCGCCTCGCAGGCGCTGAGCATGTCGCGCGCGCTCTCCACATCGACGCGCCTGACGCCGGCCGGCGCCGAAAGCGCCGTCGGGCCGCTCACCAGGGTCACCTCCGCGCCGAGCGCCGCCAGGGCGCCGGCGATGGCGTAGCCCTGCTTGCCCGACGAGCGGTTGGTCAGCAGCCGCACCGGATCGATCGCCTCGACCGTCGGTCCGGCGGTGACCAGCGCCCGCTTGCCGGCCAGCGGCCGCGCGCCGCCGAGCATGCCCATGATCGCCTGGAAGATCGCGGCGGGCTCCGCCATCCGGCCCGGCCCATATTCGCCGCAGGCCATGGCGCCCTCGTCGGGGCCGACGAAGCTGACGCCGTCGGCCTTCAGGGCGGCCAGGTTCCGCTGCGTCGCGGCGTGCTGCCACATCCGCACGTTCATCGCCGGCGCCATCAGCACCGGCTTGTCGGTGGCGAGCAGGGTGGTGGAGGCGAGGTCCCCCGCCAGGCCGTTCGCCGCCTTGGCCATCAGGTCGGCGGTGGCCGGCGCCACGACCACCAGGTCGGCGGACCGCGACAGCTCGATGTGGCCCATCTCCGCCTCGTCGGTCAGCGAGAACAGCTCGGCATAGACCTTGTCCTCCGCCAGAGCCGACAAGGAGAGCGCGGTGACGAACTCCGATCCGGCCTGGGTGAGGATCGGCCGCACGCCGACGCCCGCCTTGCGCAACAGACGGGTCAGCTCGAGGGATTTGTAGGCCGCGATGCCGCCGCCGACGATCAGGAGAACTCGCTTCTGGTCCAAGGCTTTCGGCCCTTCATCGACGCGCGCCAGACTTATGCCAGATGGGGGCGACCGACAAATGTCGCAAATTTCGACTCGACAACTGTTGCAAGTTGTTCTTTCTTTGTTCCCAACCTCTGCTGTTATGGGAGAAACGGTGATGGCTGGGTTTGAGAAGCGGGCCGGGATGGCCCTGGCGCTCGGGATTTCCGCGCTCGCGTTGCTGAGCGCCTGCGACAATGGCCCCTCGGCGGTGGCCAAGAAGGGCTCCGGAACGGAGGCGGCGTCTACGGCGACGGACCGAACTTACGGCGCCGACCGGCGCGGCGGCTACGACAACGGCCAGCCGCAGGTCGACCACCGCAAGGACGAGGTCGCCAAGGCCGACGACGGCAAGCCCATGTGGGCGCCCTCCAAGCGATTCACCGCCGAGGAAGGCGCTCAGAAGCAGTTCGAACGCGACGGCGACGCCTTCGGCGCCAAGACGCGGGAGCAATATGTGCAGAAGGCGCACGCCTTCGTGGGCCATCCGCCCAAGGGCACGCTGACGCTGACCCGTAAGAACGGCGACATCCTCTACTACGACCCCAAGGGCAACGTCTTCGCGGTGGCCAGCAAGGAGGGCGCGCCGCGCACCATGTTCAAGCCGGACGACGGCATGGCCTACTGGGAAAAGCAGAAGGAGCGTGAGGAACGCAGCCAGCAGGCCTCGCGGTCGCGCCGCTCGAAATACGCCGACGACGCCGAATAGGGCCCGGGAGAACCGATGGCCGACCCCAAGCACATCGTCCGCACCGGCGGGATCGACTGGTCCCAGGTCTGGCGCGGGCGGCATCCGTTCAATCCGGCGTCGGACATGGCCATGGTCCCGCTGGGCGATCCGGCGGGCATGAGCCAGCTGGGCGCGCACCTGATCCGCATCCCGCCGGGCAAGGAGAGCTTCATCCCGCACGCGCACAGCGTCTCGGAGGAGTTCGTCTTCATCCTGGAAGGCGCGGGCGAGATGGTGCTGGACGGCGTCGGCCATCCGGTGGGCCCCGGCGACTTCGTGGGCTTCCCCATCGATGGGGTGGTCCATTCGCTGAAGTCGAAGGGCCCCGGCGACCTCGTCTACCTCACCGCCGGCCGCCGCGACCCGATCGAGGTCGCCGACATGCCGACCATCGGCCGGACCACCGTCTTCCGGAACGGCAGGATGGAGCTGTTCGGCGAGGGCGACGTGGACCGGCTCAGCCAGGCGGAGTGGATGGCGCGGACGAGGATCGTGGACTAGCCAAGGTACATCGCCGCCAGGAACGCGGCCCCGGCGGCCAGGGCGCCGGCGGCGAACCACAGGAGGGCGGGCGCGCCTCGCGGCGCCGGTTTCACCTCCACCGTCGTCGTCACCGGCGGATTCTCGATCAGCCGCGCGAGGTTGCGCATGGCGGTCGCCGCCTCGTCGGCGAAGCGGCGGATGCGGGCGGCGGGCGAGAGCTCGCGGGCCATCCAGCGGCGCACCACCGGGTCGGCGGCGGTCCAGATGTCGTGGTCGGGCTGGATGCGGCGGGCGACGCCCTCGACCATGGTCATGGTCTTCTGCAGCAGCACCAGCTCGGGCCGCAGGTGCATGTCGTAGAGCGCGGTGATCTCGAAGAGCTGCATCAGGACCCGGCTCATCGGCACTTCGCTGGCCTTGCGGCCGAACACCGGCTCGCCGACCGCCCGCAGCGCCTGGGCAAAGGCCGAGACGCTGTGGTGGGCCGGCACATAGCCGGCGTTGAAATGGGTTCTGGCGACGCCCTCGTAGTCCTTGTTGAGGAAACCCCAGAGGATCTCGGCGAGGTAGCGCCGCTCCGGCGGCCCGATGCGGCCGATGATCCCGAAGTCCACCGCGATCAGCTGCGACGGCGCCGCGGCGAACAGGTTCCCTTCGTGCAGGTCGGCGTGGAAGACACCGTGGTCGAGCGCCTGGGACAGGAAGGCGCGGATCAGGTTGTCGGCGGTCGCCTGCCGGTCGAGGCCGGGCTGGATCAGCGCGTCAGGGTCCGACAGCGGCCAGCCGCGCGCCCATTCCATGGTCAGCACCCGCTTGCCGACGCCTTCCCAGACGATCGGCGGGGCGGCCATGTAGCCGTCCAGCGCCATGACCTGGCGCAGCTCGTCGGCGCCGGCGGCCTCCAGCCGCAGGTCGAGCTCCAGCGTCGTGGCGCGGATCACCGTCTGGGCGAAGGCCACCGGCTCCAGCCGCCGCGCCAGCGGGATCCAGCGCGCGATCAGCCGGGCGGCCAGCATCAGGCTCTCGGCGTCGTCGGCGACGCGGCCCTCGATGCCGGGGCGCAACACCTTCACCGCGACCTTGCGCCCGTCCTTCAGCCTGGCCTCGTGCGCCTGCGCCAGGGACGCCGAACCGATCGGCTCGCCGAACTCGGCGTAGAGGCTCTCGACGGTGCGGCCGAGCGCGCGCTCCACCTCGGCGCGGGCGAGCGCCGTCGGGAACGGCGGCAGCCGGTCCTTGAGCCGGCCCAAGTCCTGCGCGAACTCGGCGCCGAAGAAATCGCCGCGCGTCGACAGCATCTGGCCAAGCTTGGTGGCCACCGGCCCCATGCCCTCCAGCGAGCGCGCCAACCGCTCCCCCGGCCGCCCGCTGCGCGCGCCCCGGCCCGAAAACAGCCGCAGCGTCCTGGCGATGGTCGCCACGGACGAGGGATAGGCGTGGTCCAGCTCGCGCGGCAGCAGGGCGTCGTTGCGCACCAGCACCCAGACCGCGCCGGTCATGCGGCCAAACGCGCCGAAAGCGCCCATGTCGCTAGATCACCCGGCCCGTGTGCAGGGCCGCCACGCCGCCGGTGAAGTTGGTGTAGTCCACCCGCGCGAAGCCGGCCTGCGCGATCATGCCGGCGAATGTCCGCTGGTCGGGGAAGCGGCGGATGCTCTCCACCAGGTACTGATAGGCGTCGCGGTCGCCGCCGACCCGCGCGCCGATCTCAGGAATGAGCTTGAAGCTGTAGGCGTCGTAGGCCTTCTGCAGGGGCTCGGTGATCGGGCGCGAAAACTCCAGACAGAGGAACCGGCCGCCGGGCTTCAGGACCCGCCGCGCCTCGCGCAGGGCGGCTGCGATATCGGTGACGTTGCGGATCCCGAACGAGATCACATAGGCGTCGGCGCTGCCGTCCGGCAGGGGCAGGCGCTGCGCGTCGCCCACCGCCCAGGCCATCTCCGGTTCGGACCCCTTCTCGCGGCCGGCGGCGATCATCTCGGCGTTGTAGTCGACGACGAACACCTTGGCGTCGTCTCCGCCCCGGCGTTGCTGCACGCGGCGGGCCATCCTGGAGAACCGCCGCGCCATGTCGCCGGTGCCGCCGGCCACGTCGATGATGGTCTCGCCCGGCTGCGGGTTCAGGCGCGCGGCGACCGCGTCCTTCCACAGCCGATGCACGCCCCCGCTCATCAGGTCGTTCATCAGGTCATAGCGCTTCGCCACGCGGTCGAAGACGCCCCGCACCAGGCCGGGCTTGTCGCTAGCGTCCACGTCGCGGAAGCCGAAGGTGGCGGCAGGTCCGGTCATAGGTTGAGCCTCTTAGCCTTCCGCCGGCGCCCCTCCAAGGCCCTTGGCCTCGGCGCCAGCCCATGCCAAGCCAGACAAATGCCCGAACTACCCGAGGTCGAGACCGTGCGCGGCGGACTGGCGCCGGTGCTGGAAGGCCACCGGCTGGCCCGGGTGGAAGCCCGCCGCCCCGACCTGCGCTTCCCCCTGCCGCCGAACTTCGTCCAGGTGCTGACCGGGGCCACGATCACCCGGCTTGGGCGGCGCGCGAAATATCTGATGGCCACCCTGGACCGCGAGGACACGCTGGTCATGCACTTAGGCATGAGCGGCCGGTTCGAGATTTCGCGGCCTGAGGGGCCCGAACGCCCAGAGCGGCCCGGCGAGTTCCACTACGCGCCCGACCCAGACCCCAAGCACGCGCACATCGTCTTTACGACCGAGGAAGGCGCGCGGGTGACCTACTACGACCCGCGCCGCTTCGGCTACATGGCGCTCGTCAACACCGCGACCCTGCATCTGCACCCGTGGTTCGCGGGCCTGGGCCCAGAGCCCCTGTCCGACGATTTCGACGCCGCGCGCCTGAGGGCGGCCTTCAAGGACCGCCGGCAAGGGCCCAAGACCCTGCTGCTCGACCAGCGGATCGTCGCCGGCCTGGGCAATATCTACGTCTGCGAGGCGCTGAACCGCGCCCGCATCTCGCCCTTCCGCGCGGCCGGCGGGATTTCCCGGCCGCGGCTGGAAAAGCTGGTCGCCGAGATCCGCGCGGTCCTGACCGAGGCGATCGCGGCCGGCGGATCGACTCTGCGCGACTTCGCCCAGACCGATGGCGCGCTGGGTTACTTCCAGCACCGCTTCCGGACCTACGACCGCGAGGGCGAGCCCTGCTGCAACGATCCCTGCGCCGGCGTCATCGCCCGCCAGGTCCAGGCGGGGCGTTCGACATTCTACTGCCCCGTTTGCCAGACATGAGGTTCGCCATGAACCGCGTCTGGAAGACTCTCGCCGGCGCGTTCGCCGCCCTCGCCTTCGCCGGCGCCGCGGTCGCCGAGCCGCCGGTGTGGGTGGTTAAGGACAAGGACTCGGAGATCGTGCTGTTCGGCTCGATCCACGTCCTGCCGCCGGGCCTCAATTGGACGCCGCCGGTGCTGGAGCGCGCCCTGAAGGCCGCCGACGACATCTGGTTCGAGCTGCCCATCGACGCCCAGAGCGAGGCCGACACCGCGACGCTCGCCACCCAGGCCGGCGTGCTGCCGCCGGACGGCTCGCTGTTCCGGCTCCTGAGCCCACAAGACAGCGCGCTGATGAGCAAGGTCGCGGCGGCCTATGACGTCTCGCCGGTGCTCGTCGATCGCCTGCAGCCCTGGCTGGCCGAGATCGCGCTGGCCGGCGGCGCCTATCGCCGGGTGGGCGCGGACGCCAACGACGGCGTCGAAAAGACCATCTCCGCCATGGCCACGCCCAAGGCCAGGCGTGAGGCCTTCGAGACCCCCGCCGAACAGATCGGCCTGCTCTCCTCCGGCACGATGGCCGAGCAGATCGCGTCCCTGCATGAGACCCTGCAGGAGATGGACGAGAAGCCAGACGAATATCAGACCCTGCTGAAGGCCTGGATGAACGCCGACATCGCCACGCTCGACGCCGAGGCCATCAAGCCGCTGCGCGACGCCTCGCCCGCCCTGTTCCGCCGTCTGGTCCTCGACCGCAACGCCCGCTGGACCCAGGTCCTCGACGCCCGGATGAAGGGCCACGGCCACACCGTGGTCATCGTCGGCATCGGCCATCTGATCGGCCCCGACGGGGTGCCGGCGCGGCTGAGGGCGCTTGGCTATTCGGTCACGGGGCCTTAAGGCGGCGGGGCCGGCCCCAGAACCGCCCCGAGGAGCCGCGCCCAGGAGCCAGCGATGTCCGCCTACGAAACCCTGATCGTCGAAGCCCCGCAGCCGGGCGTCACCCTGATCCGCCTGAACCGGCCCCAGGCGCTGAACGCGCTGAACAGTCAGCTGCTCGCCGAACTGTGCGCGGCCCTGGACGCCGCCGAGGCCGACGAGACCGTCCGCTGCGTGGTGCTGACCGGGTCCGAACGCGCCTTCGCGGCCGGCGCCGACATCAAGGAGATGTCGGACAAGTCCTACGCCCAGATGTTCACGACCGACTTCTTCGGCCCGGCCGCGCGAAGGATCGAGGGCTTCCGCAAGCCGCTGATCGCCGCGGTGGCGGGCTTTGCGCTGGGCGGCGGCTGCGAGCTGGCCATGCTGTGCGATTTCATCATCGCCGCGGAGACCGCCAAGTTCGGCCAGCCGGAGATCAATCTGGGCGTCATGCCGGGGATCGGCGGCACCCAGCGGCTGCCCCGCGCGGTCGGCAAGGCCAAGGCCATGGACATGGCGCTCACCGGGCGGATGATGGACGCCGCCGAGGCCGAGCGCGCGGGTCTGGTCTCACGCGTCGTGCCCGCCGACAAGCTGCTGGAGGACGTCCTGGCCGCGGCCGGCAAGATCGCCGGACAATCGCCGCTGGCGCTGGCCATGACCAAGGAGCTGGTCAACGCGGCCTTCGAAACGACGCTCGCGACCGGCGTGGCCATGGAGCGGCGGCTGTTCCACTCGCTGTTCGCCTTCGACGATCAGAAGGAAGGCATGGCGGCCTTCGTCGAAAAGCGGCCGGCGGCGTTCACGGGGAAGTAGGACAGTCGGCGGGAGGCGCCGGAGGGTCAGGAAGGAACGACCTTTGGTGCGTAGGCCGAGGCCTGTCCGCGGGACAGCCTCCTCAGGGGAAAATGGCGCGGGGTAAAAAAGCCCTGCTCGCATTGACCCACCGCCCTTCCTCCCGTATATCCGCGCCTCCAATTTTACCCGCCCGGTCCGCCGGGCGCGTTCGCATGAAGAGTTCCTGAGAATGGCCAATACGCCCGGCTCCAAGAAGGCGGTCCGCAAGATCGCCCGCCGCACCGAAGTCAACACCGCCCGCCGCTCGCGCGTGCGCACCTACCTGCGCAAGTTCGACGAGGCCCTGACCTCGGGCGACGCGGCGGCCGCCAAGGACGCCTTCGCGAAGGCCCAGTCGGAGCTGATGCGCGCGGTCACCAAGGGCGTCGTGCACAAGAACACCGGTTCGCGGAAGGTCTCGCGCCTGGCCGCCCAGCTGAAGAAGATGGCCGCCGCCTGAGCGGCCGAAACGAGCGCCTGGACGGCGGGGTCCAACCCCGCCTCTCCCATAGGAATTGATCGACCGGAACGGCGCCCCATCGGGCGCCGTTTTCGCGTTTTGGGCGAGCCTTCGGCCGACCCAGGGGGTGCGACACCTGCGGCGAATCTGCTCAGCGCACGGAACGCTGATCGGCGTTTTCCTTGGCCCTAAAAGGGGTAAGCGCGAGTCAACGAAAATATCGTCTTGAGCGTTTAAGAATCACCGTTGACCGGCCCCGGCGCCCCATTAGTGTCGGCCCTTCAACAGGCGTCTTTCATCTGATCCCGGATCGAAACGGGGCGCCGGCGAAGCGCAAGCGTTCGCCGGATAAGAGCCTGTTTGTGTTGAATAATAAGGCGCGGTCCCATGCGTGGGGCTGGGACCGTGACGCGGGCAGGACGGGGTTGACAGAGATGGTGAGCGGGGGGGTTGCGGGAGCTATGGCGAGCGCACCGGCCGGAGTCGTGTGGACGAAGACCTGTCTGGTCTTGAAGCGCGAGCTGGGCGAGGCGACGTTCGGCTCCTGGCTGGGCCAGGCGGCGCTTCGGGAGACCGGGGACGAGGTGTGCCTGGTCGCCGCGACGGGCGTGGCGCGCGACTGGATCGCGCGGCATGCCTGGCGGCGCATCGGCGAGCTGTGGGCGCAGAACGACCCGCTCGGCCGCCGGCTCGATCTGAAGTCGCGCATGGAGTTCGATTCCGCGGGCCTGATGGCGGCGGCGCCGGCCTTCACGACCGCCGTGGACGAACAAATTTCGGTCGCGCCTGAAGTCTTCGAGGTCGAGGCGCAGGCCGCGCCCGCCGCCGCCCGCCAGGGTCGGCTGCTGGGCCTGCAGGACCGCTTCTCCTTCGACACCTTCGTGGCCGGGCCCTCCAATGAATTCGCCTTCGCGGTGGCGAGGCGGGTGGCGACCTGGTCGGACGGCCACTTCAATCCGGTGGTCTTCCACGGCCCCTACGGCTTTGGGAAGACCCACCTGTTGAACGCGCTGGCCTGGGAGGCCATGCGCAACGAGCCGACCAAGCGGGTGGTCTACCTGACCGCCGAGAAGTTCACCTCGACCTTCGTCAAGGCGCTGCAGGACAAGCAGACCGCCGCCTTCAAGGACGAACTGCGCAACGCCGACCTGCTGCTGATCGACGACGTGCATTTCGTGGCCGGCAAGGTCTCCACCCAGGAGGAGATGTTCCACACCCTGATCGCGCTGGTCGAGGACGGCCGCCGCGTGGTGATGACCGCCGACCGCTCGCCCACCGAGATCTCGGAGATGGAGCCCAGGCTGCGGTCGCACCTGCAGGCCGGCCTGGTCTGCGGCATCGAGCCGGCGGACCGCGCCCTTCGCTTAGGGATTCTGGAGCGCAAGCTGCAGACCCTGGCGCAACAGGGCAAGTTCCTGCCGTCCGCCAAGCCCGAGGTCATGCAGTTCCTGGCCGACCGCTTCACCGACAGCGTCCGCGAGTTGGAAGGCGCCCTGAACACCCTGGTGGCACGGGTGGGCGGCGATCTCGCCCGCCTGACGCTCGACGAGGCCCAGACGATCCTGCGCCCGCACCTGTCGTGCAACGAGCGCAAGGTCACGGTGGACCAGATCCAGAAGGTCGTCTCCGAGCACTATGGCCTCAAACAGGCCGACCTGATCTCCGAACGCCGCGCCCGCGCGGTGGCGCGGCCCCGCCAGGTGGCCATGTGGCTGGCCAAGCAGATCACCACCCGGTCCCTGCCCGACATCGGCCGCCGTTTCGGCGGGCGCGACCACACCACGGTGCTGCACGCCGTGCGCCGCATCGAAGGCCTGAAGGCCGAGGACCCGTCCATCGCCCGCGACGTGGACGTGCTGTTGCGGAAGCTGCGGGGCTAAAGGGCCGAAATGCTGTAGGGTGGGCCGTCGCGCAATCGCGGCGTCCCACCTGAAAAGCCGCCCATGTCCGCGAGAGACCTCAAGGGCTCCGGCCTGACCGATCGCCTGTCCGCCGCCGCCGACGCCAAGGCGGCCCTGCTGGCGAAGCTGAAGCCCAAACCCACCGTCACCGACCCGCTGTTCGAACAGCGCGCGGCCCTGCGCGAGGCCGAGCTCAAGGCCGAGCTCAACGAGGTGCGCACCGCCCGCGCCGACGAAAAAGAAGCGGCCCGCAAGGCCGCCGCCGACGCCCTGGCCGCCGACCACGCCACCATCGCCGCCGCCGCGGAGGCGGCGCTCGCCGAGAAGCGCGGCGCCCGCAAGGAGCGCAAGCAGCTCACCAAGGCCGAGGCGCAGACCAAGCGCGACGCCCGCTACGCGGCGCGCAAGGCGCGTTAGCCGGCGGCTGCGGGTAGGTTCAGAATTTCTCATCGATGGCTGGCCCCATAGGGCCTTGTGACCGCCCCTGGGCGGGCCACTTACATCGGGGCGCCGCCTGGACGCCGACGGGAGATTTTCTGATGACCCAAGCTCACACGCGCGGCGCGGCCCTGGTGACCGGCGCCTCCGCCGGCATCGGCGCGACCTACGCCGACCGTCTGGCCAAGCGCGGCCATGACCTCATCCTCGTCGCCCGCGACGCCGCGCGACTGGAGGACCTCGCCACACGCCTTCGCGCCGAGACCGGCGTCAGGGTCGAGGTCTTCCGCGCCGACCTGACCGATCCCGCCGACCTGACACGCCTTGAGGACCGCATCGTCCGCGACGCCGCCCTCGACCTGGTGGTCAACAACGCCGGCGCGGCCCTGTTCGGGGGCTTCCTGGAGCACGGGCCCGAGCAGATCGAAAACCTGATCCGGCTCAACGTCGTGGCTGTGGCCCGCTTGGCCAACGCCGCGGCCAAGGCCTTCAACGCCCGCGGCCGCGGGACCCTGATCAACGTCGGCTCGGTGGTGGGCCTGCTGCCGGAGTACCGCAGCGTGGTCTACGGCGCGACCAAGGCCTTCGTGCTCTATCTGACGCAAGGGTTGAACGAGGAGATCGGCGGCGCCGGCGTCACCTTTCAGGCCGTCCTGCCCGGCGCCACGCGCACCGAGATCTGGGAGCGCTCCGGCCGCGACCCGTCAACGCTCGATCCGGATCGAACCATGGATGTGGACGAGCTTGTCGACGCGGCCCTGGCGGGCCTCGACAAGGGCGAGCTGGTGACCATCCCCTCCTTGCCCGACCCTGCCGACTGGGACGCCTTCCAGGCCGCGCGGCTGAAGCTGGCGCCGAACCTGTCGAAGGCGCATCCCGCCGCGCGGTATGGGGTCCGGGCGGCTGTCGAGGCGTAGGCATCGCCTCTCGCCCGAGCGCAGCGAAGAGAGGGAGAGGATCAAGGAGAGGGCGGCGTCGCGCTGAACCCTGCTCGACGGTCCAGCCATGACCCAGGAGCGGCGCCGCCGCAAACCCCGATGAACCGTCGGACCGGCTTCAAGATCCAGCCGCCCTCTCCTCGATCCTCTCCCTCTCCGCTTCGCGGGGGGAGAGGAGGCAATGAAAAGGGCGGCTGCATCGCTGCAGCCGCCCTCGTCATGTCTGCCGTGGATCGGAGCCCTTAGGCGTCCGCGCCTTCCGGCTGCTCCTGCTTGGACGACAGGTCCTCGCCGGTTTCCTGGTCGACGATCTT
>NZ_DATGEX010000038.1:0-3765 GCF_035309685.1 Phenylobacterium sp.
CCTCGGTGTCGCGCACGATGGCGTAGGCGGCCATGCCGAAGCTCATCGGCGGCTTGCCGGTCTTCTCCCGGCGCGCGCGCATGTCGGCGATCTTCTCGGCGATCACGTCGGCGGTGTCGCCGTGCATGACATAGGCGTCGCACTGGTTGGCGATGAGCGTCTTGGCCGCCTCGGACTCGCCGCCGGCGTAGACCACCGGCTTGCGCACGGGCTTGGGCTCGCAGATCGCGTCCTTCAGCTGATAGCGCTGGCCCTGGTGGGTGAACTTCGGCTCGCGCCACAGGCCGTCGACCACGTCCAGCCACTCGCTGGTTCGGCCATAGCGGTCGTCGTGCTGGTCGAACTGCAGGCCGTAGCTGACAGCCTCTTCCTGCCACCAGGAGGAGACGACGTTCAGCGCCAGGCGGCCGTTCGAGATGTTGTCGATATTGGCCGCCTGCTTGGCCAAGAGCGCCGGGTGGTGGAAGTTGGGGCGGACGGCCACCATCAGCTCCAGGGTCTCGGTGACCGCGGCCAGCGCCGCGGCCGTCGACCAGGCGTCGAGCGCCGGCTGGTCGGTCCCCTTGATGTCGTTGAGGTTGAGCTCGGCGACCAGGGTCAGGTCATAGCCGATCTGCTCGGCCCGCTGGCAGAGGCGCTTGGTGTAGTCCCACGTGGCCGCCATGTGCTCGTCGGGGACGTTGCGCAGCCAGCCGCCGAACACCGGGGTCCAGAACCCATACCTCATCAAGCGGCGGCCTTCTGTTGCGCGGCGATCAGCGGGAGCAGGTAGTCGACCAGGTTGTCGTGCGGGTCCCAGCCCAAGACCTCCAGCGGCTTGGCCACGAAGTTGGACATGGCGTTCAGGTCATAGAAGCGGGGTGTGCCGTCGCGGTCGTCGACCATGTACTCGATGCCGCCGACGTCCAGGCCGCTCATCCAGGCGACCTTCTCGACGGCGCGGACAATCTCGGCCGGCGGCTTGAATTCGCTGATCGTGATGGTGGGCTTGTCGACCATGCAGACGTCGGCCGGGCAGAGGTCGAAGGTGGAGCCCGCGCCGTCCAGCGCCAGCGCATAGAGCAGCTTGCGGTCCAGCATCTCGCAGCGGATCACCCGCGCGTCGCGGGCCGGGACGTAGTCCTGGATCAGCGCCACGCCATCGACGCCGACCGGGGTCAGCCTGTCGGCGACGGCGGCCTCCAGCTCCTCAGGCGTATCGTAGCGGATCATGCCGGTCCCTGAGCCGCCGACATTGACCTTGACCATCACCGGATAGCCGATCTCGGCGGCCAGGCGCGGGACATCGGCGCGGCGATGGGCGACGCGGGTCGCAGGCGTCGCCAGGCCCGCCTTGCGGAACAGGCTGAGCTGGCGGGCCTTGTTGGTGTCGTAGGCCAAGACGCCCGGGCCGTTGATCACCCGCGCGCCCAGGCTCTGCCAGTGGTCCAGCGCGGCCATCGAGTAGAACAGCGCGTGCTCCTCCTGGCGCAGGAAGGAAGACATGGCCAAGCGGTTGAGGATCACCGGCGCCGGAAGCGTGGTGTCCGCCGGGTCGAAGCTGTGGCTCTGGATCTCAAGGGCGGCCCAGGCCAGGCCCCGGCGGTCCAGCGCGCGGAACAGCGGCTCGAACCACTGCGGGTGTTCGTAGAAGACGACGAGATCGGCCAAGGGACAGGACTCCGGGCGGTCGGATGGCGGCGCCGCGCTGACCGCGCCGGCGGGCGAGTGGAACGGCCGCCTGGCCCGGCGCGTCATCGCGCGCGCCGGGCCAGGCGAGCGATGCGGTGGAAGCTCAGTCCTTGCCGGGATCGTGACCGACGTCGATCCAGCGGCGCAGCTCTTCGGCGTCCGCACAGCCGTAGGCGCAGAGCTTGTCGAGGCGGGCCAGCATCAGCTTTGCGCCGGGCACGTCGCCGCGCACGACCTTCAGCTCGCCATAGTATTCGAGCGCGCCGATGTGCTTGGGATCGATCGCCAGCGCCTGACGGTAGTAGGTCTCCGCCCGGTCGTAGTCGCCCTTCTTGCGCCAGGAGAAGCCCTGATAGGTGAGGATGTCGGGAAGCGGTCCGAAGGTCGCCGCGGCGACGGACAGGGAGGCGAGGGCCTCGTCATAGTGCTTCTCGTTGATCAGGCTGACCGCCTGCACATAGGCCGCATCCCCCTTCCCGGCGCCGCCGAACAGCATCGAGCCCTCGAGCTTCGCGCTGGGTTTGGGGGCGCCGGCCGCCACGGCGCTCACGGCGTCGGCGACGGCGGCGGTGAGCGACCGAAGACGGTCGGCTTCCGGGCAACCGGCGCCGCAGGCCTGGGCGCGGGCGGAAAGCCATTCGATCTCGGCCTTGGCCTTGGGATCCTTGAGGTTGGCGAGCGCGACGCCCAGGCCGGCATGGGCCTCAGCATCGTCCGGCGTGAGCTTCGAGGCCCGTTCGTAGGCCTTGCGCGAGCCCCGCCAATCGCGGTCGCCCGCCTTGGCCGCGCCCAACAGGCGCCAGGCGTCCGGGTTGGTCGGGGCCGCATCGGTGACATGCTCCGCCGCGCTGGCGGCGGCCTTGAACTGGTTGCTCCTCAGGGCCGCCACGGCTTTGGCATATTCAACCGACGGGTCGTAGCGGGGCGCCGATGCGCTCGGGGCCGGGCCGGACGAGCCGCCGCTGCTGCCGCCGCCGCTGGCCAAGGCGGCGCCGCCTCCCGCCAAGAGCGCAAGCCCTCCGCCGATCAGGGCGGTGTTCAAGATGCGTCGCATACAGATTCCCTTTCCAAGCCAGGCCATGCGTCCGCCGTGGCGCAGCACGCACCGGCCCGGCACGGCGGCGTGGCCAGCGCGGGGTGATGCGCTCGCCGACACCGGCCGCACGGGCGCAAGACGCCGGCCGTCCGCAGGGGACCTCTTTCCCAGGACCCGAAAGGCGACCTGTTTATTCCTCAGGGCGCGGATCGGCCGGGATGGCGCGCCCCGCGAAAGCCCGCGTGAGGTCGCTCAGTCCGCCTTTCCCAGAGCGGTTTGGGACCCTGCTGGGCAAGCCGGCGATCGGTCCCGGGGGATTCCGAATTTGGTAAGGGTCGCCGGCTACCCCTACGGAACCCCAGAACGGGGAAAGGAGTAAGCTGAATGTCAATCTCTTCGATCTCGAGCGCCGTCCCGACGCCGCTGACCCAGGCCGCCGCCGCTCCGCCGGTCACGCCACGGACGGACAACGACGGCGACAACGACAACGGCGCGCCGGACGTGAAGGCGAGCACCCCGCCAGGCGTGGGGACCAAGCTCGACATCACGACCTAGACTCTGGCGATGTCGATGCGGGAAGCGCATCGACGTTCCAGCGAACGCGTGCGCGGCGCCGCCGAGGGCCGGTCGCGCCAAGCGCCCCAGCAGACTCCGCGCCTGGCGGTCCCGCCGGCCGGGCGACCTCAGGACCTCAGCCGATCTTCACCCGAACGAAGACCATCATGCCGCGAGGCTCCGACGTCCCGTAGAGCGGCGCCAGGCCCGAAGGCACGAAATTCCAGGCATAAAGTCCGCCCAATCCCAGCTTCAGCGCGTCGGCGATGGCCCAGTCGTGGATTGCGCCCAACGACATCTTGCCGACCGTGAACACCGGACCAGCGCGGCCGCCGACCGCCGGCGTCAATTCGTCGTTCGCGAGCCGCTCTGCGCGGCCGAACACCGTCCAGGCCGGGTTCGGCTTGACCGCGCTTTCCAGCACCCAGGCGTCGAGGTCAGTTCCCAGGCTGGACCGCCGGCCCCAGGCCGCGGTGGTCGACCACCAGCCACGGTCGCCGAAC
>NZ_DATGEX010000039.1:0-68334 GCF_035309685.1 Phenylobacterium sp.
CACGTCGTCGGGCGTCCACCACTTGGCGATCTTGCCCTCCAGGAAGGCCAGGAACTCCTCCTTCGAGGACTGCACGCCCGGCATCAGCTTGACCAGCAGCACCGGCCGCTCGTCCCACTTGGGGTGCGCCGCCCCGATCACCGCGGCCAGTTCGGCCTTCTCGTGGCCCACCGCGATGTTCTCGATCTCGATGGTGGAGATCCACTCGCCGCCGGACTTGATGACGTCCTTCGCCCGGTCGGTGATCTGCATGTAGCCGTCCTCGTCCAGCGTCGCGACGTCGCCGGTGTCGAAGAAGCCCTCGTCGTCGAGGATATTGCCGCCGTCGCCCTTGAAGTAGCCGCCGGCGATGAACGGGCCCTTGACCATCAGGCGGCCGAAGGTGTGCCCGTCGTGCGGCAGGCGCTGGTTCGCGTCGTCCTCCAGCTTGATCTCGACACCGATGGGCGGGCGGCCCTGCTTCAGCTTGTACCGCAGCTGGGTCTCCGGGTCGGTCGCCGCGATCCGCGCGTTGGGCGAGGACAGCGTCCCCATCGGCGACATCTCGGTCATGCCCCAGGCGTGGGTCACGTCGACGCCGAACTCGTCGCGGAAGCCGCGCACGATGGCTTCGGGCACCGCAGAGCCGCCGATCACCACGCGCTTCAGCGTCGACAGGCTGAGCCTGTTCTCGCGCATGTGGTTCAAGAGGCCCAGCCACACGGTCGGCACCGCCGCCGAGAAGGTCACGCCCTCGGTCTCCAGCAGTTCGTAGACCGACGCCCCGTCGAGCTTCTGGCCCGGCATCACCAGCTTGCAGCCGGCCGCCGCGCAGGAGAACGTCAGGCCCCAGGCGTTGGCGTGGAACATGGGCACCACCGGCAGGACGGTGTCCCGCGCCGACAGGCACATGACGTCGACGCCCAGCGTCACCAGGGTGTGCAGGAAGTTCGAGCGGTGCGAATAGAGCACGCCCTTGGGATTGCCCGTCGTGCCCGAGGTGTAGCAGAGCGAGGACGCGGTGTTTTCGTCGAAGTCGCCCCAGACGAAGTCGGGCGAGCCGCTCGCCACCAGGGTCTCGTAGGCGATGGCGCCCGGATAGACTGCGGGGTCCAGGTGCGCCTCGTCGGTGAACACCACGACCTTCTTCACCGTCGGCATCTGCGCGCGGTGTTCCGCCAGGACCGGCAGGAAGGTCAGGTCGGTGAAGATGATCTTATCTTCGGCGTGGTTGATGATGTAGCAGAGCTGCTCGGCGAACAGCCGCGGGTTGAGCGTGTGGCAGACCGCGCCCATGCCCATGATCGCGTACCAGGCCTCGATGTGGCGGCCGGTGTTCCAGGCCAGCGTCGCGACCCGGTCGCCGGGCTTCACGCCCAGGCCCTTCAGCGCGTTCGACAGCTGCTTGGCGCGCCGATGCACCTCGGCGTAGGTCGACCGCACGATGGGTCCTTCCACCGAGCGGCTGACGATCTCGCGGTCGCCGTGCCAGTTCTTGGCGTGGTCCAGGATCTTGTCGACCGTCAGCGGCCAGTCCTGCATCAGCCCGTGCATATCGTCTTCCTCCCGCCGGTCTCGAATTCCCGGTCAGGGCGGACGCTAGTGTTATCAGCGATCAGACGCAACGCGGCGGGCAGCCTCAGCTATGCTTGGCGGCATTTGCCCGCGGCAGGTTCGGCAGGAAGCCGGCGAGCAGGCCGATGGCCGGCAGGTACGCGCAGATCGCATAGACCGTGTCGATACCCTGGGCGTCGGCCACGCGGCCCAGCACCGCGGCGCCCAGACCGCCCATGCCGAACGAGAAGCCGAAGAACAGGCCCGAGATCATCCCGACCCGGCCGGGCATCAGCTCCTGGGCGAACACCACGATGGCCGGGAAGGCCGAGGCCAGCAGCAGGCCGATGGCGACGCTCAACGGCCCCGTCCAGAACAGGCTCGCGTGCGGCAGCATGAGCGTCAGCGGCAGCACGCCCAGGATCGAGGCCCAGATGACATATTTCCGGCCCACGCGGTCGCCCACCGGCCCGCCCAGCAAGGTGCCCGCCGCCACCGAGGCCAGGAAGACGAAGAGGTGCACCTGGGCGGTCTGCACCGACACCCCGAACCGGTGGATCAGATAGAAGGTGAAGTAGCTCGTCAGGCTCGCCAGGTAGACGTACTTCGAGAAGATCAACGCCAGCAGGATGGCGATGCCGAGCCGCGCCTTGCCGGTCGGAAGCGGCGCGGCGCCGGCCCGCTTGGCGCCGGCCGCCTGCCGCGCGAGGCCATGGTGCCGGTACCAGCTCGCGACGTTCCACAGCACCGCGCAGGAGAGCAGCGCCAGGAGCGCGAAGAAGGCCAGGCTCGACTGCCCCCAGCGCACCACCACCACCGCGGCGGCCAGCGGCCCCAGCGCCGAGCCCAGATTGCCGCCCACCTGGAACATCGATTGCGCCAGGCCCGGCCGGCCGCCCGACGCCATCCGCGCCACCCGCGAGGACTCCGGATGGAACACCGATGACCCCAGTCCCAACAGCGCCGCGCCAAACAACACCAGCCCATAACTGTGCGCCGTCGAGAGCACGGCCAGACCCGCCAGCGAGAACAGCGTCCCGCCCGGCAGCGCCAACGGCGTCGGCCGCCGGTCGGCGACGAACCCCACCACCGGCTGCAGGATCGAGGCGGTGAGCTGATAGGCCAGCGTCACCAGGCCGATCTCGCCGAACGTCAGGCCCAGGCTGATCTTCAGGTTGGGATAGATCGCCGGCAGCAGCGACTGCATCATGTCGTTCAGCAGGTGGCAGAAGCCGATCGCCAGGATGATGCGGAACACCGTCCCGTCGAGGCCCGGCGCGGCCTCGCGTTCATTCTTCAAAGCGCTCAACGGGTCACATCCCGCACCCAGGCCTGCGCCGCCGCGCCGGTGAGCGTGGTCGCCGCCGTCGCGTCCACCGGCGTCCAGCCCACGTCCTGCTCGCCATGCCGGCGGACCTGGTCGCGCAACACCTCGACCGTGGCGTCCGAGGCGTCGCCCGTGCGAGCCACGACCCGGGCCTCCAGCACGGCCAGCGGCGCATCGAGCCATACGCCATGGAACGCCACGCCGCATTCGGCGGCCAGGGCCTCGGCGCGGGCCCGCGTGGCCGGCTCGGTGAAGGTCGCGTCCAGCACCACCGCCTGGCCCGCCTGCAAAGCGGCGCGCGCGGTCTCGAACAGGGTGTCGTAGACGCGCTGGTAGAACTCGGGCGTGTAGATTTCCCGCGCCAGCCGATCGACCGGCCCCGCGCCCGCCAGCCGCTTGCGCACCTCGTCGGTCCGCAGCACCAGGGCGCCTGGCGAGCGGCCGAGCCCCGGCGCCACGGCGCGGGCGAAACTGGTCTTGCCGGTCCCCGAAAACCCGCCGACCGCGGCCAGCACCGGTCCGGGCGGCGACAGGTGGGCGATGGCGGCGTCCACATAGGCCTTGGAGAGCGCCACATCGCCGGCGTGCATCGAGACGTGCGCCCGCACCCCTGCCCGCACCGCGAGCATCAGCGGCAGCGCCGCCAGCCCCTCCCAGAGCATGGCCGAAAAGCTTCGCGCCGCCTGGTCCATATAGGCCGACAGCACCCGCACGCCGGCGTCGCGCCGGCCGCGGAAGTCCAGGTCCATCAGCAGGAACGCCAGGTCGTACTGGATATCCAGGTCGCTCAGGAGGTCGTTGAACTCGATGCAGTCGAACAGCACCGGCTCGCCGTTCTCGATCAGGATGTTGGCCAGGTGCAGGTCGCCGTGGCAGCGCCGCGCGAACCCGGCTCGCGTCCGCGCCGCCAGCAGCGGCCGCTGGCGCGCCAGCTCGGCGAAGGTCATCTCGACCATGGTCTCGACGCGCTCGGCGCCCAGCTGGCCTTTGAGGTCGCGCAGCAGGCCGGCGTTGGAATTGATCGTCCATTCCAGGGCGCTCAAGCCCCCATTGGGGCGCAGCGTCGCCGCCGCGTGGAAACCGGCGATCGTCCGGCCCAAGGCTTCCGCCATCTCGCCGTCGATGACGCTGGGGTCCGCCGACAGCACCGCGCCATCGTCGAAGCGGCGCATCTCCAGCGCATATTCCAGCGCCTTGCCGGCGCCGTCCCAGGCGAGGCTTCCGTCCGCCTCGCGGGTGATGGTCCGCACGGCGCGGTAGATGTCCGGCGCCGCGGTCCGGTTGAACGCCAGCTCGCGGTCCAGCGCCCACTTGCGCTTCTCGCGGGTGGAGAAATCCACATAGCCCAGGTCGACGTTGCGCTTGAGCTTCCAGGCCACCTCGCCGGCCAGGAAGACATGCGCGCAGGCGGTGTCGATGGACCGTTCGGACTGGGTCGCGAGCCAGGCGGTGATCTCGGCTTCTTGCCCCTTGCTCAAGGGAACAGCCGGCTGGTGGTCCAACCCTCACCGCTGCGCACGAACTGCAGCCGCTCGTGCAGCCGGAATGGCCGGTCGCGCCAGAACTCGATGACCTGCGGCTCGACCCGCCAGCCCGACCAGTGCGGCGGGCGCGGAACCTTGCCCAGGCCGAACTTCAGGCCGAACTCGGCGATCTTCTTCTCGAAGGCCAGGCGGTCGGGCAGCGGCCGCGATTGCTCCGACGCCCAGGCGCCGAGCTGCGCCGGTCTCGCGCGGGTGGCCCAGTAGGCGTCGGCCTCTTCCGGCGTCACCGGGCTCACGGCGCCCCGCACCCGCACCTGGCGGCGCAGCGACTTCCAGTGGAACAGCAGCGCCGCCTTCGGGTTCGCGCTGAGCTCCTGGCCCTTGGCGCTGCCGAGGTGCGAATAGAACACGAAGCCGCGCCGATCGGCGTCCTTCAAGAGCACCATGCGAACGTCCGGCATCCCCGCCGCATCGACCGTCGCCAGCGACATGGCGTTGGCGTCGTTGGGCTCCTTGGCGAGCGCCTCGGTCAGCCACGCGTTGAACAGGGCGAACGGATCGGCCTCGCTCAGTTGCGGCAACGGTTCGGCGGCCGCCACCTGGGCGACGTAGTCGTCCTCGGAAGGCGACGGCGGGATCAGCGTCTTGTCGGTCATCGCAGGGCATATAGCCCGCGCTTCCGGGGGTCGCTATGGGTGGGCGCCGGCGTTTCGCGCCGGTGAGAGGAGCGCAGGCCTGCGATGGCGCAACCGGATCATCCCGCCCAAACGCTCACCTTCCGCTGTCCCGCGGAGCTGGAGGGCTGGCTGCCGCCGCCCGTCCCGGCCGCGCAGGGCCTGCCCGACTGGCTGAAGACCATGCCGCAGCAGGCGTTCAGCCCCATGGCCGGCGAGGACGACGACACCGTCAAGCGCTGCCCGCCGTTCGTCGACGCCATGACCACCGGTTTCCTGATCCCGCTGATCTGCGACCTGCGGGTCGAAAACGGCGAATTCAGCTGGGACGAGGACCTGCCGCCGGGCGGGGCGGTCAGCTTCGTGCGCTCGCCCATCGCCTTCCATGACGCCGCTCAGGCCACCGGCACGCCGCTGGCCCTCGACGACCGCTTCCTGATCAAGTTCCACAATCTTTGGACGATCCAGGCGCCGGACGGCTACGCGCTGATGTTCACCCATCCGGTCAACCGCTTCGACCTGCCGTTCACGACGCTGAGCGGCCTGGTCGACAGCGACCGCTACCACGAGGGCTGGATCCATTTCCCGGCCCACTGGCACGACGAGACCTTCAGCGGCGTGCTCCCCAAGGGCACCCCGATCGCCCAGTGCTTCCCGGTGAAGCGCGAGACCTGGACCGCGCGCACCGAGGTCTTCACCGAGGAGGACGCTCAGCGGGCCCACGGCCTGATGGCCACCATCGCCCGCGAAAAAGGCGTCTACCGGCGGTGGTTCAGGGCCTAGGCGCTCGCGTCCAGCCCCAGGAACGCCATCGCCGCGCTGGGCCGCAGGAAGAAGCGGCCGTGCGGCGTGGCGGTGAGCGCCAGCAGCGCCGGGCCGGCGTTGCCCGGGTCGCCGCCGGTCGCGGCCCGCAGCTCCGCCTCCCCGGCCGCGCGCTCGCCAAGTTCGAGCAGGCATTTGGCGAGTTCGAGCCGCACCACAGCGTCGCCGGGCCGGGCCGCCAGCGCGTGGCGGAAAAGCTCGGCCGCGGCGGCGTATTCCCCGTCCGCCGCCAGCACCCAGGCGAGGCCGATCAGCGCGTCATAGCGCTCCGGCGCCGCGGCGCGTAACGCCTCGAACTCGCCGCGCGCGAGGCGGCGGTCGTTGCACTTGAGATGCAGGTAAGCCAGGCCGACGCGCAGCACGAGCGCGTCCGGATTGAGCGCGCAGCCTTCGGTAAAGGCCGCGGCGGCTTCCTCGAACCGCCCCGCGGCGCTCAGCTGATCGCCCAGTTCCAGGAAGGCCTGAGGATAGGGCGGCTGACGCCTCGTGGCTTGCCTAAGCGCGTTCAGGGCCTCCTCGCGGCGCCCGACATTGGAGAGCGCCCGGCCGAGCAGGGTCTCGATGTTGGGATCGCCGCTGCGCTCCGCCGCCCGTTGCAGCGGCGCGATGGCGTCTTCGGAACGGTCCTGCAGCAGGAGCGCCGTGCCCTGGATTTCGCCGGCCGCGACATTGTCCGGGTCGGCCTGCAGGACGACGGCCGCCAGCCGCGCCGCCTCGTCGAGCCGCCGCGCCAACAGCGCCAGGTTCGCCTGTTCCAGCGCCTCGCCGATCGCGCCCGGCCGTTGCGAGATGATTGAGGGACCCTTCGACATCGCGCGATCCTAACCCGATCCGGCCCCAGGCCTAGGTCGCTGGGCTTAACCTGCCCCAGTTTAACCGCCCATTGACCATGTCGCGGCGACTGTCCGCGCCGATGGCGTCCGACACCAAGATTTCCCTGAAGGCTGCGCGCGAGGTGCTGGGCGTCGGCCCGTTCTTCTCGCCCAGCGAGCTGCGCCGCGCCTTCCGCGAGGCCGCCAAGCGCGCCCACCCCGACCGGGCCGGCGGCGGCGCCGAGCGGTTCCGCCAGGTGGTCGAGGCCTATCACCGCCTGCAGATCGTCCAGACCGGGTCCGACCGCATCATCCAGCCGCCCGCGCCGCGCCCGCCGGAGCCGACGGAACTGCGCATCGATCCGCTGATCGCCTTGCGCGGGGGGTCCGCCGACCACGTCCTGGGCGACGGGCGCCATGTGCGGGTGAAGCTGCCGCCGGGCCTGCGCGGCGGCGACACCGTCCGGGTCGGCGCCTCCGAGCTCGCCGTGGTGCTGACCGGCTCGCCGGAGATGCTGGTGCGCGGCGACGACCTGTGGATCACCGCCAGCGTCGCCCCGCGCCTGCTGACCGAGGGCGGCCGCGTCGCCGTCGAGACCCCGCTCGGCCGCCGCGTGGTCTGGCTGACCAGGAAGGCCGCCGAGCGCAAGCTCGTCCGCCTGCAGGGCCAGGGCCTGCCCGCCCGCGGCCGCCACCGGCAAGGCCACCTCTTCCTGCGTCTCGCCCCGGCCAAGGCCGGTCAGGCCGACTCCGCCGCCCGCACCCTGCTCCGCCGCTTCGCCGCCGCCTGGGCCGCCTAAATTCGATTTAAGCGGCGCCGCGCCAGCCGCTCGCCTAGGGTCCGGCGACGATTCCTCCCAAGGACCGCCAATGCGCCTTTCGACCCTCCTGGCCTGCGCCGTAACCGCGCTCTCCCTCGCCACAGCCGCGCGGGCCGAGGACTATCCGGTCGGCGAGCGCCACCTCACCGCCATCAACCCCACCGCCGCCCTGCGCGACGCCGACCACAAGCCGCAGGTGCGGGTCACCGTCTGGTATCCGGCCGCCGGCGGGTCGGAGGAGAAGTCGCTGGACCTCGGGCCGGCGGCCCAGCCGGAGTTCTATGTGGGCGCCGCCGCACCTGACGCGCCTTTCGCCGACACGAGGCGGCGGCCGGTGATCCTGTTCTCCCACGGCTTCGGCGGGACGGCGCGGATCATGGGCTGGTTCGGTACGGTCATGGCCCAGCAGGGCTATGTGGTCGTCGCTGTCGAGCATCCGGGGAACAATGGCCTCGACAAGCTGACCCTGCCGGGCGCGATCCTGTTCTGGGACCGGCCGGGCGACCTGCAGGCTGCGCTGGACAAGGTCGCCAACGACCCGGAAATCAGCCCGCACATGGACCTGAAGCGCCTGGGCGTCGCGGGCTTTTCCGCCGGCGGCTTCACCGCGCTCGCGGCCGGCGGCGCGCGGGTCGACCTCAAGCACTTCATCGACTTCTGCAAGGCTCACCCCGAGGACGGCGTCTGCAAGCCGCAGCAGGAGCTCGCCTTCACCCTCGACGAGGCCCAGGCGGCCTACGCCTCGCCGGAGCTGGCGGGCGAAGTCGCCCAGGCCGATGGCGATCACTCGATCCGCGGCGTGCGGGGCGTCTTCGTCATGGCGCCGGCCATCGTCCAGGCGTTCGATCCGGCCAGCCTGCAGGCCATGAACATCCCGGTTTCCATCGTCCTGGGCGAGGCCGATCAGGTCGCCCCGCCGCACACCAACGGCAGCGTGGCCGCGCGGCTGATCCCGCGGGCGCAGATCAAGGGTCTGCCCGGGGTCGGCCACTATGACTGGCTCGCCGCCTGCGGGCCGGGGGCCGCGCGGCGCCAAATCCCCTTGTGCATGAGCCTGCAGGTCCCCCAGGGACCGACCCACTTCGCGGCCCTGCAACAGGCGCTGATCTTCTTCGGCAAGACGATGGGGCCGCCGTAGCGATCGGGCCTAGGTTGGAGGCGACAGCCGAAGCCGCTACAAGCCCGGCCATGTCGCACAATACGTTCGGCCACCTCTTCCGCGTGACCACCTGGGGCGAGAGCCACGGGCCGGCGCTCGGCTGCGTGGTCGACGGCTGCCCGCCCGGGATCAGGCTCACCGAGGCCCACGTCCAGCAGTGGCTGGAAAAGCGCCGGCCGGGGCAGGGCAAGTTCGTCACCCAGCGCCAAGAGCCGGACGCGGTGAAGATCCTCTCCGGCGTCTTCTCCGACGAGCGCCGCCCAGACCAGGTCACCACCGGCACGCCGATCTCGATGATCATCGAGAACGTCGACCAGCGCAGCCGCGACTATTCCGAGATCGCCACCGCCTTCCGCCCCGGCCACGCCGACTACAGCTATTGGGCCAAGTACGGCGTGCGCGACTACCGCGGCGGCGGTCGCCAGTCGGCCCGCGAGACCGCCGCCCGCGTGGCGGCGGGCGCCATCGCGCGGCTGATCATCCCGGGGGTCGCGATCCGGGGCGCGGTCGTGCAGATCGGCCCGCACGCGGTCGCCCCCGACCGCATCGACTTCAGCCAGACTGAGAGCAATCCCTTCTGGTGCCCTGACCCCGACATGGTCCCGGCCTGGGAAGAGCACCTGGAAAAGATCCGCAAGGCGGGTTCCTCGACCGGCGCCATCGTCGCGGTCGAGGCGGTGGGCGCCCCAGCCGGCTGGGGCGCGCCGATCTACGGCAAGCTGGACGCCGAACTCGCCGCGGCCCTGATGTCGATCAACGCCGCCAAGGGGGTCGAGATCGGCGCCGGCTTCGCCGCCGCGGCGCTGACCGGCGAGGAGAACGCCGACGAGATGCGAGCCGGCAATGACGGCCCGACGTTCCTGTCCAATTCCGCCGGCGGCATCCTGGGCGGTATCTCCACCGGCCAGCCGGTCACCGCGCGCGTGGCTTTCAAGCCCACCTCCTCGATCCTCACCCCGCGCCGCTCGATCAACGAGGCCGGCGAGGAGATCGAGCTGCGCACCAAGGGCCGCCACGACCCCTGCGTCGGCATCCGCGCCGTGCCGGTGGTCGAGGCCATGGTCGCCTGCGTGCTCGCCGACGCCTATCTGCGCCACAGGGGCCAGACCGGCGGCGCCTAGGCCTGCCGACGACCTGCGGTTGGATGACAGCGCTGACATCCACACGCGCTGTATGCATACCTGATATTCGAATGCCTACAGGGACTTAGGCTGGCGACAAAACAGCCGAGATTGTCGTTGACCGTTAGTATTTCCCCAACGTAATCACCCGCACCCTGCGGCCTCGAACTCTGAGAGCGGCGCTGGCCGTCGGCTCAATTGGACCTGGAACGCCTGTGCGTTACGACCTTCTGAAAATCCTGATCGTCGATGACAACCGCCACATGCGGGTGATGTTGGCCGAGATTCTGAAGGCCGTCGGCGTGCGCCATATCTACGAGGCCAGCGACGGCGCCCAGGCCCTGAAGATGATGAAGGGCCACAGCATCGACATCATCATCACCGACCTCTCGATGCAGCCCCTGGACGGCATCGACTTCGTGCGCCTGCTGCGCCGCTCCCCCGACAGCCCCAACCAGATGTGCCCGGTGATCATGGTCACCGGCCATTCCACCATGGCCCGCGTCAACGAGGCGCGGAACGCCGGGGTCAACGAGTTCCTGGCCAAGCCGCTCACCGCCCGCGGCGTGGTCGAGCGGATCACCCAGATCGTCGAGCATCCCAGGTCCTATGTGAAGACCGAGGCCTACTTCGGCCCCGACCGGCGCCGCCGCAACGACCCCAACTTCCCGGGCCCCTTCCGCCGCGAAGGCGACAAGCAAGGGCGAAAGGCCGCATTCAAGGAGCTCTGAAGCGGCTTCTTTCGTAAGTCTTTCGCGGGCATGCTGGCGGCCTCGCCGGGGAAACCAGCCAAGATGACCTTCAAGACCTTGACCACCGCCACAGCCCTCGCCGCCTGCGGCCTGATGCTCTCCGGCTGCCTCGTGCTCGGCGCGGCCGGCGCGGTCGGCGGTGCGGCCGTCGCCGTCACCGGGACCGCCATCGGCGTCACCGCCAAGGGCGTTGGCGCGGTCGCCCACGGCGTCGGCGACGTCGTCACCGGCGGCAAGAAGGACGACAAGGGCGGCAGCTAGGGCGCTAGCCCAGGTTCAGTGCGCAGCTTTCGCCCACGGTCGGGCGGGACACCACGATCCGCGACAGGCCCGGGAAGTCGGCCTTCAACCGCTCGGCGAACCACAGGCACAGATGCTCCAGCGTCGGGCTTTCAAGGCCCGGCTTCTCATTCAGCATCCCGTGGTCCAGCTCGCCCGCCGCGGCGCGCAACACCCGGTCGAGCTCGCCCAGGTCGGCGACCCAGCCGACCGCCCCCTGTTCCTCGCCGCGCACGGTCGCCTCGACCTTGAACGAATGGCCGTGCAGGCGCGTGTAGGGTCCGCCGCCCGGATTGGCCGGCAGGTGGTGCGCCGCGTCGAAGGTCGCGGCCTTGGTGATCTCGAAAATCCTGGAACTCATCTCGTCTAGCGCGGCAATCTGGCGGGAGGCGCGCCCCAATACCCGGTTCTCAGGCGATGCCAAGGTACTTGTGCGTCTGGACGCTTAAACGCCAGCGGGGGTGCGCTAGGCAATAGGCGATGGCCGCCTTGGTGTTCTCCGCCCGTCTGGGCCCGTCCATCGGCTGCAGCAGGAAGCGCTCGAACTTGAGGTCCTCGAACCGCGCCGGGTCGACGCCCGGTTGCGGATAGACCAGCTTCAGTTCTTGCCCCGTGGTCTGCACCACGCTCGCCTGCGCCTTGGGGCTGACGCAGATCCAGTCGACGCCGCTGGGCGCCGGCAGCGTCCCGTTGGTCTCCAGCGCCAGGGAAAAGCCCCGCCCGTGCAGGGCCGCGATCAGCGGCTCGTCCAATTGCAGCAGGGGCTCGCCGCCGGTCAGCACCACCAGCCGGTTCTCCGCCCCACCTTCCCAGGCCGCCTCGACCGCATCGGCCAGCGCCTCGGCGTCGGCGAACCGGCCGCCGCCTGGGCCGTCCATCCCGACGAAATCGGTGTCGCAGAAATTGCAGACCGCCTGCGCCCGGTCCTGCTCGCGTCCCGACCAAAGGTTGCAGCCGGCGAAGCGGCAGAACACCGCCGGCCGTCCCGCCTGGCCGCCCTCGCCCTGCAGGGTCAGGAAGATCTCCTTCACCGAGTAGCTCATCCTTCTTCGCTCCTCGCGGAGCTTTGAAGGACAGGTGGCGCTGCTTGCCCTCCGAAGCCTTGGCGAAGGAGGGGACGATCTTCGGCGACCCAGCCTTGCCAGCCGCGGGCCCGCAGTTCGCAGGCCGGGCAGGTCCCGCAGCCATAGCCCCAGGGGTGCAGGGTCTCGCGCTCGCCGAGGTAACAGGTGTGGCTCTCAGCCACGATCAGCTCCACCAGCGCCTCGCCGCCCAGGCCCTTGGCCAGCGCCCAGGTCTCGGCTTTGGTGATGGTCATCAAGGGCGTCTCGATGACGAAGTCCTGCGCCATCCCCAGGTTCAGCGCTGTCTGCATGGCGTCCAGCGTGTCGCGCCGGCAGTCCGGATAGCCGGAGAAATCGGTCTCGCACATGCCGCCAACCAGGGCTTGCAACCCCCGCCGGTCGGCCAGCGCCGCGGCATAGACGAAGAACACCAGGTTGCGGCCCGGCACGAAGGTCGACGGCAGGCCCTTGGCGGTCATCTCGATGGCCCGGTCGGCGGTGAGCGCTGACTCCGCCACCGCCCCGAAACTGGAGATATCCATCATGTGGTCGTCGCCGAGCCGGGGCGCCCAGCTCGGGAAACGCTGCGCGACCGCGGCGCGCACCGCCACGCGGGCCTCCAGCTCCACGGCATGGCGCTGGCCGTAGTCGAACCCCACGGTCTCCACGTGGCTGTAGCGCTCAAGCGCCCAGGCCAGGCAGACGCTGGAGTCCTGCCCGCCCGAGAACAGCACCAGCGCGCCTGCGCCCCGCTCGGTCTTGGGGTCGTTCATCGCCCCCATATGCGCGATCCCCCTCTTGAGCGAAAGATGGCCGGATCGGAAGATCGCGCGCCCCGATCGCTATGTCACCGCTGTCACTTAACCTCTCCGCAAGCGCTTGGCGCCATGGTGCGCCGTCGTCGCGTTCCGCAACCTCCGGCTGTTCATGTCTCTGCAAACGTTTTTCTTCGACCGCGTCACCGCCGAGATCTTTCAGCAGATGGAGGGCATCCTCGCGCTGACCGATCAGCTCGCGCGTCAGCGTCTGACCGCGGACGCACAGTCCTGCGCGTCCAGCGCGGCGGAAATGGCCGACGGCGTGCGCCGCATGCTGGAAGCCGCGGTCGACCTGCGAAAAGTCACCATGGACGGCCTGACCCTTGAGCCCGCGCCGCTGCGCCTGCGCGAGCTGGTGGACGAGGTGCACGCCCGCTGGCAGCCGGCCGCGAAGATGAGCGGCGTCACCCTCCTGGTCTCCTACGACGGCGATCCCGACGCCTGCGCGCTCGGCGACCGCGACCGCCTGCTGCAGGTGTTCGGCGGCTTCATCGGCGAGGCCGTGGCCAGCATGCGCCGCGGCGCCGTCGAGGCCAGCGTCCGCACCATCGTCACTCCCGAGGGCGTCCGCCTGGAAGGCCGCGTCCGCGGCGCCCGCGATCCCGCCTGGGAATCCCAGGACCTGGAGGCCCGCGTCCGCGACGTCGAGGCGCGTTTTGGCCTGGAAGTCGCCATCGGCGTGATGCTCGCCCGCCAGATCGTCGACGGCCTGGGCGGCACGCTGCGCAACGAGGGCGCCGGCGGCGGCTCGGAAACCGTGATCTTCGACGTCCTGCTGCCGATCGCCTCGGAGACGCCGGCCGAGGAGCCGCAGGAGGCCGAGCGTTCGGCCCACGTGCTGGTGGTCGACGACAACGCCACCAACCGCATGGTCGCCCAGGCGCTGTGCGAAATGTTCGACTGCACCTGCGAGAGCGCCAACGACGGCGCCGAGGCGGTGGAAGCCGCCCGCGGCGGCCGCTTCGACCTGATCCTGATGGACATCAAGATGCCGGTGATGGACGGCGTCGCCGCCACCCGCGCCATCCGCGCCATGGGCGGGCCCCACAGCCAGGTGCCGATCATCGCGCTGACCGCCAACGCCGAGCCGGAGGACGCCGAGGGCTACCTCGCCGCCGGCATGAACGGGGTGGTCGAAAAGCCCATGAAGCCGGAACACCTGCTGGCCGCCCTGCAGGCCGCGCTCGGCGAAAACACGACCGAAGACCCGGCTGGCTCGGCCGCCGCGGCGGCCTGACCTCGCCCACCGGCTGGGCCGCAATCCATCGGCTTACTTATCCGGAATTAATCCTCGCCTGCGATGATCGCCCGGCAAGGGGGTTTCTATGGCCTTGGACGTCCTCGATCACGGTCTCGACGAGATGGCCGCCGGCGCCCACGCCTCCGCGGGTCCGCGCCTGGCGGCGACGGTCGCGGTCGGCCTGATCGCGCTGGCCTTCCTGCCATGGCCGGCCTGCGTGGCATGGGCCGTGCTGGTTGGCGGGGTCGATCTCATCAGCTGGTTCATCACCGGCGACCAGGCGCGCGGCGTCCCCATCAAGCCGGCCGCCCGCCTGCGGCATGTCGCCTGCCTGGTGGCCGGCGTCTTCGGCTGGGTGCTGCTGGGCGTGCTGTTTTGGCGCACCGGTTCGGCGGCGGGCGCGGTCTGCGGCGTCGCCATCTGGCTGGCGCTCATGGGCTTCGCCCAGGTCTACGCCTACCAGTCCCGCGCCGGCTACGTGCTGGCGGGCGTGATCCCGGCCGCCGCCATGCTGACCACCCCGCTTGCCGTCCACAACGCCGCGGTCGGCTCCCCCTGGCCCGTCTGGTTCCTGCTCGTCGCCAGCGTCGCCTTCGCCGTCACCGGCGCGCGCCAGACCATGGCCGCGCGCAGCCGCTACGAGCAGGCCACCCAAGACCTGCGGGAGAGCGAGCAGAGCTATCGCCTGCTCGCCGACAACGTCACCGACGTCATCTCGCTGGCCTCGCCGGACGGCAAGCGCCTCTACGTCTCGCCCTCCATCGAGCGCATCCTGGGCTTCGCGCCGGGCGAGCTGATGGCGACGCCCAACTACAAATACATGCACCCCGACGACACCAACATGGTGCAGGCCTTCATCGCCTCGGTGACGCAGGAGACCGGCCCCAAGACCCTCGACTACCGGGTTTTCTGCAAGGACGGCTCCTTCATCTGGGCCGAGACCACCTTCACCCGCCTCAACGACGGTTCAGGGCGCCTGCTCGCCGTCTCGCGCGACGTCGGCCACCGCAAGGCGCTCGAGGCCGAGCTGAAGGACGCGCTCGCCCGCTCCGAGGCCGCGGCGGCGGCCAAGACCGACTTCCTGGCCAACATGACCCACGAGCTGCGCACGCCGCTCACCGCCATCCACGGCTTCGCCGGCGTCTTGCGCCAGTCCAAGACGCTCACCGGCCAGGACGCGCGCCATGCCGGCCTGATCCACGACGCCAGCCAGACCCTGCTGGGCGTGGTCGGCGACGTGCTCGACTTCTCCAAGCTGGAGGCCGGCGCCTTCGAGCTCGACCCGGCGCCGTTCGACCCGGCCGCGACCGTGCGCTCGGCCGCCGAAATCGTCGCCGAACAGGCGGCCGGCAAAGGGCTGGCGCTTGACCTGCGCATCGACGCGCCCGACCCCGCGCCGCTCTTGATCGGCGACGCGCCGCGCTTCCGCCAGGTGCTGCTGAACTTCCTCTCCAACGCCATCAAGTTCACCCGCGAAGGCGGGGTCACGATCGAGCTTTCGGGGCGCGTGCAGGACGACCGCTGCCACATGCGGATCGCGGTGACCGACACCGGCATCGGCATCGACGAGGCGCACATCGCCGCCCTGTTCAACCGCTTCACCCAGGCCGACGCCTCGGTCTCGCGGCAGTTCGGCGGCACCGGCCTTGGCCTGGCGATCTCCAAGCAGATCGTCGAGGCCATGGGCGGTCGCATCGGCGTGGACAGCGTCGTCGGCAAGGGCTCGACCTTCTGGCTCGAGGTCGATCTGCCGACCACCGCGGACGACGCCCTGGACGTCGAGCCGGAGGCGCGCGGCGCCGCCCTCGATCGGCCGATCCGCTGCCTGGTGGTCGAGGACAACGCCGTCAACCGCGAGCTGATCACCATCCTCCTGAGCCCCTTCCCCATCGAGATCGACACCGCCTGCGACGGCGCCGAAGCGGTCGAGGCGGTCGCCGCCGGGCGCTACGACGTGATCCTGATGGACATGCAGATGCCGGTGATGGACGGCCTGACCGCCACGCGGCGCATCCGCGACCTGGCCGACCGCGCCGCCGCGGCCACTCCGATCATCGCCATGACCGCCAATGTCCTCCCCGAACAGGTCGCCCGCTGCCGGGAGGCCGGCATGGACGACCACCTGGGCAAGCCGATCAACCTGCCGCAGCTGCTGGCCGCCCTCGACCACTGGACCTCTCCCGGGGTCGCCGAGAGCGAGCGGGCCGCGTCCGCCTAGCAGCGCACGCGCGTAGGGCTTAGCTTTCAGGTCCTCCATCGGGATGGGAAGGCGCCCAGAGATGACCGGCGAGCCGCCGCTTCGCGCCCTGATGTGGGCGATCGACGAGAACCAGGACGCGGCCGTCGCCGCGATGCTCGCCGCCGACCCCGGCCTGGCGCGCGCGCAGATCGAGACCGGCGCGACGCGGGCCGAGGCGAAGGCCTGGATGCTGCCGACGATCGGCCACTACATCTACCGGGGCGACAGCGCGCTCCACATCGCCGCCGCCGGCTGGCGCGTCGAGATCGCCCGGCGGCTGCTGGCCCTTGGCGCGGACTCCCAGGCGCGCAATCGCCGTGGCGCCACGGCCCTGCACTACGCGGCCGACGGAACCCCGGGCGCGCCGACCTGGAACCCGGCCGCGCAGGCCAGGGTCGTGACCCTGTTGATCGAAGCCGGCGCCGATCCGAACGCCGCCGACATGAACGGCGTGACCCCGCTGCATCGCGCCATCCGCACCCGCTGCGCGGCCGCCGTCGCGGCCCTGCTGGCCGGCGGCGCCGATCCGCTGAAGCCCAACGGCAAGGGCTCGACGCCCCTGCAGCTGGCCAGCTGGCAGACCGGCCGCGGCGGTTCGGGTTCGCCGGCGGCGAAGGCCCAGCAGGCGGAGATCCTGCGCCGCCTCGCCGCCCCCGGCGACTCCGTTCGATGACGCCAGCGTCACCCAAACGCCTCGCTCGCGAAACAATGTTTGCGCTGCGTGCATCCGCCGCTGTTGTTCGCGGCCTCTAACGGGTATGTAAGCAGCGACAAGATTGACCCTAGGGGGACTCCGATGACGTTCTTGAAGGCCCAGGTGTTCGGAGCGGCGGTCAGCGCCCTCCTGGTCTACGGCTGCTCCACCGGCCCGGCTGCGAATGCGCTCAACTCGGCGCACACGGCGTCGGCGACTGAATCCATGGCCTCGTCGACCACCGTCGGCAACTTCCTGCTGGTGGACGCCAACTTCGAGGCCCACGAGCTCTACCGCCACGCCGAGAACAAGGCCGTGGTGCTGGTGACCCAGTCCAACGGCGACGCGGTGATCCGCGGCGAGGCCCCGGCGCTGAAGGCGCTCAAGGCCGCCTACGCCGGCAAGGGCGTCGAGTTCTGGATGCTGAACTCCAACCTCAAGGACAGCCGCGAGGCGATCCTCGCCGAAAGCGCCAAGGCCGGCTACGACACCCCGGTGCTGATGGACAGCTACCAGCTGGTCGGCGAGAGCCTGGGCGTCACCCGCTCGGCCGAAGTCATCGTCATCGACCCGAAGACCTGGAAAGTCGCTTGGCGCGGCAGCCTGGCCAACGCCGGCAAGGCGCTGGACGCCGTGACCGCCGGCCAGTCCGTCACCGTCGCCTCGGCGGCTGGTAACGGCGCCGCCATCGACTTCCCGGCCCGCGCGTCGAAGACCCAGATCACCTACGTCAAGGACGTGGCCCCGATCCTGGAAGCCAAGTGCGTGGCCTGTCACGAACAGGGCGGCATCGGTCCCTTCGCCATGACCAGCTACGAGATGGCCAAGGGCTTCTCGCCGATGATCCGCGATGTGATCCGCACCGACCGGATGCCGCCGTTCCACGCCGACCCGCACGTCGGCAAGTTCTCCAACGACCGCCGCCTGACGCCGGAGGAGACCAAGACCCTGATCCACTGGATCGACCAGGGCGCGCCGCGCGGCGAGGGCAAGGACCCGCTGGACGTCAAGCACCTGGTCGCCGTCGAATGGCCGCTCGGCAAGCCCGACGTGGTGCTGGACGTGCCCGCCTACACCATCCCCGCCAGCGGCGTGGTCGACTACCAGCACCCGTGGGTCAAGAACCCGCTGACCGAAGGCCGCTGGCTGAAGGCCTCGACGATCAAGGTCGATTCCCGCCAGGCCGTGCACCACATCCTCACCGGCTTCATGGCCGACGCCCCGAAGGAGGGCCAGCAGGCCTTCGAAAACCGCTGGGGCGCCTCGGTCGGCAGCTACGCCGTCGGCGCCGAGAGCGAAGTCGCGCCGGATGACGCCGGCACCTACATCCCGGGCGGCGGCGCCATCGGCTTCCAGAACCACTACACGCCGTTCGGCAAGGAGACGGTGACCCACTCCAAGATCGGGCTCTACTTCTACAAGCCCGGTGAGACCCCCGACATCGTCATGCACAACAACCAGATCGTGAACAACGCGATCGTGCTGCCGCCGGGCGACGGGCATCACCAGGAAGTCGCCTATATGGAGTTCCCGAAGGACGCGCTCCTCTATTCAGCCTTCCCGCACGCCCACTACCGCGCGACCTCCTCGGACCTCTGGATCCAGTATCCGGACGGCAAGAAGAAGCTGCTCCTGACGCTCCCGCGCTACGACTTCGGCTGGCAGGGCCACTACAACTTCGCCGAGCCGGTCAAGGTGCCGGCGGGCTCGAAGCTGATCGCCCACTACGTCTACGACAACTCGAAGTCGAACCCGCACAACCCGGACCCGACCAAGACCGTGGTCTGGGGCGACCAGTCCTGGGAAGAGATGTTCTTCACCCGCATCCGCTACCGCTGGATGGACGAGACCTCGAAGCACCTCGTGAACTACGACGAGGAGATGGGCGCCGGCGCCCTGATGGGGATGCTGGACTCCAACATCGACGGCAAGATCGAGAAGAGCGAGCTGAAGCCGGAGAGCCAGATCGGCGCCAACCTGCTCAAGAACTTCGATGCGCTGGACAAGAACCACGACGGCGTCATCGACAAGGATGAGCTGGCCGCAGCGATGAAGATGATGGGCGGCAAGCGTCGCCAGGAAGCCCAGGCCGCCCCTGGCGTCGCCCCGGCCCCGACCGCCGGCAGGTAAGCCGCCGGCCCATGTCGACCTGAACGAGGCCCGGCCCCGAAAGGCGCCGGGCCTTTTTCTTGGGCGCTACCCCTTCGGCTTGACGAACTTCAGCGCGTACTGGTCGGTCTTGCCCTGGATGGCCTTGTCGAAGATCGGCTTGGTGTGGTCGTCGCCCGGTCGGTTGAGGAACTTGCCCTCACCGGCCAGCTTGAAGCCCGCGGCGGTCACCTCGGCGATCACCTGGGCCTTCTCCACCCGGTGCAGCACCGCGATCTGCTCCAGCGTGGTCCCCGGATTGGCCTGGTGGTCCAGCACCAGGTAGACGCCGCCCGGTTTGAGGACCTGGAACACGTGTTTGTTGAAGGCCGCCATGTCGACGGCCCCGTACTTGGCGATCTTCAGGTCGTGATAGTTCTGGGTGATCCAGAAGAGGTCGACAGGCTGGGCGAGCTCCATCTGGCCGAACGGCTGGACCTGCAACTCGACGTTCTTCTGCGGCAGGCTGGCGATCATCTCCTGGTCGGCCTTGGCCGCGCCTTTCCAGCCGGCGTTCTCGATGCCGTAGATCCTGCCCTTGGGCCCGACGACGTCGCTGATCATCCGGGTGAAATAGCCGCCGCCCGGGAACAGCTCGGCCACCGTCATGCCGGGCTTCACGCCGGCGAAGGCGAGCGTGTCGGCCGGGTCGCGGATCGCGTCGGCCTCGACGTCGGCTTTCGGCCGCGACGGATCGGAAAGCGCCTGGGCGATAAAGGCCGGCGCGGCGGCCATGGCGGCGCCGGAGGCCACGCAGAGGGCCAGCAGGGCGGGAACGACCAGGGATCTCATAGGGACAGCTCCGGAAAGGCGCAGGGTCTTAAGTCCCCAGACTGCCATCGCGCCGCCGCCCCGCCGCCAGCCCCTTGAGGCCGACGAACGCCGCCGCGCGACGAATGGCGGGTCCGCGGCCGTCAAGATCTGTCCACGAACCACACGAACGGGTTCGCGCCTTGCGGCTCCGCGTAGCGGAGGCTCCGTCAATTCAACCGCGGAGAACGCAAAGACCGCGGAGTGGCCGCGCTGGCAGCACGGCTATCGCGATCATCCCCTCCTCTGCGGTCTTTGCGTTCTCAGCGGTTTGAAAAAGGTCTGCCCGCTGCGCGGGCCTATCAAGACGAGCCCGTTCGTGTGGTTCGTGTGGTTCGTGGACTCATCTTCCTACCTCGCCAGGGCCGCCAGTTCCGCCTTCTGCTTCTTGGTCAGACCGGCCGCGACCAGGTCGTAGGAATGGCCGATCAGCCGCGCGGTCTCCGCCGCCGGCACATCGGACCCCGGCCCCAGGTCGACGAAGATCCAGAACCGCCGGTCCAGGTGCGAACGGTGGCCGACGCTCGCGTACTGCTCGCGCAGCACCTCGGCCAGGTGCGGGTCGCACTTCAGGATCACGCCTTGCGTCTTCCCGTCCTCCAGGATGGCGAACATCTTCCCCATCACCTTGTAGAGCGTGACGCGCGGCGCGGACGGCAGGACCGAACCCTCCGCGCCCGGCATGGCCAGAATTGCGGCCCGCGCCTCTTCGATCTTCTTCGACGTCATGGCCGTCCTCGCCGCAGCCGCAGGCTCGATCCTCCGGCTCCCGCGTGCCACTGTCCAGCCCGGCCGCAGCCAGCCGGGAGCGCACCATGACCGCCATCCTTTTCACCAACGCCGCGGTGTTCGACGGCCATGGCCCCGACCTCTTGAAGGGCGCCCAGGTCCTGGTCGCCGACGGGACCATCCAGGACCTCTCGGACAAGGCCATCAGGCCGCCCGCCGACTGCCAGACCGTCGACTTGGCCGGCGCCACCCTGATGCCCGGCCTGATCGACGCCCACGTGCACATCTGGGCGACCGACCTCGACGTCCTGAAGCTGATCACCCGGCGCAGCGAATATCTCGCCGCCTTCGCCTACCGCTCGTTGGCCCAGATGCTGGGCCGCGGCTTCACCACCGTGCGCGACGCCGGCGGGACCGACGTCTCCTACGTCCAGGCGCTGCACGATGGCCTGGCGCCCGGCCCGCGCCTGCTGCCGGCCGGGCGCATGCTGACCCAGACCGGCGGCCACGGCGACTTCCGCCGGGCCGGCGAGTTCGCCTGCGCCTGCGAGCTGCGCGAGGGCGGCGGCGCGCGCTTCACCCACGTGGTCGACAGCCCCGACGAGGTCCGCAAGGCGGTGCGCGAGGAGCTGCGCCTGGGCGCCCACCAGATCAAGATCATGGGCTCCGGCGGCGTCGCCAGCCCCTCGGACCCCGTCGACCGCCTGCAGTTCAGCGACGCCGAGATCCTGACCGCCGTCGAGGAGGCGGCCCGCCACGGCGCCTATGTCATGGCCCACTGCCACCCGCCCCGCGCCGTCCAGCGCTGCGCCGAGCTGGGCGTGCGCTCCATCGAGCACGCCACCCTGATCGACCAGGACGCCGCCGACGCCGTGGCCGCGGCCGACGCCTTCGTGGTCCCCACGCTGGCCACCATCTGGGCGCTGCTGGAAGACGGCGCGAAGCTTGGCCTGCCGCCCTCCAGCCAGGAGAAACTGCAGCAGGTCTCCGGCGGTGTCCTGCAAGGCCTGCAGGTGATGCGCCGCAGCAACCTCAAGGTCGGCTTCGGCACCGACCTCCTGGGCTCCCAACAGGACCGCCAGGGGAGCGAGTTCGGCCTCCGCGCCCAGGTTTTCTCGCCCATCGAAATCCTGCGCCAGGTCACCAGTATCAACGCCGAGCTGCTGCAGATGCAGGACCGCATCGGCCGCGTCGCCCCGGGCTACGCCGCCGACCTCATCGCCGTCGATGGCGACCCCCTGGAAGACATCGCCTGCCTGGGCCGCGGCGGCGCCAACCTGCCGGTGATCCTGCAGGGCGGAAAATTCCACAGGCGCGAGGGGGTTTAGCCCTCAGGCAGGCCGCGCCCTTTCCGCTCGGCCTCGCCATCCCGCCGCTTGTCCCAGGGCTGGCGGCGCGTGTCCCGGCCGGCCCGCCGCTCGGCCCCGAATGGTTGCGGAGGCCGGCGGAGGGGAGGACCACTGTCGGCGACACCGGCCAAGGATTTCCGCCATGCTGAGACGCCATCTCCTGAAGAGCGCCGCCGCCCTGCCGCTGGCGGCGGGTTTCGCGGGCCCGCTCACCGCCTTCGCCGCCGCCCCGGCGCGCAAGCGGGTGCGCCCGGGCGATCCGGGTTGGCCCAGCGCAACCCAGTGGGCGGCGCTCAAGACCGCCGTGGGCGGGCGGCTGAGCAAGGTCTCTTCCCCGCTGACCGCCTGCGCCAAGGCGCCCGATCCCGCCGCCTGCGAAGCGCTGTTCAAGAGCCTGAAGAACCCCTTCTTCATCGGCGACGAGGCCGGGCTCACCCAGACGCTCGGCTGGACGGACGCCTGGACCTCCAAGCCCAGCGAATACGCGGTGTCCCCGGAAAGCGCCGCCGACGTCGCCGCCGCGGTGACCTTCGCGCGTCGCCACAACCTGCGCCTGGTCGTGAAGGGCGGCGGCCACAGCTACCTGGGCGGCTCCAACGCGCCGGATTCGCTGCTCATCTGGACCAAGAAGCTGAAGGCGATCGAACTGCACGACGCCTTTGTGCCGCAAGGCTGCCAGGGCAAGGTCGCCCCCGAGCACGCGGTCAGCGTCGGCGCCGGGTGCCTGTGGCTCGAGGCCTATGACGCGGTCACCACCAAGGGCGGCCGCTACGTCCAGGGCGGCGGCTGCACCACCGTGGGCGTCGCGGGCCTCGTGCAGGGCGGTGGTTTCGGCAGCTTCTCCAAGGGCTTCGGCACCGGCGCGGCCAATCTGCTGGAGGCCGAAGTGGTCACCGCCGACGGCGTGGTGCGGATCGCCAACGGCTGCACGAACCCCGACCTCTTCTGGGCGCTGAAGGGGGGCGGCGGCGGCGCCTTCGGCGTGGTCACCCGCCTGACCCTGCGCACCCACGACCTGCCGGCCACCTTCGGCGCGGTCAACGCCACCATCACCGCCAAGTCGGACGAGGCCTTCAAGACCCTGATCGAAAAGCTGCTGACCTTCTATCGGACGAGCCTCCTGAACCCGCACTGGGGCGAGCAGATCCGCTTCCAGTTCCGCCGCCAGGTGAGCGTCAGCATGGTCTTCCAAGGGCTCAGCCAGGCCGAGGCGCAGGCCGTCTGGAAGCCCTTCTTCGACGAGGTGGCCGCCCGGCCCGACGACTACGCCTTCCCCAAGCCGCAGGTGCTGGCGATCCCGGCGCGGATGTTCTGGAACCCCGACATCATCGGGGCCATCCCGGGCGTGATCCGCAAGGACGACCGGCCCGGCGCGCCGGCGTCGCATTTCCACTGGGACGGCGACGGCGACCAGGTCGGCCAGGTGATCCACGCCTACCAGTCGGCGTGGCTGCCGAAGGACCTGCTGCAGCCGGGCCGCCAGGGCGCCCTGGTCGACGCCCTGATCCATGCCGCGGCGACCGGCGGGGTCTCGCTTCACTGCAACAAGGGCCTGGCCGGCGCGCCGGACCTGGCGCTGGCCCGCACCCGCGACACGGCGATGAACCCCGCCGTGCTCGACGCCTTCGCGCTCGCCATCACCGGCGCCGGCGAAGGTCCGGCCTATCCGGGGATCGCGGGCCACGAGCCGAACGACGCGCGCGGCCGCCTCGACGCCAAGCGCGTGGCGGCCGGCATGGCGCCGCTGCTGGCGCTGCCCGGCAAACCCGCCTCCTACCTCTCGGAAACCGACTATTTCGAGCCCGACTGGCAGGCCGCCTTCTGGGGCGAACACTACCCCCGCCTGAAACAGGTCAAACGCCGCTACGACCCCGACGGCCTGTTCTTCGTCCACCACAGCGTCGGCTGCGAGGGCTGGAGCGAGGACGGCTTCACCCGCAAGGCGTGAAGCCGTCTACCTCCCCCATTGCGGCGGCAATGGCGGGAGGGGGACCGCCCGCCATAGAGCGGGTGGTGGAGGGGGCGAGCCCCATCCGCAGCGCTGACAACAGCCGGTCCGACCCGCCGAGCACGAGGTTCGCCCCCTCCACCATCGGCTCTGCGCTGCGCTCGGCCGACGGTCCCCCTCCCGCCGCTGCGCGGGGGAGGTAAGAGCTACCGCCCGACGCGCGTGGGGTCGGTGTAGGTCGCGACCAGGTAGTCGGCGATCGCCTTGGCGGCGTCGTCCGGGATCGTCGCGCCATAGGCGTTGCGCATCTTGGCGACCTCGTTCTGCCAGAACGCGGCCGGCATATGCGGCGGCTGGGTCGAGACATAGTCGGCCGAGTGGCAGGTCAGGCAGTACCTCTGGGCCGTCTCCACGCCGGGGGCTGTGACGAACTTCGAGGTCTCCGGCGGCGGGGCGTAGGTGGGCGGCGGCCTGGCCGTCTCGCGGGCCGCGACGCCGCCCGCCGCGGCGACGGCGAGCAGCACGAGCAGGGGTTTCGCGAGCCGGCTCATGCCGCGATCACCCGCACCGGGTCGGCGGCGTTGCGCATATAGGCGCTGGGGTTCCAGCTGGCGGTCAGCGGCTGGACGTCGCCGGCCTTGCTGGTCGCGCGGGCCACCAACTGATGCTCGCCCGCCGCCAGCGGCGCGTGCGCCGACCATTCGCGGAAAGAGTACTTGCCGTGGTCCTGACCCAGACTCGCCGGCGTCCAGGTCTTGCCGCCATCGGTCGACAGCTCCACCCCGGCGATGCCCGAGCCGCCGTCGAAGGCGACGCCCCGCACCAGGGTCCTGGGCGAGGCCTTGGCGCTCTGGCCGTCCGCCAGGTTGGTGATGAAGCTGCGCACGTTGAGCTTGCCGATCGGCCGGGTGGCGGGCGGCGCCGTCCCCGCCGGCACGCAGGCGCAGTCGTTGTCCGGGATGCGATAGGCCTTCTGCATCCAATAGCTCTGCGACTCCTGCTCCAGCACCGTCAGGTCGGTGATGTGCTTGACCCAATAGGTGCCGTAGTAGCCGGGCACGATCAGCCGCAGCGGATAGCCGTTCAACAGCGGCAGCGGCGCGCCGTTCATCTCATAGGCCAGCATCACCTCGCCGCCCCGCGCATGGTCGACGCCAAGGCCCTTCACGAAGTCCGCCACCGAGGCCAGCTGCGGCTTGTCCGCGCCGTTGAACTCCACCGCGTGCGCGCCCGCCTTGACGCCCGCGCGGTCCAGCAGCGCCTTGACCGTCACGCCGCGCCAGCGCGCATTGCCCATCATCCCTTCGCCGAGCTGGCCGCCCGCCACCCGTGGCGAGGAGAAGCCGCGCCCGTTGCCGGAACACTCGTTCACCGCCGCGATCTCGACGGCGGGGAAGTCGCGCCGCAGGTCGGCGAGGCTCAGGTCCAGCGGCCTCTCCACCGCACCCAGCACCTTCACCCTGTGCGTCGCCGCATCCAGGCCGCGCGGCGGCGTGCCAGCCAGGTGGTAGCGCACGAAGAAGGCGTCGTTGGGCGTGAACGCGCCGTGGTCGAACACCTCGAACGGCGTCTCCAGCTGTGGCGGCCGCTCGGTCAGCACCAGCATCGGGCGCTTCTCGGGATAGGTCTTGATCGGCCGCTCGCCGTTGTCGAACGGCAGGGTCACGCTCTGCGCCCGCGCGGCGCCCGCCGCCAGCAGGGCCGCGGCGCCGGTCAGGACCGTTCGCCGGTCCGCGAGGTTGGTCGCCATGTCGGGTCCTCCGTCAACGGTTCGACATTGGCGCCGGGTCCCACGGAACGCGATATGCACCCTCCCCGCCGAACGGGACGCGCCGGATCGGGGCCACTGGTTTCGGCTGCAACTTTATTGCGGCGAGCGGCCCTATTGCGCGGCCAGCCGCAATGACTTAGGTCGCGACCCTTCGGTTTGGGGGAGAATTTGGCTCTGGCCATGAGTGACGACGCACCGCCATCGCTCGACGAGGTCCGCAAGCGGATCGACGCCATCGACGCCGACCTGCTGCGCCTGGTGGTCGAGCGCGCGTCGCTGGCCAAGGCCGTGGCCGCCGCCAAGGCCGCGGCCGGCGACGGTGGCAAGTTCGGCCTGCGCCCGGGGCGCGAGACCGCGCTCTTGAAGAAGCTCCTGGCCGGGCCCCGCAATGGCGCCCGCCCGGGGCTGATCGTGCGTATCTGGCGCGAGCTGATCGGCGACAGCCTGGCGACCCAGGGCCCCTTCCACATCGCCGTCTGGGGCGGCAAGGATCCAGGCCGCGCCGTCGAGGTCGCCCGCCTGCGCTTCGGCGTCGCGCCGGCCCTGCGCCAGGTCGCCAAGCCGGAGGACGCCATCGCCGAGGCCAGGAGCCTGGGCGGCGTCGGGGTCTGCGCGCTCACCCCGGACAGCGCCTGGTGGGGCCGCCTCCTGGCCGAGCCTAAGCTCAAGGTGTTCGCGGCCCTTCCCTGCCTCGCCGCCTGGGGGCCGCTCTCGGCGCTCGCCGTCGCCGAGGTCGAGATCGAGCCCACCGGCGCCGACAACACCTTCTGGGTCACCGACGCGGCCCAGTCGGCCAAGGCGGTCGAGGACGCGCTCTCCCGCGACGGCGTCGCCGCCACCCTGATGGTCGAGCATGGCGGCCTGAAGCTCTTCCTGCTCTCCGGCTACTACCAGGCCGACGACCCGCGCCTCGCCCGCGCGCCCGGCAAGCTCTCCGGCGTCATCGGCGCCGCGCCCCAGCCGCTGGACGTCTAGGCCCGCTGGACGTCTAGTCCTCGAACGCCGGTCCGCGGGTCATCGACCGGCTGAGCGCCATGTTGAGCAGCCAGTCCCCGCCGTCGGCCACGTGGCTTGGCCCGAAGTCACGGGCCAGATGCGCCTGGATGTGCTCGGGGATCGAGCCCTCGGGCGCCAGCGGGCCCTGCTTGGCGAGGTCCTCGAACCGGCGGTCGTCGGCTTCCCGGTCGCCGCTCAGATTCCCGATGCGCTCGCAGATCATCCCGGTGGCGGTGGGCGAGCGGCCCTTGTCGAAGCCCGGGATCAGGGTCAGGCCGTCGAAGACATCGACCTGCGAGGCGCCGACCCCATTGAAGATGCCGAACACCAGGGTGCCGCTCTGGACGTCGGCGGCGATGCTGTAGAGCTGGCCGTGCAGCGGGATCATCCAGCCGTCGACGATGACGTTGGCGTTGCCCATCCGCAGGCGCAGCAGCCCGATCTCGTCGCGGCGGATCATGCCGTACTCGTGGCAATAGCGGCCCGGGCTCATCGGATGCGGCCGGGTGGACCTGAAGAAGCCTTCATAGGCCTGCCCACGGAAGGCGGCGGTGTTCAGCATCTGATCCCAGATGGCGATCGGCAGGGCGCCGGCGCCGGGCCGTGACGACCGGATGGCTGGAATGGCGTCGGGGTCGACCCCGAACATCTGCGCCAGGCCCTCGGGGTCGCGCTCCCAATCCAGCGTCCGGAAGCCCTCGACGCGGGTGGCCACCAGGGCCGACAGCCGCGTGAGATTGTGCGCCGACGGCTGGACGCTGCCGTTCAGCCACCGGCTGACCACCGACTTGTCGGTCTCCAGTTCGGAGGCGAGCTGGGCTGCGCTCATCGACAGAAGCTTGAGCACCAGGCGAAGCTTGTCGGAGAACCCGATCGTGGACATGCGGCCTTCATCCGAAGCGGCCGGGACGGCGAAGAGGCGTCGAGGTCCAAGCGGGGAGGTCAATCTAGCCCCCCGTTCGCGTTAAGAATGCGTAGCCCCTGCGGCACGCGCTAGGCCTTTCCCGGTGCGCTGTCGGCAGTGCGCCCGTTGAATTGCCGGGCGATCTCCACGGCGTCGGTCTCCATCAGGCCGGTCTGCGGGATCGCCACGATCGTCGCCGGCAGTCCGGTCGCCAGGTCGAACACGGTCCATCCCCGGTTGTCGCGGCGAAGGGCGAAGCGCGGCGGCTCGGTCACGGCGTGGCCTCCTGACGGTCCGGCCCCCTGCGGCGTGAGCGCGGCATGGGCTCAGAACCGCAGGCTGACATTGAGTTTGACATCCTGATCCTGGGCGCGGCGGGAGACCTGGCCGGCGTAGCCGAGCTGCACGGCCAGGCGCGGCGCGATCTCACCGCCCAGCGCCGCCTTGAGCATCAGGGCGTCGCGGGCGATCGGCGCGCCGTGCACGGTGAAGTCGGACCCGCCGGCGAAGCCTTGGGTCGACGACGGCGTGACGTCCCCCTGCGCGTGGCGCCAGGCGACCGTCGCCTCGGCGGTCAGGCCCTGGGCGTTCAGCCGCACGCTGTCCCTTAAGCCCAGCGTCGCGAACGCGATCGCCTGGTCCTTGCCCTGGACCGTGAGCGCCGCCGCGCCGCCATCCTCCTGGCCGGACCGGGCGTGGAGGTTGACCAAGGCCAGGTCGCCGACCAGCTGCGCGTCCTGCCGCGGCAGGTTCAGGCCATAGGCCGCCTCGCCGAACAGCTGGGTCGCGTCCAGGCCCGGGCCGCCGGTGACGTGGCCGGCGAACCCCGGGAAGGCGACCGTGCGGCTCATGTCCAGCGAGCTCCAGGTCTGGGCGAGGCCCGCCGACAGGGTCAGCCGTTCGAACCGCCCGCCGATGTAGCCGCCCAGCGACAGGCCCTCGGCGGTGACCGAGGACGACCGGGCCGCCACCCGCTCCTGGGTGCGGACGTAGCCGCCGATCAGCCCGGCGCGCCAGGTGTCGCCAAGCGCCCGATCGGCGCCGAACATCAGGCCGGCGGACGAGCGCGAAAGCCGCGCCGCGTCGCCGTCCGAGCCGGTGCTTCCCCAGGCGCCGATCGCCCGGGCCCAGGCGGAGCCGGTCCGCGAGACGCCCTCGCCCATGCGGTCGGCAACGGCGTCGCGCAGGAAGCGGCTGTCCTCGAACGCGCTGGTCACCGCCGAGGCGCGCGCCTCGCCGGACAGCTGGTCGAAGGCGCCTTGCGCGGCGGCGTCGGACGTAAGCCCGGCCAGCGCGACCATCACCGGCTGGGTCACGGTCAGGCTGTCGGCGCCGGCGGCGGCGGCGCGCTGGTTGAAGGTGGCGCCGGCGGCTGCGAACGGCCGCAGCTTCGAGAGGCTCAGGTAGACATCGTTGCCCTGATAGCTCGCCGTGAAGCCCAGGAAGGGCGAGACGGGGCCGCCGACGTCGAGGGTGAAACGTCCCTGCATGCCGCCGGCCGCGGAAAACGCCAGCATCTGCGCGCCGATCGTATAGGGGCCGCTGCCCACCGGGGTGAGTTGCAGGATGGCGCCAGGCGCGAGCGTCGCGACGCCGGTGACGGCAAGCTGGCTGGCGTTGGTCGAGCTGACCTGCAGGCGCAGGATCGCGCCGGCCGCCTGGCTGTAGTCGCCGACCACCGTCAGGGCGCCGGGCCCCGGCGCAGCGGCGGCGGCGGCGGCCCGCACGCCGCTGGCGCCGCTGGCGCTGCTGCGTGTCGTCGCCTGGCCGCCCGAACTGGGCGCGTCGCCCGGCTGCAGAACGCCGCCGTTCATCGTCAGCGCGCCGACCGAGCCGGTCCCTGCCAGGACGCCGGCGTTGACCGTCACCGGGGTGTGGCTGAAGTCGCTGTCGATCGACAGCCGCCCGGCGGCCAGCGTGATCCCGCCGGTGAGCCCGCCGCCGCCGGTCAGGCTGAGCCCGCCCAAGCCCGCCTTGGTGAAGACCCCGGTCCCGTCCAGCCGGTTGGCCATGACCGCGTCGGTCGCCTGGACGATGGTCAGGGCGGCGTTGTCCAGGATCGCCCCGGACCCGAAGCTCGCCGCCGATCCGGCGAGCCCGCCGGCCGAGATGGTGGTGCCCCCGGAGTAGCTGTTCGGCCCTGCGAGCGTCGTCATCCCCGACCCCGTCTGGGCTACATGGCCGGAACCGGAGATGACGTTGGCGACCGTGACGGCGTCCGACCGATCGAGGATCAGGACGCCATTGTCGGTCACCGGCCCGATGACGGCGCCGGCGGCGCCCCCATTGCCGAGCGCCAGGCTGGCGCCCGGCCCGATCGATACGCCGCCGGTGAAGCCGTTGGCGCCGGACAGCACCTGCGCGCCGCCGGTCACCGACAGGCCGCCGGCCCCGCCGATCGCGCCGCTGAAGTCGCCGCTCGCCGCGGTGAGGGTCAGCGTCTGCGATCCGAGCACCGCCGCGCCCGTGCCCGCCAGGCTGGCGACGGCCGCGCCTTGGGCCGCGCCGGAGATGTCGAACACCGCATTGTCGGTCAGGCCGCTGGAGGCGGCGATCGAGCCGGCGTCGGCCAGCACCAGCACCCCGGCCGAGACCCGCGTCTCGCCGGTGTAGCTGTTGACGCCCGACAGGATCAGGGTCCCCAGGTCGTTCTTGTCCAGGCCGCCGGCCCCGGTCAGGCTGGACGCGATCGAGCCGACAAAGCCCGCGCCGGCGGCGGTGCCGTCGCCGACCCGGAAGGTGTTCAGCCCCGCGTTCAATCGGATGGCGCCGCCGGTGATCAGATAGTTCGACGTCGCGAACTGCAGCCCGCTGACCTGCACCGGCCCGGCGCTGAGATCGACGGTCACCACCCCCGCGACGCCGCCGAAGATCGGAAAGCCCGGCGTGGCGGTGAGCGAGGCGTTGGCGGTGCCGGCGAGATTGGCGAAGGTGCTGGACGTTGCGGTCCAGACGCCCGTGCCGCCGGTGGTCGCCACGCCTGCCGCCGAGCCGCCGACGTTCCAGAAGCTGAAGGGCCCCACAGGGGCCGGCGGCGCGGGCGGACCCGGCGGCGGGGGCGGCGGCGGCGGCGGCGGCGGTGGGGCCGCGCCCGAATAGAGCAGATTGATCTGGTGCGCCGTGCCGGTCTGGACGGCGAACTGGGCGGCGGTCGTGCCGCCGGGCGTCGTCCCGATATCCAGCGTGTTGTCGGTCAACGCGCCGCCGTAGTTGATCAGCCGGTAGAGCCCGGGTCCGAACCCGGCCGCATTGGCGATGTTCAGGGTCCCGTCGAGGGTGAGGTTGGTTCCCACCGCGAACAGCGGCGTGACGCTGCCGGGCGCGCCCAGGGTCACATTGAGCACCGAGCCGCTGGCGAGCGTCAGCGAGCTCGTCGGGTTGAAGGTGGCGCCCTGGACGCCGAGCAGGGTTCCGCCGCTGGCCACGGTGACCGCGCCCAGCACAAAGGACGAGGAATTGCCGCCCAGCGTCCCGCCCGACGCCACCGCGATCGTCCCGCCGAAGGTGTTGTCCACGAACAGCGTCCCACCCTTGACCACGGCCGAGCCCGCGAAGAACTGCGAACTGCCGGTCAGGTGGGTGACGCCGGCCTCCTGATCGACCTTGCCGCTGCCCTGGAGCGGGGCGGCGAAAGCGTAGCCGGCCGAGGTGTCGTTGAAGACGATGGTGCTGGCCGCCGCGCCCAGGAACAGGGTGACGGCGGTGTAGGCGCCGGGCGCGCCGGGCGCCGATCCCGCCGCGGCGCCGATGTTGATCACGCCGTTGCCGTTGACGGCCGTGCCGTTGGTGGCGGACGACACCGCGCCGCCGTTGGAGATCGTCAGCACGCCGCCGGCGCCAACCGAAAGGGTGTTGTTGACCGTGAACACCGAGCCCGCGCCCGTAACACTGGCCTGTCCGGCGAAGCCGCCCCCGCCGATCGACCCGTTGGTCGTGGTGACGGCGCCGCCGTTGGTGATGTTGAGCGCGCCGCCGACGCCGGCGTTGCCGATCTGAAGGATCGTGTTGTCGGTGAGGTGGGAGCCCGCGCCGTCGACGGTGATCACGCCCGTCGTCGAGCCGCCGGCGTAGGTCTGGTCGGCGGTCATCTGACCGCCGTTGGTGATCGTGAGCGTGCCCTGACCGGCGGCGCCGACGTTGACGTTTCCGGTGCTCGCCCAAAGCGATCCCGCGCCGTCGATCGTGAGCACGCCGACCGATCCGGCGAAGTCGCCGATCGTCGCGCCGGCGTTGGTGATGTGGCCGCCGGCGAGCAGCGAGACGTGGCCGGCGCCGACGTCGCCGATGTAGACCCCGGCCGTCGTGTTCCAGCTGGCGCCCGCGCCGGTCACGGTCACCACGCCGGTCGTGCCCGCGTCCCGGCCGACGTAGCTGTTCTGGCTCACCGCGAGCCCGCCGGCGCCGCTGATGGTGAGCGCGCCGTTGTTCCCCCCGGTGGCGTCTCCGACCCCGAGGTTGAAGGCCACCGCGCCGGCGGCGTTGATCGTCGTGGGGTTGGGCAGGATCACGCCGATGGAGACATTGTCCGTCGCGATGGGGACCGCGTTGGGGGTCCAGTTGCCGGCGGTGAACCAGTCGTTCGAGCCCGTGCCGTTCCAGATGTCGCTGGCCCGCGCCGAGCCCGCCGCCAGGCCGGCGACGGCCAGGGCCGTCGAGCCGAACAGGGCAAGGAGGCGGCGTCCGCGCAGGCGGCTGTCGGCTTTAGGGGTCATGTTCAGGTTCCGGCGGAGTCAGGTGGGGCTGCCCCGGGTCCACGCGGACCCGGACTTCGCCAGGGATGGAGAGGGATGGCGCTTGTCGGCGCCGGCCAGCGGGGTTGTTGCGGGAAATCCGCCGGTCAGGCTGCCGGGCGTGCGAACCTGCGGCGTGAGCGCAGCATCGCGCCGACGCCGCCGAAGCCCAGCAGCATCGTCGCCCAGGCGGCCGGCTCAGGCACGCCCCCGCTGATTTCGGTCATGAATGCGTGCCCATAGCCGCCGCCGCCCGTGTAGAGGGACTCGCCGACGCCCTCTCCGAGATTGTTGACGCCGTAGCCCCAGGAGACGCTGCCGCCCAGGGTGCCCAGGTCGGTCATCCCGGACCCGGCGCTCCAGATGAACGCATGCCAGGCCGTGTCGCCGGCGATGTCGGAATAGCCGAAGACCTGGCCCGCATCGTTGACGCCGTAGGCCGTGGCGAAGGTCCCGCCCAGCGTGCCGATGTCGACCGTATTGGCGCCGTCATAGAAGAACGCGTGCTCGTGGGCGTTCGCCAGGTAACTGCCGGCGACCTGTCCGGCGTCGTTGATGGCGGCGCCAAAGCTGTTCCCGGACCCCAAGGTTCCGAGATCGTGCATCACGCCGCCGCTGTAGATGAACGCGTGCTCGGTGTTGTTGCCGGCGAAATAGGACGACCCCACGACCTGCCCGGAGGCGTTGATGCCGTCGGCCTCGCTGATCGTGCCGCCGAGCGTGCCAAGGTCGCTCATCACGCCGCCGCTGTAGACGAAGGCGTGCTGCTGGCCGTCGCTGGTGTTCGAATAGCCCACGACCTGACCGCTGTTGTTGATCCCCGTGCCGAAGCTCCCGGCGCCGCCCAGCGTGCCGATGTCGTTCATGACGCCGCCGCTGTAGAGGAAGGCGTGCTGCGCGCCGCCGCTGGTGTCCGAAAAGCCCGAAATCTGGCCCAGCTTGTTGATCCCCGTGGCCCCGCTGCCGTCGCCGCCCAAAGTGCCAAGGTCGGTCATCGCGCCGCCGCTATAGAGGAAGGCGTGCCCCAGAATGCTGCCGGTGGTGTCGGAAAAGCCGACCACCTGCCCCAGGTCGTTGATCCCCTTGGCGGTGCTGTCGATGCCGCCCGGCAGCGCGCCAAGGTCGATCATCTTGTAGGAGGTGGCGCCGGCGTTCCCGGCCACGGCGCCCAGCGCCAGGACAAGCGTCCCGCCCAGGGCCGCATAACTCTTGAACATGGTTCTCATCTCGCATCTCGACCGCCGGCCGGAATGGCGGCGAAGGCTTCGAGTCGCGAACCTAGGGATGGGGAGAACGGCGCATCAGTCGCATCGACCGTGATGAAGTTGCAGCGAGTTGAATGCGGCCGCTACGGGCCATCCCGGTCGCCGCCGCCGCCGCGCGGCCGTGGCCGTGGCCTGAGCCGTCGCCGGCTGCGCCGGTAAACCAAACCGCTTCGGCAGGCGTTGCCGAGGCATGACCGCCACGCGTGCCCCCGCCCATTCGCCCCTTCTTTCCGCCATCCTGGCCGCCTCGGCGGTCCTGGCGCTGAGCGCCTGCGCGCCGCACAGCGCCGCGGTCCGCCTGGCCCGCGAGGACGCGGTCTATGCGACGCAGGTCCTCGACCGCGCGCCCCAGCAGGGCTTCGCGCCCGGCTCCTTCCACATCGGCGAGATCCACGCCGCCGAGGCGCGCCGCGACCCCGCCGCCAGCGCGCTGCTGCGGGAGGGCGTGATCGAATACGCCCGCGCCCAGCATGGGCTGAGCCTTCCGGCCCGCGCGCGGCCGGCCGCCTGGGGCGAGGCGCCCGCGCCCTATGACGCGGCCGCCGAACTGGATGCGGCGCTCGCCCGACGCCAGTTCCGCGCCTGGCTCGACGCGCAGCCGCCGCCCAGCCCGATCTACCACGACCTGCAGCAGGCCTACGCCGCCATCCTCGCCCACCCCCAGGCGACCCAGCCCCAGGCGACCCAGCCCGCCGCGGCGCAGGCCGGCGCCGTGACCCCGGCCCTGCTCCGCGCCAACCTCGAGCGGCTGCGCTGGCTGCCGCGCGAGGAGCCCGCCACCCGGGTGGACGTCAACATCGCCTCGGCGACCCTGATCTATGTGGTCGACGGTCAGGCTAAGCTCACCATGCGCACGGCCTCCGGCAAGCCGGGCGACGAGACGCCGATGCTGACCTCGAAGATCGACAGCATCGTGCTGAACCCGCCCTGGAACGTGCCGGCCAATATCGCCGCCGCCGAACTCATGCCCAAGGGAGAGGACTATCTGGCCGCCCACGGCTTCGTCGCCAGCGAGACCGGCGGCCTGGTGCAGAACCCGGGGCCGGAGAGCGCGCTGGGCCTGGTGAAGTTCGACTTCGCCAACCCCTATTCCGTCTACCTGCACGACACCCCGTCGAAGGCCGCCTTCGACAAGGCCGGCCGCGCGGTCAGCCACGGCTGCGTGCGGCTCGAACGCGCCATGGACCTGGCGAACCTGTTGCTGGCGCAGGAGCCCGGCTGGTCGCCGCAGCGGGTCGCCGACACCGTCGCCACCCAGCAGACCACGACGGTGAAGCTGCACGCGCCCGTCGCGGTGCGCCTGCTCTACCTCACCGCCGTGCCGAGCGGCGGGCGCATCGCCGTCCTGCCGGACGTCTACGGCTGGGACGCGGCGCTGCTGCGGCTGATGGATCAGGGCGCCGGCGCGAAGGCGTAGGGTCTTCCGCCGCGCCCGGCCGAGCCCGCCCTTGGACCTGCGGGCGTCGGGCGTGTAAGAGGCACAGCCTCCGCCGCAAGGCTCCGCCTGTCCTAAAAGTCCGCAAGCAGTCCAATGTCCGATGACGCCCCAACCCTCGACTCCGGTCTCGACCGCTCCAAGGCGGCCAGGCCGCTCCCGAAGCCGGGGATCCTGGACATCCACGCCTATCAGCCGGGCAAGGCCAAGGCCGAGGGGTTCGCCGAGCCCGTGAAGCTGTCGGCCAACGAGAACCCGCTGGGCTCCAGCGGCAAGGCGCACGAAGCCTTCGCCAGCGCCGAGCGGAGCCTGCACGTCTATCCCGACCCCCGCGCCAGCATCATCCGCGCCGCGGTCGCCGAGCGCTACAAGCTCGAACCCGAGCGGCTGATCTTCGGTTGCGGCTCGGACGAGGTGTTCCAGCTCCTCAACCAGACCTTCCTCGAGCCCGGCGACAACATGGTCCAGGGCCAGTACGGCTTCGCGGCCTTCGCCATCGGCGCCTATGCCTGCCAGGGCGAGGTGCGCCGCGCGCCGGAACCCGGCTACCGCATCGACGTCGACGAGCTGCTGAACTGCGTCGACGACCGCACGCGCCTGGTCTTCCTGGCCAACCCGGGCAACCCCACCGGCACCTGGATCCCGTTCTCCGAGGTCCGCCGCCTGCACGAGGCCCTGCCGCCCTCGGTCGTGCTGGTGCTCGACGGCGCCTATGGCGAGTTCTGCGCCGACCCGGCCTTCGACGACGGCCTGGAGCTCGCCCGCGCGTCGACCAACGTCGTGGTCACCCACACCTTCTCCAAGCTGCATGGCCTCGCCGCGCTGCGCATCGGCTGGGGCTATGCGCCGCTGGAGATCGCCCAGGCCGTCGACCGCATCCGCCTGCCGTTCAACACCTCGATCGCCGCCCAGCGCGCCGCGGTCGCGGCGCTCGCCGACACCGACTTCCAGGACGCCACCCTGGAGCTCACCGCGACCTGGCGGCCGTGGCTGACCCAGCAGCTGGGCGGCCTGGGCCTTGAGGTGGTCGGCGGCTCGGCGGCCAACTTCGTCCTGGTCGGCTTCCCGCAGATCCCCGGCCGCACCGCCGCCGAGGCCGAGGCGTTCCTGGCCACGCGGGGCCTCTTGGTGCGCGGCGTGGGCCTCTACGGCCTGCCCGACCACCTGCGCATCACCATCGGCCTGGAGGCGCACAACCGCGCGCTAGTCGACGCGCTCGCCGACTTCATGGCCCCCCGAGAAGCCATGCCGACGCCCGCGACATGAGCCCGCCGATCTACCAGAAGATGGCGGTGATCGGCTGCGGCCTGATCGGCTCGTCGATGATCCGCGCCGCGCGCGCCGCCGGCGCCGTGGGTGAGGTCGCGGTGTTCGACGCCTCAGAAGCCGCCCGCGCCCGCATCGTCGCGCTGGGCTACGCCGACAGGGTCGCCGACAGCGCCGCCGACGCCTGCCGCGGCGCCGACCTGGTGGTCTTCGCCGTACCGCCGATGGCCATGGGCGAGGCCGCCCGCGCCGCGGCGCCGGGCATCGCTGCGGGCGTCACGGTCACCGACGTCGGCTCGGTGAAGGCCGCGATCGCCGCCGCCCTCATCGCCGCCCTCCCCGACGCCCTGGTGATTCCCGGCCACCCGATCGCCGGCACCGAGCAGTCGGGCCCCGACGCCGGCTTCGCCGAGCTGTTCCAGAACCGCTGGACCATCCTGACGCCGCAGGCCCAGGTCCAGGCGCCCTATCAGGCCGCGGACGACACGCCCTACCAGGTGGCTGTCGAGCGGCTCACCGACTTCTGGACGGCGCTGGGCGCCAACGTCGAGCTGATGGACGCCGCCCACCACGACCTGGTGCTGGCCGTCACCAGCCACCTCCCCCACCTGATCGCCTACACCATCGTCGGCGCCGCCGCCGACCTGGAGGGCGTGACCCGCGGCGAGGTGATGAAATATTCCGCCGGCGGTTTCCGCGACTTCACCCGCATCGCCGCGTCCGACCCCACCATGTGGCGCGACGTGTTCCTGACCAACAAGGACGCGGTCTTGGAAGTGCTGGGCCGCTTCACCGAGGACCTGCAGGCCATGAGCCGCGCCATCCGCTGGGGCGAGGGCGACAAGCTGTTCGACCAGTTCTCGCGCACCCGCGAGATTCGCCGCGGCATCATCGCCGCCGGCCAGGAAAGCGCCGCCCCCAACTTCGGGCGCGATGTTCGCACAACGGAAACTCCAGACACAAAGTCGCAATAGTTTCGGGTCTCGTATCGACGTGGGCCTCAACCCACGCGAGAAGATCGGGCCATGAGCGACGACCAGGAACGCGCCGGTTTCGAAGCCCTGGCCCAGGCCGGGGCGGACGACGACGACGCCGGCCGCGCACTCGGCGCCCGCCTGAAGGCGAAACACCAGGCCGCCGACCTCAAGGCGCTGGCCGCGCTGTGGATCCACGGCGCCGTGGCCGCGCCGGAACAGCTGCCCGGCATCTACGACGCGGTGGCCCAGGGCTATCTCGGCGAGCCGGTCGGGGCCAAGCCCGTGCCCACCGACGCCGCGGCGAAGCCCGAGCCGATCCCGGCCGCCTTCTGGCGCGGGCTCTGGGAGCTGCTGCAGGAACCCCGCGCCGGCCTGGAGGCCGTCAACCTCACCACCAAGACCGCCGCGCTCGCCGGCCTGATCTCCAAGGGCGTCGAGGCCCGGGTCGGCAAGGCCGCGCTCTGCTATCCCGGCGTCCCCGCCGCCGTGGCCCAGGGCTATCCCAAGCCCTTCACGCTTGAAGCCCTGTCACGCTGTCCGGCCGACAGCCTGGGCGGCGAATTCCACGCGCTCATCGTCGACAACGGCTTCGACCTGGAGGTCCTCGACCGCCAGGCGCTCGGCCTCGACAAACTGCCGCCGCCGCTGGACTACCTGAACGCCCGCATCCTGCAGTGCCACGACCTGTGGCACCTCGTCGGCGGCTACCGCACCACCGCGCTGCACGAGGTCGCCATCTCCGGCTTCCAGCTCGGCCAGTTCGGCCACCACTATTCCTCGATGTTCCTGGCCATGGCGCTCACCCGCGTCGCCTTCGAGCGGCCGGAGGGCGGGGCGATCATGCTCCCCACCATCCTCAGCGCCTGGACCCACGGCCGCCGCACCCCGCCGCTGCTGCCGGTCAACTGGCCGAGCGTCTGGGACAAGCCGTTGGCCGAGGTCCGCGCCCAGCTCGGCGTCACCCCCTACGTCTCCCCCTTCCCCGCCGACCTCTTCGAACAGCTGTCGGTGGCGGCGTAGGCGCGGCGGGCGGGATCCTCGAAACCGCCAAGACGCCAAGTGCGCCAAGAAGGTGGGTCGGGCTTCGACACGAAGACCACGAAGGACACGAAGATCACGAAGGCGCCGCAGGCGATCTTCCCATCCAGGCCTTTTGGACCGGGCTTCGCCCTCTTCGTGGTCTTCGTGGCCTTTGTGGTCTTCGTGGCCTTCGTGGTCTTCGTGTTCCTCCTCGGCGAACTTGGCGTTCTTGGCGGTTCATTCGATCTTGCACATCTACATATTCACCCCTAAGTATGAATAATGCTCGACGCCACGCTCACCGCGCTCGCCGACCCCACCCGCCGCGCGATCCTCGCCCGGCTGGCGGACGGCGAGGCGCGGGTGACGGAGATCGCGGCGCCCTTCGCCATCTCGCTGAACTCGGTCTCCAAGCACATCCGCATGCTGGAGCGCGCCGCGCTCGTCCGCCGCCGGATCGAGGGCCGCGAGCACATCCTGACCCTCAACCCCGGCGGCCTGGACGAGGCCGCCCGGTGGATCGACGACCAGCGGGCGCTGTGGCGCTGGCGCCTGGCCGAGCTCGACAGGATCCTGCAGGAGAAAGCCGATGGCTGAGTACAGCATCACCCATACCTACGCCGCCGCGCCGGAGCGGGTGTTCGACGCCTGGCTCGACCCGGCCATCGCGCGGCGCTTCCTGTTCGCCACCCCGACCGGCGAGATGATCCGCGCCGAGACCGACCCGCGCGTCGGCGGCGCCTTCACCTTCGTCGACCGCCGCCCCGACATGGGTGACGTGCTGCACACCGGCGAGTACCTGGAGATCGACCGCCCCAAGCGCCTCGCCTTCACCTTCGGCGTCCCCCAGTTCAACCCGGACTTCACCACGGTCACCCTGGACTTCACCCCCACCGCCGCCGGCGGCTGCGAGCTCCGCCTCACCCACAGCGACGTCCCCGCCGAATGGGCCGACCGCTCGAAGGAAGGCTGGGGCATGATCCTGGGCTGGCTGGAGACGGCCCTGGGTTGATTTCCATCCGCTCATCCCAACCCCAAACTCCGCTCATCCCGGCGAAAGCCGGGACCCAAGCCGACTCTCAGAACCCGAGCAGGTTGTTCAGGTCCTCATAGAGATCGTCCCACCGCGGGTTCGTCGCCTCGATCAGTTCGATCTTCCATGTCCGCTTCCACTCCTTCATCTGCCGCTCGCGGCGGAAGGCGTTCTCGCGCAGCTCGAAGCTCTCGAACCAGACCAGCCGCGTGCAACCGTATTTGGCCGTGAAGCCCGGCACGGCCTTCTCACGGTGCTCGAAGATGCGGCGCGGCAGGTCGCTCGTCTGTCCGATGTAGAGCGTCCCGTAGGGCGCGCTGGCGACGATGTAGACGTAGAAGCTCACCGAGCCCTCTCCGGAGCCTCAGCTTGGGTCCCGGCTTTCGCCGGGATGAGCGGAGTTGGGGGTCGTGAGAAATTCCTGAACCCCCTCGATCGCCTCCACCAGCCCCACCCGCTGCAGCTCCACCCCCTCGGGCAACCCCGAGAAAAGCCGCGTCGGCGATGACGCGTCCAGCATCACGAACACCCCCTTGTCGTCCGCCCGCCTAATCAGCCGCCCGAACGCCTGGGCGATCCGCCCGCGGGCGACGGCGTCGTCATAGCCCTTGCCGCCGAACCGCATCCGCCGGGCCTTGTGCAGGATGTCGGGCCGCGCCCACGGCACCCGGTCGAACACCAAAAGCCGCAGCGACCGCCCCGGCACGTCCACCCCGTCCCGCACCGCGTCGGTGCCGAGCAGGCACGCGTCCTCCTCCGCCCGGAAGATGTCGACCAGCGAGCCCACCTCGCCGTCCACGTGCTGGGCGTAGAGCGCGATTCCCTTGTCGGCCAAGGGCGCGGCGATCTTCTCGTGCACCGCGCGCAGCCGCCGGATCGCCGTGAACAGCCCAAGCCCGCCGCCGCCCGCCGCCAGGAACAGCTCGCGCATGGCCGCGGCCACCTGGCGTGGATCGTCCTTGCCGACGTCGGTGACCACGAAACAGCGCGCCTGGTTCGCATAGTCGAACGGCGAGGCGAGCTTCAACGTCTTGGGCCGCTCCGGCAGCCGCGCCGCGCCGGTCCGCATCTCCGCCAGCGCGAACGGGTCCTCCAGCGTCGGGTCCGCCAGCGTCGCAGACGTCACCAGCACCCCGTGCGCCGGGGCGATCACCGCGTTGGTCAAGGGCTCGGTCGGGTCGACCCAGTGCCGGCGGCACGCCGCGTCCACCACGCGGCCGAACATGAAGGTCGCGTCGAACCAGTCGACGAAGTCCGGGTCGTCCTCGGCGTCCTCGTCGATGGCCCGCAGCATCGAGCGCCAGGCCGGCAGCGCCATCCGCGCCCGCCGGTCGATGCCCCTGAGAGCCCCTTCGATCCGCGCCCGGTCGGCGGTCGTCAGCGTCGCTGCCTCGTCGTCCAGCACCTCCTCCAGCTGCCTGGCCAGCGCCACCAAGGGCGCCTCGATCTTCGCCAGCGCCTCGGCCGCCGTCCGCGCCGTCGTCCGCACCAGGTCGAGCGCCGGCCGCGCCGCGCACTCCATCCCCACCTCGCTCGGCGTGGCCCGCGCCCGCAGCTGCTCCATCACCGCCACCAGGAAGTGCTCCACCGGCCCCAGCGGGTTCACCTCCCCGTTCGGCGGCGCGATCCGCCCCGACCACCCCTCGCCCGGCAGCGCGCTCGCCGCCTGGGTCGCCGCGATCAGCGCGCCCTGCGCCTCCTCGTGGTCGCCCAGCACCTCCATCAGCCGCGCTTCCAGGCCCCGCCCGCGCCGCCCGCGCCCCTCCGGCCCGCGGATCCAGCGCCTAAGCTCCGCCGCCTCCGCCCCGGAGATCGCCGCCGAAAACGCCGAGTCCGCCGCGTCGAACAGGTGGTGGCCCTCGTCGAACACGATGCGCTTCAGCTGCGTCGTCTCCGCGTCGCCCTTCGACCCGCGCGCCGCCCGCGCCCCGTCGAACGCCGCCTGGCTCAGCACCAGGGCGTGGTTGGCGATCACGATGTCGGCGCGCCTGGAGCCCCGGATCGCCTTCTCCACGAAGCAGGTCCGATAGTGCTGGCAGCCGGCGTGGATGCACTCGCCCCGCCGGTCCACCAGATTGGCGGGCGAGGCCTGCGCCGCCGGCGCGACCGAAAACAGCGTCGGCAGCCAGGCCGGGAAATCCCCGCCGGTCATGTCCCCGTCGCGCGACGCCCGCGCCCACCGCGCCGCCAGCGCCATCCCCACAAGGTCGCCGCCGCCCAGCTGCGCCGCGTTCACCGCCTCCTGGAAATTCAGCAGGCACAGGTAGTTCTCGCGCCCCTTGCGCACGACCGCCTTCTTCGCCCGCACCTTCGGGTCCGGATAGACCGAATGGCTTTCCCGCTCGATCTGCCGCTGCAGCGCCCGCGTATAGGTCGAGATCCACACCGCCGGCCCGTTGGCCTCGGCCCACAGCGACGCCGGCGCCAGATAGGCCAGCGTCTTGCCGATCCCCGTGCCGGCCTCGGCCAGCATCATCCGCGGCTCCCCCTCCCGCTCGCGCGGCGAGAACGCGAACGCCGCCTCCGCCGCATAGTCCGCCTGCGCCGGCCTCGCCTCATCCAGCCCCGAGCGCGCCAGCAGCTCCACCAGCCGCGCCGCCGCCGCCTCCGGCGCCACCGGCTTGCTCCCCGCCTCCCCCGGCGGCGCCTCGCCCTCCCATTCGGAGAGCCGCGACCAGACGTCGAGCCCCGACGTCCTGAACATGTTCCCCACCGGCGCCGAGCGCAGCGCGCCCACCACCGCCGGGCCCCAGGGCCAGCCGCCCCGCGCCAGCGTCTCGGCCACCGCCAGCGCCTCTTCCCGCGAGGGCTCCGGCGCCGCCGCCAACTCCGCCAGCAGCAGCCCGCACACAGCCCTAAGAGCCACCGCCTGCGCCGGAGCCCCCTTCGGCTCCGCCAGCCCCAAGGCCTGCGCCAACCCCGCCGCCGACGGCGCACAGAACCGTCCCGGCCGCACGAACGCATAGAGCTCCAGCGCGTCGAACACCCGGTTCGACCGCGGCGGCACCGGAACCCCCAGCCGCCGCGCCGTCATCGCCGCATGCGCTGTCAGCACCGGCCACTGCTCGAACAGATCCCGCGCATCCGGCGTCCGCAGCGCCTGCGGCCCGGTGGCGTCCGCCACCGCCGCGCGAGGGCCTGGGAGCACCACCAGCGCGGGCGCGAGATCGAGGGTGGCGGGGGTGAGAGTCACCCGGGTGTTTTAGCGCGGAGTCGGGTGGGAACGGAATGGGAACTTAGGGGCCGTGTACTGCTTCAGCTCGGCGTAGTTTGATCGCGCTTTGCCCGAGCTGCCGCGAGTTGTCCGGGCATTGAATATATGTATGTCAGAAATAACTCGACAAAACTCAACAATTCCTCGGCCTCATCACGAGTGAACTGCGCCTCATCATGCACCGCATCATTTCCCTCCAGGCGGACATGATGAGCCCAGTCTTTCAGATCACTAGTCAGGCGACCTTTTTCGGAAAGGTATTCTATTCTCTTGTAGACTGTTTCATTCTTAGCGAGATCGCCGCCCAAGAGTTTCTTCGTTGCAACGTCCACGACCTTCCGACTCATCGCGCCAGAGGCATCGTAGTGGCCCCGTCGGCAAGATTCCGCCGCCTGCCTAAAGAACGCTGCGAGCGGATCGGGAATGAACTGAGGGACGTCTCGCCGTGTCGGGACAGGGTAGGTGGTATAGAGCTTCCATCCGTGAGTACGGGGATCACCTTGGCATTTATTCGGAGAATTGTTTTTCGCCGACCCAACACTGCCGTCAAATATTCCAACAACAGCCTGCTCACAACCGCTGCAAATCATCATTTCCATAAAAGAATAGTCTAACCTGACTGGACGAGCACCGCACTCGTACACGATAGCGAACCCGATCTGCTCGGCGCCGCAATGGGGGCATTCCAGAATCAACGACGCCATGACTTCGAACCTTCCTAGTAAATTCAGTCTGATAGTCGCGGAGCAGGAGCACAAGGACGGTCCGGACGCTCATAGGCGGTTGCCGACCGTATTTCAGCGTATAGTTGTTTCGCGGCTGGTCGGGGGATCGTCGAATGCGGAACCTGTTTGCGCTTGCGCTGGGCCTCGTCGTCGTAGCGTCGGCCCCGTTGGCCCGCTCTGCTACGATTAATTGCTCGGTCAGGAGCGCGAACCCGACGGCCCAGGCCGTCTGCTCCGACTCCGACCTCCTTGACCTCCTGGGACAGGAAAACGGTCTCTACCACGACCGGATGCGCGAAAACCCGGACGTCGCCGACAACTACCGGACGACCGAAGCGGGCTTTATCCGCGCCCTGCTCCAATGCAACGGGGATCGCGGCTGTCTCCGGTTGGCTATGGAACATAGACGTCAGGACCTCGCCGATGCGTCCTCGGCTTCTGAAAGCACAAACCCCGCGTCCGCCCCGAATTCGACAGCCAGCAATCCAACCAGCGCCAGCCAAACCGTCGGCTCCCCAGACCAGCCGCCTCCTGCCAATTACGCGGCGCCGCCAGCCGACTCCCTATCCCTGGCGCCGGTTCCGGCCCCGGCGGGCGCTGCCGCAGGTTCGAGCGCGCCCGCTCAGCCCACGTCAACGCCCCTCACCTCAGCCCCAACGCCGCAACCCAGTTCCCCAGCAAGCGCGATCATCGGATTGCTGATGCTGTTGGCGATCCTGATCGTGCCGGTATTGGTCATTCGCGGCCGCTTCGCTGAGCGAACCCGCGCCCGCCTCGAATTCTGGAAGGTCGTTGACGAGTACGAAGGCGCGCTTACGCGCCGGTATCTCCAGTTGGTTCGGCGAAATGCCTACGGCGTCGAGGACAGACGGCAATGGGAAAGGGAACTTCAGGAGTTCTACTCCACGCGCATGGGGCCAGAACTTCGTCTACGCCGCGTGAAAGCGGACCTTGCCCGATCAATCATGGAGCTAGAGGCAACCAAGCTTGATCGGCGTGTGGAAGAAGCGGCGAAAAACCTGACGCTCGGAATGGCCTTTGATCCCAAGATGTCGCCGCGTGAGTTCGAAAACTTTTGCGCGGCCATAATGCAGCGAGGAGGGTGGACCACCGACGTGACCCAGTTCTCGGGCGACCAGGGCGTCGACATCTTCGCCCGCCGGGGCGACGACAGCATCGTCATCCAATGCAAGCTCTACTCGGGGCCGGTCGGCAACAAGGCGGTACAAGAAGCGCTGACGGGCAAGGTTCATATGGGAGCCCGCCGCGCCGCGGTCGTGTGCAGCACCTCGTACACGCCGCAAGCTCAGCACCTCGCCGCCACGACAGGAACCGAGTTGCTCCACTACAACCAGCTTGCCGATCTTTGAGACAACGGCCGCCGCCCACCCCAGAGCGCGTCCTTGAACGGGCGGCGCGGGCAAGCTCTCATCGTCAGTGGGATTGGGGCGGCGCCTAGGGCGTCGGGTCGGGTCCGCCCGCTTTGCGGAAGGCCTGGAGCTGGCTTCCCATCAGGTCCGCCATCTCGCGGAAGATGCGCAGGCTGCACCAGAGGTAGCCCCACATGAATCCGGTCGCGAAATAGAAGATCAGGACCGCGCCGGCCACCGTCGCCGCCCCCTGGGTTCCCACGGCGGTTCCGATCGTCGTGCACAGGCCGCCGATCGCGCCGGCCAGTGTGTTCAGCTGTACGAGCGTCGCGCCGATGATGATCTTGGTGAGCCAGTCCGAGATCTGCTCCAGATTGGTGTTTGGAATGAAGCCGGACGGGCCGCCAAGGGCGCCTCGGCGTTCCGCATCGGTCTGAAAGCGCGGCACGCCGAACAGAAACCCCAGGACGCTTCCCGACAGCCAGGCCGCCGAACCGACCAGCAGCAGGGTGCTCGAGACCCGGATGAACGCGGCGACCGACCAGCCGTAGACGCCGATCGCGACCGCCCCCAGGACGAAGGCGAACACCGCCATCAATTCCCAGAAACGGAAACGCTCCCGCGGCGGCGGCTTCTGTTCGGCCAATTTGAATCCCTCCCCGGCGTGCGCGCGGCGATGGGATCGAGGCCCCCGCCGGATCACGCCCTGGTTGTAATCTATCCCTCTGCCAGCCGCATAACAAGGTTCGCTTCGCGCGGCGGCGAACCTGGTCAAGGCGCCGCTGGGCGTCCTTGAACGGACTGCGCAGGCAGGCTCCCATCGTCGGCGGGATTGGGGCGGCGGCCACGCTCGACCCCGACGCGGCTAGCCCGGCCCCCCGCCGATCTCCACCTGGCCATCGCCGCCATCGTAGACCAGCCGGTACTGCCTCAGGAACGTTCGCCCCAGGATCACGCGATGCCACTGGCCGCCCTGGCGAAGTTTGACGCCCGTGAAGCTCTGGAACAGCAGGCGGTCGAGGCTGGGCACATAGATCCGCGCCATGTAGGTCGCCGCCCAGTGCCGGCCGCCGACGCCGCTGATGAAGCCTTCTTCGTGGATGATCAGGCCCAGCGACCGGGCGAGGTCGTCGTCAATGCAGTCGCCGCCGGCGCCGGTGTCGATCAGCGCCCGGACCCCCTTGGTCGGCAGATCGGGCTTTCCGTCCGTGTCGACGGTCCGCCGAAGGCCGATGTCGACCAGCAGCGTCGGCCCGAGTTCGGCGAGGAGGTCGGACGGCGACTTGCCGTCCTTGCCCTTCCTAAAGCCCGCCTGGGCCAAAGGAATGGGCCGGGGTGAAGATCATGCCGCCCGGAAGCTGGACCGGCGGCGCTCCAACCTGGCGGATCAGATACGGTCCGACATCGAAGCGTTCCAAGGCTTCTTCGGCCGCGGTCTCAAAGTCCTTGAATGCGCCGATATAGACGCCGGCATGGAACACGACCCACTCGTGGTCGTGCTCGGCTTCAAGCGTCGCTCTCATCCGCTCGAACGCGGCGATGTCGTCTTTCAGAACGCTCATCGATCATCCCCAATCGAGCGTTTGGAACATTGTTCGCCCCACCGAGCCAATCAACTTCATCGGACCGATGAATATTTGTCCGAGTCGGCGTCACAGGGGTTAACGTCGAGGCCCAGGCCCGGGCGCCCCAATTCGTGGCGGCCCGCCCGCCCCTGAACATTTTTGCTTTCCTTGCCGCCCCGCCACGGCGGCCTACACTCCATCCTGGGCCTTCGCGGCCCTGGGGGACGGCGGGATGCAGAAGACCGGGGCGGCATGGCGGTAGCCGGCGATCTGGCGATCGCGCGGGGCGACCGCCGCGCCTTCGGGCATCCGACGGGGCTCATTCCGCTGGCCGGGACGGAGCTGTGGGAGCGGATCTCGTTCCACGGGATGCTGGCGCTCCTCACCCTCTATCTCGCCGAGCAGCTGCTCCTGCCCGGCCACGTGGAGAAGGTCGTGGGCTTCCCGGCCTTCCGGGCGGTGATCGAGGGCGTCACCGGGCCGCTCAGCGTCCAGGCGCTGGCCTCGCAGATCTTCGGCCTCTACATCGGCTTCATCTACTTCACGCCGATCTTCGGCGGCTTCATCGGCGACCGGGTGATCGGGCGCAAGAACGCGGTGATCCTGGGCGCGGTGCTGATGACCTGCGGCCACCTGGCCATGGCCTTCGACCAGTCCTTCCTGCTGGCGCTGCTGCTGCTGATCCTGGGCGCGGGCTTCCTGCGCGGCAACCTGATCGCCCAGGTGGGCAAGCTCTATACATCCGGCGATCCCAGGCTGGCGTCGGGCCTGCAGATCTATGTGGCCATGGTCAACACCGGCGGCTTCATCGCCCCGATCATCACCGGCCTGTTGGGCCAGACCTGGGGCTGGCACTTCGGCTTCGGGTTCGCGGGCTTCGGCATGCTGATCGGGCTTGTGACCTACCTCGCGGGATCGAAGCACATCCCGGCCGACCCGCCGCGGCATGAGGTCCGCGCGACGGCGCCGCTCACCGGGGCGGAGTGGCGCACGGTCGGCTTCCTGATCGCGCTCCTGCCGCCGCTCACCCTCTACTGGATCGTCAATTCCCAGGAGTGGAACGTCTACAACATCTGGACCCGCGACCATGTGAACATGGTGGTCGGCGGATTTCACATGCCGATCGCCTGGATCCAGTCCCTGGGCAGCATCATCTGCGTCGCCCTGGTGCCGCTGGTCCTCGCCCTTTGGGACTGGCAGCAGCGCAACGGGCGTGAGTTCAGCAACATGGGCAAGATGGCGTTCGGCTGCGCCGTCATGGCGGCCTTCACCCTGCTCGACGGCGCGGCCAGCCTGATCTTCGGCGCGAGCGCGAAGATCCCGCTCATCTGGGTGATCGTGGACAATTTCGGGGAGTCGTTCGGCTACCTGTGGGTCGTGCCGGTGGCCATCGCCTTCTACACCCACACCGCGCCCAAGAAGGTCAACGCCATGATGGTCGGGGTCTACTACCTGGCGATCTTCGCCGGCAGCCTGATCAGCGGACGCCTGGGCGGCCTCTACGAGACCCTCTCGCCCACCGCCTTCTGGGCGCTGCACGCCGGCGTCGTCGCCGCGGCCGGGGCGATCTTCGGCGGCCTCGCCCTCTCCGGCGTCGCCGGCCGCTTCGCCCCCGAAGCGGCGTAAGCGCGCGCGCCAAAAATGTGCACTGCCGGGCGCTGAGCGAACGTCGTAAGCTCAGCGCCCTGGCGAGGCCCGCCCTGTGGCCGGCCTCGCCCACGGGGGAGGAAACAACATGCGTAGTCTCATCCTAGGCGCCGCGGTGCTGATGCTGGCCGGCGCGGCGGGCGCCGCCTCGGCCGCGGAAGACGTGGCCAAGACCCTGACCGACCTCGAGGCCAAGTGGTCGGCCGCGGGGCTCACTCAGGACGTCAAGGCGGTCGACGCGATCCTGGCGCCGGATTGGATCGGCCGCGGGCCGAGCGGCAAGCAGAACAACAAGGCCAAGGCGCTCGCCGAAATGAAGGACCCGACCAGCAAGACCACCGCGATCAAGAACCACGACGTCGTGGTCCGCGTGTTCGGCGATGTCGCGGTCGTGCAGGGCTATGACGACGAGACCGGCCTCGACAAGGGCAAGGACTCGAGCGGGACCTACAGCTGGACCGACGTGTTCCAGAAGCGCGGCGGCCACTGGATGGCGGTCGCCTCCCAGACCACCAAGGTCACCGGCAAATAGGCGGATGGCGCCGGGGGCGGCGGCGCGCCGCGGCCCCCCTATCCTCCCCACAACCGCTATGGCACGCTGCGGTTGCGCCTTGGGGGGAGCGGGTATCATGAAGCTGCGTATCATCGCCGTGGCGGCCGCCGCGGTCCTGCTGTCCGCGGCCGACGCGCGAGCGCAGTCGGTCTACAAGAATGCGGACTGGCTGCGGAAACCGACCGCCGGCGAGCTGATGAAGGTCTGGCCCACCGAGGCCCTGAAGAACGGGACGGGCGGCCAGGCGACCATCCACTGCTCGGTCAGCGTCCAGGGCGCGCTGTTCGACTGCAAGGTCACCTTTGAAACGCCGCCCGGCGCACATTTCGGGGACGCCGCCTTGGCGCTCGCGCCGCAGTTCCTGATGAGGCCGGCGACCCTTGACGGAAAGCCCGTCGTCTCTTCCGCCAACATCCCCATCAATTTCAAGTCGCTCGGCTACCGCCCGCCGCCGGACGCCTACGCCGGCAAGCCGGTGGTGAGCGCCAACATGGCCTGGCCCGAGGCGCCCAGCTACGCGGCCGTGGCGGCCGCCTACCCGGCCAAGGCGCGCGCCGCCCGGGTCGGCGGGCGGGTCAGCCTGGATTGCGAGATCAATCGGGAGGGGCGGCTCTTCCACTGCGACACGCTGACGGAGGAGCCAAAGCACGAGGGCTTCGGCGACGCCGCCAAGGCGCTGTCAAAGGCCTTCCGCGCCTTCCCGACGCTCAGCGACGGCAAGCCCGTCACCGGCGCCCACCTGCAGCTTCCCTTCGTCTTCGACCCGGCCATGCTGGACGCCGGCCAGCCGGTGATCGGCAAGGCCCAGTGGGCGGCGCTGCCGAACGGCCAGGATACCGTGGCCGCCTTCGGCAAGGTGGTGGCGACCGGCACGGCGCACGCGCGTCTCGCCTGCACGGTGCAGCAGGGGGGCTCGGTCGCCGATTGCAGCGTCCAGTCCGAGGACCCGGCCGGAACCGGCGTCGGCCAGGCGGCGCTGGGGCTCAGCCCGCACTTCCGCCTCACCACCTGGACCGCCGAGGGCCTGCCGACGGTCGGCGGGACCATCAACATCCCCCTCCGCTACGAAGCCGGCGCCAAGCCCGAGGGGTGAGCGCGGCGCAACAACCCCTGCTCCTCTCCCTCGGCGCTGCCGCGCCTGGGAGAGGAGCAGGTCGGTATATGTTCTCTTTTTGTTCCACCCTTGTCAACCCACAAAACCGGCCCGCGGCCGCCCGCCCTACCCCCGACCGCGACGGCATGACCGATGTTTAACTGGAGCTTGCGCCACGGCCACGCCTAGAGGGGGCGGATGCGCCCGATCATCCTCGCGCTCAGCGCGCTCGCCCTGCTCACCGCCGCCCCGGCCCAGGCCGCGCCAAACCCCGCGCCCGCCGCCGGCGGCGAGCCCAGGCTGGTCGACACGATCCCCGATTTCGCCCGCGCCTGGGAGGCGACGCAGGCGCTCCCCGACGCCGAGCGCGGGGCGGCGTTCGAGGCCGCCTTCGCCCCGGCGCTGCCGGGCTTCTACGACGCCGCGCGGTTCGAAACGCCGAAGGGCAAGGACGCCTACCGCGCCCGCCTGCTGCGCAACCTGAAAGCCTTCCCGCAGGATCGCGCGGGCATCGAGGACGTGGAGCACAGGTTCTCCGCCATGTTCGCGCCGGCGCTGAAGACCTTCGAGGCGCGGTTTGGCCCCATGCGCGGCTATGCGCCGATCTACCTGGTGCACAGCCTGGGCGAGTTCGACGGCGGCACGCGCGACCTGCCGCAGGGCGTGCGGCTGCTGTTCGGGGCCGACCTGATCGCGCGCATCCACAAGGGGCCGCAGGTCCAGCCGTTCTTCCACCACGAGCTGTTCCACATCCTGCACGAACGCAGCTTTGGCGACTGCCAGCCGGTCTGGTGCGGGCTCTGGAAGGAGGGGCTGGCGACCTATGTGGCGTCGCGGCTCAATCCCGGCGCCACCGACGAGGCCCTGCTGCTGACGCTGCCCGAGCCGATCCGCCCGGCGGTGGACGCCAACCGCAAGGCCGCGGTCTGCGCGGTGACCGCGCGGCTCGATTCCACCGACGACAAGGACGAGGCGCCGCTGTTCACCTTCCAGCGGCTGAGCCCGGAGCTGCCGCCGCGCTTCGGCTACTATGTGGGCTTCCTGGTCGCCCAGGAGCTCGGCAGGACCCGCTCGCTCGAACAGCTGACGAAACTCAGCCAGGCCCAGGCGAAACCGCTGATCGTCGCGGCCCTGCACGGCCTTGCGGACTGCGCGTCTTAGGCTGAAACAAAACATGAACACTTAATCTTCGGCCGCTGCCGCCGCCGGCCTTATTCTGCGCGGTTGGGTCTGGCGCTACGCGCCCGGCCCGCCGTCTTTCTCATGTCCAACATCGGCGCGCGCGGGTGACGTGTGCGCCCTATAGGGAGGGTTAGGAGTCTACTCCGACGGACCCAACTTTGGCGCTGATCTAGCCGCTCCGGCCCTTCCAGCGGAAGCCGTCCAGGGGCATGGCGCGGGCCGGCGCGCCCTCGCGGGTGGCGACCCAGGCGCGGCCCTCCTCGAAGGCCGTGACGCGGTAGATCGGCATGCCGCCGGCGTCGGCGGAGACCAGGTCTCCGATCTCCACCGGCCGCTGCGCGGTGTGGTCGAGCGGCGCCCACTCAAGGGTGCGTGCGGTCAGCATGGTCTTGGCCTCGTCGCGTCCGCCAAGGGTGGCGGATCGTCGGTGAGGTTGCGCCGGGCGCCCTGAGGCCAAGCTGAGCCGCCCGTTTAGCCGGCGTTCAGGAACGAAAACCCCCGCGCCTTGCGGCGCGGGGGCTGTGGCTTCGTTCCACGCGGCTCAGCGCGGGCGGCGGCTCACCGGCGCCAGGGCGGGGCGTCCTCGCGGTTGGCCCAGCGCAGGGTGTCGCGCAGCTGATCCAGGCGGCCTTCCAGCTCGCTGCGTTCCCGGCCGTCCAGGTGGCCGTCGCGCATCATGCGGTTCTGGCGAGCCAGGATGCCGTTCAGGGTGTTCTGCGCCCGCTTGATGTCGTGGCGGGTGAGCGAGCCGTCCGACCGCGCGCGGTCCAGGCGTTCCTGCATCCAGGCTTCGCGGCGTTCGAGCGACCACTCGCCGCCGGCCATCTGGCCCTGCGGCATGGCGACCACGGGCGGCGGGCCGCCGGGGCCGGCGACGGGACCGTTCTGGCGCATCCAATGGATCGAGCGCGACAGACCGTCCAGGCGCTGCTGCAGGCGGCCGCGGTCCATGTCCGACAGTTCCCCGCCACTGCGGCTGCGCAGATTTTCCATCTCGCCACGGATCGAGGCCAGCTCGCGATTGGCGCGGGCCGCCTCGCCCGGATCGATCTGGCCGGCGCGGATGCCCTCCCGCACGCGGCCTTCGAGCATTTCGAGCTGTTCGCGGAAGCCGTGGCCCGGCTGCACGGGCCCGCCGGCGGAGGGTTGGAATTGCTGCGCCATCGCGGGCGCGGCGGACGTAAGGGCCGAGGCGGCCAGCGCCACGACGAAAAGGGACTTCATAAGGGGGAAACTCCGGCTGCAGGCGCCACATGGCGCATTGTTGCAGTCCCGAAACGTTCCTGGCCCGCTTTCGTTGCGTTCAGCGCAGGCCCGCGGCGTGCGCCGCATAGGGCGTGATCCACGCCGTGGCGCTGGAGAACAGGCCCAGCAGCAGGATCCGGTAGGCCCAGCCCAGCAGGCGGTACTTCTTCCCCGAGAGCACCTGACCGTTCTGGTAGATGTCGCGGGCGAAGGCCTGGAAGACCGCGTGGTTGTCGGTGAGGCCGCTCAGCAGGGTGCGGATGTATTGGTCCTCCGACATGTGGCTGAAGGCGCCGAAGAACAGGATGTTCGGCGCGCCCTGCGCGGGGCCCGGGGTCTTGACCGACGGCAGCACCGCCAGGACCGCCAGCGTCGCCGCCAGGAAGGCCGTGCCGCCCAGGATCAGCACCGGCGCCTGCGGGATGGCGCCCGGATGCGACTGGCCGAGCGACAGCGAGAAGATCACGAAGGTGATGGCCAGCAGCATGCTGGCCTTCTGGTCGGCCATCTGGCTGAGCTGGTACTGGATCTGCTGGGTGTTGCGCAGCAGTTGCACGGTGTCCGGTCCATAGGGCGGCTGCCCCGCGGGTCCCGTCCCGACCAGGGCCGCCTCCGCCAGCCCCGCGGCCTCCAACGCCCGTTCCCCGTCCGCCATGCTCACGCCCCTAGACCCAGCGTGACTATGGAAGGCGTTCGCAAGTTCGCATGTCAAGCGAACTGGGCGGTGAGGTCTAGAACCCCGCCAGCTTCATGCCATAGGTCAGGACGAAGGCCGAGGCGCTGAGAAACAGGCCCGCCAACAGGACGCGATAGGAATAGCCCAGCAGCCGGTACTTCTTCACCGCCAGCACGTGGCCGTTCTGATAGATGTCGCGGGCGAAGGTTCGGAAGACCGCGCGGTTGTCGGTGAGGCTGTCGAGCAGCTTGTCGATGAAGGCCTCCTCCTCCATCTGGCCGAAGGCGCCGAAGAACAGGATGTTGGCCGGCCCGTCCGGCCCAACGTGCGGCGGCGTCACCGACGGCAGCACCGCCATCACCGCCAGCGTCGCGGCTACGAAGGCGGCCGCGCCCATGATCAGCAGCGGCAGGGGCTCCGACCCGCCCTTCGCCTGGCCCAGCGCGAGCGAGAAGATCACGAAGGTGATGGCCAGCACCATATTGGCCTTCTGGTCGGCCATCTGACTCAGCTGGTACTGGATCGCCTGGGTGGTGCGCAGCAGGTGCACCGCGTCCGGCCCGAAGCCGTGGCGCGACGCCTCGCCCGGAATGCTCCCAGACGGCCCTCCCGGCGCGGCGGCGGCCGCCGCCAGCGGTTCTCCATCAGCCATGGCCGTTCCCCCCGAAAACACCAGGATACATGAAACTTGTTCGCAAGTTCGCATGTCAAGCGAACGGGCGCCTGTACGGATGGTCGCACCTTGGTTTGGGTGGGAGCTTCGGCCCGGCCCTATTCCCCGCCGGTCTTCGCCTTGCCGGCCGACGCCCGCTCGCCGGCGCGCATGCCGCTCAGGATATCGGGCAGGGCGTAGTTCCCCTCATGGCAGGCGTATTCGTAGATCGCCTTGGGGCCGGCGTTCAGGCTCATCTCGGCCTTCCAGGGGCGGGTGTAGTAGGTCGGATCCTCCACCTCGAACGCATAGAGGATCTGCTTGGCCGAGACCCGGGTCAGGCGCTCGGTCACGCGGCCTTTGGGGGTCAGGAAGATCGGCCCGGCGCGCCCCTGCTCGGCGTTCACATTGACCGTCTCGATCACCAGGGTGTCGCCCTCCCACCACGCCGTCGAGTCACCCAGCCACAACGCCAGCGCCGCGGGGCCGTGCGCCGCCTGGGCGGCGGCCTTGGAGGCGAAAACCGGCACGCCGCGCGCGTCGTGGATCATCTCGACCTCGATGACCACGTACTTGGCCGTCTGCAGGATCTGGTAGTTGGAGTTGTAGATGTTGTTCAGCATCCCCGGCCCGCCGGAGCCTCGGCTGGAGATGATGCAGCGGTCCCAGGGCTCGAAGGCCTCGGGGTTGTCGGGCCGGTCGGCGTCGCGGCTGTAGGCATTGGCCTTGGCCACCAGCGCCTTGCCCTGCGCCGAGAGCGGCAGCTGGCCGTCCGCCGGGTCGACGATCCAGGAGGTGCGGTACTGGCCCTTCACCTCGCCCATGGTGTTGCCGGGGTCGAGCCAGAAGGCGTTGTAGCCGCCGGGATCGCCCACGCCGGGCGCGCCGGCCTTGGGGTCGATGGGCGCGGCGTCACGCTCCTGGCGCGCCACCAGCGGGCTCGACTTGGCGAAGGCCTCGGCCTCGGCCTTGCTGATCGTCAGCGTCGTCTGGCCAGGCGGCCGGGTCAGATGAGTCACCGAGGCATTGGACCAGACGCCCGACAGGTCGGCGTGCCCGTCCGCCGCGCGCGGCACGCCCTCAGCGCTCGCGCTGGACGCCAAGGCCACAAACGCGGCCGCAAAGATCAAGGCTCGGATCATCGGTCCCCTCATGCGCCCAGCTTTCTGGCGCCCGCCACAATTCGTGAATAGCGAATTTTTGATCGAGGCGAGCTTGGCCCTCAGCCTGTACGGTTATGCGACGGCGGCGACGCCCTCGTAGGCGCCTTTGGGGGAATGCATGAAATCTCGCGATCTGATCACCGCCTTGGCCATGCTGCTCGGCGCCGCCGGCGCCGCGGACGCCGCCTCGCCCAAAGCCGCCGTCCATGCCTGGCGCGTGGCCCATGAGCGCGAAATCCTCGCCGACTTCACCGCCCTGCTCGCCAAGCCCAATGTCGCCACCACGCTCGCCGACGTCGACGCCAACGCGGCCTATATTTCCGGCCTCCTGGAAAAGCGCGGCTTCAAGACCCAGCTGCTGCGCGCCGACCCCGGCACGCCGGCCTCGGTCTTCGCCGAGCTGAAGGTCCCCGGCGCGACCCGCACCGTCGTCTTCTACGCCCACTACGATGGTCAGCCGATCAGCCAGAAGGGCTGGATCTCGACGCCCTTCGAGCCCTCCATGCGCACCGCGCTCCCGGAGGCCAGGCCGGTCGACTGGAAGGCGGCCGCCACGCTCGATCCGGACTGGCGGCTGTTCGCCCGCTCGGCCGGCGACGACAAGGGCTCGATCCAGGCGCTGATCTCGGCTTTCGACGCGCTGCAGGCCTCAGGCATCAGGCCCAGCGTCAACATCAAGCTGCTCTACGAGGGCGAGGAGGAGCAGGGCTCGCCCCACTTCGCCAGGCTGGTGGCCAGGAACCTGGAGACGGTGCGCGGCGACCTCCTGATCATGGGCGATGGGCCCATGCACCAGTCCGGCAAGCAGGAGATCAACTTCGGCAACCGCGGCATCACCGGCTTCAAGGCCACGGTCTACGGCCCGCTGAAGCCGCTGCACGACGGCCACTACGGCTCCTGGGCGCCCTCGCCGACGGTGATGATCGCCGGCCTGGTGACGAGCCTGCGCGATGACTCGGGTCACATCCTGATCCCCGGCATCTATGACGACGTGACCCCGGTCTCGGCCGCAGACAAGGCCGCGCTCGCCGCGCTGCCCGACGTCGAGACCGGCCTGAAACAGGCGCTGGGCCTTGGCCGCAACATCGGACCGGGACGCCTCGCCGACGGCTACATGACGCCCACACTGAACGTCCGCGCCATCCACGGCGGCGACGACGGCCCCAACGCCGCCAACGCCATCGCCACCGAGGCCAACGCCTCCTTCGACTTCCGCCTCGACCCCGGCGAGACGCCCGGGCGCGTGCGCGCGCTCACCGAAGCCTATCTGCAGAAGCAAGGCTGGTTCATCGTCCGCGCCACGCCGGACCTCGCCACGCGCATGGCCCACCCCAAGATCGTCAAGGTCGAGTGGGACGAGGGCTCTTCCATCGCCACCGAGTCGCCGATGGACGGGCCGGCCGCCAAGGCGGTCGCCGCCTCGATCTCGCGCACGGTGGGCTATCCGGTCCTGAAGCTGCCGTTCTCCGGCGCCAGCTCCGGCATGGCCGAGATCGTCAACCAGCTGAAGGCCCCGATGGTCGGGGTCTCGATCGCCAACTACGACGACAATCAGCACGCCCAGAACGAGAACCTGCGCCTGGGCAATCTGTGGGACGGGATCGAGGTCTACGCCGGCCTGCTCGCCGACCTGAACTGGTAGCCGAGCCTCATCCCAGGAATATCCAGGCGCCGGTGAGCGTGGCCATGTTGACGCCCACCAGGATCATCTGGTTGGGCGCGCCATTGATCGCGCCCATGTCGATGACGGTGTCCGCGCCGACCTGGCTCACCGTGTAGGTCGTGCCAGGGTCGAGTTGCACCCGGTCGCCCTCGGCCAGGTTGAAGTCGAGCACCTTGTCGATCCCGGCGTCCTGGCTGCCGTGGAAGGTGTCGGCGCCCGAGCCCCCGCTCTCGGTGTCATTGCCGCGATCTCCGGAGATGAAGTCGTTTCCGGCCCCGCCCGAGATCGAGTCGTCGCCCTGGCCGCCCCGGCACTGGTCGTTGCCGTCGCCGCCGTCGCAGGTGTCGTTGCCGAGGTTCCCCCAGACGATGTCGTTGCCGGCGTCGCCGAACAGCAGGTCGTTGTCCTTGCCGCCCACCGAGAAGTCGTCGCCCGCGCCGCCGTGGACGGTGTCGTCGCCCATGTTGCCGTTGATGTCGTCGAAGCCCGAGCCGCCGTTCAGGACGTCGTCGCCCGCGTCGCCGCGCAGGTAGTTCTGGGCGTCGCCGCCGGTGACCGTGTCGTTGCCGGTCCCGGCGTTGATCGTCGAGCCGCCGGCCGCGCCGACCAGGAAGTCGCCCCCGTCGGTGGCCGCGGGCGCGCTCGCCTGGACGCTCACCGTATAGGTGCCGGCCGTCGCATCCTCGAAGGAGCCGACCTCGACGTAGTAGGTCCCGCTCACCGTCGGGTGGATCACCAGGCTGGAGTCGAAGGTGTCCGGATTGGCGTCATCGTTGCTGGCGATCCGCGCGCCGGTCGCGTCGTGCAGGCGCAGGATGGAGTCGTCGAGCGTCCCGCCGCCGCCCGTCTCGCCGACGATGCTGGCCACATAGTCGGTCCCGGCGTTGAGCTGCACGGCGTACCAGTCGCGGTCGCCGACGATCTCGATGCTGCCGACGATCGGCGCGCCGACGCTCAGCTGCCCGAACGGATGGGTCGTGTCGCTGAAGCTGTTGGCGAAGTCGTCCGCGCCGGGCAGCGGCGTCGCCGGCGGCGTCCAGCCGATGACGTCCAGCACCCGAAGGTCGGTCTGCGACATGCTGATGGAGATGTCGGCGCCGCCGCCCCCAAAGGCGTCGAAGAAGGTGTTGTCCCAGTCGCCGAGGTCCTGGCCGTCGTTGGCGCCAATCGCACTGATCGAGTTGTGGAAGATGAAATTCGTCAGGTGGGTCGGGTCCACCCCGAACACCGCCACGGCGCCGTCCGAGCCCCCCGTATAGTCGTGCTGACCGTTCACGTTGTAGCGGAAGAGGTCGAAGATATCGTAGTTGTTCCCCGTCAGGCCGAGGTCCTGGTTGCGGCCGAAGACCCCCTCGGTGATCTCGTGCTCAATCGTGCCCACGACATCCTGCCCGAACACCCACGGCTGGTTGCTGCTGAGGATCACGGTGTCGTCGTTGGGCATGCCGCTGGGGCCCTGCAGGCCGAGCGCCTGGGCCTGGCCGGAGGTGACGGCGAAGCCCAGCCCGCCGGAGGGATCGACCGCCGGCAAGGCGGCGACCGCCAGCTGATCGTCGGCCGTCGTGGCGTGCGCCGCCAGAGCCGCGGTCACCGTCGCGTAGCTGTAGTTGGTGATGAAGAAGTCGTTCTCGGCGATGCCGTCGCCGGCCAGAGGCGTGAACTCGAAGGTCACGCCGACCGTCACCGGATTGACGAAATGGGTCTGGAGGAAGTTCTCGGCGGTGATGATGTTGTTGCGGTAGGCGTCCGAGACGCCGGGCTCGTAGGTATTTTGAAAAACCAGCCCGCTTCCCGCCAGCGTGACCGTCTCACTACTCACAGGCATTACTGGCCCCCCGGCGAGGGGACATTGGGGCGGCGCAGCTTTTGGTTGTCAATACGGGTTTTATAGGGCCGCACGGAACCGCAGCGGCATGGTCTTCGGGCCCGAGATGAAGTTGGACGCCAGCCATTCGGGCGGCGCGGCCAGCTCGAAGCCGGTCATCCGGGTCAGCACCTCGCGCAGCATGGCGTCGATCTCGATGCGGGCGATGTGCTGCCCCAGGCACCCGTGCGGGCCGGTGCCGAAGGCGATGTGCGGGTTGGGGTCCCGCGCCAGGTCCAGGGTCTCCGGCGCCTCGAAGGCCGCCGGGTCGCGGTTGGCGGCGCCGAAGTACATGACCACCTTGTCGCCCTCGCGGATCCGCTGGCCGGCCAGCTCGACGTCGTGGCGGGCGGTGCGGCGCATGTAGATCACCGGGCTCGTCCAGCGCAGCAGCTCTTCCCGCGCCGACGGCAGCCGCGCGTCGAGGTCCGCCATCAGCCAGGCGAACTGCGCCGGGTGCTCCATCAGGGCCAAGAGGCCGCCGGACAAGAGGTTGCGGGTCGTGTCGCCGCCGGCGTCGACCAGCAGCAGGAAGAACAGCAGGAACTCCATGTCCTCCAGCCGCCGCCCGTCGACCTCGCAGGCCAGCAGCTTCGAGGTCAGGTCGTCGCCGGGCCGGGCGCGCTTTTCGGCGATCAGCTTGGAGCCGTACTCGAACATCTTCAGCACCGCCTGTCCGCCCGCGCCCGGCGGCAGCGCCTCGGGCGCGGTGTGGATGGTCTCGGTCAGCTTGTAGAGCTCGCGCCCGTCCTCCAGCGGCAGGCCCATCAGCTCGGCGATGACGAAGGACGGCATCTCGCCGGCCACTTCGGCCACGAAGTCGCACGCGCCCTTTTCGATCACCGCGTCGACGATGCCGCGCGCCAGCGCCTGGATGCGCTCTTCCCGCAGGCGCGCCGCCGGCAGGGTGAACTCCGACCGGATCAGCTTGCGGAACGCCGTGTGCTCCGGCGGATCCATCATCAGCATCATCTTGTAGGGTCCAAAGCCCGCCGCCTGCTCCGCCGCCGGGTCGGAGATCATGATCGTCGGCTGGGAGGAATAGTTCTGGAAGTCGCGATCCACCGCCCAGACGTCGGCATGCCGCGTCACCGCCCAGAAGCCGCGCCCGTCCGGCTCGTCATGCCAGCGCACGGGCGCGTGCTCACGCAGCCACCGATACTGATCGTGCGGCTGACCGGCGGCGAAGCTGGCGGGCGACAGCAGGTCGATCTTCATGGCCACCCTATTTGCTGATCCGCGACAGTTCGAACTCGGCGACGCCCTCATGGCTGCGCAGGTGGCCGGAGAGCTCGTCGAAGCAACGGTCGGCGCGGGCCACGACGTTGCCGCTGAACTCCACCACCGCGCCGTCGCTCCTGAGCGCGTAGCTGACGTCGCGCAGGCTGACACCGAAGCCCTCCAGCATCTCCAGCAAGCCATCCCTGTCGGGCGCGCTCGGGGCGCGGAAGCGCAGCACCGCCCAGGCGTAGACGCGGCTCGGCGCCCGGTCCTCCACCCAGCGCAACACCACGAGGGTCGTGAGAACGCCGCCCGTCGCCATGACCCCGGCGCCGTAGTCGCCCACGCCGAACAACAGGCCCACCGCCGCGATCGCCCAGACCGAGGCCGCCGTCGTCAGGCCCTGGACGTTGACGCCCTCCTTGAAGATCACGCCCGCGCCCAGGAAGCCGATGCCGGTCATCACGCCTTGGGCCATCTGCGGCGCGCGGGTGACCTGCATGGTGGCCGCCGCGGCCAGCGCCACCAGGGCGTGGGTGCGGAAGCCCGCGGCGCGGCCGTGGTAGCTGCGCTCCGCGCCGACCAGCCCGCCGGCGATCCAGGCGGCGGCGAGTTGCAGGGCGATCTGGGCGTAGGTCTCTGTCATGGCGTAGGTTCGAGGATGCCCAGGAGGACGCCCCCATGTCGAGACGCGAGCCGGTGCTCAATCCCGTTCCGATCAAGTCGCTGCATCCCACCCAGATCACCGTGGGCTTCCGGGAAGTCGCCGAAAAGCGCCGCGAATGGCGCGAGCGGTCCGACAAGAAGGGCAGCGAATATCTCGGCCGGCACATGATCCCCATCGTCTGGGGCCCCAAGGACCGCGCCTATATCCTCGACCATCACCACCTCTGCCGCGCCCTGCTCGAGGACGGGGTCGAGGAGGTGCTGGTGGACGCGATCCTCGACCTGCGCACCCTGAGCGGCCGCGAGTTCTGGAGCTATCTGGACAACCGCGCCTGGTGCCATCCCTACGACGAGACCGGCGCCCGCGTCGGGTTCAAGGCGATCCCGGCCAAGGTCGCGGCGCTCAGGGACGACCCCTACCGCAGCCTGGCCGGAGAGCTGCGCCGCGCCGGCGGCTTCGCCAAGGACATCACGCCCTTCAGCGAGTTCATCTGGGCCGACTACCTGCGCCGGCGGGTGAAGCCCAAGCTGGTCGCGGGCGACTTCGGCTCGGCGCTGACCCGCGCGCTGAAGCTCAGCAAGGCCCAGGCCGCGAACTACCTGCCCGGCTGGTGCGGACCCGACCCGATGGACAACGACTGACGCCGCCGCCCCCGAACCCCCGACTAGGCGCCTCGCGGCCGCAATGGTAGCTGGCGGCATGGTCCTACGCCTTCTCCCGTCCGCGCTCGCGGCCGCGCTCATCGGCGCCTCGCTCACCGGCTGCCTGACCCAGCAGATCAAGCCGCCGCCCAGCCAAGCCATCCTGCAGGCGCGCGCCGCGCACGCCGCCAGGCCCGCGGCCTGCGCGCCGCTCGCGCTGGACGCCATTTCGCCGGTCGAGGCCGGTTTCCCCTTCGACGACGCCACCGTCACCGAACTTGGCCAGAAGCGCCTGGCCGCCGCGGCCCAGTGGCTCGCCTGCAATCCGGGCGTCGAGGTGGTCATCAAGCCCGACGCCGACAATCACGGCGACGACGCCCATCTGAACGACCTGGCGCAGCGCCGCGGTAAGGCGGTCGCCGACCAACTGCGGAGCCTCGGCGCCACAGCCGCGGTGCTGCGGATTCTGCCCCGCGACGGCGCCGACCCGGTCACCGCGCCGCACCTGCTGATCAACGCGACGGGGCGCGGCTGGTAGGCGACCTCACGCCGCATTACCGCGAATTATCTTTCGTCGGCGCACAAGTGGAGCGACAAGGCGCGAAGACGGATTCGCGCTGAGGGGCCGCCCGTCGTTCTGGAGTCTTAGCGCTTGATCGCCCTTTTCGCCGCCGCCGCCGCTTCGGTCGCGCTCAGCCCGCCCGACCTGTCGTCCCGCCTGCCGCCGATCGTGCGCGAGCCGCAGATCACCTATGTCGATCGCTCAGGCGCGACGCTGGGCGTGCGCGGCGGCCAGTTCGCGCCGCCGGTGGACCTCGCCCGCCTGCCGCCTTACGTCCCCGCCGCCTTCGTCGCCATCGAGGACCGCCGGTTCTACGAGCACTCGGGCTTCGACCCGGTCGGCATGGCCCGCGCGGTGGTGTCGGACCTCGCCAAGGGCACGGCCCGCGAAGGCGCATCCACCATCACCCAGCAGCTGGCCCGCAACCTCTACCTCAGCAACACCAAGACCCTGGAGCGGAAGGCCGACGAGCTGGTCATCGCGCTGAAGCTCGAGCAGACCTACTCGAAGAAGCAGATCCTGGCGCTCTACCTCAGCCGGACCAACTTCGGCTCCGGCGCCTATGGGCTGGAGGCGGCCGCCCAGCGCTATTTCAACAAGCCGGCGGCGAAGCTGACCATCCGCGAGGCGGCCATGCTGGCGGCGATCATGAAGTCGCCGACCAACTACGACCCGGCCAACTTCCCCGACCGCAACGCCGAACGCACCAGGCTGGTGCTCGACGCCATGGTCGAAACCGGCGCGATCGGCGAGGCCGACCGCGACAAGGCGCTCGCCCAGACGCCCAAGGTCTGGAAGACCGCGCCCACCGCGCCGGCGCAATATTTCATCGACTGGCTGGACGGCCAGACCCGCGCCGCCGTGGGTCCGCTGAAGCAGGACCTGGTGGTCGAGACCACGCTGGACCTGCCCAGCGAAATCGCCGCGGGCGAAGCCATCGTCGCCGCCACCGGCAAGTACGCCAAGCAGGGCGTCAGCCAGGCGGCCCTGGTGTCGCTGGACGGTTCGGGCCGGGTGCGCGCGCTCGTCGGCGGCGTCGACTATGTGAAGGGCCCGTTCAACCGCGCCGTCGACGCCCACCGCCAGGCGGGCTCGGCCTGGAAGCCCTTCGTCTACGCCGCGGCCATGGAGTCCGGCCGCACGCCGGACCTGATGGTGGTGGACGAGCCGGTGACCATCAACGGCTGGTCGCCGCACAACATGGAGCCCGAGTTCATGGGCCAGATCACGCTGGAGACGGCGCTGGCGCACTCGGTCAACACCGTCGCCGCGCGGCTGGCCGACGAGGTGGGCCGCGAGAACGTCGCCGCCGTGGCCCACCGCATGGGCATCAACAGTCAGATCAACACCGACCCGGCCATGGCGCTCGGCACCAGCCTGGTCACCCCGCTGGAGATGGCCCAGGCCTACGACGCCTTCGCCAACGGCGGCTACCGCATCCAGCCCTACGCCATCGAGCGCATCCGCACGGCCGGCGGCCAGGTGCTGTTCGCGCACAAGACCGAGCTCGCGACCCAGGCGCTCGCCAACCCGGCGGAGGGCGAGATGCAGCAGATGATGCGTGCGGTCATGGCCCGCGGGACCGGGACCCACGCCAGCTTCCCGGGGCACGACTTCGCCGGCAAGACCGGCACCACCACCGACTACAAGGACGCCTGGTTCTGCGGCTTCACCGGCGGGATCACCACCGTGGTCTGGACCGGTCGCGACGACGCCAAGCCGATGCAGCGGATCATGGGCGCGAGCGCGCCGTCGGAGATCTGGCGCGGCTATATGATGACCGCGGTCAAGCATCTGCCGAACGGGCCGATCCCGCCCGGGCCGCCGGCCCCGCTGCCGGTGGTCCCGACCCCGGTCGCGACGCCCGCGCCGGCCGTTGCGCCGGCCCAGGCCACGCCGGCCAGCCCCGCCTAAGGCCAATCGACATTCAACGAACTTGGACATCCTAGCGTCCTCGCCCCCTTGCGGGGCGAGGGTAGGGAGTGGGGGTGTCAGCTCGGCGCTTATAGGGCCGAAGCACTGGCCTCACAGCTTGCACCCCCACCCCTGACCCCTCCCCGCAAGGGGGAGGGGAAGCTGATCGCCGGTCCGCCTGCGCGCGGAACCAGGCGGCCAAGCTTGCGGTTCTGAGGGGCTGTACCCGCAGGAAGGACCGTGAAGATGAAATCGGCATACATCGCGCTCGCCGCCCTGGGCGCGCTCGCGCTCGGCGTTTCGGGCTGCGACCAGAGCCGCAAGGCCGAGGCCGACACCGGCACCGCCAAGGCCGTGGTCTCGACCGACGCGCCGGCGTCCGCCGTGCCCAATTCGCAGCTGGAGACCCAGGCCGTGCAGGCCGCCACCGCCGCCTCGACGCCGGTCGACGGCTCAGGCCCGGTGACCAACCAGACGCCCGCCGTTCCGCCGGCGGCGCCCGCGAAGAAGTAGGATCAGTTGTAGCTGACGGTGACGGTCAGTGAGCCCGAATAGGCCTGAACGGGCGTGGCCGCGCTGAGATCGAAGGCGCCGCCGAAGCGCAGCTCCTGCATGCCCGACGCCGGAATCACGCCGAGCGCGCCGCTGGCCGGCACAGGCGCCGAGGCCGAGACCTTGGTCAGGCCGGGCTGGGCGAAGGTCAGGTTCTGGGTGGTTGTGTAGGTCACCCCGGCCGGGCCCACGATGCTGAACTTGGCCACGCTCACCGCGCCGGCGACCTTGGTCGCGTCGCCCGTGCCCGTCAGGGTCACCAGATTGCTGGCGGCGTCGAGCGTGATGGTGTTGGCGCCGGCGTTGCCGGGCTTGGTCACCGCGCCGAAGTCGAGCCCCTGCGTCGCCTGCAGGGTGACGGGCGCGAGCACGGTCACGCTCGCCGTCGCCACGGCGGTCAGGGTCCCGCCCGCCGACGCTGCGGTCGCGGAGAGCGCGAGAACGGTGGCCGATACGGCCGCTGGAACCACATTCTGCAGTTTCATGCTGCAGAGAATAGCCGCCGAGTCTTTAGATCGGGTTTCTGCAAGTAACTATGATCGTGTTCTATTTCGATACACGTGAATAACGAACGATTACCAACTAGTCGTCAGCGATCTATATTCTAAACAGCGTCTTTATGGTCGTGGTTAAGCTTGGGTTTCCGCGCGCTTCGGCGTTGAGGGCGCGATAACCATGGCGGCGCGGGTATCCGCCCGGTGGCCGCTGCGCCCCGAACATGCTCAGGTGCGCGCCTCAGCGACGGGGCGCGGCGCGGCCATGAAGACCTACCGGATCGGGGTGATCGGCCTGGGCCAGCGGATCGCCCATGTGCTGGCCGCCATGGCCGAGGTGGGCTGGCGCCTGGAGGTCGCGGGCCACGCCGATCCGGCGCCGGTGGGCGCGCCGATCCTGGCCGCGGCCGGCATCGCGTCGGGCCGGGCCTTCGAAACGCCCGCGGCCTTGCTGGCGGCCGGACCCTACGACCTGGTGATGATCGGCTCGCCCAACCACCTGCACTTCGAGCACCTCAATCTGGGGCTCGACGCCGGCTGGCCGGTCTTCGCCGAGAAGCCCATCGTGCGCACCCAGGCCGAGAGCCTGGCGCTGGCCGCCCGGCTGGCGACAACCAAGACACCGCCGCTGTTCATCGGCTTGGTCATGCGCTCCATGCCGATCGTGCGCGAGGTGGTCGCGCGGATCGACGCGGGCGAGCTTGGCGAGATCGTCTCCATCGACGCCACCGAGCACCTGCCGCCCGAGCACGGCGGCTATCTGGCCCGCAACTGGCGCCGCCGGCAGGCTTGGGGCGGCTCCTACCTGCTCGACAAGGTCTGCCACGACTTCGATATCTTCGCCCGGCTGGCCGGGGCGCGCCCGCGCAGGATCGCGAGCTTTGGCGGGCGGCGGATCTTCACCGCCGAGCGGGCCGACACCACGCCGCGCACCTGGGACACCGGCGAGGCGGCCTACGCCTTCGACCCCGGCTGGCAGGGCGCCAATGACGCCTTCCAGTCGGACATGGACGTCACCGACCACCAGACCGCGATGATCGAATACGAGAACCAGGTGCGCCTGTCGTTCCACGCCAACAGCCACGTGGCGCTGCCCGAGCGGCGCTGGTACGTCGCCGGGACCGAAGGCACGCTGATCGCCGACCTGGCGCGCAACCGCCTGATGGTCCGCCGCGCGCTCAGCCGCGGCAAGCCCGAGCGCATCGACTTTGGCGAACGCACCGCAGACGCCCACAATGGCGCCGACCAGGCCATGGCGCGTGACCTGCTGGCGAGCCTCGGAGCGGGCGCTCCGTTCCCGGTGACCCCCTTCGACAGCCTGGAAGCCGGCCTGACGGTCATGGCCATCGACGAGGCCATGGAGTCCGGCGAGGTGCTCGATTGCCGCCCGATGTGGGCGCGCTATGACGCGGTCGTGAAGGGCTAGGTCGATGCTCGGATTGGGGCCTGAGCTTCCCCTCCCCCTTGCGGGGAGGGGTCAGGGGTGGGGTGCAAGCTGTGAGGACTGCGCTTCGGCCCCATAAGCACGGCGATGACACCCCCACTCCCTACCCTCGCCCCGCAAGGGGGCGAGGACGCCAAAAGCATCAACCTGATTGGAGGGCGATTGGCTCTAGGTCGCAGGCGGCGGCGTGACCAGGGCTTCGCCCAGCAGGCGCTGCAGCAGCGGCGCTTTCGGATAGGGCTCGTGGACGTACTGGCGGAAGCCCTCGGCGACGGTGCGGCCAAAGTCCTTGCCACGGCGGCGCGACCAGGCCTCCATGGAGCCCAGATGATCGGCGATGCCGTGCTGGCGCGCCACCCATTCCGCCTGGCTGACGTGGGCGGAGAGCATCTGCTGCTTGCGCGCAAAGCCGCCTTCGATGTCCGCGCCGAAGTCGGCTGCGATGCGGTTTCCCTCGCGGTCGCGCCCGCCGATCGGGTCCATGAAATAGAGGTGGGGGATCGCCTCCAGCGCCGTGGCCGGGCCCGTGCGGTAGTTGGGCACGGAGGCGGCGAAGCAGGCGTCGCGGGTCAGCTGGCTCGCGGCCTCGTGGTCAGGGTGATAGTCGGCGGGCGAGGCGGCCAGCACCACGTCCGGCGCCGCCCAGCGGATCAGCTCGGTCACCGCGCGGCGCGAGGCGTCGTCGTTGAACACGCCCAGGTCGGCCAGGTCGGCGCAGCGGTATTGCGCGCCGATCAGGGCGGCGGCGGCTGCGGCCTCGGCCTTGCGGATGGCCCCGGTGGCGGCAAGGTCGGTGGCGGCCGAGCCGCACTCGCCGGCGGTCAGGGTCGCGATGCGGATGGCGTGCCCCTGGGCCGCCAGGATCGCCAAGGTTCCGGCCGCCAGGTGCTCGATGTCGTCGGGATGGGCGTGGACCGCCAGGATGGTCGCCATGCCGCGAGGCTAGGCCAGAGCGCAAACGAAAACCACCGGCCGGGTCGCCCGGGCCGGTGGTCTGTCGGAGTCGGGGCCGCCCGCGCTCAGTTGTAGGTGATCGTGACCGCCAGCGTGCCGGTGTAGGTCTGCGGCACCGTGGTCGGGGTGACGTCGAACTGGCCGCCGTAGCTCAGCATCGCGGTGCCGTTGGCGGCGAGGTTGAAGGTCGGACCCGCGCCGGTGGCGCCGGTGACCAGCGGGGTCCCCGCGGCGATGTTGATCAGCTGCCCGGCCGGGGCGAAGCTGAGCACGGCGCTCGGCGTGAACGAAATCCCCGGCGTGGTCACCAGGCTGAACTTCGCCGAGGTCGTGGTGCTGGCGACGACCGAGCCGTCGCCGCCGCTCTTGGTGACGTTGTTGGCGGTGTCGAGGATGAAGGTGGTGTTGCCGTTGGCGCCGCTGGGACGAACGACGGTGCCGAAGTTCATGTCCTGGGTCTTGGTCAGCGTGGTCGGCGAGACGACGATGACGCTGGAGACCGCGGACGCGTTCAGCGTGCCGGCGGCGAAGGCGGCGGTGGCCAGGGTGGAAAGCGCGAGCGCCGAACCGGCCGCGATCAGGACATTGCGAAGCTTCATAGTACCCCTCGACTCGATGCCGCGCCTTAACCAAGCGAGGCGACTGGTTAATCTGCAAACCCGGATGTCGCGCCCGATCCCGTAATGGCACACACAGTCAGGTCTCGATTCCGTGGAGAGCAAGTCTCGGACCCGGCTGGGTTTTACTGGCGTCCCGCCCTGGAAAATCGGCGATATCGCGTTGAGATGCCGCACCTGCGGATGCCTAACGGTAATGGCTAACGCCCCAGGGCGCTGAAGACCGCGAGATGTCGGCCGGAATCGAAGGCGCGGGGTGGTGAGCGGCCCCATGCGCCGTCCCAGACCAAGACAGTCCGGGAACTACGGCCCCGCTGGGGACTAGTTCTTGATGAAGGCCGCGACCTGCTGGGCGAGGTCGCGCGGGTCGAAGGGCTTCTCCACGGTCAGCGCGCGCTCGACGCTGAACTGGCCGGCATGCGGTCCCTGGCCGGAAATGTAGATCACCTTGATGGCCTCGTTGAGCCGCCGCGCGCAGCGGGCGACGTCGAAGCCGGTGACTCCGGTCCCAAGGTTGATGTCGGTGACCACGGCCGCGAAGCTGCGGGCCTCATGTTCCAGGGTCTGGTAGGCGGTGCGGTCGTCCAGCGCGACGGTCACCTTGAAACCGGCGTCGCTCAGCGCGTCGCGGGTAAGTTCCGCAACCTCGCGCTCATCCTCGACCAGCAGAACACAGACCATCAGGACGCACTCCGAAGATGCGTCGCATAGCCGACACATTGCGTCCAAGCAATGCAGATCCTGTGTGAAACCAAAGATTTATTGCGGCCAAGCTTGTTTGCGCCGCTCTTCAGCGCCCCAGCCGCCAGCCCATTTCCTTGATCAGCACCTCGTAGAACTCCGGCGTATAGGCGGCCTCCGGGTCCTTGCGCACCATGGCGTCCATCGCCACGGCGTCGTTCCCCACCAGGATCCGCCAGCGCTCGGCCTTGACCCCGTCCAGGATGATCGTCGCCGCCTCACCCGCCGTCGTCGGCGCGTCCTCCAGGAAGCGGCGGGCCTGTTCGTCGACCATGGCCTGCAGGGCCGTGTCCGGCAGCTGGCTGACATCCACGCCCATGCGCGAAATCCGGGTGCGCGCCCGCGCCAGGTCGTCGGCGCTCAACGCGTCCTCGTCGCGGCCGCTCATCACCTTGCGCGAATTGGCGACGATGGAGGTGCCGATGTGGCCCGGCATCACCACCGAGACCTTGATGTTGGGCGCGGTCAGCGCGAGATCGGTGATCAGCGCCTCGGAGAAGCCCTTCACCGCGAACTTCGCCGCCGCATAGGCCGTGTGGCTGACGTTGGGACCCAGGCTCGCCCAGAAGCCGTTGACGCTGGAGGTGTTGACGATGTGCGCCTCGTCGGCCGCCTGCAGCATGGGCAGGAAGGTCCGCACCCCCAGGTAGACCCCGCCCCAGCAGACGTTGAAGGTCCGCTCCCACTCCTCGCGG